>CBDCJA010000001.1:520000-708532 GCA_965217705.1 Dehalococcoidia bacterium | reverse complement strand
GGCGGGGCCTCCAGACCTGCCGCGGCGCCCCGGCCCGCCCGCGCCGTGCACCACCATCCCGCTCCGCTCGCCCTTCCGCCAGCCCAGCACCTTCACCTCGGCGGGCATGACCCGCTCCGCCTTCGTCGGCTGGAACAGGACACCGTGCAGCCCCTTCAGCACGCCCGCCGACGGGGAGGACTTGCCGTTCATGATCTGGGAGAGGTACGAGGAGCTGATGCCCGCTCGCCGGGCGGTCTCGTTCTGGCTGAAGCCGTGAGCGTCCATCCGGTCCCACATCGCCTCCCGGTCGATGCTGGCGGGCTGCGCGGGAGCGATCTTCACCGGGGCCTCCAGCGCCGACGCGACCCTGGCCTGGACCTTCACGCCCATGTTGCTATGACCCCGTGCCACCATTGACATGTAGCCGTAGGAGACGCCCACGCGGTCGGCCAGGTCCCGCAGGTTCATGCCCAGCTCCCTGGCCCGCTCCCGGATGTAGCTGCTCTCCCCGGCCACGACGACGCCTTGGCGGTGGGCGCACGTGGCGGGCGCGACCTTCGCCGGACCGTGCAACGCCGACTCGACCCTGGTCTGGACCTTCACGCCCATGTTCTGGCGGCCACGGGCAACCTGGGTCATGTAGCTGTAGGAGACGCCCACCTCATCGGCCAGGTCCTTCATGGTCATGCCCAACGTGCGGGCGCGCTCCCGGATGAAGCTGCTCTCGCCGGTCACGACGCCGCCCTGGCGGTAGACGATGCCCTGGCCGGGGACTTCTCCCAGGACCGCCGCGACCTTCTCCCGCATCTTGGGCGTCCACGGACTGCCCCCGTTGGCGATCCGCGACAGGTAACTCGCGCCCACGCCCATCAGGGCCGCGAGTTCCTTCATGGTGAGCCCGCGCCGCCTGGCCGCAGCCCTGAGCTCGCTCTCCGCCGTCCTCGTTCCGGTTGCCATCGTTGCCGTCGTCATCGGTCCGTCCTCCTTCTGTTGTGTTGTGTTGCCTTTGGCCTGCGCCCGCTTGCGGGCAAAGAAGAAGGGCCGCCCCCGGCGAACGAGGACGACCCTTGTGAATGGGGATGTGTTGTGAGAACCGGAGGCCCCGCCGTCAGCGGCGATGGACCTCGTTGACGTGCATAGACGCCTCCTTTCAGTTGTTGACCCGTGCAGGCATCCGTGGCGCGGGTACTTCGTGATGGGGTTGACGCTGGACGCACTCCGCCCACGGTCGGATGCCGGACGCGAGAGACGGAGTGGGAGTGAGAGAAGACGCAGCCCGGCCCAGGGTGATTCGCCGGGAAATCGACTGCCGGGGAGCTGCTACGGGGGAAGCGACCGTCCTACGACTTCATCGCAGGACGGCGCAGGTGAAGAAGGTGCGGCTCGCCCAGGGTGCGTAGCGTCAGAGTTGGGGGAAGCTGCGAGAGGTGAAGCGGCCGGCCCACGACGTGGCCGCAGACCGACGCATGACAGAAGACGCAGCTCGGCCCAGGGTGAACAACGTCAGTGGGAGAACTGCGAGACGTGAAGCGGCCAGCCTGCTTTCAACGGCAGACCGGCGCATGTCGAAGCTGCGGCCCGGCTGCGTGTCAGCCGTGCCGCGGGCATGAGGAGTCGGCGGAGCGACAGACGCACTCCGACCGACTTGTGGAGGACGAAGCACAAGGCGCGCTCCGTCCCAGTTGTCCAGCGGCGAGAGCGATCGACTCCCAACGCCAGCCCTGAGTCCAACGAATGGAGCGATCAACTCCGATTCGCCAGACCAATGCCCAGCGAGTGAAGCGATCAACCCCAACCGGCAGACTGGTTCCCAACGGCAGGAGCGATCAACTCCAATCGCTGAACGGGTGTCCAGCGGGCGAAGGGCTTATCACTCCAACCGCCGGACTGGACCGAGGACGGAGAGCTACGTCAAATCCGTCGTTTCGATCCGTGCTGCCTGCGAAGGACCAACGTCAACTCCGCTTCAGCAGCATTCCCTCGTGGGCAACCGGGGGAGAGCGAATCATCCTCCAGTCGGACCCGTGCAACAGGGATCGCGCACCCAGGTTTCTATGGTCGGAAACCTTGGTCAAAAGCCAAACAGTGCAGTCATTGTCGCCGTTCCCGGCGCCGCAAAAGAGGGCCTGCAAGACCCCCCCGGCAGATTGCCGCCAAATCGTTCACTAAAGTTCACAACGAACCCGCCGCCCGGCTACCGCCACAGCAGACCGAGGGTCAGACGCCGCAGAAGCTCCCGCTTGCGCCGCGCTCTCCGCGTGTCGTAGAGCGCGGTCCTGCGCCAGCTGGTCTGCTCGTCCCGCTCGAAGCCCCGCAGCGGGTACGTCTCCGGGGGCAGCGTCATGCCGTGCTCTTCGAGCAGAGCCAGCTCCACCGTCAACAGCCGCTCCTGGGTCGCCAGCCACTCAAGGCCCCCGCCCCGGTTGGGGTGCGCGGCCTTCAACTCCCGCCACTCGACGATGAGGGGCCAGGCGTTCCCGAACACGTCCGCGTCGTCGTCGGCAGGCTCGATGGTCACCAGGTCGGGAAACTCCCGCCTGACCGGGGACCCCCGCTTCGCCTGCGCTCCAGCTCCCGGCGCGGCCCCGTCCCGAGCGGCCCGGCCCGACTCCAGCTGCGCCAGCCGCCGCCCCATCTGGGCCTGCTCGTCCCCCAGCGCCTTCACGTCGCCCCGGACCGCCGAGAGGCCCTTGCTCGTGTCCCTGCCCAGCGCGTCCACCCGGCCCTCGACCTCCGTCACCCGCCCATCGAGGCTGTCGTTGCGCTCCCTCTGCTCGGCCGCCGGCGAGCCCTCCCCCTCCAGAAGCGCCTTCTCCAACACGCTGCGCATCCGCCTGGACAGCCTGCCCCGCTCCATGCTGGCGGTGAGGGTCTTGTAGTCCACCCCCAACAGCTGCGTCGCCTTCATCACTCCCTTGTCCCGCACCAGCTCGTTCAGCAGCGCCATCAGCCGCATGTGCTGCATGTCCTGGACGCTCCTGCTCTTCTCGAACACCGGCTTTCCCGTATTCATCGGTCACTCCTCCTCTCTCAAGGCCTCCAAGTTTCCAACGGGGCCAGTCCAAGTCCAGTCCTGCCTCCAGACCTTGGAAGAACCCAACTTCCAGCTTCGGCTTACCCGAGTGCAGTCCGGAACGTACCCGCAAGTCGAAGTGTTCACTGTTTACGTCCTGTAGGGGGGTGATTTCCCCCAGTTTCAGCTTGCCCACGACCCCACTTGGACTTTTCCAACTGCCTTCATTTCTCTGTACAGCCCAATGACATCACGGATGGGGGCGTCTGCATAAGGGCTTGGAAGACCCCTCATGTGAGTACACCTCCAGGGACGCACATGTGAGTACGCCTCCGGGAGCGCACATGTGGGTACGCCTCCAAGTAGTTATGCGGGGCGATCCGGTTGTTCACACTCTCTGCCGAGCGATGCAATCAAACGCATCGCAGCAAAACGCAGAGAGGTGAACATCTTGGCGCTGAAATCAAAACTCCGGTCGTTCAGGCGGCTGATTCCCCTGGCAACCGCGCTGCTCCTGGCGGCGCTCGTGGCCGTCCCTTCAAGCGGGATCGCCCGGGCCCAGGCCCCGCCTGACGAGCTGACCCTCGTCAACGCCGACCGGGACTTCGTGGAGCGCAAGAAGGGCGGCGAGTTCGTCGCCCGCCCCATCTTCGACCGGGAGATCGCAGACCTCTTCTACGCGGTCAGGGACGCCGATACGGGCGACTGGATCAGCGCCATGTACCGGGTCAAGGGCGGCGAGAAGAAGAGGAGCGACGGCTGGGAGTACTCATGGGAGTACCCCGACCTGGACGACCACCCCGACCTCGACCGCGACCGTGCATACCTGCTGGTCATGCTGGCCGTCGCCGAGGACGGGAAGCGGGGCGACTTCTACGCCGTCGTCCCCATCCACGAACCCGGACGCATCTGGGACAAGATTCTGTCCGCCCTCAACCCGGCGCGGTGGGCGAGGGCCTTCGCCGGCTGGGTGATCGAGGGGGTCCACGGGACCCTCTGCGGCGTCGTTGAGCGGGCGTCCGGCGAGGACGCCGACAACTGCGGGGGTGGGTAGCCGATGAGCGACATCCTCACCGGCACCCCTGCGGACCTCACCTACGCCCACGAGCTGGTGAAGCAGGCGTGGATGGTCGTATGGGCCATAACAACCGGCGCCCTGGTGGTCATCCTCGGCTGGATGGGCCTCAGTCTCATCGTGTCCGAGCACCTTGGACGCCAGCAGACGGGCTGGCGGGAGATGGTGCCCCGCCTGGTGCTCGGACTCGTCGCCGCCGCGTCGTCCCTGTGGTGGTGCGCCCTGGTCCTCGACGTGGCCGACGCCGTGTCGGGGTTCATAGCCGTCTCCCTCAACGTCACCCCCGGAGACCTGCTCAGGGCTCCCCTCGACACCTTCCTCAAAGCCGTCCAGGCCGGGAGCGTGGGCATGGCGCAGCTCCTGGCCCTGCTCTACCTGGTCTACGGCTTCTTCGTCCTCTACGTCATCGTCCAGATGGTGCTGCGCCTGGCCCTCATCGACATCCTGCTGGCCCTTGCCCCAATCGCGTTGGGGCTGTGGATTCTGCCCCACACGGCGGGCTGGGGCCGCCACTGGCTAAGGCTGTTCATGACGACGGTGTTCCAGCAGGCGGTGCAACTCATCGCCCTGGCCCTGGGAATCGGCTTCCTCAACGAGTTCGCGTCGGTCGCCGCCTTCGAGCCGGTGCAGGACCTGATCTGGAAGCTGCTCATGTCCCTAGCCTTCGTCTACATGGCGACCCGGGTGCCCTCAATGATGGGAAACGCCGGGACCTTCGACTCCTGGCTCTCGATGCTCTATTTCGGCATGAACCTGCCCGCTTCGATGATGCGCTCGGCGAAGACCATCGGCCTGATGAGCGGGGCGGCAGGAGGGCCGGGAGGCATGGCGGTGGGAGCGATTGCGGCCAGCGCGGGGGTGTCGGCGGCAGCCTCCGGCCTGAGCTCGGCAGCGTCGATGGCCACCCCATCGGCAGGGGGAGACGGCGGCGGAGAGCCCAGGAGCAGCGGCGAGTAGCCCGACCGAGACAACGAAATCACACAGGCGCGAACGACAGAGCGCCGACCAATACCACGACGGAGGCGAAGCAATGTGCAGCTAGAGGGGAGTCACCGAGGCGGGGAGATGAATAGACGAACGCCGGGGCCGTAAGAGGGCCATCGGCAGCAGAAAGGAGACAACGAATGGAAGAGCTTACACAGACCATATCGAACCTGGTGGGCATCCTTCTGGGGATCGTGGGAGCGGTGGGCGTCGGATTCTTCATCTACGGCGCATACCTGTACCTGACGGCCAGCGGAGCGCCCCACCAGATGGAGCGCGGCAAGAGCGCAATGATGACCGCCCTGGCTGGCATCGTCCTGGCCCTGGTCGCCTACGGCGTCGTGGAGCTGGTGATGAACGCGGTCGTGGACCCGGGAATCGACATCGACGACGCGCTGCCCGAACCGCAAGCCCCCGGCGGCGGCGACAGCACCACCACCGGCGGCGGTACCAGCTAAGCCCGACGCGAGGAGGAGAGACACATGAGAGAACACGAGGTACCGACTCACGTTCAGGCCGAGGACCGGGTGCTGCTGGGATTCACCTTCCCGCAGATCGTGGCGGTGGTGGCGGTGTGCGCCATCTCATACGGCGCATACCGCTACGCCCCGGTAGGCCCGTCCGAGGTGCGCATGGGGATTGCCGTCCTCTTCGGACTGGTCGGCATCGTCATGGTCGTGGGGAAGATAGGCGGTCGGCGGCTGCCGTTGGTGGCCGCCGACCTTCTGAAGTACCGGCTGGGGGCGCGGGTCTACGCCGGGCAGGTGTCCCAGCTGGTGAGAGCCGCGCCGCCCGCGCCGGCGCAGCCGGTGAGGAGCGGCCCCGGCCCGCTGAGCCTGATGGCGAAACGCGCCGGACGCGGCCTGGGAAGGCTGCGCAAGAAGGGGAAGACCCGCATGGGCTGGATTCCGGTCGTGGCCCTGGCCGTCCTCATGGCTGCTGTCGCGGCCGTCCCGCAGTCGGCCCTGGCCGACGACCACGAGCCCTGGCGCGACGAGATCGACTTCGATCTGACCGAGCCGGTGGAGGGACGCCGGATATTCGTCGAGGGACTCACCGTCTCCGGCGACCGCGCCGCCGTGACCCTGCGGGCCGCCACCCCCTTGGACATCCGCGTCCGGGCCTTCGGCGGGCCGACCGGCACGTGGCTGCGCTTCTGGGGCTCGGCAACCCTGGCCGAGGGGGAGCGCATCGACTACTCGCTCCCCCTCCACGGACCCGCGCCGTCCTTCACCGTGTCCTGGGAGGACACGCTGGGGCAGGCCGGGGCGCTGACCTTCGAGGAAGCACAGCTTCCCTTCCCCCTGCCAGTCTTGGAGGGAGAGCTCTGCGACGTGAGAGTTGCGTCCCTGGGCTGGACCCCAGGCGCGGTCAGCGGAGTCGTCGTGTCCGAGTGCGTAACGAGCATCGAGCACCCGGTCGAGCTTCAGACGGTGGCCGGGCACGAGAGCGTCACCCAGACCGCGCTCATGGACGCCGGGGTGACGGCCATCACGGGGACGATCTCCGCCGCGACCGGCGCGTCCCATGAGAGCGTCCCCTTCGTCCCCAACGGAGAGACGAGCTTCCGGCTCGGCGTACCCGCGGGCGAGGCCATTCACGCCGTCAGCGTGGACGTGGTCCTTGAGGCGAGCCTCCGCATCCCAATCCCCCCGTTGACGCAGCTCACCCACCACCCGGAGCGAGTAGAGCAGGTCACCAGGACCGTGCACCTCCATCGCCCGGGGGACAGCGACTACGACAGCGAGACGGTGACGGTCACCTGCGACGACGGCACCGAGTCATCCGCCGCCACGACGTCGTCCGCCACTGCGACGGCCTACGCCTACGTCCCCAGCGCCACCATCGCCAGGGAGGTGACGGTGGACGTCCTGCACAAGGAGCACGTCAAGGCCGAGACGTTGGAGCGGGAGCCGGTCACCGGCAACCGCGAGGAGTCCCTGAGCCTTGCGGTCGCAATCGGCTCCGACGACCCCTTCGCCGTCCTGGTCCTGCCGGAGCCCGAGCCGGAAGACCCGCCAGCCGAACAGGAGCCCGCGGACGGGCTGCGCGGCTGGTTCGAGGCGCTGGGATGGGAGTGGCCCTGGTGAGGCACGGGCTGACGGCAACCCTTCTGGCCGGGGTCGCGCTGGCTACCACCGGCGCGGCCCCGGCAGAGAAGGAAGCGATGCTTGCCGCCTTCGACCGCGTGCTCACGGCGATGGCCTACGCGGGCTCCGGCCTCGCTGTCTTCGCCATCGTCTGGGCCGGTTTCATCCTGATGGCCGAGGGCGGCGAGGAGCGCGGCGGGGGCAGGGCAAAGGCCGCCGTCGTCATGGCGGTGGTCGGCCTCGTCCTGGTGCTGTCGGCCAAGGGCGTCGCCGCCCTGCTGAGCCACGGCGTCATCCCATCCTTCCCAACACCCTAGATACAAGGGAGCAAAACGAATTGAAGAAGCTGCTTGAACGAATCACTAAGCGAGGAACGGAGACCGCAACGAGGGAGGCCGCCACTCCGCAGGAGACGCCCGCAGGGGAGGTCAACCCTGCCGAACCCAAGCTCCCGCCCGAGCTACCCCTGTTCTTCATGCTGTCGCACCTGGACGACGACGGTCCGGTGCGACTGGACGGGGTGAAGCTCGGCGTCTGCGAGGTGATGGGGCTGGAGATCGACGAGCCGAAGCTGGGGGCCTTCGCCGGGGCGCTCAACGCCCTGGACTTCCCGGCTCAGCTGCTCATCAGGCAGCACCCGCCGCGTTTGGCAGGGATGAGAGAGAAACTGCAACAGGCCCAGCCGGAGGACCTTCCCCCGCAGACCAGAGCGGCGGCAGAGTCCCTCGGGCGTCTGCTCACCGACCTGGAGGCCCGCGACGGCATCCTCGACCGGCGCTTCTACGCCGTGTGCGAGGCGGCCCGCATCGACGACCTGCGCGGGCTGCTTTCACGGGCCGGGCTGTCCGTCCACGCCCTGAAGGGCCGCCAGCTTCGCATGTTCCTGGTGGCCGCAACCCTCGGCGGCTCGCCCTCGGAGTTCGACGAGGAGACGCCGGTCGAGGTGGAGATCAACCGCAGAGACATGCGCGTCGGAGACCGGCTGGTCCGCTCCCTGCACCTGGGCAAGTGGCCCCGCTCGCTGGCCCCCGGCTTCCTGCAAGGACTCATGGCGGCGGGCGCGCCGATGGACCTCTCCGTCCACGTCGGCCCCATACCCGCTGAGCAGGCGGCGAGGACCCTTGAGTGGCAGAAGGTCAGATTCGAGTCGGCCCAGTCCCTGTCCTTCAAGCGGGGACGCACCATGTCCCCGGAGGCGGAGATCGCCCTGGAGGACATTACCCGGCTCAGGGACGAGGTGCAGAGGGGCAGGGAGAGGCTCTTCCACGCATCGCTGTCCGTGACGCTGCACGCGAGGGACGAGGCTGCGCTCAAGGAGATGACCCAGCGGGCGAAGGCCCACTTCGGCGCGACCCTGGGCAAGCTGGACGCCCTGGCCTTCCGGCAGCGCGAAGGTCTCTTGTCCACGCTCCCCCTGGCTCTGAACGCCGTGGCCGATTGGCGCAGCCTGGACACGTCCAGCATCGCCCGGCTCTTCCCCTTCTCGCCGCCCGACCTGGACACCCGCTCCGGGACCCTCTACGGCATCGACATGAGGGCCTGCTCCCCCGTCGTCTACGACCCCTGGGACGGCACGCACCTGAACGCCAACACCGCCGTCCTCGCACGGTCGGGAAGCGGCAAGTCATTTGCCACCAAGCTGGGCGTGCTCAGGGGCTTGACCAGGGGCATCACCGCCTACGTCATCGACCCGGAGGGCGAGTACGCGGACATGGCCCGCGCCGCAGGCGGAAGGGTGCTGTCCCCCGGCGTGCCGGGCGAGGGCATGAACCCCTTTGTCATCGAGCGGGGCGACTCCGAGGAGATGCTGCAACGCATCGGCAGCCTGAGACGGTTGATCGAGGTGATGGTGGGCGAGAGTCTCGGCGCGGAGCGCAGGGCCTCCCTCGACCACGCCCTGGCGGGCTACTACGCCAAGCCCAGGGAGCGCACCGGCTTCAGAGATTTCTACAAGTACCTTCAGGAGGACGAGGCGGGCGACCCCGCTCTCGCAAGGCTGCTCAGGCCCTTCGCCACCGGCAGCCTGCGTCACCTGCTCTCCGACGAGGGCGACGACCTGCTCGGCAGCGAGGCGTTGGTGACGGTCTTCGATCTGCGGTTGCTCGAACCGGAGCTCCGGCCCGCCGCCGCGATGGTCTGCACCGAGACGGTGTGGGCCGCCGCCGCCCAGGACCCCAAGCCGAGGCTTCTTGTCGTCGACGAGGTGTGGTCGATCATGCAGCACCCCGAGGGCGCGGCCTTCATGGTCAGCATGGCGAAGCGGGCGCGCAAGCACCGGCTGGGACTCCAGTTCATCACCCAGGACGTCCAGGACCTCCTCTCCGAGGACACGTCGAGGACCATCACCGGACATTCGGGAAGGGCGCTCCTCCAGAACGCCGCCTTCAAGCTGCTTCTCCAGCAGGACGCCGCCGCCATCAGCACGGTGGGCGACGCCTTCGACCTGCCCGAAGACCTCCAACGCTGGCTGCTGTCCTGCCCGCGCGGGGACGGCCTGCTCCTGGCGCGGGGCAACCGCTTCCCCGTCCGCATCGAGGCGACGCCGGAGGAGACGGCGGTCATCGAGTGGCGGCCGGGCAGTCACAGGTAGGACAGGCAAGAACGCAACAAGAGACCGATAGAGATACGGAACGGGCGCAACACGACACCACCGAAGCAAAGAAAGGAAGGCATCCCCCCATGAAACTGAACCCGAAGAAACTTCTGTTTGGAGACGACAGCGGAGAGAAGACCCCCGTCCTGCTGGCGGTGACGCCGCCCAGGACGGGAGAGCGCACCCTGCTGGGCGTGGAGAACCTTCTCCAGTCCATAGCGGTGCCGGAACCCTTCTCCCTGGAGCTTGCCGGGACCGACGACGGCGTGACCCTCATGGCCCGCTGCCTCGACGACCGGGTGGTGCGCGGCCAGATCGCCGCCCACTACCCCCAGGCCCGCATCCAGGAGGTGCCCGAGGAGGCCGACCCCCTGCGCATGGGCGACGGAGAGCAGGCGTGGTCGATGACCCTGCGGGCCGACGGCCCCGAGTACGTGCCCCTGAGAGTGTTCAGGGACGACGACCTGCTCGACCCCGGCTCGGACCCCCTCATCGCCCTCCTGGGCGCTCTGACGGCCCTTCGGCCGGGCGAGAGGACCGTGGCGCGGCTGATGCTGCGCTCCCTCGGCCCCGACTGGTCGCAGCCTCACATGGACAAGGCACACAAGCGTCCCGGCATGGAGCCCAGGGAGCCCGCCTACACCTACCAGACCAAGCCCCTGCAGATGGACGGCGTGACGATGGCCGTCCTCGGCATCGGGGCGCTGGCGGCCCTGAAGGGCTACCTGTGGGTGCAGGACGGGGAGATATGGAAGGCGGCGCTTCTCGGCGTTGGCGCGGCCCTGGGCCTGCTCGCAGGCGGTTGGGCCTGGCACCGCTGGAAGAAGGCCCGCAAGCGGGTGGAAGACCCGCTGCTGATACGCGAAAAAGTCTCCCGGATCGCCTTCGACGCCGAGCTTCAGGTCGTCGCCGTCCTGCCCGCC
This sequence comes from Dehalococcoidia bacterium, assembly GCA_965217705.1. GTDB lineage: Bacteria > Chloroflexota > Dehalococcoidia > Lucifugimonadales > CATOSD01 > CATOSD01. Next base: position 697,872 of record CBDCJA010000001.1, on the reverse strand, counting down.
GACACGGGGGCGCAGAGGGCCGCCGAGCTGCTTGAGCCGGTGGCCCTCGCCTACCGCCACTTCGACAACCCCGCCGGGGCGCGGTTCAAGGTGGGGAAGGTGAAGCCGGTCGTCCCCGACCCGGAGATGATGCACCCCGCAGGCCCCGGCCTGTTCGGGAGGCGCAGCGTCCTGGGGGTCCGCGAGGCGGCGGCCCTTTGGCACCCGCCCGGAGCGGGAGACGAGACGCCCCTGGTGGAGCGCTCCGGCGCAAGGGGGCTGACGCCGTCGGCCAGGGGCGTCAGGGGAGGTGCGCTGGTGGGAGACACCACGGCGGGCAAGCCCATGCCCATCCGCTTCCCCGAGGACCTGCTCCGCCGCCACCACCTCTACGTGGCCCGCACCCGCATGGGCAAGTCCACCCTCATGCACCACCTCGTCGCCCACAAGATGAAGGAGAAGGCCGAGGGCAGGGACAGCGACGCCATCATCGTCATAGACCCCCACACAGACCTCGTGGCGGGACTGTTGGAGCACGTGCCGGAGTCCCTCGTAGACCGGGTGCGGCTCATCGACCTGTCGGACCACACGAGGGCGCCCGGCATCAACCTGCTGGACACCCGCATCTTCGCCGACCGGGACCGCACCGCCGACTCGGTGGTGCGCGTCGCCAGGGGGCTGTGGGAGCAGTGGGGGCCGAGGATGCAGTCCATCCTGGAGCAGACCGTCAAGACCCTCCACGAGGCCAACGAGCACCCCACGACCGACGCCGACGAGCAGCACACCATCCTGGACGGGCTGCGGCTGCTGTCCAACGACCCGTACCGGAACGCCGTCCTCGCCAAGGTCTCCGACCCCTACCTGTTGGAGTGGTGGACCAGGGACTTCGGCAGCTGGCACCGCCAGTACCGCGCCGAGGCCCTGGCCCCCGTGCAGACCCGCCTCTCCTACTACGCATCCTCCAAGCGGGCGCGGGCCATCCTGGGCCAGCGCCGCTCCACCATCGACCTGCGGGAGACCATCCTCGACGGCGGAATCCTGCTGGTCTCCACGTCCCAGGGAACGGTGGGCAGGGACGTGGCCGCCCTGGTGGGCGCGTCCCTCCTCAACCTGGTCGATTCGGTCATACGGGAACAGGGAGGCACGGCCCTCCGGGAGCGGCGCGGCGCGCTGGTTGTCGTCGACGAGATGCAGTCGATGCCCGGCGTGGACTACGAGAGCATGTTGTCCGAGCTGGGCAAGTTCGGCGCTTCTTTCATCCTGGCGACCCAGAGCCTGGCGAAGCTGGACGATCTCTCCCGCACCATGCGGGACACCCTGCTCGCCAACGTGGGCTGCCTGGCCGTGTTCCAGGTTGCCGGGTCCGACGCCCGTCACCTGGTGTGGGAGCTGGGCAAGGACCGGGTGACCGAGGAGGATATCGTGTCGCTGCCGGTCCACCACTGCTACGTCCGCTCCACCGTGGGCATCGAGCGGATGCCCGCCTTCTCGATGATGGTCAGAAAGCCGGAGGAGGGAGACCCGTCCGTCGCCGCCCGCATCCGTGGGGCGACCGCCGGGTACACCCTGACGGCCCGGCAGGCGGCCCACGCCGCCGCCGAGGACCTGAAGAAGGTGGAGGAGTTCCGGCTGGGCCTCGAGGAGCTGAAGAGGGGCGCAGAGCCCACGCCGAAGAATGAGAGCCGCCCCGGCGGGAAACCGGAGCGGAGGAGTCAGCCCGGCAAGCGCCGCAGGACGAGGGAGGCCGGCGAATGAGGCCCGGCGGGTGCGAGGGAGAGCTGCTCGGCAGGCTGGCGTGGACGCCCCTGCTGGACAGGCTGGAGATGGTCTGCGTCTCCGGCTGGTCGAGGGCCGCCGTCTACGAGGCGGTCCGCAGGCTGGAGGAGGGCGGCTTCGCCGCCTCCATCCCCCACGCGGCGGAGCTCACGCCCCCGACCCGGCGCTACTTCCTCACCCCCGGCGGCCTGCGGCGGCTGGCCGGGGACGAGAACGCCGCCGTGGACGGCCTGCTGCGCTCGCGCCCCGTCTCGGCCCAGTGGCGACGCATCCTGATGGAGCGGCTCGACGCCCTGGCAGTCATATACCGGCTGGCGTCCAACGTCGCCAACGCCGCCGCCCGCCCCGTGCGCCTGCGGCTGTACCGGGCCGGACCCCTGGACGCCGCCGTCATGCTCCCCGGCGGGAGGACCGTCGGGATCGTCAGGCAGGGCCTGACCGCCGACCGATCGGCCTTCTCCAAGCGCCTGTGGCGGCTCGGCGAGGGACCGCTCCCCGGCGCCGTCCTGGTCCTAACGTCCGACGAGGTGAGGCTCAGGCACTCCCGCAGAGTGCTGGCGCGCACCTCCGCGCCCGCGATCCTCGCCCTGGAGCGCGACGCCGTGCTGGCCGGGGCCGACGACCCCGTGTGGCGTCCGACCTCCGGCAACGCCGCCCTGGACCTGCGCCGAGAGCTCGGGAGGATGCGTCCCGGAGGCGAGCTTCCGTGGGAGCGGCCCCTCTCGCGTGCGACCGTCCCCGGCGACGTCGCCCCGGACGCCGACCACGCGCTGCCCGCCATCCTCAAACCCGCCGAGAAGCGCGCCCTCGACATGCTGGCCGACTGGCCCTGGATATTGCAGAGGGACATGGCCGGACTGATGGGCCTCTCGGAAACCCGGGCCTCCCGGCTCACGAACCCCCTGGAAGCCTTCGGCCTCGTGACCCGCGCCGCCGGAGGCCGCCTGGTCCTCACCGACCGGGGGCTGGCGATGGTGGCCCGCAGGGACCGCGCCTCCGTGGGAGTGGCCCGCAAGCGTTGGAGCGCCACGCCCATCGACCCCGAAGGCCCCTACGACTGGCGCAACGTGACGGGCGGCAGGAGCAGGCAGCTTCTCAGGAACGTCGAGCACACCGCCGCCGTCCACGGCTTCATGGCCGCGCTGGCCCGCCAGTCCCAGACCCTGGGATGGGAAACGACGCAGCTCGACCCGCCCCACCGGGCCTCCCGGCGCTTCCGCCACGGCGACACCCTGCGCTCCGTCAGCCCCGACGCCTTCGGCGTCCTGCGGCGAGGCCCCGTGACCTGGCCCTTCTTCCTGGAGTGGGAGCGGCGCGCCGTGCGGCCCTCAACCATGTCGGAGCGCCTCGCCCCCTACCTGCGCTACTACTCGTCGCACCGGCCCACCGACGACCACGGAACGCAGCCCGCCGTCCTGGTCGTCTTCGACGACGACATCGCCGCCACCCACTTCCTGGAAGTGGCCCGGAGGGAGACGGCGCGAACCGGCGTGACGGTCCCCCTGTGGGTCTCCCACGGAGAGGCAATCGACGCCCTGGGGCCGCTGGGACGCGCCTGGCGAACCCCCGGAGACTGGGAGCCGGCCCACCTGCCCCTGGGCAGATGAACAGCGACTGAAGCCGAGGGGAGCGTGAGCCTCTGCGCCGCTCCCCTCCCGATGGGAGAGAGCCATGTCTAACCATACCGACAGACCGAAAGGCCCCCGGAGGCGTCGAGGACGGACCGTCGTCCGGCTCGACTCGGCGGCCGTCTGGAGGCGGCTGGCCCTGCTCAACCGCTCCCAGAACTGGCTCGCCAGGGAGATGGGGGTCAGCCCCGGATACATCTCAAAGCTGGTCAACGAAGGGCGCGCGCCCTCGGGACGCATCCGCAGGCGGATGCTCAAGGCCCTCGGTCTGAACGAGTTTCACCAACTTTTTAGATTGGAGGTAAGAGATGAAGAACCGAAACTCTGAACCCCGTTTCGACGGGCAGATCGACCCGAGCGGCGCGCTGCCGCAGAACCTCGAGGACCGCCTCCGCCGGTTCAGGGAGGCCAGCGGCCTCACCTGGAGCGCCCTGGCCCGGACCATCGACGTGGACCGCAGGCTGGTGCGCCGGTGGCGCAGGGGGGGCGTCGTGCCCCCCGGCCGGATCGGAGGTGAGTGATGTCGCTCCGCAACGCCGAACCCCATTTCGACCGGCGTAACGACAGGAGCCGCCTCGGAGGCCGCGTGCTTCCGTACCAGAGCGGCGAGCTGCCGGAGGACTTCGCCGACCGCCTCATCCGGCTCAAGGAGGCCAGCGGCCTCACCTGGAGCGCTTTCTCCCAGACCATCGGCGCCGACAGTAAGCAGGTGCGCCGGTGGCGCAAGGAGGGCGTCAAGCCCTCCGGGGGAGCCTACCACTCCCTCGTCCGCTTCGCGCGCGGCATCCACGGCGGCCTGGAGATCCTCGTGGGCGAGAGCCACCAGATGACCTTCTGGGACGAGGAGACGGAGAGCTAGAACCAACACACCGTGCCGTCGGCGTCATCCCGGTCCGTCCGCGCCGGCGGCCCAATCACCAGACCAGGCGATATGGAAGACGACACGAGAAGGAAAGCACGCAAGAGGCCCGCGAGAGACGGCCCGGAGATACGGGTGGTCGGCATCGACGTCAGGCCCGCGCCCGACGCCCAGGCGCGGCTCCGCCGCCTCTTCACCATCCTGGCCGAGCTGGCCGAGGACGACCCGCCTCCGCCCGGCGCGGACCCGTCGCCGCACGACGGCGGCGAGGAGGAACGCTGATGTCTTCCCCCACGCTGACCGTCATCAGCCTCGGCGGGGGCGTCCAGTCCACCGTCATGGCGCTAATGGCGAGCAAGGGGGCGTTCGACCGCATCCCCGACTCCGCCATCTTCGCCGACACCCGTTGGGAGCCGCCCAGCATCTACGAGCATCTGGCGTGGCTCAAAGACCGCCTGAGCTTCCCCCTGTACGTCGTGAACAACGGACGCAGCCTCCGCGAGGACGTGAAGGCCCTCACCAACCACTCCGGCTCCCACAGATACGTGGACATACCCGTCTACCTCAAGGGGAGCGACGGAGAGGGCGACGGCATCGGCAGACGCCAGTGCACCGACAACTACAAGATCAGGCCCATCCGCCGAAGGATACGGGAGATGCTGGGGTTGCGGCCCCGGCAGCGCGTCCCCGCCGGAACCACCGTCGAGCTGTGGCTGGGCATCTCCACCGACGAGGCCATACGCATGAAGACTTCCCGCGACCGCTGGATGACGAACCGCTACCCGCTCATCGAAGCGGGCCTGTCCCGAAGCGACTGCGCCGACTGGTGGGCCGCCCGCTACGACAGGCCCCTGGAACGCTCGGCCTGCGTCGCCTGCCCCTTCCAGTCCCGCCACAGGTGGGTGGAGACCAAGCGCCGGTGGCCGGAGCTGTTCGCCGAGGCGGTTCAGATTGACGCGAACATGCGGGGCGGGCTGGCATTCGCCAAGGAGCCTTATCTTCACTCGCTGCGAATGCCCCTGGCCCAGGCTGTGGCGATTGACGAGGCTGAGATGGGAACGGACGGAGAGCGAGACGGGTTCGGCAACGAGTGCGAGGGACACTGTGGAGTCTGAGCGGGGCCGCCGACAGGCGAGCGATATGCCGGATAGAGAGGAGCGGCGAATCGTGAGGAAGACGGCGACGACCGGCGCGCTGGACGCTCCGTACAGGTCCGTCTTCGGAGACGTGTCGAAGATCATCGACGCGGCCAGGGAGTCGGCCGCCCGCTCGGTGAACGCCGCCATGACCGCCGCCTACTGGCTGGTCGGGCGCCGCATCGTCGAGTTCGAGCAGTCGGGAGAAGACAGGGCCGAGTACGGAGCGGCGCTGATCGAAAGGCTGGCCGAGGACCTGACCGGGCGGTTCGGACGCGGTTTCTCCCTTCAGAACATCTACAACATGCGCCTCTTCTACCTCTCATATCCGCCCGAGAAGATTCTCCAGACACTGTCTGGAAGATCGGCTCCACCCCACGGACGACAGATTCTCCAGACGCCGTCTGGAGAATTCGACAGCCCATCCGCCGAGGTGGGCTTCGACGACCTTTTCGCGGCCTTCCCGCTGCCCTGGTCCGCCTATGTGCGCCTCCTGTCCGTCAGGAACGAGAGCGCCCGCGACTTCTACGAGACCGAGGCGCTGAGAGGCGGATGGTCGGTCCGCCAGCTCGACCGGCAGATCGGCTCGCAATTCTACGAGCGAACCGCCCTCTCGAAGAACAGGGCCGCCATGCTGACGGGCGGGCAGAGGAAGCGTCCAGAGGACATCGCCCTCCCCGGCGAGCAGATCAAGGACCCCTTCGTCCTGGAGTTCCTCGACCTCAGGGACGAGTACTCCGAGAGCGACCTCGAAGAGGCGCTCATCCGCCACCTGGAGACCTTCCTCATGGAGCTGGGAGACGATTTCTGCTTCATGGGCAGGCAGAGGCGGCTGCGCGTCGGCAACAGGTGGTACAGGATGGACCTGCTGTTCTACCACCGGAGCCTGAGATGCCTCGTGGTCATCGACCTGAAGGTCGGCGGCTTCACCCACGCCGACGCCGGACAGATGCACTTCTACCTGAACTATGCGCGGGAACACTGGGTCCGCGAGGGCGAGAACCCGCCCGTCGGCCTGATCCTCTGCTCGGAGAAGGACGAGTCCCTCGCCCGATACGCCCTTGAGGGGTTGTCGAACAACGTGCTGGCCGCGGAGTACCGGATCGCCCTGCCCGACGAGACGTTCCTGGCGGCGGAGCTTGACCGGACGAGGCAGGCGATGGAGCAGCGCCCGGACGCGCTTTGACGCCACCCTGTTCAACGCGGTAAAATGGTGGGTAGAAGTTGGCCCGGCGATGCTGTAAACATCCCGGGCCGTGGCGCCACCTGGTTGGACAGGTGATGCGAAGTAATTGTACTACTCGCAGACCCGCTCCGACAGGAGGCGGGTCTTTTTTTGTTTCAGGAGATTCGAGAGGAGGAAATCATGGCGAGAACGACCGATAGAAAGACGGGAACGAAACGGGCGGCCATCTACGCCCGCGTCTCGGACAAGAGCCAGGACACGGAGGAGAAGACCTCCATATCGGAGCAGATAAGCGACATGGAGGCCCACTGCGAGCGCAGAGGGCTGACCATCGCCGCGCGCTACCAGGAGGTGGGACGGGGATGGTCGAAGAACCGCCCCGAGTTCCAGCGGATGCTCGCAGACGCCAGGAAGGGACGATTCGACACCATCGTCTGCTGGAAGTCGGACCGCCTCAGCCGGGGCATGTACCCCGCCGCCGTCCTCATGGAGGTCATCGAGGCGTACCAGATAGATCTGGAGGCCGTCTTGGACGCCATCGACATGAAGACCTTCGGCCTCATGGCGGCCATCGGAAAGATTGAGCTGGACAACTTCAGGGAGAGGGCCTCGATGGGCAAGCGCGGCTCGGCCAAGCAGGGACGCATCCCCGTCAACAACGTCCCCTTCGGCTACCGCCTCGGAGAGGGCCGCAGGCCGGTGGTGGAGGAGTCCGAGGCCGAGGTCGTCCGCCGCGTCTTCCACATGTGCGTCCGCGAAGACATGGGAGCTCCCGCCATTGCCAAGCAGTTGACCGCCGAGGGCGTCCCCACCCCGAGGGCCGTCGGAAAGTGGTTGGACGGCACCGTGACCCGCATTCTGAGGCACGAGGCATACCGCGGCACCTGGTGGTTCGGCAAGCGCCGCCACGTCGCCACCGAGCACGGGATGAAGAGATACCACCGGCCGGAGGACGAGTGGGTCGGGGTTCCCTTCCCGCCGATCGTGGACGATGAGATATGGGAGCAGGCGCAGGAGGCCAAGAAGCGCCGGCTGACCCGGTCGGGCCGCAACACCAAGATCTTCTACCTCTTGCAGCACCTGGTCAGGTGTGCCGAGTGCGGTCTCCTCATGGGCTGCCGGGCCAACAGACGCCAGACCACCACGCGCGGCGGCAAGGTCTACAGGATTGCGCTGGACCCTCCACGCCGCTACTACATGTGCTACGGAATGATGACCCAGGGCCAGAAATGCCGGGAGCACTCCCATATCAGGGCGGAGCGGCTTGAGGCGGTGGTCTGGAGCGAGGTCAAGAAGGTGATGGAGAACCCGGACCTGATCGTCGCCAGCATCGAGGCCCTGGACGCCGAGGCGGAGGACGGAGGCTTGGCCGACGAGATAGCCAAAGCAGAGCGGGACCTGCAAAAGGTCCAGATGGAGGAGGACCGGGCCATCAGGATCTTCGTGTCGGGGAAGATCACCGAGAAGCAGTTGGACCACCAGCGCAGGTTCATCACCGAGCGTCTGGAGACGCTCCGGGCCACCCTGGACGGCCATCGCGCCAGGGAAATGGAGCACGCGGACAAGCGGGCGTTGGCAGAGCGCATCTTCGAGTGGGCGCGCCGGGCTGGGGACAAGCTGGACAGCCTGTCGGACAAGGGGCGCAGGGAGGTGCTTGAGCTACTTCTGGACGGGGCGACCATAGACCGGCACAACAAGGTCAACCTGACCCTGGCCATCCCGACTGAGGATGTCATGTCGATTGCAGAACGGAGTGCGATTATAGCGTCTACGTGGCCCGGCAGGCGTCTCGCCGTTCGTGGCGCATTGGGCAGACCCGCCCGGTGAAGGTGGTGTTCCTGGCCTACCGGAACACGCTCCAGGCAGACGCTCTGAAGCTGGTGGCGAAGAAGATGCAGAGCTCCCTGGCCGTCGAGGGTGAGCTGCCGGAGGACGGGCTTGCGGCATATGGGGACGACGGCGACGACCTGATGATGGCCCTGGCCCGCAAGATCGTCCTCGACCACGATCGGGGGATCGTCAGCGGCGAGGACGACGAAGCCGAGACGGTGGAGGAGGTGTTCGCCCAGGCCCGGAACGCCGAGGCCACCGCTGAGGAACTGCTGGTGGACGACGGCTGGAAGGTCGTCGAGATCGAGCCGGAGGCCGTCACAGTGAACGGGAACGGGAATAGCAACGGCCACCACGACCTCTTCGGCCCGACAGTCGAGATTGTCCCGGCCAACGGTCACGCCAACGCTAACGGACACGCGACGATTCCCGCCAACGGCAACGGCCATGCACCCGTCAGTGGAGCCGACGTGAATGGCCACCACGACGAGGCCTCGGAACCGCAGCGGTCCTTGTTCTCCTGGGCCGAGTTCATGGCCGAGGAGCCGGTCAAGCCAAAGCGCAGCCGCAAGCCGCAGCCCGCGACCCTCTCGATGTTCGAGTGGGCGTTGACGCTGGAGCGGGAGCGAGTAGTCGAGCCGGTCGGCGCGGGACGCTAGACCGCAACCCGCGGGGAGAGGACGCCGCCATGCGACGTCCTCTCCCCGTTCACCCATGTATGCGGCCTTCTTTGCGTTTCGGGCCCCTCCGGTCGCGTCGGCTGCCGGTTCGGAGCCCATGTACACCGCTAGACGCGGTTGGTGATTAACGCAGGGCCTCGCACGGCACGCCGTCCCTGTCCGCGTCCAGGCGGTGCGGGTCTCGCTCCGGGCCACCGGCGAACGTGAAGAAGGCGTGGGCCTCGGACCACGAGGGGAAGTCCTCGCAGTCGCGGTCAGGACCGGCGGGGTCGTAGAGCGGCGACTCGATACGGCGGTCCGCTGGCAGCGCGATGGGTGTGTACTCGGTGGGGCCACCTTCGCACCCCATCGAAATGGCGAACAGGACCAGAAGGCCCACTAGTGCTGCTCTGCTCACCGCCTCCGCCGCGGGATGTGCCTGTCTGTGTCGCCCGGAAAGCACGTCCGCCTGGAGCACCGGTAGACGCTCCGGTTGAAGAAGGCGTGGTCGGCAGCGTGCTCATCCTCGACCTCGCGCCACTTGCCGCCCGGCTCTTGAGGTATGCGGTCACATCCGGGGCGGTGGACGGTGGCGTACGGCAACGGGTCGACCCTGCTGGGCCTCCACAGGTTCACGTATACGACCATCCCTCACTTCCGAGCCTGTTTCAGATTACTAGGCGGCCATCAGTTTACACTTGTCTTAACCAAAACAAAGATAGGTGCAAAGCTGATGGCCATAGATAGCGTACACGAGTGGATTGGTGCCGAACAGGGTCGGGAGTACACGGACTTGGAGGAGATGAGCTACAGGGCGGGTTGCGAGTTGTCGCGCAATACGATGGTGTCCCAGTTGAAGGCGATCGACGAGGAGCTTTTGAGTCGCAAGCCCTCAGGCTTGCGAGTGGTGGGTTTGTACGACAGGACGATGGTGACCCGCTTCGGGGACGTTACGATAAGCCGCAGGTTGTATCGGGACACAGAAGGCGAGACGATGTTCGCGCTCGACGAGCGCATGGGATGGAAGCCTAAGCAACTGGCGAGTCCTTCGATAGCGGAGCGCATGGTGGAGATGGCGGCGGACATGCCCCCGTATCAAGTACGGGGCAGGCTCTTCAGGAAGGTGTCCGAGACGGTGAGCGCACTGACTGCGGGAGTGCTGTCTTCCAGCACGGTACATCGGCTGCTGACCGGTGTGGGAGAAGATGCGCTCGCTGAGGAGCGAGAGCGCTGGGAGGCGCAGTTCGAGCGTGGAGAGGATGTGTGTGACGGGCAGCACAGAGAGGACATTCTCTACACCGAGGCGGACGGGGTGTGGATACACCTTCAGCGTGAAGAGCTGAATCGCCACGAGGTCAGGAGTGGGATAGCCTATCGTGGGTGGCGTCAGGTGGCCGGGGGCCGCTACGAACTGGAGGGCAAGCGGGTGTATGCACATGGAAACGAGTCCATCCCATTCTGGGAGGGGGCGAGCCTGGAATGGGGCAAGCAGTACGCCATGGATGCGGTCAAGCTATTCGTTGTGGGAGGCGACGGCGCCAACTGGGTACGCGAAGGGGCGTATGAGCTGCCTACAGCGGAGTTCCAACTGGACGGCTTCCACCTGGCGCGCGCGTGCGGTCGAGGCTATGGCAAGAAGCTGGGTCGTGCCATCTACGAGGCGATACGCTCAGGGGATAGTCGGGGCGCTCACGCACGGATGAAGGAGGCCGCCCCCGCCGAGACCTGGTTGTCAGAGAGGTACAGCCCTGTCAGGTTAGCGAGGTTCCCCAACTCCGGCGGTATCTCACCGCTCAACTCGTTCGCCCACAGTGACAGCGTTCTCAGGTTGGTCAGGCTGCCCAACTCCGGCGGTATCTCTCCGCTCAACTGGTTCCCCCACAAGTACAGCCCTGCCAGGTTAGCGAGGTTCCCCAACTCCGGCGGTATCTCACCGCTCAACTCGTTCGCCCACAGTGACAGCGTTCTCAGGTTGGTCAGGCTGCCCAACTCCGGCGGTATCTCTCCGCTCAACTGGTTCCCCCACAAGTACAGCCCTGTCAGGTTAGCGAGGTTCCCCAACTCCGGCGGTATCTCTCCGCTCAACTGGTTCCCCCACAAGTACAGCCCTGTCAGGTTAGCGAGGTTCCCCAACTCCGGCGGTATCTCACCGCTCAACTCGTTCGCCCACAGTGACAGCGTTCTCAGGTTGGTCAGGCTGCCCAACTCCGGCGGTATCTCTCCGCTCAACTGGTTCCCCCACAAGTACAGCCCTGTCAGGTTAGCGAGGTTCCCCAACTCCGGCGGTATCCCACCGCTCAACTGGTTGTCAGAGAGGTGCAGCCCTACGAGGTTGGTGAGGCTGCCCAGTTCAATGGGAATCTCTCCAGTCAACTCGTTTCTGCTGAGGGACAGTACCGTCAGGTTGGTGATGTCCGCTAGTTGGCTGGGTATCACGCCGGTAAACTCGTTCTCAAGAAGCCACAGCCCTGTCAGGCCGGAGAGGTAGCCCAGTTCGGGAGGTATATCTCCCCGCAATTCGTTCTCGTTGAGGCTCAGCCATGTTAGGTTGGTGAGGCTCCTCAACTCAGACGGTATCTCCCCAGTTAATCCGTTTTCGGGGAGGGACAGCCCAACAATCCGGCCGCTGGGGTCGGTGGTCACGCCGTGCCAGCGGCCAACGGGCTGGCCGTTCGCCCAGTTGGCGTTCTTCGTCCAGCTTGGCCCCCCAGTGGCGTTGTAGAAGGCGACCAAGGCGCCTCTCTCTCCTTCTTTCAAAGTTTCCGGGACCTGGGAGGACGGCAATTGGGCGAATCCGTGGCCCCAGATGTTGTTGGGGTCCGAGGTTTCCCGCTGCTCCGCGTTGCCTTTCAGATAGGCGGCAACTTGGGCGGGGGTATAGCTGGGGAACTGCTGCCGTACTAGGGCCGCCATGCCTGCAACGTGGGGCGCCGCCTGGCTGGTCCCGCAGAAACCTTGGTAGTTCTCGTTTAGGGGCATCAGCGCCGTTGCGCCGCAGTCTACCCCAACGAGCTCGGGCTTGACCCTGCCGTCGGGGTGGGTCCGCGGCTGCTGTAAGGCTCGATGGTGTGCACGTCGTTCCAAGGGGCGGCGCCCACCGCCAACAGGCCGGGGTTAGCGCTCTCTGCGGGGTTGCTGATGCTGCCGCTACCGGTGTGGTGCTGGATAGGATCAACCGTCCAAAACACCAACTGAATCCAGTCGGGCACATCGCCGGCGTAGTGGCCTACAACTATGCCAAGGTCCCTACTGTCAAATTCGGCTCTAAACCTAAGCCTTTCAAATGGCACATGACCACACTTTCCCGATTGGTTCGCTTCGCTGGAAACGAGGAATTCACCAGTGTTCTTATTGTACAAATAGAGGTCCAAATCTGTACTCGCTCCACCCCAGTCGTCTTCCCACCGCAACTGGACTGCATAACTCCGACACTCCCTAACTGGCATATCGATAACTTGGTCATTCTGGCCGCCAAACCCGATTGCCCCATCGCCGTCCGGGTCCGAGTAGCCTCCAAACCAGGTATCCCGAGCCGCATTGCCCGCTGCGTTGACCCAAATGATGTCGCTTGCCACAGCCCGGTCCACGGTCCTCAGTGGACTGATGGTGGATGGAGAAGTACCGTTGCCGGGACCGTCGAATAACCAGCTAACCGAGTGGTTGATAACCGATACACCTTCGGAGGCCATCCAGTCAGCGGCGTCTTGCAGGTCTGCCCGTGACTGTGGGTTGGCGATGTACAGGGACACTTCCGGGGCTATGTCGATGACTGACTCAGCAACTATCGTGCCATGATCGGCATTGAGGACGGCCCTGCGCTGAGCATCGTCAAGACAATGTGGGATGTCAACGGTCACCTCACCGACCGCCTCACAGTCGGCTAGGTCTTGGGTGAACACGCCGATATCTGTGTAACACCTGCCTTGGATCGTTGCCGGCAACTCGGTTCCGACAAGGCTGCTCAAGTCCTTAAAGCCAATGTCGATTATTCCCACCTTGATGCCCTGACCGCTATACCCGGACTGGTTCCAGAGCGCCGAACCATGGACCGGTGGCCCGTGTCCGATAATCCGTTGGACAATCTGGGTCGGCTGCGGCGGTACGATTTCCCGCACCGAGGTGACGCCGGACTGCTCCGAGAGTTGCCCCAGCAACGTCAACGGCACGTAGGCTTCGATGTAGTCCTCGCTGACATTGCGGGGGTCGCCGCCGTTGTCCTCCAGGAAGCTCACCACCTCTTCCACGTTGCTGTTCAAGTGGATGGTCACCGCCACCGAGCCCCGCGATTGGATCGGGGAATCCGCGGCGGCTTCCTGACCTGAGACCCCTTCGTCCTCTACCGTCGCCACCAATCGGTCGAGGGTGGATCCCAGGTTGGGGTACTTCAAATCCGGTTTTTCCGGGATGGTCGGGGCCTGGTCTTGGTCACCTTTGTCTCCGGGTAATTCCCCCACGCCGTCCACGCTACTAGAAGGGCGGACTGTCAACCGTCGATTCTCCCGGTGCGGCTGGACCTCCTCCCTGGGACTCGGGTCCCAAGGCTTCCCGTCCTCGGACTCGGCGGCCGGGTCGGCCCCGGAAGGGCGGTCCGGTTCCGCCTTTCCACTTTGCGGGGGCGGGTCCTCGTCACCGTTGGCGTACGCGCCGGAGATGGTCACGCCTAGGGAGATTGCCAAGACAGCCATGGCGGCGACCATAAGCGGTAGAATCCGGCTTCCGCTACTCACTAACCCTCTCAGTTTTAGCGGGAGGCGTTGCAATTCAGTGGGCGAGATCCAAGCCCCAACCGTCATCCCCACTTGTGTTTTGGGTCAACCTGTTGACGAGGCCCGGTGCGTGGTTCCGCGCCCGGCGATGTTACCGTAACCCCAGCCCCTTCTTCAAGGGTGTCGACGGCCCGGCCTAGCCATCCTCTCGGCGGGATGATTTCCCGCACCCGGATAACCCCGGGCTGCTCCGACACCCTCCCCAGCAGGGTCACCGGCGCATCCGTATCGATGCCCTCCGGGAGTGGCCACTCCTCGTTTCTCTAACCTACCGGCATCAGGCGCTCTATTGTCAGATTCGTCGGCACGGAAGGTTCTTCAGCTTTTCCCGAAGAGCACATCTGGCGCTCAACTCCTTCGAGCGCCAATCCCAGCCTACCCCAGTCAGCAGGCGATAGAGCGGAGAAGAACCCGGTGCGTCGGTCACAGCTTCGTCAGTGGGCCATTCTCTGGCACATGCCGTCTGCTCTTTCAGGAACTCAGCGGTAGACGCGTCATCTTTGTACAAGAGCATTTTGTACCTGTCGGAGTTGCAAACAACACTCTTTATCTTTGTCGAGCAAACAAATGGGCCATCTAGAATTATGCTACTGGGCACTTGCCAAAAGGATGAGCAATCTCTATTGTTCATAGCGGAAAGGCAGCAAGATTGAGGCTGTCCCAGAATGCAGTCGCGGTTAGGTTGTGGGAGTCGACCGGGGAGTGGATGCTTGCCGGGAAGACCCGCGACGGCACCAGGCACTATGCAGTGTCGGACCCTGCCTAGAGTCGGAGACGAGTCCGCGCCAACCGTTCGCCTATGCACACGTGTCCAGTCACTACCAGAAGGCTGACCCTGAAAGGCAACACGCGGCCCTAGAGGCCTGCTGCGCTGGGAGGGCAAGGTATGCGGCAGACAGATTATTCGGATCCCGGTTTCGTCCTCGCGCCACTCTCAGGCCGCTGGCAGGTCTTGGCCAGGCGCACCCTCCTGGGGGCTATTGCAGTGGCGGCACTCGGATTCTTCGTTTGGCAGTGGCTGCTGGCTCCAGTTTCCGCTTCCAACCCCAGTGCTCCATTGGCCGCGACTCCGGCGCTTGTTTATTCCTCCGAAGACACTCCCGACGAGATTGACCTCGGCGAGTCCTTTGAGCTGGAAATCTCAGTCGCTGAATATTCCGGGCAAGGCGACCGTGGCGGCATTTCAGTTTCCTTCCCCGGTCTAACCGCCACCGGCGGGAATTCGTCATCCTACGACTCCGGTCAGGGGACAGTGACTACCATTAGCTATACCAACGGCAGTTCTCATGTCGCTTATTTCGACGAAGGCGACCAGATCTTCAAGGGTAACGACGCCAATAGGAGTTCTGCAGAGTATCTTCTCGTCGAGAGCGACGATGGCAACTGGCCGAGCGGGACCGGCGGCGTCTATGAGTGGCGGATCTTGAAACTCAGGGTTACGCCCAAACAAACGGGAGAATTTGAGGTCTACTATCGTGTCTGGCTGTGCGGGGATGGCTACCAGGAGTGCGACCGCCGTCCGCGGTCGGAGAATTCTGACCAGGAGGACCAGCAGAGATGGGCCGTCAACGTTATCACCGTCGACGTCACCAATCCAGTTTCGCAAACTGGAGATTTTGCCCGGGACCAGGACGAAGATTTCGACACCCTCGATGCCGCTGAAAACGAAGGCCCGGTAGGCATCTGGTCCGACGGAACGACGATGTGGGTGGCGGACTACTCGGACGACAAGATTTACGCCTACAACCTGGCGACCAAGGCGCGGGACTCAGCCAAGGACTTCAATACCCTCGATACCGCTGAAAACGAAGGCCCGGCGGGCATCTGGTCCGACGGAACGACGATGTGGGTGGCGGACTACTCGGACGACAAGATCTACGCCTACAACCTGGCGACCAAGGCGCGGGACTCAGCCAAGGACTTCGATACCCTGGAAGATGCTGAAAACGAAGGCCCGGAAGGCATCTGGTCCGACGGAACGACGATGTGGGTGGCGGACCGCTCGGACGACAAGATCTACGCCTACAACCTGGCGACCAAGGCGCGGGACTCAGCCAAGGACTTCAACACCCTGGAAGATGCAGAAAACGAAAGCCCGTCAGGCATCTGGTCCGACGGAGCGACGATGTGGGTGGCGGACTCCTCTGACGACAAGATCTACGCCTACAACCTGAGCACCAAGGCGCGGGACTCAGCCAAGGACTTCGATACCCTTGAGGACGCGGACAACGAAAGCCCGGAAGGCATCTGGTCCGACAGAACGACGATGTGGGTGGCGGACTCCTCTGACGACAAGATCTACGCCTACAACGCTCCTGAAATGGCTCCGGCGCCGGTCATCTCGGACCTCGCTCCTTCGGTATCCAAAGTCACTCCTACTTCAGCATCGGTGTCACTGTTCGTGCTCAACAGCCAGACCTTTGAAGCAAGCGCCAGCGACCCTGACGACGATCTCACGAGCTGGGACTGGTCCGTAAACGGCACGTCGGAGGATGACGGAAGATTTGGCTTCTGGCCATTTTATAACTCACCCACCGGCACAGTCACGAAAGAGTTCACCCACACCTTTTCCAGCGCCGGAACCTACACGGTGGAGGCCACCTTCACGGACAAAGGGGGACGTTCCGGTTCCGTGACCTGGACGGTGGAGGTCACCAACCGTGCGCCGGTGATTTCCAGCGCCACTCCGCCGCCGTCCTCCACTGTGTCGTTGACCATGGGGGACAGCCAGACCTTTGAGGCGACGGTGAGTGACCCCGACGACAACCTGAAAAGTTGGGACTGGTCCGTAGATGGCGCGTCGGAGGACAGCGGGACC
This sequence comes from Dehalococcoidia bacterium, assembly GCA_965217705.1. Lineage (GTDB taxonomy): Bacteria > Chloroflexota > Dehalococcoidia > Lucifugimonadales > CATOSD01 > CATOSD01. The sequence continues at coordinate 681,235 of CBDCJA010000001.1, read as the reverse complement.
TGGGGCACCCTGTTTTCTTCAACGCCCACGGGATCAGTTACCAAGAGCTTCAGCCACACCTTTTCCACGGCCGGCAGCTACACGGTAAAGGCCACCTTCACCGACACGGAGGGAGATTCCGACTCCGAGGAGTGGACGGTGCAGGTAGACGAATCCAGCAGCGCTCCTTCGGTGTCCAAAGTCACTCCTACTTCGGCGTCGGTGTCACTGTTCGTGCTCAACAGCCAGACCTTTGAAGCAAGCGCCAGCGATCCTGACGACGATCTCACGAGCTGGGACTGGTCCGTAAACGGCACGTCGGAGGACGACGGAAGATTTGGCTTCTGGCCAATTTATAACTCACCCACCGGCACAGTCACGAAAGAGTTCACCCACACCTTTTCCAGCTCCGGCGACTACACGGTGGAGGCCACCTTCACGGACAAAGGGGGACGTTCCGGTTCCGTGACCTGGACGGTGGAGGTCACCAACCGTGCGCCGGTGATTTCCAGCGTCACTCCGCCGCCGTCCTCCACTGTGTCGCTGACCACGGGGGACAGCCAGACCTTTGAGGCGACGGTGAGTGATCCCGACGACAACCTGAAAAGTTGGGACTGGTCCGTAGATGGCGCGTCGGAAGACAGCGGGACCTGGGGCACCCTGTTTTCTTCAACGCCGGACGGCTCAGTTACCAAGAGCCTCAGCCACACCTTTTCCACGGCCGGCAGCCACACGGTAAAGGCCACCTTCACCGACACGGAGGGAGATTCCGACTCCGAGGAGTGGACGGTGCAGGTAGACGAATCCAGCAGCGCTCCTTCGGTGTCCCTTGGCGCGCCTTCTTCGGCGTCGGTGTCACTGTTCGTGCTCAACAGCCAGACCTTTGAAGCAAGCGCCAGCGATCCTGACGACGATCTCACGAGCTGGGACTGGTCCGTAAACGGCGCGTCGGAGGACAGCGGAAGATTTGGCATCTGGCCAGTTTATAACTCACCCACCGGCACAGTCACGAAAGAGTTCACCCACACCTTTTCCAGCGCCGGAACCTACACGGTGGAGGCCACCTTCACGGACAAAGGGGGACGTTCCGGTTCCGCGACCTGGACGGTGGAGGTCACCAACCGTGCGCCGGTGATTTCCAGCGCCACTCCGCCGCCGTCCTCCGCTGTGTCGTTGACCATGGGGGACAGCCAGACCTTTGAGGCGACGGTGAGTGACCCCGACAACAACCTGAAAAGTTGGGACTGGTCCGTAGATGGCGCGTCGGAAGACAGCGGGACCTGGGGCACCCTGTTTTCTTCAACGCCGGACGGCTCAGTTACCAAGAGCTTCAGCCACACCTTTTCCACGGCCGGCAGCTACACGGTAAAGGCCACCTTCACGGACACGGAGTCAGAATCTGCCTCCGAGGAGTGGACTGTGGAGGTCAGTTCTACCTCGGGAACAACACCTAGAGCCGAGATTACGTCGTGCGGGTCAGACCCGGCTATTCCATCGGTGGGACAGGGGTGGACGCCTGTTGCAAAAGTCACAAATCATAGCTACACGGGGAACCTGCCCACGAAGTTTTATGTGCAATTCACCATCTCCGACCCGACCCGGGACCTAGCCCTCCCTGAGGTCGAGAGCGCGAAGGTAGCGGTCGAAGTGGGCGACTCCCACACGTTCCGAGGGGAATTAGTGGAGAGCTGGCCTGACGATGACAAAGAACAGCGTGTTAAAGAAGGCTCCCACCAACTTTCGCTTTATCCGTTGAAGTGGTTCCCTGGCCAAATTGATGTGGAGTGCGAACTGAAGGCCGAGGACCATCTCCTGCGGGACGTACTGGTCGATGAGGACACAGGCAAGGTGACAGTCCCGGATTTCCAACGCAATTCCGCAGACGCCAAGATGGAGATGCCTACATGCGCTCCGGCCCGGCAGCCCGTGCTGTCGGGCGAGGAGCCTACTTTCCACGCCACTACGACGTATCTCGGGCACAACAAAGGATTGACGAGATTCGCCGTCGAGTACTGGGTTCATTACAAAGAACTCAGAGTGCACCATTCCGGCGATGACGTGAAACCGGACAGTATGTTACCCAACCAGAGGAACTCTTCGTCGGGGTGGAGGACTGAAGAGACTGAAGAGTGGGAAAGGCCTGAGAACTGGATAGATTTGAATTCTCAGAATTTGCCAACGGGCACGTACGCGCTCGACTGCGCTCTGTGGGGCCACTTGGTGAGCCCCGCGTACAAGCGCTTGAGTCCCGGCAACAGGTTATTCGATGCTCTCGTAAGCCTTGTAGATTGTAGCAATCCATTTAGTTGTCTTGAGGGTCTTATTATGGAGGAGGATTGGTCCCCAAGCGCCGAAGTCCAGCTACTGGAACGTGAAATCTCCAAGTGGATAAGTACTACGACCGATTACTCGCTGCAGGGTCTCGTATCGACCGAGTTCTCCGTTGTTGAAGCAAGATGGGGAACCGCCGGGCTAGGCATTGAGCGCGAGACGGAGATGCTCCTGGAAGGCAGAGAACGAATCAGGGTGAGAGTCATCAGAGAGGAGACAGAGGACAGGGTAGGAGGACGCATCCCGGCCCCGTATTTTCACGTCAACGGGCCGGAAGTGGTGCAGACCAAGGAAGCAACGCGTTGCGGGGAGGGGGACCAAGACCATGGCAAGTACCTGACCCTGTGCTGGGAAACGACTTTTGACATACCGGTAAACGACACCATAAACGAGAGGGAATACAGTGTCAGGGTTGAATCCCACTTCATCGAGGATGATCAGACAAACGGTTTTACCGTTGAAGTCTCGCCGGACGCGGCCGGGCTCAGGGCGCTCTACGACGCCACGGGCGGGCCGAACTGGGTCGACAAGACCGGCTGGTTGAGCAATGACCCGATCGGCGACTGGTACGGTGTAGACACTGACGCCAGTGGCCGCGTCGTAAAGCTGGATCTCAGGGGGAGTGGCCAGCGGGGGAACGGGTTGCAAGGGCCGCTACCTTCGGACCTGAAGGACGCCTTGCCATTCTTGCTTACCCTGTACCTGGGGGGCAACAGTGGTCTGACCGAGTGCGTACGGGAGGACTTATTGCATGTGCAGTTCAATGACCTCAAAAGCCTCGATCTGCCGACCTGCGAAGACACGTGCGCCTGGGGCGAGGCGCTGCCGGACCCGAACAACCAGGGCCTCGTGGCCGACTGCGAAGCCCTTTTGGCCGCGCGTGACACCCTCACGGCCGGCCACCAGAGCGAGCGTCTGAACTGGTCGGCACGTGAGCCTATCGGTACCTGGCGCGGTGTCGTGCGAGAAGGGAACCCGGAGCGCGTCATTAAATTGGAGATTGAGTCACCTCCTCGGCTGTGGGGCTACATCTCTGGCGAGCTTGCCAAGTTGTCCAACCTGCAAGTCCTGAACCTGCCGAATGCCGGTCTGCAGGGGAAGATACCAGAAGAACTAAAGAACCTTGCCAGCCTGCACACCCTGAACCTCCAGGGCAACCAGTTGACCGGGGGGATTCCGCAGGAACTGAGTGGTCTGACTAGCCTGCAGACCCTGGACCTCAGCGAGAACGACCTGAATCGACCGATACCGGGGAAATTGACCGCACTCGTCAACCTGCAGACCCTGCGCCTTGGCGGCAACCGATTCTCCGGGTGCATCCCCGAAGGGTTGCGGGGCGTGGCGAATAACGACCTCGGCGATCTTGGCTTGCCCTTCTGCGACGTCTTGCTGAGCGGACTGACCATCAGCCCGGGGGTATTGACCCCGACGTTCGCGTCCGGCCGCACGTACTACACCGCGGAGGTTGGGGTGTCACGGATTACGGTAACTCCCGCCAACAGCCACAACGCTACTTTCAAGTTCCTAGACGAAAACAATGCCCCAATCCCGGATGCCGATAACATACTGGAGGGACATCAGGTTGAGCTTGGCAACGGTGTCACCACCATCGGGGTCAAGGTCGTCTCCCAGGACGCTGGGGCGTCCCATACCTACACTATTCAGGTAAGCCGGGGGGGCGGCCTCCCGGATGCTCCGGCCATAGTCGTTCCCATCACATCCGGCGCGGCATCCCTGACAGTTTCCTGGACCGCACCGCCCGGAGAGACGGGAATCACATCCTATGACCTGCGTTACATCGAGAGCGGCTCCCAGCCAGACGCCAATTGGACCGTAATGGAAAGCGTCTGGACGTCAGGATCGGGCTCCCTGAACTATCAAATAACCGGCCTCACCAACGGGACCCAATATGATGTGCAGGTGCGGACGGTCAACGCCACAGGCCACGGCTTCTGGTCGGCCGTCGCCACTGGAACGCCCCGGGCAACGCCCGGTGCGCCTGCCATCGACTCTCTGGGTCCCGGCGACAGCACACTCGCCGTTGAATGGTCCGCTCCCGCGACAGATGGGGGGGCCGACAGCACAGGCTATGACCTCCGCTACATCCGCAGCGACGCGCCAGACAAGACCGACGCCAACTGGACTAGCCGGAGCAGCATATGGAGTTCCGGCGCACTGCGGTATGACCTCAGAGGACTGACCAACGGTGTCAGCTACGACGTGCAGGTGCGGGCGGCCAACACCGCCGGCCACGGCCAGTGGTCAGCCTCGATGGCCGCCACACCCGATGTGATGCCAACGGCCCCCGCTACTGTCTCGGTTGCCGCCGACGATGGCACTCTCACCATTGCATGGACAGCGCCCACCGACACCGGCGGGTTGAACATCCAAAGCTACGATGTACGCTATATCCCGGCTGACGAGAACAACCCCGGCGCAACGTGGACTGAGGAACAGGGTGTGGGGACCCCCGGCAGACTGGAGCACACCATCATCGGACTGACCAACGGCGTCCGGTACGATCTGGAACTGAGGGCGGTCACCAGCACCGTCGATGGCCCCTGGTCCTCCACGTTCTCCGGCACGCCCCGGACGACGCCCGGTGCACCAATTATCAGCCTGGCTACCCCTGACGGCAGTACTCTTACGGTAGCCTGGGATGCCCCGGCCAACACCGGCGGGTCCGCCATCACATCCTACGACCTGCGCCATATCCAGACCTCCGCCGATGCGACAGTGGACGCCAACTGGACCGTGGTGGACAACGCTTGGACTATCGGCTCCGGCGCCCTGAGTTACACCATCACCGACCTGACCGGGGGCACACAGTACGACGTGCAGGTGCGGTCGGTCAACGCTGCCGGCGACGGCCCTTGGTCGGCCACCGCCACCGCCACTCCGGCAAACTGGGGTGCTACCCGCTCCTTCTCTCCTCCGTCCGTTAGTCCGGGTGGTCAGGTGGTGGTAACGATCACCGCCACCGGATACGGCTCGTTTGGTGCCGTGACGGAAACGCTGCCCCCCGGATTCGACTATCTGCCCAGCAGCTTGTCAGCAGATGGGGTTACGATTATGGGCCGGGAGGTCACGTTCCTCCTGCAGGGTGAAACCAGTTTCACCTATAAGGTCACCGCACCCGACACGGCAGGCTCCTATTTCTTCTCCGGCGTTCTGATAAACGAGGACCAACACGAAGTCCCGGTTAGCGGCGCGCTCAACCTGATGGTCGGGGCCTTGCCGGGGGTCAATATGTCTTATGCGGCCGGCAGCGAGGACGCCAGTGTACGGCTTGGCTCCCCCATCTCTCTGACAGCCACCTTCAGCGAGCCTATCATCGGGTTTACCGTCGATGACATCATAGTGGCCAACGGCACTGCCGACAACTTCGCCGGCAGCGATGGCGATACGGTATACACCTTCGACGTCAAGCCCAACGCCATCGGGGAGGTGACGGTGGACATTGTTGCTGGTGTGGCGGAAGACGCCGACGGCAACAGCAACACGGCGGCCGCCCCACTGTCCCTGGGCATGCCCTATGACGACGACGGGGACGGCGCATTCAGCAAAGGCGAGGTCATCACGGTGATTGGCGACTACCTCTTCGGAGACCTGCTTACCAAGGGGCAGGTCATAAAGATCATCGGCCTATACCTCTTCGGTTAAGAGACTTCATTCGACCCAGCGGGGGCAGGGAGATGGCTGTCCCGTCCCGGGCGGACCAAAAGTGGAGCTGCCTCAGAATGCAGTCGCAGTGGAGGGGATTACCGGCTGGCAGGCCGGGCCAAGTCCCATGGGGGGCTACTCGTCCTCACCGCTCCCCCGTGTCCCGCGTCAACTATTCTTTCCGGTTCATGTTGCCTCATCGAGTGTAGGCAGTCAGCAATAATGGGACACCAGAGGGGGTAGGAAAACCCGATAGATGTGAGGTGAGGTAAGCTCCCTGGCTGAGGTAGAGTACTTCAGCGAGAGGAGCAGGGTGTCCCAGACAGAAACCACCAAGGCAGCGGCCGCCGAGGATCTGACAGAGACCACAAGGCCCTTCGTCCGAACGGTCAAGACTGCTGCTCGGCGCAAGTACACCCCTGAAGAGAAGATTCGCATCGTGCTGGAGGGCTGCCGCCGAGAGACCACAGTCAGCGACCTGTGCAGGCGGGAGGGGATCAAGCCTCACTCCTACTCCTCTTGGACCAAGGAGTTCATGGAGGCGGGCAAAGAGAGGCTTACCCGCGACAGCGTGCGGGATGTCACCCAGCAGGAGGTACAGGCCCTCAGGCGAGAGAACCTGGAGCTAAAGCAGACTGGTCGCTGATCTGTCCCTGGAGGTCCATCGTCTGAAAAAAACCTCCATACCAATGCCTCAGGGCGCCGACGGTATCAGCGGATGAGTGGCTCAGAGAAGGCGGAGGTGCTGGCCAGGGTGGCTTCCTCGGGTCTTCCCAAGTGCAAGGTCCTCGATGAGCTGGGAGTCCCCCGGAGCACCTACAACCGGTGGCTGAGGCGCAAGGATCAACAACCCCTTGGGGACAAAGGAGGAGGAGGCAAGCCCCCATGGAACAAGCTGACTTCCCGGGAAGTCCACCGCATCCTGTCGGCAGCCAGAGAGATGCCGGAACTGAGTTGCAGGCAGTTGGCAGCATGGATCACCGACAACATGGGTTTCTCGGCCTCAGAGTCCACAGTCTACCGCATTCTGCGCAGAGAGGGTCTGGTGAAGAGGGCTGAGACACGGCTGGCCGCAAGCAAGGAGTACCATCGCAAGACCACCGGCCCACATCAGATGTGGGCCACCGACGCCTCCTACTTCAGGGTGGTGGGCTGGGCTACTACTACATGGTCACCGTCATGGACGACCACTCCCGATTCATCCTGGCCCACAGGCTACAGAGGGACATGACCTCTGACTCACTGGTAGAGGTGGTCCAGGAGGCGGTGGACAGGACGGGCATGGACCGGGTCCCTGTAGAAGACCGCACCAGGCTGCTCAGCGACAACGGCCCCGGCAATGTGTCCAGAGCCTTCAGGGACTACCTGATCCACGTCAACTATTTTTGCCGGTTCCTATTGCCTCACCGGAAGATGTTACCAAGTGTTTAGACACTTCTAGTTGACGCCCACAGGTCTGATGTTTCCTAGTCGTTCCTCGTCGATCTCACTCTGTTCAGTCGAAGCATACACGAGCTTGTTGGCCATCACACCGCGCCACTGCTTAACTCTGCGTTGCAGGGTACGAAGCTGACTCCTGCTGTAGCGGTCAGGGTAACGTCGTATCAGGCGATCCATCAGCTCTGGAGCTCCTACGTCAGGCTGCTTCTGCAACCAGTCCAGTATCTGACTCCATACACCCTCGAACGGGTCCGGATGTGTCCTCCACGTGTGAGGCACCCGTGACTGGTACTTCCTTCTCTTCGGCGTGTGTGTCGGTCGCACCTCACCCCGTCTCCACAGATCCGGCAACTGGGACAGGAAGCTCTCAAGGCTCTCTCCGCCTGATGCACTCGCCGATCCCGGAGCGCTGAGCGCCCTGAGGGCCGCCTGGGACTTCCGTACACTGTGCAGCAGCGACACCGGGTCCAGCGCGGCACGGTTCTGACGCAATCTACTCTTCATCTCCTCGCTCACGTCGTCACGGTCCAGTAGCCGATCGCAGGGTGTGGTCGGCTTGCTGTACCACTTGGTCACACTCCCTCCGTTACGGCTCTTGGACAGCAGTTGGAACGAGGGTTGGAAGTAGTTCACGTACAGCCTCATCGCACCGTACAGGTGGGCGGGCGCCTGACCGGCTATCGCTCCCGAGTAGCGCTCGTGCCCGACGAAGCGGCGGATCACCGAGCCGTTCTTCTGCTCTATCCATGCCTGGTCATTCTTGTGGTAAGCACGGGAATGGGTGAACTCAATGCCTTGTCGCTCACAGTAGCTGACCAAGGTCTCGTTGATGGACACGCTGTCGTTGTCGGAGTCTATACCGCGGACCGGCACGGGAAAGACCCCAGAGATGGCCTCGAGTCCCTCGACGACCAGTGACTGCTCGCGTGCCAGGAGCGGCACTGCCTCGGTCCATCCGGAGCTGACGTCGGTGACCACAAGACTGTGAATGAAGGTTCCGCTGGCGACACCACCGTTATGCGCCACTAGATCTATCTCCAGATACCCGGGCGTCGGTTCGTTCCAGTCCGTGAAGGTCCGCACCGGAATCCGACTCCCCATCTTCTTCCTCCTCTTGACTCTCCTTCGGCTCCCCGCCTGTTCCCTCACCGGTCTCAGCAGCCGGTCTATGGTAGAGGCACTCGCCGAGAACAGTCGCTCCCGAACGTCTGGGTCGAGGTCCAGGTGGCCATGCCTCTCCAGTGATTGGACCATGCTGGGAAGCGCTGCCTTCAGTCTCTTGCCGCAGATCCTGTCGGCAGCCTCCCACACCGCGATCAGCGCCTGTCTCACGGCCTCGTCATAGATGCGCTTTCCTCTGGGCACGGGCCGCTCTGAGTTATCCTGTCCAGCCTGGTTCAGGAGCCTGACGGCGTGCTTCCTGTGACATCCCGCGATGGCTACGAACTCATCGAGCATCCTGCCCTCATCCCTCTTCGACGCCTCCCTGTACCGGCCACGGATGGCTCTGAGTATTTCTATCCGCGTGACTGTGCTGATCTCCGTGACCATATCCATGCCTCCGTGGTTTGGGTAACACCATCGTGAGGCAATAGCTTCCGTACGGTAACGTTTTACTTGAGGCAACGCGGGCCAGAATCATTGTCGCTGTTCACCACTCCTCAGCTACCGGATGCCATATGGAGGGAGGGGGAAAGACTGAGCCACAATTGTGTGGGGCGGAGGGCAAGTCACCGGGCGGAACCTTCCTTGAGTCGCTCTGCCCCGGCCCACCACAGTTAGCTGGAGAGGGTCATGGTGGAAGCTCACAGAGCTCCAATCACATCTCTAAGGCCATTCCACCGACCATCTATTTGGTCCCATATCTTCCGGATCGGATTGACGAAAGGCCGGATTTCCGCGTACTGTTTTGGTGGCGATCTAGCCGATTCGTACTCCTCCTATAGATTGAGGATTACCACTTTGCCCTCCGATCGGCGCAAAATGCGTCAGCGTTCACTGCGTTGTCCGTCGTCGTGCGTAGGGGGACCCACGTGGTGAACGAAGACGATGACACAAACGCAATCGTGATGATGGGCGAGACCGGCGCGACGGTCTAGCGGGTGTCGGGTTGATTCGGACCGTCCTGCTCATCGGGGTCGCGGCTCTCTCCGCACTGGTCCTGACCGGGTGCGAGCGTCTGTTTCCCGACGTCGAGGACTGGATTGCCGACTCGGAGAAACTCGCACGGCGCTTAGACGCGAGGCTGGGTGACCTGAAGGAGTGCGTCGAGGAGGACGACTGCGAAGAGGCGCTTGATACAGAAAGAGGCGTCTTCGTCATGTGCTCGTGGGTCATGTCGCGCGGTGAGCTTGCTCCGGAAGGCTTCAAGGCGGCGGAGTGGCAGCGGTTCGACACGCTCTGCGAGGGGCTGGAGGGGGTGCTGGAGCTACCGAAGGCGGAGGCGCTGCTGCGTATTGAGGACCTCCAGGATGAGGCGGACCGCATCAGTGAGGGAATCCGTGCCGACATCGAACCGCGAGAGCGGGAAAAGGTGCGATAAGACGAAGGTCGGGAACGGGCAGAGCCTGACTCGCACCCATTGGAAGCCGAGGGACTCGGTAGTTTCACGGGGTGCCCAGCCACATCTCAAATACCCCCCGCCTACCATCCACGTCGGCCCACCGGACTTGTTACAATCTAGAACCTTTACCATTTCCTTCGCTCTGGTACTGTGATCGGCCGCTGTCACGAGTTGAAGGCCTGTAGAGTGTGGTTTGTGCAATCCCTAGAGTACACGCGCCGAAGCCTGAGTCCGAGAACTCGAAGAACAATTGGGAGGTATGGAGGATGATGACAAGGCTTGTCCCAAGAAGCGTTTCCAAAGGGGCTTCTATTTCTCAGTTGGTCCTGTGCTGCGGGATGTTGGGTCTACTGGTTCTCCTGCTCGCAGCCTGTTCCAGCGAGTCCGCGCCCACGGTTGGCGAGCGGACAGCCGCAACACCGGGGTCCTCGAATCTCGCAGAGCCGACAGCAACCCCGGGCACAGCGTCCACTGCAACACCGGATGCCGAACCGGAAGCCTCATCCGCGAGAAGTGCAGAGTGGACCGTTGTTGCATTTGATAGACAAGAATGGTCAAGGCCACTGTTCGAGGCGGCGCTGGCGGGAAGCGTTGCGGATGTTGAAACAGCACTCAGGGAAGGTGCGGACGTCACAGCCGAGGGCTCTGTGGAAAATCCGGCGTTCGGGGTCGCCGGCTTGTATATCAGGGACGTTACGCCTCTGCATGTGGCGGCGCTCAACCCGAACCCGGCGGTGATCCAGGTGCTGCTGGACGCCGGGGCCGACATCGAGGCGAAGGAGAACAGTGGCGCCACGCCCCTGCAAATCGCAGTGCTCAACCCGAACCCGGCGGTGATTCAGGCGCTGCTGGACGCCGGGGCCGACATCCAGGCGAAGGAGGACAGTGGCACCACGCCCCTACATTTTGCGGCTGGACACAACTCGAACCCGGCGGTGATCCAGGCGCTGCTGGACGCCGGGGCCGACATCGAGGCGAAGGAGGACAGTGGCGCCACGCCCCTGCATATTGCGGCGATCTGGAACGAAGGCCCGGCGGTGATCCAGGTGCTGCTGGACGCCGGGGCCGACATCGAGGCGAAGGACGACAGTGGCACCACGCCCCTACATTTTGCGGCTGGACACAACTCGAACCCGGCGGTGATCCAGGCGCTGCTGGACGCGGGAGCGGACGCCGACGCAAAGAACGACTTGGGCCGCACTCCCCTACATGTTGGGGCAATCTGGAACGAAAGCCCGGCGGTGATCCAGGCGCTGCTGGACGCGGGAGCGGACGCCGACGCAAAGAACGACTTGGGCCGCACTCCCCTGCATGTTGGGGCGATCTGGAACGAAAGCCCGACGGTGATCCAGGCGCTGCTGGACGCCGGGGCCGACATCGAGGCGAAGGACGACAGTGGCACCACACCCCTACATTTTGCGGCTGGACACAACTCGAACCCGGCGGTGATCCAGGCGCTGCTGGACGCCGGGGCCGACATCGAGGCGAAGGAGAACAGTGGCGCCACGCCCCTGCATATTGCGGCGATCTGGAACGAAGGCCCGGCGGCGATCCAGGCGCTGCTGGACGCCGGGGCCGACATCGAGGCGAAGGACGACAGTGGCACCACGCCCCTACATTTTGCGGCTGGACACAACTCGAACCCGGCGGTGATCCAGGCGCTGCTGGACGCGGGAGCGGACGTCGACGCAAAGAACGACTTGGGCCGGACTCCCCTGCATGTTGCGGAGGATGTGGGAAACTCCGCCGCCATCGAGCTGCTTCGATAGGCGGGTCTGGCTGGTGGCTGACCACGGTGCGGAAACACACGGGACGAAGGGACCGTGTCAGGTCGGACAACTGGTATCGCCTATCGTTGAAGCCGGCTTCATACAGTCCCGAGCCACAATTCGAAGATGGTTCTGTCTGTCGACGCTCAGCATAAGTGTCAGTAGGTAACTGTTCAGCAAAAATGTCACGTTATGGAGAATGTGACGTTGAACCAAAAGGAACAGGCGAGGATTCGAGTACTCAACAGCTTCCTTACGAAGCATATGACGATAGAGCAGGCATCTACGCTGATGGGAGTGAGCATACGCCAAGCATGGCGCATTCTAGCGGCATACAGGAGGGAAGGAGCAGCCGCAGTTGCTCACGGTCATCGAGGGCGCAGAGCACCCAACGCGATATCGGAGGATACAAAGGCTGTTGTGCTTCATCTGGCACGCACCAGGTACGCTGGAACGAACCATACGCATATGAGCGAGTTGTTGAGTGAACACGAAGGCATAGACATGACTCGCAGCACGCTGCGTCGTCTGCTGGTAAGCGCCGGTGAGAACAGCCCACGAGGTAGGCGTCCACCCAAGCACTGAGTCCGTCGTCAACGGATGCCGCGTGAGGGGATGCTGATACAGATAGACGGCAGCTACCACAGGTGACTTGGAGAAGATGGACCGCAGTTCACACTGCTTCTTTTGGTGGATGATGCCTATCCGCGCGCGTGCGGGGGAGCCTCATTGCTGAACACCCGCACTGTGCTGCTGTCGGGGCTATTCGCGCGCATGCGGGGGGGGGCCGCCGGCGCGGGCTAACAACTGGACTATTTCGTCCGCAGGTGTGACCGTGGGGGTAGCTGTAGAGGACAGATCGCCAATGGGTACGTCAGACCCGCACGCTGGGGAGCCTTCGACCGTGAGAGTCGTCTGCTGATGAGCGTCTGCAGGCACAGCGATAACGTGAAGGATGACCAGACCAGCGCCGCCACCAGCCAGGGAGAGGTGCGGGCCGCCAAGAAGCGGAACGCGTTGCCGAGGCGTGGTGAATATCCTCTCTCAACAGTGTGACCGGGTGTCGTCGACCACGTCCACCTCCTCCCCGAGCGCCCGCCGTCGTAGGCCGCTCCCACAAACACTTAAGCCGCCCGGAAGGCCAAGGGCCACGGGCGGCTTACGGTGCTCTCCTGAAACTCCTCTCAGAGGGGGACCCGGAGAAAGCCCCCCTCACTGACTATCAGGACTATGGCCCACACTGCCTAACCCGGTGATCCGCCCCCTCGATCCGCGTTCGGGCCCTTGCGCCACAGGGTTCGAGTCACGAACAGCAGCGTTCCTCCGGCGGCGGCCAGCAGCGCTCCGAGAACCACGAGCGGGAAGACCAACGTGGGTGAAGAGTCGCCGGTTTCCGGTAACTTCGGCGTGGGTGTGGGTGGTGTCGGCACGGGCGTCGCCACGGACCTCACGGCGGGCACGGGCGTGGGCCTGGGCGTTGCGGTAGGAGTCGGCGTCGCCGGCTGGCGTGCCGACCGCGACACGCCCACAGCCGTAGGCACCGCTGTGGGCGCAGCCGTAGGCACTGCTGTGGGCACAGCCGTCGTAGGCACCGCTGTGGGCACAGCCGTAGGCACCGCTGTGCCCACAGTAGTGCTAGGTTTCCTAACGGTAACTCTGTCGGCCCCGCCGACGGTGTGGTCGGCGCGGTCCGCATCCCTTAGTGTGCCGGAGAACGTGTAGGAACCCGGCGTGTCGGAGGCGGTCACGGTGTAGGTGAATGAACTATCCCCCTGGAGGGTGAACCGGACCTGGTTGTTGCCAAGCTCCGAAACCTGCGCGGCGTCCAGGTCGCTGTCCACGTAGGAGAAGCCTGCGGGCAGGGTTTCGGTGACTCCCCCAGCCGCGCCGTAGTTGGAGGCGGTGATGGTCACCACCACCTGGCCGCCGGGATCGACCGATGCCGAATCGAAGCTCCGGCTGGCGCTGGGAGTCGGCCCTGCAGGAGGGGTGTTGACCGTGACTCTGTCGGCCCCGCCGACGGTGTGGTCGGCGCGGTCCGCATCCCTTAGTGTGCCGGAGAACGTGTAGGAACCCGGCGTGTCGGAGGCGGTCACGGTGTAGGTGAATGAACTATCCCCCTGGAGGGTGAACCGGACCTGGTTGTTGCCAAGCTCCGAAACCTGCGCGGCGTCCAGGTCGCTGTCCACGTAGGAGAAGCCTGCGGGCAGGGTTTCGGTGACTCCCCCAGCCGCGCCGTAGTCGGAGGCGGCGATGGTCACCACCACCTGGCCGCCGGGATCGACCGATGCCGAATCGAAGCTCCGGCTGGCGCTGGGAGTCGGCCCTGCAGGAGGGGTGTTGACCGTGACTCTGTCGGCCCCGCCGACGGTGTGGTCGGCGCGGTCCGCATCCCTTAGTGTGCCGGAGAACGTGTAGGGACCCGGCGTGTCGGAGACGGTCACGGTGTAGGTGAATGAAGAGTCCCCCTGGAGGATGAACCGGACCTGGTTGTTGTCAAGCTCCGAAACCTGCGCGGCGTCCAGGTCGCTGTCCACGTAGGAGAAGCCTGCGGGCAGGGTTTCGGTGACTCCCCCAGCCGCGCCGTAGTCGGAGGCGGCGATGGTCACCACCACCTGGCCGCCGGGATCGACCGATGCCGAATCGAAGCTCCGGCTGGCGCTGGGAGTCGACTGCGCAGCCGCGGGTAAGATGTTCATCGTGGCCACCAAGCCCGCTGCGACCGCGACCATCATTGCCGCCAACACGATTCTTAGTTTCAAGTTCTTCCTCTCTTGTTAGCCGATGCTGCGGGAGGGGGCTCCGTGTCGCTGGAGACCCCTCCCCGCCGCCGCCTGCTTGGTGGATCCCCGAATCAGTCGTACAGGTACAGGTTGATGACCTCTATCATGTCTTCCTTGCTGATAGCGCTGGCACCCGAGCCGTACAGGTAATCGTTGATGGCCTGGATCATCTCGGGCTTGTCGATCTCGCCGCCGTCGTCGGCGTCGTAAGGCGTGTCCAGCCCCACGTTGGTGACGTTGATGGTCACCTCTATGGTGGCCGTCTCGTCGGACGGGTCGGTGGCCGTAACCGTGACCGTGTAGGTCGTCTTGGTCTCGAAGTCCAGCATCGTCCCTTGGCCCACGGTGATTTGGCCGTTGTTGTCTATCGAGAAGTCTGTGGCGTCGGCCCCGGACAGCGTGTAGGTGACGTCATCGTTGTCAGGGTCAGCGGCAACGACTGGATCACCGACCACGACGTCTGCCCCGGAGTTCTCCGCCACGTCTCTGCTGGCGGTCGCCATGGCAAAGGTCGGCGGCCCGTTAGTGATACCGGTCTCCTCTGCGTTGGTGACTGTCACAGTCACATCGTGCGTGTCCATGTAGGTCCCGTCGTCCGCCTTCAACGTCACTATGTAGATGTTGTCATTGTCGGCATCTGCCGCATTCTCGTAGTCGGGCGGTCTCACGAACTTGAGCATAACGCTCATGCCACTGCCATCGAGCATGAGCAGGTCCTTGTCAGCGCCCTCCAGCGTCCACGTGGCCGAGGCCGCGTCCGGGCCCGCCGCCCTGTAGGTCGCCACGGTGGACGTGGCATTCTCCTTGTACTCGACGCTGGTCCGGCCCGATATGGCCAGGCCGCCGAGCATGATCTCCGGCGCCTCGTTCACGTCGGTGACCATGATGGTCACGTCGACGGAGGAGCTGAGGCCCTCCGGGTCCCTGGCCGTCACCGTCACCTCGTAGGCGGGATTGGTCTCGTGGTCCAGCATGGCGCTGGCCCCGACCGAGATCTGTCCCGTACCGGAGTCTATGTCGAACGAGGCCGAATCAGCCCCGCTCAGGAGGTACAGGATGTCGTTGTCGTCTGTGGTGTCGGCGTCGTCGTTGTCAGTGGCCGCCACAGGCTCTCCCACGCTGCCATCCTCAGCGGCGTCCTCCGCCACTTCCCGCGGGTCGATCTGGATACCGGCTGTGTCATCGTCCTCGTCGGTAAACACCGGCGCCAGGTTCCGGACCTTCTGGACAGCGCCAGTCGAAGCATCCAGATTCGGCGACGATGCGGTCTTCCCCGATCCTTCGGCGTCGGTGTACGCCGCCGTCGCCTTCAGGAAGTCTCCATCGTCGTCATCCACCGGCGTGTAACTGGCCATGGTGGCGTCTTTGATGTCCGCGTACGTCCCATTCGCCGAGTCCGACTTCGACCACTGCCAGGTGACGTCGGTGACGCCGCCGTCAGGGTCCACGGGCGTGTTCGCCCGTATCTCAACCCCAATCCTCGGCTGCGACGCACTCAGAGACACCATTCCATCCTCGTCAACGTTGGTCACCTCCACCGTCACGTCCACCGTCGTGCTCTTCTCCGTCGAGTCTGCGGCATTGTCGGTCGAAGCCGCCTTCACCGTCACCTCGTAGACGTTGTCCCCGTCCGCAGACCCGCGCGCCTCAAAGTCCGGCGAATCATCGAAGGTGAGAACGCCGTTGCTGGAGCCAATTGTGAACTTGCCAGCATCGGCGCCGGAGAGGGAGTAGGTTTCGCTCTCTCCTTCAGGATCGTATGCCATAAAGGTGTACACCATCTCAGTGGCGGCCTCGTTCTCCGCATGGGAGTGGGACACATTGCCGGCGGTGAACACCGGCGCCTCGTCCACCTCATCCACTTCGATCGTCATAACAACCGTGGTGGAATCGCCGGACGGGTCGGTGGCCTTGATGGTCACCGTGAAGCTATCACCCTTCCCCAATGCGGGGACTTCACTAGCACTGTCACTATCGGGGTTCACTTGCTGGCCCAAGCCAACCGTTACCTGGCCGGTCATACGGTCGATCTGGAACAGGTCAGCGTCGTCTGCCGCAGTGTTATCCGCCTCCAGAGAGTAGGTCAGGCGGTCGTTGTTCGCATCGTTGGCTTCAACCGGGTCGCCGACGTTGTCCCCCTCCATGGCCCCGTCATCCGCCTCTTCCATCGGAGGCTGATTGCCATCCTCTTCAGCATTGAAGTCATCGGGGAACGCAGGAGCGCTGTTCCCGCTGGGGAACGCCCTGACCGGATAGGCGGAGGTCGCCACGACGGTCTTCCCCTCGCCTTCACCGTCTTCGTACGTCGCCGTGACCCGCAGGTACATCCCCTGGTCCTGGGAGGCCGGTGTGTATGTGGCCGTCTCAGCGGCGTCGTTCCCGGTGATGTCCGCGTACGTCCCAGTCCGGCTGGACGACTTGGACCACTGCCACTCCACGTCGGTGGCGGGTATGATCATGCTTGTTGGGTCGCTCTTGTCCCTGTCGGGGTCCACAATAGCGGTGTTGGCGGCACCGTCCGCATTAACCAACGGGTTGCCCACCCCGTCTACGTAGTCCACCGTTATCGCAGTCGAGACCTGGGGCTGCAGGGACGACAGTTCTATACCCGTCGTCGCATCCTCATCTACGTTGGTGACTTCCACAGTCACCTTCTGGTATCCCGTCTGCGCAGTGTCGCCGGTGCCGTCAGAGGCCGCCACCACCAACTGATAGGTGTTCGAGTCGTTACTTAATCCGCCCGCCGCCATCTCGAAGTCCGGCTCATCCATGAAGGTGAGCTCACCAGACTTGCTTATCTCGAACAGCGCCGAGTCTGCAACGTCTGCGGCATCTAAATCAGTGCTGACAGAGTCGTCGGTCTCCACCGACCACGTTACCGACTTCATCTCAGGGTCCACCGCCGTGAACACCGCCACCACACCATCATCCTTCTCAGGGAACATCTCGCTGGACGACCCACTGATCTCCGGCGCCTCGTTCACGTCGGTGACCATGATGGTCACGTCGACGGAGGAGCTGAGGCCCTCCGGGTCCCTGGCCGTCACCGTCACCTCGTAGGCGGGATTGGTCTCGTGGTCCAGCATGGCGCTGGCCCCGACCGAGATCTGTCCCGTACCGGAGTCTATGTCGAACGAGGCCGAATCAGCCCCGCTCAGGAGGTACAGGATGTCGTTGTCGTCTGTGGTGTCGGCGTCGTCGTTGTCAGTGGCCGCCACAGGCTCTCCCACGCTGCCATCCTCAGCGGCGTCCTCCGCCACTTCCCGCGGGTCGATCTGGATACCGGCTGTGTCATCGTCCTCGTCGGTAAACACCGGCGCCAGGTTCCGGACCTTCTGGACAGCGCCAGTCGAAGCATCCAGATTCGGCGACGATGCGGTCTTCCCCGATCCTTCGGCGTCGGTGTACGCCGCCGTCGCCTTCAGGAAGTCTCCATCGTCGTCATCCACCGGCGTGTAACTGGCCATGGTGGCGTCTTTGATGTCCGCGTACGTCCCATTCGCCGAGTCCGACTTCGACCACTGCCAGGTGACGTCGGTGACGCCGCCGTCAGGGTCCACGGGCGTGTTCGCCCGTATCTCAACCCCAATCCTCGGCTGCGACGCACTCAGAGACACCATTCCATCCTCGTCAACGTTGGTCACCTCCACCGTCACGTCCACCGTCGTGCTCTTCTCCGTCGAGTCTGCGGCATTGTCGGTCGAAGCCGCCTTCACCGTCACCTCGTAGACGTTGTCCCCGTCCGCAGACCCGCGCGCCTCAAAGTCCGGCGAATCATCGAAGGTGAGAACGCCGTTGCTGGAGCCAATTGTGAACTTGCCAGCATCGGCGCCGGAGAGGGAGTAGGTTTCGCTCTCTCCTTCAGGATCGTATGCCATAAAGGTGTACACCATCTCAGTGGCGGCCTCGTTCTCCGCATGGGAGTGGGACACATTGCCGGCGGTGAACACCGGCGCCTCGTCCACCTCATCCACTTCGATCGTCATAACAACCGTGGTGGAATCGCCGGACGGGTCGGTGGCCTTGATGGTCACCGTGAAGCTATCACCCTTCCCCAATGCGGGACTTCACTAGCACTGTCACTATCGGGGTTCACTTGCTGGCCCAAGCCAACCGTTACCTGGCCGGTCATACGGTCGATCTGGAACAGGTCAGCGTCGTCTGCCGCAGTGTTATCCGCCTCCAGAGAGTAGGTCAGGCGGTCGTTGTTCGCATCGTTGGCTTCAACCGGGTCGCCGACGTTGTCCCCCTCCATGGCCCCGTCATCCGCCTCTTCCATCGGAGGCTGATTGCCATCCTCTTCAGCATTGAAGTCATCGGGGAACGCAGGAGCGCTGTTCCCGCTGGGGAACGCCCTGACCGGATAGGCGGAGGTCGCCACGACGGTCTTCCCCTCGCCTTCACCGTCTTCGTACGTCGCCGTGACCCGCAGGTACATCCCCTGGTCCTGGGAGGCCGGTGTGTATGTGGCCGTCTCAGCGGCGTCGTTCCCGGTGATGTCCGCGTACGTCCCAGTCCGGCTGGACGACTTGGACCACTGCCACTCCACGTCGGTGGCGGGTATGATCATGCTTGTTGGGTCGCTCTTGTCCCTGTCGGGGTCCACAATAGCGGTGTTGGCGGCACCGTCCGCATTAACCAACGGGTTGCCCACCCCGTCTACGTAGTCCACCGTTATCGCAGTCGAGACCTGGGGCTGCAGGGACGACAGTTCTATACCCGTCGTCGCATCCTCATCTACGTTGGTGACTTCCACAGTCACCTTCTGGTATCCCGTCTGCGCAGTGTCGCCGGTGCCGTCAGAGGCCGCCACCACCAACTGATAGGTGTTCGAGTCGTTACTTAATCCGCCCGCCGCCATCTCGAAGTCCGGCTCATCCATGAAGGTGAGCTCACCAGACTTGCTTATCTCGAACAGCGCCGAGTCTGCAACGTCTGCGGCATCTAAATCAGTGCTGACAGAGTCGTCGGTCTCCACCGACCACGTTACCGACTTCATCTCAGGGTCCACCGCCGTGAACACCGCCACCACACCATCATCCTTCTCAGGGAACTCGATGGGTCCACTGTCTTGCGCCCGGGCCAATTCGCCGGGCAGCCAGAGAGCGAGCCCTAACGTAACCAATGCGAGGAGGGTAAGCCCTCCCCAGAAGAAACGGGCCCCGACGAAACTGAAGAGGTTCCTATTCACGGTGATACTCCTGAAAAGCTCGGTTCGGTCTTCATACGGCGTAGCGCACTTTGCGCCCGGCTGGTGCCTAGCGCCTTCTTTCGGCGCGTGGCATAAGCGCATGCGTACACCATGGTACGGCTGTGCGCGCCTCTCCGCGACAAACTACATTAAAACGTTCGTAAGCGCAAGTCAAGACTAGCTCGGTTCTCTGCGGAAAGTTTCTCGCCAACGGCTCCGAGCAGCGCAACGCGGTGCGGCAGGCGGTGATGCAGGAGATACGAGGACCTCGGAAGTGGGCGTCGCCTCGGTCGCGTGTTGGCCCGGGCCAAATCCTCGCGCACGCGACCCAAGACAAGAGACGAAGACGATGCCGATGAGAAGGGCCGCGAGTAGGACCCACATGATGATGTCCAGCACGCTGTGGGTTCGATCTTTCTTCTTGACCATGCCCCAGCTTAGGGGCAACGCTTTACAATGTCCGGCACGCCCATCCTCGCGCCCATTCCCGGGCCCTCACCGGTTACTGACCTCAGGTCGGCGGCCCCTCGCGTTCACCGCCCGGCACCGCTCGCACACGATGCAGTACTTCCCCAAAATATGCTTCGCCAGAAGCTTGTTGCACCGCCAGCACCGAAGAGGATTCATAACACCTCAATTCTACCACGCACCCCTTTGCTACAATCCAGCCATGGCCGCCGCCACACACTGCGCCCCGGCATCCTTGAACAGCTCGCCATCGACCGCCACCAACGCGACCTTGCCCACCCCGGCCCCTACTGGCACGCCGCTGCCGGCCGCGTCCTCACCTTCTTCCGCACCTATCTCTGCCACACCAAAGTACGCTGGGCTGGTCAGCCCTTCGAGCCTGCCGAGTGGCAGACCGGGCACATCCTCAAATCCCTCTTCGGCTGGAAGCGTCAGGACGGCACCCGCCGGTTCCGCGTAGCCTGGGTCGAATGTCCGCGCAAGCATGGGAAGACGACGCTCTCCGCCGGCATCGGCTTTTACCTGCTCCTAGCCGACGGAGAGGCCGGCGCCGGGGTCTACAGCGCCGCCACAACCCGCGACCGGGTTAAGGGTAGCTTGGACACAGGCAAGGAAGATGGTCGAAGAGAGTCCGACCCTCAGTCGCAACGCCAATCTCTTCCAGGCGGCCCTCACCAAACCTGGCACCGCGTCCACGTTCCAGCCCATCTCTCACGAAGCCGGAAACCTCGACGGCCTTAACGTCCACGACGCAATCATCGACTAGATCTACGCACGCCGCACGTCGGAGCTCTGGGACGTCCTGAACACGGCCACCGGCGCGAGTGACCAGCCCATGATGGTTGCGATCACTACCGCTGGCGTCTATCGACCGGAGTCAATCGGTTGGCAACAGCACACCCACGCGGTCTCTGTCCTCGAGGGTGCCATCCAGGACGACAGCTACCTCGCCTACATCGCCGCCGCCGCTGACGACGACTGGCAGGATCCCGATATCTGGGCCAAAGCCAACCCGGGACTCGGCGATACGCTGACCGACGAGTACCTCGCGAAGCAGTCCCTCGGCGCACTCAGCATGCCCAGCTTCCAGAACACCTTCCGCCGCTACCATCTCAACCAGTGGGTCGAGCAGGCCGAACGCTGGCTCGACATTGGCGCTCGGGACACCTGCAACACGCCACCTCCACACGACCTCGCGGGCCGCGAGTGCTACACCGGGCTGGACCTCGCGTCCACCCGCTGCGTAACTGCCCTGGTGCTCCTCTTCCCCGACGGCGACGAATACGACGTGCTGGCGCGGTTCTGGGTGCCCGGCGATAACATCGCCCGCCGCGCCCACGACGACCGAGTTCCCTACGACGCCTGGGCCCGCGACGGTCACATCATCGCCACCGACGGAAATTTCTTCGACGATATGGCCGTTTTTCACGAGATTACGAAGCTGCGGGACCTGTACGACATCTGAGAGATAGCCTACGACCATTGGGGCGCCACATCTCTCGCGCCCAAGCTGGAGGCCGAGCGTGTAGAGATGGTGCCTTTCCGCCAGCGCGTTGCCTCCATGTCCGGCCCGACCAAGGAGTTGGAAAAACTCAATAGACGTCGGCTCCGGCACGGCGGTCAACCGGCGCTCCGATGGATGGCCAGCAACGTCGCCCTCGCCAGTGACCGCGCGGACAAAATCAAGGTGGACAGACACGAGAGCCACGATGCCGTCCACGCGCTCGTGGCTCTCGTCATGGCCATCAGGCGGGCCGTGGCACAAGAAGACGAGGGCGTGTGGCCCTCCTGGGGCGCGGTTTGAGTGCGACCTAGATCTTGTTCACCGGAATCAGGACGTACCATTCTCCCGGTCCGAGGCCATCGGACTCCTTCGCATTGCGGATGTGGTGTTCACCTTAGTCCCTCTCGACGGCTCTGATTACTGCCCTGATTACTGCGGCGAGTACGGAACCTGGCATCCCATACACGTTTAGCGCATGTTGGCGTGTCTCCGGATCGGTAGCCCACACTTCGCCGGCTTCCCTATCAAAACCCATATCTCATACGCCTCTTAACTCCTGCCTGCCTCGATGAACAGGAAGTCTTCGTCGGTCTCTTTGTTGGCCTTCCCCTCTGGCAACCGCACCCGAGCGACCGGAGACAGTCCGGGCTCCCTGGCATAGTTCCGCAACTGAGTCATCGCAGCATCCCTTGCTCGGACCGCCGGGTGAACCTTCTCCCCGACCATCACACCCTCAGCGCTGATTGTGTGGTTGCATTTCTTAGTCAGCGCCCAGCACTCGCAGTAGCTCGCCAGGACTGCCATTTCCAAGGCGCTCAGCAAACCGAGCTCCTCCAGCTGGGGGCGGATCCTCCGCTACTTCGTCTTCACCATGTCCGTCATGGACTTAGCTAGACTTTGTACAAAACTTAGACAGAGGAAACAGGGTAAGCTGACGAGACCGAACCATCACGAAAGGTCAAGTCATGCTCACCCTGCCCGATGCCATTGTATCCCTTCTCAGTCCGTTCGCGCCGATGTTTCAGGCCAGGACATGGGCGAAAGTGCAGGTGCTGCTGGTCGGTGCAGTCCTGGCCACGCACAAGAGGACCGTCACTTCCGCGCTGCGCGCCATGGGACTCAGCGACGACACCGGCTTTGCTCGGTATCACCACGTTCTCAACCGCGCTGTGTGGTCACCGCTCCAGCTGAGCCGTGTACTGCTGTTGCTCCTGGTACAGCACCTCGATCAGGGTGATAGTCCACTGGTGTTTGGGATCGACGAGACCTTGGAGCGGCGGCGTGGCAAGCAGATCAAAGCCAAGGGGATATATCGTGACGCAGTGCGCTCCAGCGGGAGTCATTTCGTCAAGGCCTCCGGCCTGCGTTGGATAAGCCTGATGTTGTTGACCACCATACCCTGGGCACATCGGACATGGGCATTACCTGTACTGACCGCCCTGGCTCCCTCTGAGCGCTACTGTCAGAAGCTGGGTCGGACGCACAAAAGGCTCACCGACTGGGCGCGTCAGATGATCCTCCAGCTCCGGCGCTGGCTGCCCAACCGTCCTCTGGTACTGGTGGCCGACAGCAGCTACGCTGCCCTCCATCTGCTCCACTTCTGTCAGTCCATGACTCGTCCGGTCACCCTCATTACCCGATTGCGTCTGGACGCTGCACTCTACGAACCCGCCCCACCTCGACTGCCCGGACAGATGGGGCGTCCACGCCTCAAAGGAGAACGATTGCCCACATTGAGGGAACTCCTCCAGTGCCCCGATGTAGGCTGGGCCACGATATCTGTGGCCTGGTACGACAGCGCCATTTGCACGGTGGAGACCGTCTCTCGAACAGCGGTCTGGTATCACACGGGCAAGCCACCCGTGCCCATTCGCTGGGTCCTCATTCGAGACCCCCTACACCGGTTCGACTCCCAGGCGCTGCTGTGTACCGATCCTGCGATCAGTCCGGCTCAGATCATCGAGTGGTTCGTGTTGCGCTGGCAGATCGAGGTGACGTTTCAGGAGACACGCGCCCATCTGGGAGTAGAGACTCAACGCCAGTGGTCGGATCGCGCCATATCTCGGACCACTCCTGTGCTGTTGGGACTGTTCTCCTGGGTAACTCTCGCAGCACACTTGTTGGGAGGTCGCCGGCTAGCGACTCCACGATCGGCGGCTTGGTATGTCAAGTCGGCGCCCACTTTCATCGACGCGATCGCTTTGGTGCGCCGTCATCTCTGGCTTGCCTCCGGGACTTTCCGCATGTCGTCGCAGAAACCAGATATGCGAGAAATCCCGACTCCCATGCTCAACAGATTCATCGAGTTGCTAACCTATGCCGCGTGAATGTACAAAGTCTAGCTTAGAGGGTGTCTAAAAAGTGGTCACATAATACCTGTACACAGGAGTGGGGGATGATATAAACCATTCCCATGAACAGACAAGCCTACCCCAGCGATCTCAGTGACACCGAGTGGCGACTGCTAGAGCCTCTGTTGCCCGCTCCTAAACCAGGAGGCCGTCCGGTCAAGTATCCTCGCCGGGAGGTGGTGAACGCCATCATGTACGTACTTCGGAGCGGGTGCCCGTGGCGGATGCTTCCACACGACCTTCCCCCTTGGCGCACGGCGTTTCACTACTTCCGCACCTGGCGAAAGGACGGAACCTGGGAGAGGGTCCATCAAGCCCTGCGCGAGAGGGTACGGACAGCCGATGGACGACAGACTTCTCCCAGCGCGGCTATCATAGACAGCCAGAGCGTGAAGACGACCGAAAAAGGGGGCCTCGTGGCTATGATGCCGGTAAGAAGGTGACGGGCCGCAAGCGGCATATCATCGTGGACACCATAGGACTGCTGTTGGCAGTCGTGGTCCACCCCGCTGACATCCAAGACCGAGATGGTGCAAAGCTGGTTATCAATAAGTTGGTAGGAAGGTTTCCACGCCTGCAATTGATCTGGGCTGATGCTGGTTACGCGGGCCAGTTGGTTGATTGGGTCATGTCCTTGTCGGGTTGGGCGCTGGAGATTGTGAGGCGTCCGAGAAGCAGCCATCAGTTCGAGGTGTTGCCGCGGAGATGGGTGGTTGAGAGAACATTTGCATGGCTGGGACGCTCTCGTCGGTTGAGCAAGAGCCTGCCCCGTACTCGATACGGGGACTACGAAGTCCTGACCGAGACAACCGAGGCCTGGGTACACATAGCTATGATTCATCTCATGATCCGTCGTCTAGCTCCTTCATGACACGCTTTTTAGACACCCTCTTAGGCATGCGGATTCGGCTTTGCGACTCGACCTCGTTAGCGATCTCCCTGTGCGGCCGACATGTGCCTCTGAGTTTTTTCAGCGCGGTTGGTGTTGGTGGTCTCCCTCCCATTGGAGAATCTCCATTTTGGCAATGTGAAAGAAAGGCTACCCCCACGCGGCCCCGGGCGATCCCGCTGTCTGTTGCATAGGGGGCCATCCCCCTCTAACAGTCTTCCTACTGTGGCATGAGTGACAGCTGTGGCATGAGTGACAGAACGATTGCAAGTTGCTCCACTCGTCCGTCCCGGGCGCTCCACACCGGTTGCAGTGTGGCCAGCGCTTCAGCACGCGAGCGCGGATGCGCTTCCACTCTGGCCCGTACATGCGCCTGTCCGCCCGTCTGCGCTCAGGGGTTCGCGTCTCCCTCTTAGAGGGTGTCTAAAAAGTGGTCACATAACACCTGTACACAGGAGTGGGGGATGACGTAAACCATACCCATGAACAGACAAGCCTACCCCAGCGATCTCAGTGACACCGAGTGGCGACTGCTAGAGCCTCTGTTGCCCGCTCCTAAACCGGGAGGCCGTCCGGTCAAGTATCCTCGCCGGGAGGTGGTGAACGCCATCATGTACGTACTTCGGAGCGGGTGTCCGTGGCGGATGCTTCCACACGACCTTCCCCCTTGGCGCACGGCGTTTCACTACTTCCGCACCTGGCGAAAGGACGGAACCTGGGAGAAGGTCCATCAAGCCCTGCGCGAGAGGGTACGGACAGCCGATGGACGACAGACTTCTCCCAGCGCGGCTATCATAGACAGCCAGAGCGTGAAGACGACCGAAAAAGGGGGCCTCGTGGCTATGATGCTGGCAAGAAGGTCAACGGTCGAAAGCGACATATCATTGTAGATACCATGGGGTTGCTGCTGGCGGTGGTGGTGCATCCTGCCAATATCCAGGATAGGGATGGTGCGAAGCTGGTCATCGATAAATTGGCAGGAAGGTTTCCACGCCTGCAATTGATCTGGGCTGATGCTGGTTACGCGGGCCAGTTGGTTGATTGGGCCATGTGCTTGTCGGGTTGGGCGCTGGAGATTGTGAGGCGTCCGAGAAGCAGCCATCAGTTCGAGGTGTTGCCGCGGCGATGGGTGGTTGAGAGAACATTTGCATGGCTGGGACGCTGCCGTCGGCTGAGCAAGAGCCTGCCCCGTACTCGATACGGGGACTATGAAGAACTGCCGGAGACCACCGAGGCGTGGATCTACAGTGCCATGACGAGACTGATGCTGAAGCGGTTAGCACGCACACCCACTTTTTAGACACCCTCTTAGGTCCGTAGTGGCGAGCTCGCTGCGCCGCGCCCCCAGCGCACTTCACCAGGCCCCACTCATTCGGCTTGGCCCGCCGAGGGCATCGAGGTGTCGTGCAGGCGGCTGTGGGTGACGTAGGCATGTTAGTGATTGCGATGGAGTGTCGGCGGCTCCGCGCACTGCCGCATCTCTATATGGGTCATGGCCGTTCCCAGTTCCAGAACCCCTGGCGACCGGTCGCGACCATGGGTGTTTCGAGTTTCTCCACGTCGGTCAGGAACCACAGCCAGCTGCCGGGGTTGAAATCACTGTAGCCGTCAACGTTCACCTTTGGGGCTTCCTCTTGCCATCACTGTGGACACTCTTGGGCAGGGCCGCTCTCAAAGTGGGCCGTCGCCGGATACTCACCTATAGGCCATGGCGGACCCCATGTGATCTGCTTGACATGGTGCACATACTGGGGTCTTGCAAGAGCGACTACCTCACCGAGGTGCTGTCCTTCCGTCCATACCCACGAGATGTCGTTGGGCAGCTCCCGGAACTTAGGGGACCGCTTTCCGGCGTGTATAGCGATAAGCTGCTTCATGTGGTGGAGCGGCGGCGGCCAGTTCCGCGTCTCAATGGTCTTGACCCCCTCGGCTATCAGACTCGCCCACGTCTGATGCAGGGTGATCGCCTTCACGCTATTCGTCCTTCGCCCTGTTCGGTGAGAACGTTCGTCCGGAAGTCCGGCAGAACGTCCCCGTCCTCGCAGCTCCACAGATGCAGCACCTGCACAAGACGCATGAGCTTGCCGGCGAAGTCTTCATGCTCTGCGTTGGCAGGGAGGACTTGAATCGCCTTCCGATGAGGCCCGAAGACGAAGCGCTTGAGCGTCTGCAGGTCCTCATACGTCGGCAGTTTCCTATCGCCCCTGCTCACGCTCTCGTGTCCCCACCGGCGCCCGTCTGCTTCCTTAGCCGCAGACACCATGAAGAAGAGATGCCCAAAGCGAGCCGTGTACCCACCGGCTCCATTCGTCACTAGCACCGTTTCAATCCAAGTAAGCTGGATAGACCTGTTGAAGTGTAGTGCGAGCGTGCTTAGTGGAGAAGCGCCAGTCTATTACAGCGCCAGCCTCATTGCGTTCACGTTCCAGCGCCAAGACCTCGCGTTTCAGTACTGCTTCGTCGCTGATTCGGCGGTTGAGACACTGGTTGCTCAAGACACCCAACCCTATCTCGGCCATGTTCAGCCAACTGCCGCGTACTGGGGTGTAGTGGAACTCTAGGCCCTTGGCGACACGGCGCGCTTCCGACGGCTCGAAGGCATCGTACAACGAGACCAGCTTGTGTGTGTTGAGATTGTCCAGCACCAGCCGTATCGTCTCGGTGCGAGGGTATGCCTCATCAACCAGCCATCTCATCTAATGTGCGAAGTCCAGGGCAGTATGTCGCTCCGTCACCTCGACATGCCTCCGGCCGGCTTTCGGCTCACAGAGCATAAGCAGGTTGCGTGTCCCGTTTCGTCTGTACTCGTGGTCATATCGTTCCACCCGCCCCGGCTTGGCCCTGATGGATGGTCTCTTATATTGGCCACCAGTTGCTTGGACGTCTCGTCGAAGCAGGCCACGGGACGGTCCGGGTTGTAGTCTTCATCGTACAGGTCCAGCACGTTCTCCATTCGAGCCACGAGCTCGCCGCTCACCTGGGGGGCGCACCACTCCTCTTCTTCCACGGCTTGAGTTCGTTTATCTGGGAATTGCTAACTATTCTAGGCGGCCCTAAATCGGGCTTCATTTCGCCGCGAGAACTTTAGGAGGGGATAGTCAGGGGAGGCAACAGGCAGGTCGGCAATGGACGGCATAGAGTTACATGACAGCGAATATGTCTGAAATGTCGATGGTGGCAACGCTGATCGTAACAGGCATGGTGACCGGCGCGACAGGGCACAATCTTGAGTCACTGATTCTGGTTGAGTTGTTTGTGACAAGCGACGTTGGCCTGATGATTTTGGCGGCGTAGGGGTACTCTCCTACGATTAGAGGCGAGAAAGGAGACGAGTAGACGAGTAAAGGCCCCGCGATTTTGCGCGGCTCTTACTTGTTGTGTCTGTGAGTGAGCCAAGTTGGTGTAAGTGGAAGTAGAGAATCGACGGCAGAAAAACGAACGTCGAGAATGAGGGAGAGACATGATAGGGACTTACCACATTGTCCGTTACCACGCCAACTACACTGCGAGAAGTCCTAAGATACCGCGCGAAAATCGCGGCGAAATAGAACAGGGTTAACCCTTTCAGTGGACAAAAGATAGTGCCTGTTGATCTACACCAGCAGGCCCTATCCCCGAAGCCGAATTGTCGGCCCCTTAGAGTCAGCGAATGCCGAGTGCCCTTACGAAGCATTTACGTCGTAAAGGCCGTAACCCGAACTGTCAACAGGCGGTACACCTACGAGCCTGTAACAGTTTAGTCGGAGGCCTCCGGTCATGGACATGTCCTAGCATGGACGTATCCTAGAAGGAACAACAAGACCTCAGGAGCGGTCCAGACTGATGGTAGAACCAAGCCTAACGCAGTGGAACGACGAAGATCATGCCCTCAAAGGCGCTGACTGGGAAGAGCGGAGTTACCAGGAAGGATCCGTATATGCTCGCGAGCGGGCAAGGCGTAGACTCCAGGCGCTGGACAATGAGCTGCTGGGCTGCAAGCCCAAGGGTCTGAGGGTTGAGGGGTTTCGAGAGCGCACGCTGGTGACCCGGTTCGGGGAGGTTGTGGTCAGGCGCAGGATGTACAGTGACGGGTGTGGGAACACGACGCTCGCACTCGACGAACACCTGGGATGAAGACCGCGTCAGCAGGCGAGACCGCTGTTGACGGAGAGTGTTGTGTCGATTGCCAGTCTGGTCCCCTTTCGAGTGGCAGACTAGATGGTGAGTGGTCTGACGGCTGGAGTGTTGTCGCCGATGACTATGCATCGGCTGTTGTCTGGAGTTGGACAGAGTGCGATGGGCGAGGAGCGCGACCGGTGGGGGTCGTGCTTCGAGAGGGGAGGACGTGTGAGAGGGAACTCAGCTGTCGGACATTGTCTACACAGAGGTGGACAGGGTGTGGATACACTTTCAGTGTGAGAAGCGCACACACTTTGAAATGAAGAGCGCCATTGCGTATCGTGGGTGGCAAAGTGTGGGAGATGACCGGTACGAGCTTGTGGACAAGCGTGTGTATTTTCATGCCTCAGAGCAGATGCGGTTCTGGGAGGGAGCAAGCCTATAGTGGGCCAAGCAGTACGCACTGGACAGAGTGAAGCTGTTCGTTCTGGGCGGCGACGGAGCCAACTGGATACGCAGTGGCACAGAGGAGTTCGGCAACGGGGTGTTCCAGTTGGATCGCTTCCACCTGTCTCACGTGTGTGGTCGAGGCTATGGCCGAAAGCTCAGCTCGCGAATATACGGGTCTGTACGAGCCGGAGAGGCGGAGTTCGCACGTGCGCTGACGTCTGCGGCGACTGAGCCTGAGACCGATACCGCACGCAGAGTCAGACTCTACGTCGAGTCCAATGTGGTCAACGGAGTGGACTGGCGCAACTGAGTGCCAATGCTCCACCGGACGCGCAAGGTCTGGGGACCATGGAGTCCAACGGCTACAAGCTCATCGCGAATCGGATGAAAAAGCGTGGTATGAGTTCGACCATACGGGGAGCACATCGAATGGCCAAGGTGATCCAACTGAGGCGTAACGCTGAGCAGTCTGGCTTCTGTCGCAGATACCGACCTCGACACCGGCATGAAGCTGAGTTGTCAGCCCACGCACAGGGTGAAGCCATCTGCAAGACACGACTGAGCCGCCCTCACAGCTCCCGACCATGGACTCACTCCCTCAGAAACCTTGTCAAACCTTTACACCGACTAAACTGATACAGGCTCAAAGTGCCGCTAGTGACGGAAACACTATCTCTTAAACGTGTACAATCCCCGTATGTGAGGTCCTGCTTACCACTATGCCGCCGTCGCGCGCCCCAAGAATTCCATCGACTTCATGCCGCCTGGCCTGCCACATAGCCATAGTGGCGGGCGTCTCGTTGCTTGCTTTGGCCTTCTTTTCCTCCCTCACCGACTACACTCTCGTCAGGACTGCGACCGCTAGCGACCATTGCGACCCTGTTCTATCGGCTGACGACCGGCCTGAAGTCAGGCTGGAGAGCCTCACGCCATCGTCCTCCGTCCGTGAAGGCGAGAGCCTCTTCGCAAACCTGCGCATCGACCCGGGTTTTCCGACAGGCTGTGAGTACGTCCACGGAGGTTTTCACGTCTACGACAACTGCCAGCCCGGCGCCACGGATTGCTTTTCCCGAAACATCGCCTGGAGGTTCTATCCGGGCGACGGGACGACCAAGTCCGTGCGGGTTTTCACAGTCGAAGACGACGGTGAGACGACCACGAACCGGACAATCACCGTTAGTCTTCACCCTGGTTGGGACGACCACCGTGTGGACGGGAGCAGGGAATTGACGATCTCGGTAGTCGATAGCGACTCGACCCAGCAGCCCACTCCCTTGCCGACGGCTACGCCCACTCCGACTCCTACGCCGACGCCCACTCCCTTGCCGACGGCTACGCCCACTCCGACTCCTACGCCGACGCCCACTCCCTTGCCGACGGCTACGCCCACTCCGACTCCTACGCCGACGCCCACTCCCTCGCCGACGCCCACGCCCACGCCGACGCCCACGCCCGAAGACGATACCCCCACTCCGACGCCCACTCCCTCACCGACGCCCACGCCGATGCCCACTCCCTCGCGGACGCCCACGCCGACGCCCACGCCCACTCCGACGCCCACGCCCACGCCCACGCCCGAAGACGATACCCCCACTCCGACGCCCACGCCCACGCCCACGCCCGAAGACGATACCCCCACTCCGACGCCCACGCATACTGGCACGCCCACGGATACGCCCACCGTCACGCCTACGGAGGAAGTACAGCCAACCCCCACGCCCACGGAGGAACCTCAGCCCACCGCCATACCGACGGAACGTCCGAGACCCACGCCTACGCCCACGCCGAGGCCAACGGCGACCCCGACGGTGACTGCCACGGCCACCCGGACGGCTACGCCAACGGCCACCGCAACTGCCACGCCGAGGCCGACGCCCACCGCCACGCCGAGGCCAACGCCCACGCCGACGGTCACCTCCACTCTGACCCCTACGCCGACGGCCACCGCAACTGCCACACCGAGGCCGACGGCCACCGCCACGCCAACGGCAACTGCCACTCTGACGCCGATGCCTCAGCCCACCCCGACGCCCACGGCCTCGCCAACACCGGAGCCGGGCCTATTCCCTTTCCCTGCGGTCCCGGTGCTCGGCGACGCCGTCCCTCGCATTCGAGACGCGCTGACCGGCGCAGTCACCGGTCCCCGCCAGCGCACGACACTGGTCATAGTCCTCGGCATTACCCTCGTAGCCGCAGTTGGCCTGTTCGCCTACCTGCTGCTCAGAAGGCGTGTTCGCCGGGACGAATAGCCGACCGTTCAGTGCTAATCGAGCGAAGCTGGCAAACTCATCGTGAACACTGTGTACTCACCGTAGACCGTATCAACGGACAGGTCGCCGCCTGAACGCCGGGCCACGTCGGCGGCGATGGGCAATCCAAGGCCTGACCCCATCGCGCCGGCCCGCGTCGAGAAGAATGGGTTGAATATGCGAGGAAGCACGTCGTCCGAGATCCCCGGGCCGTTGTCGCGGACTCGCACCTCTACCATGTCACCGACTTGCCGGCTGGAAACTGACAACACCGGCTCGTAGCTGTTGCCCAGCTCATCCATCTTCGACTTCATCGCGTGACAGGCGTTCATGACCAGGTTCACCACAGGCTCGCCGAAGTCGCTCTCCACCAGGGGCACCTGTCCCACCGACGAGTCGAGGTCTAAGACCCGCTGCACCAGGAAGTCCTCAGTGTCCACTTCGAAGGCTGCGCACCCGGCCTGAGCCGCTCGCTGGATCACTGGATTGAGCTCCGTCAACACGGGTTCGCCGCCGACCACTCCAAGGCCCCTCATTCGCTCGACGATGGCCAACGCGCGCCCTCCATTGAAGGCCACTCTTCTCAGGCTCTCAGGCAGGAGCCTAAACACCCTGCTAACCACAATTGCGGAGCAACATAAGATTGAAGGAGACGGGAAAAATAGCAGACGCCTCCGCCGCCTTTTGACTCATCACCGCGTGGGGCACGGCGCTCTTTCTGATTCACGCCACAACCTGCGCGTTCTTCGTGATTAGGATATTGCAGCTAGAAAGAGCAATGGCACACCTAAAACAATCGTCGCGTAGGCGAACAGAAGAGAGACAGCGAGGCGAATCATGGTCCGAATGTATCACAGAACCCGGCGGCGGGGAGACGTCGGCGAGCGTGGACATGAGCTGGACGATTAACTTAAGGGACGCTGGAGTGTGGGCGGTGGTCACGCCGTCTCTGATGCTCCTTATGAGGTGGCTCGACAAGCGCGGCACTAGACACGGAACGCGGAGGCGGCGCAGGGCGGGTTCGCGTCGGGGGACATCGAGGCGCACGACGCGCCGCCACAACTACTCCCGGCGACGGGGACGGAGAATACACGCATGGAGATAAACTGGTCGGGGACCATACCAAGGGCTCGGCGTCTTAGTGTTGGGCATGCCGGTTTTGTTGTTCATCATCTGGCGGCTCGACAGGCGCGAGGCTATGAAACGAGCCCAGCGCAGAGCCCAGCTATGGCGTAAAGGAAGGCATCCATGGAGACAGCACACCGCACACATCGACAGAAGGGCCGAAACGCAAACGGGAGTTTCGTTACGAAACGGTACAGGTGATGTTACGTTCTATGCAACGCCGACCGTTTCTGGCCATTCTGATTCGCCGAGTGGAAGCGCCGGCATAGAGAGCGTCGCCGATGGAGCGGTGGCTCTTGTCCTTCTCGAAGAATCGACACCCCTCTTGGTGAACTATTGCTAGCTTGTTCTGGTAGTCCATGTGGACTGAATACCTGGTGCTCATGCTTTCACATCGGACACGCCCTAGGCTTGATGCCTTCCTAGCGGCGACGGCGGTTCCTGTCCAGGCGTGGGTAGTCCCCGGACAAGCATTCAGGGGCGCACGTCTTCGGTCCGTGTTCGGCCCGCGCCGCCTCGAAGGAAGGGAAGCACCTCTACCAGGGATTATCGCCGTGCTGTCGAGCGGGGTAACACTCTAGAGCGTGCACCATTGCGTCCAGGTTGTGAGCGGGGTTTCGCCCCACATAGCTATTCACCCATCACCACGGTCGTCGGTCTCCTCGCCTGTCTTCCCTCGTCATAACCCACCGGAACAAAAATTGGCGACTCCACCCGCGCGGCGTTTTCGTGGACGGCAAAGAAAGGGGGCAGGTGAGTAGGTGACTATGTATCCAACTTGACCTCCCAAGAGTACCAAAGAGGCTCATCGCGACTGTATTCATGCAATGAAGTTGGCGGGGAAGGTCACGGTGCCTTGCGCGCGGCTGATGGTCACCACTTTGTCTTCGATGGGCTGGCGCAGCACCTCCAACACCGCGTGGCCGAACTCCGGCAGCTCGTCGAGGAATAGCACGCCCCGGTGGCTCAGCGTGATCTCGCCCGGCCTGGGCATGCGGCCGCCGCCTACGAGTCCCGCGTTCGAGATGGTGTAGTGGGGCGACCGGAACGGCCGCCGGTTGATGAGCGGCGACGACGAGGGAAGAAGCCCGCTTATGCTGAATATCTTGGTGACCTCCAGCGCCTCCTCCTGGGTCAGCCTGGGGAGGATGGAGGGCAGGCTGCGTGCGAGCAGCGTCTTGCCGCTGCCGGGCGGGCCGCTCATGAGCAGGTTGTGCCCGCCCGCCGCGGCGACCTCGATGGCGCGCTTGGCGTGCTCCTGGCCGCGAATGTCCGCGATGTTCACGCCTCCACGGCAACCGTTCGCGGACACGAAACCGTTGCTGTCGGCGGCGATGTCGCTCGTCGCGGGTGAGATCCTGGGGCCGCCGTTCAGGTGGTGAAGCAGTTGTCCCAGCGAGGAGACCGGGATAGTCTCCACGCCGTCCACCAGGGCGGCCTCGTTGGCGTCGGGGGCCGGCACGAACACTCGCTGGATGCCCTGCTCGCGTGCGACCGCCACCATAGGCAGTATGCCGTTGGTGTGGCGGAGCGTGCCGTCGAGGGATAGCTCGCCCAGGAAGATGGACGAATTCGGGACGTCCTCGATCTGGCCGGAACTGACCAGCACCGCAACGGCGATGGGCAGGTCGTAAGCGGGGCCGGCCTTGCGGTGGTCGGCGGGCGCGAGGTTGACGGTCACCCGGCGCATCGGGAACTCGCAGCCGGCGTTGCGAACGGCCGAGCGCACCCGCTCGCTCGCCTCCTTCACGGCCGCGTCCGGCAGGCCGACGATGTTGAACGCCGGCAGCCCCGGCAGGATATCCACCTCGACTTCCACTATCAGGCCGTTCAGACCGACCACGGCGCAGGTCTTGCACTTGGCGAGCATAAGCTGGACTCCGGCAAACAGAATTAGCACGCACATGCTAAGATGTTCGGAACACAAAGTCAAGTTTCAGAAAGCGCCTCGTTCAACCATATGTCAGCGCCTCCACTATCCGGGGGTCGTATGGCAGGTCGATGTCGTGGCGCGGGGACGGCTCGATCCGGGGAAGCCGCGGCCAGAGCTTTTCGGCCAGCTCGTTGTACGCGAGGTCGGCCAGCGCGGGCAGCGACGCGACGTCCTCGGCGTTGTAGCGCACCAGCGTTTCGAGAGCGCCGGCGCTGCCCATCGTCCACATGCGCCACAGCCTCACCGCGTCATAGCCGCTGAGCCCGCTCAGCTCCGACGGACGGCCTACGCCGAGCACCGCCTCGATTCGCTTCAGCCCGCCGCCATAGCCAAGCCGGCGCAGCGGGTACATCAGGTCCAGGTGCGCGACGTGCGCGAACACGCTGCCGAAAGAGTGCTCGACGAAGGGAAGGTCGAAGCTGGCGCCATTGAACGTGACCACCAGGTCGTATTGCTCCAGCGCCTCCCTCAGGTCGGTCAGGTTGTCGTCTCGCACGAATCCGTGGTAGCCGTCCTGGTCGAGCACGCCCACCAACGTCAGATAGCTCGAATAGGGCGAAAGGCCGGTCGTCTCGATGTCCAGGAACGCCGCGCTGTGCCGGTAGTCGGCGTACAGCCGCCACACCTCACGCTGCGGCAGCGCCCTCGCGAAGAAGACGGCGTCCCCCCGGTCGTGACGCGCGACCGACTCCTCGACCAGCGGCAGCAGCCGCTCTCTGCGCCCGTCCAGCGCGGACGGCAGCGACGGCGTGCTCAGAAAGTCCTCCCAGGTCAGCACGCCCGACTCCCACAGCAGCCGTTCGTATGTGTAGCCGATTCCTGGCAGGTGAAGGAACGTGTTTCGCAGCATGGGGAGCGCCTTTCGTATCTGAGTCGGTAGGACCGGCGGCATTTGATTCTTTCGCCAACGACGATGTTTGTCAACGGCGCCTGCCGGCGTGCGCGGCCCTCGCCCTCACGTGAGCACTCGCCCAAAGGGAGAGGCGGCTGGAAACACGTTCGGGGACTGACCCGTCCGCACCAATACCGCCCGTGGGTGGTGCGCTATAATTGGCAGTGTGCGACGTCTACGCACGGGGGCATAGATGGCTTCGCAATTCAGGGCGCTGCCGAGCGTCGACCGGGTGATGAGCGACCACCGCATGGAAGCGCTGGCGCGCACCTACTCGCGGCGCGCGGTGCTGGACCTGGTGCGCGATCGGCTCGCGCTCGCCAGGCGGCGCATCGCGGACGAGGGCGGCGCAGCGCCCGGCCTGGACGATGTGGCCGGCGACGTCGCCGCGCTGGCGCGCTCGCGCTTCGCTCCGTCGCCCCGCCGCGTGATCAACGCCACCGGGGTCGTGCTGCACACCAACCTGGGGCGCGCGCCGCTCAGCGCCGCCGCGGCGGACGCCGTGCGGGAGGCCGCCGCGGGCTATGGCGACCTGGAGCTGGACCTCGACTCCGGACGGCGAGGCTCCCGCCAGGAGGCCGTGGCCCGGCACGTGAGGGAACTGACCGGCGCTGAGACGGCCCTGGTCGTCAACAACAACGCCTCCGCCGTGCTGCTGGGCCTCGCCGCCATCGCAGCCGGAAAGCAGGTTATCGTCTCGCGCGGCGAGGCGGTTGAGATAGGCGGCGGGTTCCGCATTCCCGACGTCCTGAAGCAGAGCGGCGCCCAACTGGTGGAGGTGGGCACCACCAACCGCACCTACGCCCGCGATTTCGAGGATGCAATCGTTGACGACACAGGCGCGCTGCTGCTCGTCCACGCCAGCAACTTCCGCGTGATGGGCTTCACCTACTCGCCCACCATCGCCGAGCTGTGCGAGATCGGCCGCAGGCGCGGCGTTCCCGTGCTCCACGACCTGGGCAGCGGCTGCCTGCTGGACACGGAGCCGTTCGGCCTGGCGCACGAGCCAATGCCCCAGGAGAGCGTCGCAGCGGGCGTGGACGTGATGTTCTTCTCCGGCGACAAGCTGTTGGGCGGCCCGCAGGCGGGCATCATCGCCGGCAGCCGACGGCTCGTGGACGTCGTGTCTCGCCACCCGCTCGCAAGGGCGATGCGCATTGACAAGCTCAGCCTGGCGGCGCTCAATGCGACGCTGCTCCACTACGTGAAGGGCGAGGCCGAGCACGAGGTGCCTGTGTGGCGCATGATCGGCGCGCGGCCTGACGACATCCGTGCGAGGGCGGAGCGCTGGCGGCGCGCGCTGGCCGGCCGGGAATGCGACGCCAGCGTAGTCGAGGCGACCTCCGCCATCGGCGGCGGCAGCCTGCCCGGCGAAACGCTGCCCACGTGGGCGCTGTCCGTCTCCCGCGCTGGAGCAAGCGCGTCGCGGCTTGCCGAGCGTCTGCGGGCGGCCGATCCGCCCGTGGTCGGGCGCGTGGAGCGCGACGCGCTGCTGCTGGACCCGCGCACCGTGCTGCCGGACGAGGATGACGCCCTGCTGGCCGGCCTGGCGCGGGCGCTGGAGGATTAGTCAAATCGCGTGAAAGGGGCCGCACGCGCCATGCGGGCCGGTCACCCACGAAACGGATTGCACACACCTGAGACTGAATTGGAGGGTTTACCGTGAGACCTACTATAGAATTCGATCCCAGTTACAGCCTGTTGACGCTGGAGCTTGACCCGGGCGAGGTCGTCAAGGCGGAGCCCGGCGCGATGGTGGCCCAGGAGGGCGTCGACATGACCACGGGCATGGGCTCCGGCAGCATTTTCGGGGGCCTCAAGAGAATGCTTGGCGGCGAGTCCTTCTTCCTCAACACCTTCACCGCGCAGCGTGGCGGTGGATGGGTAAGCCTCGCGCCGTCCGCGCCGGGCGACATTGCGTCGTTCCACCTCGACCCTGGCAAGAACCTGTTCATACAGGGTTCGTCCTACATGGCTTCCACCGAGAACGTGGAGACGGACACACAGTTCCAGGGACTCAGGGGCCTGTTCAGCGGAGAAAGCATCTTCTTCCTGCGGGCCTTCTCCAAGGGCGGCTCCGGCACGGTATATGTAACCTCTTACGGCGCGATCAAGCAGGTGCCCGTGCATCCGGGCAAGGAGCTAGTCGTGGACACGGGCCACCTGGTGGCGTTCTCGGACGACGTGGAGTACTCCGTGGGCAAGGTGGGCGGGATACGCTCGCTGATAGCCGGCGGCGAGGGCCTGGTGATGAAGTTCCGCGGCAATGGCAACGTGTGGATTCAGACGCGAAACGTCCAGTCGCTCGCGAGCATCCTGATGCCGTTCCTGCCGACGCAGCGCAGCAACTAGGGGGCGATTCCCGTTGGGCCTCCTCTCCCTCGATGGGCTGACAGGGGTAGGCAAAGCGGCCAATAGCTTCAGTTCACCGACCACCAATGTTACGCCGATCCCCGCTGCAGCCGTGTCATTCCGAGCGGAGCGCAGCGGAGTCGAGGAATCTAAAGGCTATGTACAGTAGAAGCGCTCGATGTGGCGCATGACCGGCTTTGGAGAGACCTGAATCTGACACGATACCCGAAGCCACAAATCAGCCGCTTTAGATTCCTCGGCTACGCTCGGAATGACGTAGATATGGGCGCTCGGAATGACACCGAAGGGGGGCCCGCTTGGAATGACATGAGAAGTCGAAGTGAGAGTGAAACCAGTTGCCTACCCCTGTCAGCCCTGCGAGAGGAAAGGGAGTAGAAAGGCATTTGCCGTGACGCTGTTCGAGGACAGGGCGAGGCGTGAGCTGGCGAGCGGCGCACCGCTCGCCGCGAGGATGCGTCCCCGCACGTTCGACGAGTTCGTGGGGCAGAGTCACGTGGTCGGCCCCGACTCGGTGCTGCGCCGCAGCATCGAGGCCGACCGGCTGCCGTCCGTCATCCTGTGGGGGCCGCCCGGCACCGGCAAGACGACGCTCGCCACGCTGATTGCCAGCCTGACCAGTAGCCACTTCGAGCGCATCAGCGGAGTAGCGTCGGGCGTGGCGGACCTGCGCCGCATCGCCGCCGAGGCCAGGGAGCGGCTGGGCGCGCACGGCGAACGCACGCTGCTGTTCGTGGACGAGATTCACCGCTTCAACAAGGCTCAGCAGGACGTCATCCTTCCCTACGTCGAGGACGGCACCTTCGCCCTCATCGGGGCCACGACGGAGAATCCCTCGTTCGAGGTGGTGTCGCCGCTGCTGTCGCGGGCGCGGGTGTTCGCGCTCGACCCCCTCACCGACGACGAGGTGGGCGGCATAGCCGAGGCGGCTCTCGCGGACCGGGAGCGTGGTCTGGGCGACCTGAACGCCGCCCTCGACGACGACGCGCTCGCCGCGCTGGTGAACCTGGCCAACGGCGACGCCCGCTCGGCGCTCAACGCGCTGGAGCTTGCGGTGTCCGCCACGCCACCGGGTGCGGACGGCGCGCGGCGCGTAACGCAGCCGGTCGTCGAGGAGGCCATGCAGCGCCGGTCGCTGAGGCACGACAAGGCCGGCGACCTTCACTACGACACCATCTCAGCGTTCATCAAGTCTGTGCGGGCGTCCGACCCGGACGCGGCGGTTTACTGGCTGGCGCGGATGCTGGAGGCGGGCGAGGACCCGCTGTTCGTGGCGCGCCGGCTGGTGGTGCTCGCGGCGGAGGACATCGGCATGGCGGCGCCCATGGCGCTGGGCGTGGCTGTCGCGGCGCAGCAGGCCGTGCACTTCATTGGCATGCCGGAGGGACGCATCCCGCTTGCCGAGGCGACGATCTTCCTGGCGACGGCGCCCAAGAGCAACGCGGCCTACTCCGCCATCGAGCGGGCAATGGAGGACGTGCGGCAAACGCGGAACGAGCCGGTGCCGCTGCACCTCCGCAACGCGCCCACGGGTCTTATGAAAGACATGGGCTACGGCAAGGGCTACCGCTACGCCCACGAGTACGAGGGCCACTTCACGCCGACGGAGAACCTGCCGGACAGCCTGGCAGGCCGGCGCTACTACGACGCGAGCGACCAGGGCTACGAGCGCGAGGTCGCCGAGCGGATGCGCCGCTGGTGGGGCGAGCGGGAAGGTGGGCCAGCCCCATCTTCCTGAGTGACAGACTTTGGAGCGGGGGATCTGTACTAGATTGCCGCCCGCTCGAGCCAGTCACATTCGTTTGGACGTTCTTGAGCCGTCTAACCGTCAGCGAGTTTCGCACCGCAGATGGTGCATCCGGTGTAAAGCGCCGTCGTAGGTTTCCTGCAAGTTGGACACAGAGGTCCCTCTATCCGCGTTCTGCGATTCACGTGTCTAGCAAGCAGAATAGCCACTACACCACATAGGGCGATCGCCGAAAACTTGGTCAATGCATCGGCTATACCCAGATGCAGCCAGAGCATGAATGACAAGACGACAAGGGCGGTCGAAGTCGCTAGAGATCCGGACACCACAATCCAATGTCTAGACAGTAGTGGCCATGTAACTGCCAAGGAGGTCAATGCCAGCACCAAGGCCGCAATATCCGCAAACTCACGAATAGGCAGACTGAATCCTGTATCGTCAGCGGTACTGTCTCCTGAGATGCCAAAAGTGGCGGCTAGAGCGACCGTCGTGAGTAGGGCGAGTAAGCCAATCCCAATTGCCCCCAAGTGCCAGAATTCGCTCTGCCGCGGCTTTGACCCAATCACGAACGTAGCTCCGGTTGGAATGAGGAGCAGAGCCAGTGCGACGGCGGCGATCGTGGGAATGGGCAGGACAGCCAACAGTAGCAATAGCGGCACGACAAATGGCCCACCAGCTATTGCCATGACTGCAACACCTGCGAACGGAGCAACAAAGACGCTCCTCAGCAGGTCCTCGCGCCGATGCTGGGAGGCTATGAGCGCCATTCCCGTCATCGCCAGGGATAGGCCCAAAGAAGCTGCCCAAAATCCCAGTTCCGAGAACAACAGACTTGTCTTGGCTTGGTACGAGAAGTTGGTTGGCTCAAGCAGTCCAACGGCAACAGTGGCCCATTTCCCGTCTGACGTCCCGATTACAACGCCCTGGATTCCCAAGGCCAACACGAGGTTGCCACTCCTCTCGTCGTACACGATTGCCAGCGGCCTGAATGCGATCTCTCGCCGCTGACTGAGCTTTTCGGTCGATACCCACTGTACCCAGACGTTGCCTTCCTCTTCCAGAAACTCGGTGGAGTAAACGACTTGTCCCTGGGTATCGTCGATGCCGGTTCGCAGCACTAGTGGGCCATCCAGCGAGTAACGCCCCCTCGGAGTTTCCACGCTCTGCCCGCCCCAATCGACCCCACTCAATGGCCTGTCCTGCCGGCTCCAAGAGAGTCCACCATCGACGCTGAGGTATGTCCCGAATTCAGTGTTGGCAACAATCGCTCCGCCCTCCGAGACACCGACGCGCTGGACTCCACGAATCAGCTCCGGAGGAGAAGATGCCACGCTCGCCAGCGCCGCGACGCCCGCCACCAGCACCACCCACCGCAGGCGCATGGCGCCCGGGGCGGCGGGCCGGCGGCGCCAGACCCAGAGGGCGGCAGCCCACGCTAGCGGGATGACGAGCGAGTCGGTGGCGTCGCGGGGGGAGCCGGCGGCGCCGCCCGCGAGGGATATGCCGCGCACGATCAGGTCGTGGACCGGGTCGAATGTGTTGAACGCCGCGTAAAGGAGGGGCAGCCCGGCGTAGGCAACGAGGAACGCCAGCCGTTTTGCGCGGAGGTTTCGGCGCGCGCCGAACGAGAGCAGGAAGGCCAGCAGGGGCAGCGCGAACACCAGCCAGGCGACGTCGCTGAGCTTGCCGGTTAGCCACGAGTGGGGCCAGATCGCCTTGAGGAGCAGATCGTTCAGCAGAAGAACGCCCAGGGCGGCGACAGTTGCGGGGTGCGTCAGCGCGGACTCGGCGCGGCGTCGGAAGTCGCCGCCGCCGACCCAGGTCGGCCACCGCGGATGGCGCGATTTGGAAAGAGGCCTCATTGGCGGATTCTAAGAGCGCGTGCGGCGGATGGCAAGCGTGGGGGCTCTTCACCCTCACCCTAACCCTCTCCCTCGAGGGAGAGGGGACTGACGACCGGACGCTTGGCTATCTCCCGTCGCGCCGAACGACGACGGTGTCCGCGAGCAGGTCGTGTAGGCCGCGGCGGTCGGAGCGGAATGCCATCACGAATGCGTTGACCAGCAGCATCGGCCCAAACTTGGCGAGCTCCCGCAGGAATGCTCGCGAGAAGCCGACGCGTGACCCGTCTGACCTGACCACGCGAAGCTTTAGCGCGCGCTTGCCGGGAGTGGTGGTGAACACGCCCACCAGGATGGGGTTATATACGATACTGAACACCAAGAAGGAAAGAATGAGTTCGAGGTTGCCCAGTAGAGAATAGAACCCGAGACCAAAGTTCCCGATTGTGCGCAGTCCAATCTCAACAGCCAACAGCAATAGCAAAACGTCCATAATGGCCGCAGCCATGCGGGAGCCCACATTGCCGAGACTCTCCTGCTTCAATACGTCAATTTGGAGGGACTCTGCGCGACTTGCTTCTTCGTCCTCTGATGCCGCTCCGCAGCTCGTGCACCGTCTGTCCAGCCCCAATGTCTGACTTCCGCACACTGGGCACGGGACGCTTTCCCTCGCAGTCTTTTGAGCCAAATGCCGAGCAATCATGACGGCTGCGATGCCAGGCAAGACCATTGCAGCAAACTTGGTCAGAGCTTCGTCGACGCCTAGGTGCAGCCATAGCATAAACACCAGCACGACTAGGGCAACTGTTCCCAAGAACGATGTTGCCGCCAGGGGCCAGTACTTTGCCAGCTGCTGCCGGGCGGCCACAAAGGAGGCCACAGCGAACACAGAGGCCGCAATCGCAATGGCCATGAAACGGAGGTCGTCGTTACTGAGGGCATCGTCGTCCGAGAATCCAAAGTATGAAATCAGAACGGCGGAGGCCAGCACTGAGATAGTGCCGATTCCGATCGAAGCGAATCTCCGAATCGCGCTGTCCCGGGGCATCGAGCCAATAACGAGTGACGCTACTATTGGAGCGACGAGTAAAGCCAATATGGACACGGTGCTTGGCAACAAGAAGAAGACCGCGGCCCCAAGAGCGAGCGCGGCAAAACCTGCAACTAGTGCCAGGGGAACGGCCCGCACCAGATCTTCGATCTTATGCTGGGAGGCCACAAGTGCTGCTCCCGTCATCGAAAAGGCGAGGGCTAGGGCTGCCGTCCAGAACTTGAGGTCAGAGAGCAAGAGGCGCGTCTTGGACAGGAAGGAGAAGTCGGTTGGCTCGAACCAGCCAACGGCGGTGGTGATCCACTGGCCATCCGCCGTGCCCACCACGACGCCCTGGATTCCCATGGCAAGCACCAGGTTGCCGGTTCTATCGTCGTAGACTATCGCCACCGGTTGGGTTGCGATTCTTCGCCGTCCGAGACTCTCAGTAGAGACCGTTTGGACCCAGGCGTTACCGTCCTGTTTCAGGTACTCGGCGGAGTAGACGACCTCTTCCTTGGCGCCGTCGGCACTGACCCGCAGCACACGCGGCCCATCGAGTATGTAGCGGCCCCTGGGCGTTTCCACATCTTGATCTCCCCAAGCAATATCACCAAGTTGGTGTTCAATCGGGTTCCAGGTCAAGCCGCCGTCCAGGCTCCAGGAGCCGTTATAATCAACGTCGGTGACAATCAACCCGTCATGAGAAACGCCGATCCTCTGCACACCATAGAGTGGCCCA
Organism: Dehalococcoidia bacterium; assembly: GCA_965217705.1. Classification (GTDB taxonomy): domain Bacteria; phylum Chloroflexota; class Dehalococcoidia; order Lucifugimonadales; family CATOSD01; genus CATOSD01. Next base: position 637,827 of record CBDCJA010000001.1, on the reverse strand, counting down.
CCTTTGCTCGTCGCCACGCTAGCCAGCGCGGCGACCCCCGCCACCAGCACCGCCCAGCGCAGCCGAATCGCGCCGGGGGCGGCGGATCGGAGGCGCCAGACCCAGAGGGCGGCGGCCCAGGCGTGCGGGATGACCAGCGAGTCGGTGGCGTCGCGGGGAGAGGCGGCGGCGCCGCCCGCAAGGGACATGCCGCGCATGATCAGGTCGTGGACCGGTTCGAATGTGTTGAACGCGGCGTACAGGAGCGGCAGGCCGACATAGGCGGCGACGAACGCCAGGCGGCGTGCGGTCAGGCTGCCGCGCGTGGCGAACGAGAGCAGGAACGCCAGCAGAGGCAGCGCGAAGATGAGCCAGGCGAGGTCGCTGAGCTTGCCGGTGAGCCACGAGTGGGGCCAGATCGCCTTGAACAGCAGGTCGTTGAGCAACAGGACGCCGAGCGCCGCGACGGTGACGGGGTGGGTGAGGGCGGACTCGGCGCGACGGCGGAAGTCGCCGCCCGCCCAGGGGGGCCAGTCCGGGATGCGCGGTTTGGACAGGGGCCTCATTGGCGGATTCTAGGAGCGGGTGCGGCGGATGGCAAGTGTGCGAGTCGACGCCGCCGTTGACCCCAGTACCCGAAAAAAGTGTCACTCTCCCGCGCCACCCGTTCCCGGCCCTGCCCCATCCAACCCCACACACGCCCCACCTCTTCCCCGCGACTGTCCCATTTCTGCCCACCAATCCGCCCCAATACCTCAAATTCGCCAACCCCATTGAAACACACGCACATACGTGCTACCCTCGCCCACGCGAGGGACCGACCCCGCGGCCCGGAGACCTTACCCCCAAGCGTGACAAGGCCCCAGGCATCCGAAGGGGCGTCCATTGTGGGCGCCTTGTGGCAGTGAAAGACACGGCTCAGCGTCCCAGTTCCGCCTGTCCTACTCTGTCACACGATGCCACACCTGTGTCCCAAAAGACCCGCGCTGGCATTACAGGATTGCGCAGAACCGCCGGCGCCCCCAGCTAGGAGTCGCACAGAATGTCGCAGAAACGAACAGATTTCGCCCTCCCGCTTTCCCGGGGATCACGATGTGGGGCAGGGGGATGGTGGTGCGGTCGGCGCGCCTGGCCCCCCGGTTGGAATCGCGCGCGCTTTGTACTATCATCTGTCCCAACCACAATGGAGGTCGGACCGACATGGTGAAACAAGGCATAATACCCGACGAACTGACCAAGCCCTTCTGGGACGCGGCCAGCGAACGCCGCCTGGTCATCCAGAACTGCAGCGCGTGCGACCGCCTGCAGAATCCGCCGCTGCCGTCGTGCTCCCAGTGCGGCTCGGCAGACGGCCTGGAGTGGAAGCAGATGAGCGGTCGCGGCACCATCTACAACTACTGCGTGGTGTACGACTGCCCGATTGGCGCGCTCCAGGAGGACCAGCCGTTCAACTTGGCTGTGGTCATGCTGGACGAGGACCAGGGCATCCAGATGTACTCCCACCTGCCGGGCACGCCGATTGACGACGTGCCCGTCGGCGAAGCCGTGGAGGTGTTCTTCGAGGCCACCGCAAACGGGCAGCTCGTGCCGGAGTGGAAGGTGGCCGGCTAGGGCAGGCTCTCAATCCTCTCCCGTCAAGGGAGAGGAGGCCCAAAGGGAATCGCACGACAAGAAATAACCAGGGGGCAACAGACATGACAACTCAATACGCGCCGGAATCCATGTACAGGTCCGTCGAAGGACTGGGCGTCTGGGAGCACAGGGGCAAGGTCGCCGCCGTGGGCGTGGGCCACTCGCCCACCTCCCGCCGCTGGGACGGCAGTCCGGACACCACCGTCGGCGCAGGCGCCATTCTGTCGATGCGCCGGGCGATGGCGGACGCGGGCGTCGACCCCAGCCAGGTGGACGGCCTGGTGATAGTGCCCGTCACAACCACGGGCGCCCACTGGCCCGCGGACACGCCGGTTCCGCAGGACGTGATCGGCGCCTACAACCAGACCGACGACCCGCTGGACGGCCTCGGCCAGCTCAGCGCCGACTGGCTCGAGCTGAACATGCCCGAGCTGACCAACGTCAAGTACAAGGTGCACGCGCCCGGCTGCATGTCCGCGGCCCTGACTGTCGCGGCGCAGGCCATCGGCGACGGCCTCGCCGAGACCTGCCTGGTGGTCAAGGGCTGGCACAACCTGGAGGGCAGGTACAACCATGGCGGCACGAGCGCCGCGCGAGAGGTCTCCGGCTCCGTCGCCATCGGTCCGGGCCGCACGTTATGGGGCCCGCCCGGCTGCTACGGCACGGCGCTCCAGTTCGCCGAGTACTGCCGGAAGTACGGCAAGCACCACGACATGCTCGCGCCTTTCATGGAGAACTCCCGCCGCAACGGGCTGATGTTCCCCGAGGGTTACTGGGCGCAGCACCGGCCCGAGCCGCTGCCGCCCGAGGACTACCTGAGCGCGCGCTGGATCGCCAAGCCAGCCAACCTGTTCGACAACGACATACCCATAATGTGCACCGCGTCCTACCTGTTCACCACCGCAGAGCGCGCCCAGGACATGAAGCAGAAGCCGGTGTACATACTCGGCCACGCCTCCAGCCGAGGGGCCACGCGCAGCCTCACCCCCACGCTGGCCGAGGTGGAGGCCGAGTGCGCCAGCACAGGCAGGAAGATCCTGGAGGGCGCCGGCATCACCGCCGACGACCTGTCGTTCGAGAACATGTACGACGGCTTCGTCCAGTTCCACCAGTTCCACATAGAGGGGATCGGCTACCGCGGAATGAAGCAGGGCGACGCGCTGGACTTCTACCAGGGCGACATCAGCATAGAGGGGCCGGACCCCATCATGCCCAGCGGCGGCAACATCGGAGGCGGCCGCAGCCGCTTCTGGATGCACACTGACAGCATTCAGCAGATTCAGGGACGCGCCGGTGCTCGACAGGTGACCGGAGTCAAGGCCGAGGTCGCCGTGTCCGGCGGCCCCATGCCCTTCGGCGGCAACTTCACGGTTTGGAGCGCCACGCCGGACTAGAGCCGGAATCGAAGGGGAAAGACCAGCCTTGATACTCATCAGCTACGACATCGACGGCACGCTGGAGGTGGGCGACCCGCCCGGGCCACTGACCATGGAGATGGTGCGCGTCTCCAAGCAGAAGGGCTTTCTGATAGGGAGCTGCTCGGACCGCCCGCCCAGCAGGCAGCGCGCCATGTGGCAAGAGCACGAGATCGAGGTCGATTTCGTGTCGCCCAAACACCTGCTCGCCGACGTAAAGACCAAGTTCCAGGCCGACGCCTACGTCCACATCGGCGACCGCGAAGACCTGGACAGGCAGATGGCGCTCAAGGCGGGGTTTGACTTCCTCTGGCCGGACGAGGCCGCGCAAAAGGACTGGTTCGCGGCCTGAGAGGGTGACTCCCCAATCCCATTCCTCCTCGATGAGGAAGGCTGAGAGGGTGTCTTTAAAGTCCCTTCCCCCTCGATGGGGGAAGGTTAGGATGGGGGTGAAGGGGAATCACGCCCCGCCTCACGCCGCCGCGCTTTCCGCGTCGGGCTGGGCGGACGCCCGCGAGTACACCCGCATTACACGCCGCGATACCCGCAGTCCGTTGAGCGCAAGCACGGAGCCGCCGACGGCTATCGCGATGGGCGCGCTCAGCAATGCGGCTATGCTGCCGGTGTAGAATCCTGAAAATCCCGTCATGCCCCAGGTGAACGACTGGATGCTCAGCACGCGCCCACGCATGTCATGGGGCACCGCTCTTTGGAGCACCGTTATCAGCGTCGCCTCGTACAGCACGCCCGAGCCGTAGGCCGCCAGCAGCAGCACGAGCGAGAGCGGCAGCCACGGCGACGCCGCGAACAGCACCAGGCACGCGCCGAAGCCTATGTACCCGAACACCAGCAGCCGCCCCGCGCTGCGGCCCTCGCCCAACGCCGACAGCGCCAGCGACGATATGAACGCGCCCGCGCTGCCCGCCGAGAACATGTAGCCCAGCCCAGTTGGGCCCACGTCCAGCACCTTGCCCGCCATCACCGGCAGCATCGTCTCGTGCGACCAGCCGAACACCTCCGACGACAGCATCATCAGGATGAGCAGCCGCAGATGGGGCGTGCCGAGCGTGAAGCGTATGCCCTCCTTCAGGTCGGCGAGCGGCGTGGTGTCGCGTCTTCGGCCCGACGTTCCGAAGCCGCGCAGAAACACCATGTGCGCGCTGGACGCCATGAGCGCGCAAACCATACCGGCGTATATCCAGCCGATGCCGAAAGTGGCCGTGACGGGACCTGCAACCAACGGCATGGTGATGCCGGCGCAGGTCATGGCGACGAAGTTGGCCGCGTTCGCCTTGAGCAGGTTCTCGCGGCCTGCCACGTCCAGCACCAGCGTCATGCGCGACGGCAGCTTGACGGCCATCAACATGCCGTCGGCGAGCGCCGTCGCCAGGATGTGCCAGAGCTCGATTCGTTCGGTGAACACCAGAACAGCGACGGCGGCGAACATGACCGCCTGCGCCGTCTGCGCCCCTACGAACAGCGCGCGGCGATCCAGCCTGTCTGCCATCACGCCCGCGAAGCCGGCACACAGCATCATCCCCAATCCCGCCATGCCGGACGTCGCGCCCACCCAGAACGCGGAGTCCGTGACCTGCAGCGCGAGCCAACCGTGCGCCAGGATGTACATGGTGATGCCCACGTCGCTGAACAGGCCCGCAATCCAGAGCAAGCGGAACTTGGCGTTGCGTACGAGAAGAATCATAGAGGGCGTAGTTGGTCGGTTAGTCAGTTGGTCAGTGGTTAGCGGCACGGGTCCGCAGGGGCCGTTCGTGAACCGTCCGCGTGGGTTGGCGGTATCCGGGAGAGGAGACTACCCCCACCGGCCACTAATCACTGACCACTAACCACTACCCCGTCGCGTATTCCCGGAAGGTCGAGTCCACCACGTCCAGCGCGTAATCCACGTCCTCGGCCGTGATGCCGTAGTGGGTGACGAACCTCCACCTGCGCGCGGGCGATCCGCCCTTGACGCCTCGTTCGTTGATTCTGCGGGCCAGGTCGGCTGGATCGCCGCGCTCGATCTCGAAGAAGACGAGGTTTGTGGGCAGGGCGTCGGGGTCGATGGAGATGCCCGGCACCTGTGCGAGGCCCTGCGCCAGCCTGCGCGCGTTGGCGTGGTCTTCCGCCATGCGCTCGACCATGCTGTCGAGGGCCACTATGCCCGCCGCGGCGATGACGCCGACCTGCCTCATGCTGCCGCCCACCATCTTGCGCCACCTGCGCGCCCTATCTATGAACTCGTTGCTGCCACACAGCACCGAGCCGATGGGAACGCTCAGCCCCTTCGACAGGCAGAACGTAACGCTGTCGGCGTCCTTGACCAGCTCGGACACCGGCGTCTCCAGGCTGACGGCGGCGTTGAATATGCGGGCGCCGTCGATGTGCAGCGGGACCTCGTTGCGGTGGGCGACCTCGGCGATGGTGCGCGTGTCCTCCGGCGTGAGAGTCGCGCCGCCGCAGGCGTTGTGGGTGTTCTCCAGCGCGATCATGGCGGTCCGCGGGAAATGGACGTCGTTGGGCTTTATCGCGTTCTCCACCTGGACGGGGTCCAGCATTCCCCTGCTGTCGTTGGGGATGGTGTGATAGGACACGCCTCCGAGGGCCGACGCGCCGCCCGCCTCGCTACGGAAGATGTGGGACTTGTCGCCAACGATGATGTCGTCGCCTCGCTGCGCATGCGTGAGAATCGACACCAGGTTGCCCATGGTGCCGCTCGCCACGAACACGGCGGCCTCCTTGCCCAGCCGCTCCGCGGCCATCGCCTCCAGGCGGTTCAGCGTGGGGTCTTCGCCGTAAACGTCGTCGCCGACCTCCGCCTCGGCCATGGCCCGGCGCATCTCCGGCGTGGGGTGGGTTACGGTGTCGCTGCGCAAGTCTACGATTCGCAAGCTTCCTCCTTCGTGGGGGGCGGGGCCGTTGCCGGCTGTCGCCATGACCTTCGAGGCTGGATAGATTCTAGCACACAGCTTGCCAAACACCATAGCGTCTCATAACATGGGTGGGCACTTCCAAGTCAGACGTAGAGTTCCTGCTATGGGAAAGGGCGGGTTTCACTCCTGCCCCCAAACGCCATGCCGGCAGCGGTCTTACGTGAGCCAGTCTCCGATATGCCAAATCCACCAACAGGGCCAGACTCTCAGCCGGTGACGTTCGTCGGTTCCGGCGTGACGCTCGAAGGGGCGTTGCACCTGCCCGCCGAAGAACGGGAAAAGTTCTCCGGCGTGGTGCTGTGCCACCCCCACCCGCGCTACGGCGGCAACATGTACAACTCCGTCGTTACCGCGATGGCCGAGAGCCTCCGCGCAGCCGGCATCGCGGTGCTGCGTTTCAACTTCCGCGGCGTAGGCGCGAGCGAGGGGACGTTCTCCCAGGGCGCGGGAGAGGTGGACGACGCCCTGGCCGCGGTGGACTTCATGGCGCTGCACGACCGCATCGAGGCGACCCGCGTGGGCGTCGCGGGCTATTCGTTCGGCGCCTGGATCGCGCTGGAGGCCAGCGCAGGGAGCGGCGCGATACAGGCGGTTGCGTCCATCGCCTGCCCAATGGGCGCCTACACCTCGCTGGGCGTCAACGAGCTGCTTCAGCCCAAGCTGCTCGTGTGCGGCGAGTTCGACCACGACTTCCCGGTCGAGCACTTTCGCTTTCTATCGAGAAGGTTCATGGAGCCGAAGCAGGTGCACGTGCAGTACGGCGCGGACCACTTCTTCGGTGGCCACGAGCCGCAGATAGGCGAGCTCGCGGCGGCGTTCATGGCGCGGTGGCTCGGCGACCGCGCCCCCGGCGACGTGGGCGGATTCTAGCCAGGGGGCAGCCGGCGAATGCGTCAGACCGCAATAGGGTTCCGCAGCCAGGGTCTCAGCCTGGAGGGGGTGCTCACGTCACCGCAGGGCATAGCGGGAGAGCTGCCCACGCTGGTAGTGTGCCACCCTCACCCCGTGCTCGGCGGCGACATGGAAAACGCCGTGGTGACGGCGATCTGCCGCGCCGCCGACAGCCGGGGGCTCGCGACGCTGCGTTTCAACTTTCGCGGAGTGGGGGACAGCGAGGGCGAGTTCAGCAACGGCAAGGGCGAGCAGCGCGACCTGGAGGCGGCGCTGAAGGTAGCACGGCGGTGGCCGGGCCTGGATGGCAAGCGGGTGGCCGTCGCCGGCTACTCCTTCGGCGCGTCCGTCGTGCTCGGCGGGCTGCGGCGGTGCGGCGCGGCGCGCTGCCTGGCGTTCGTCGCGCCCCCCATCGCCGCCGTCAAGGACTCGCGGATAGCCTCCGACAAGCGGCCCAAGCTGTTCGCCACCGGCCAGAACGACCGCATTTCGCCACCGGTGGGCCTGCAGAGCGCCCTGGACGACGTGCGGCAGCCTGTGCGGTACGCCGAAATCGCGGGCGCGGCCCACAACATGCTGGGCAGCGAGGCGGAGGTGGGCGAGCTGGTGGCGGCGTTCGTGGCGGAGGAACTGGGGGTGGGGGTTTAGCGACGGCGCTCTGCTGGCGTAGGTTCGTCGAAGGGTACGCCCTCTGCTTTTGCTTTCAGTAGGCGTGCGTACCAAGCGTGCCATTCGGCATGGGCTTCGGCGCGGCCCTTAGCGAAATTCCGTGCGAATCGCTCTTTGCGCTGCTTTTCTATGAGCGGTTCCAGGTACTTTCGCCTGAAGTAGTCTGCGGCAATCATGGTGAGCGATAGGACCTCCAGAGGAAAAATTGTACTCCTACACACCTGAAGCAAGTAATCAGAGCTCAATGAAAGTCCACTTGGCAAATCTGGCTGTCGTAGTCAAAGGCCAGCAGCGCGCGTTGGGCAGCAGTGATTATTCTGAAGCTGGCTTCTGCTCCCGCAGTAGCCTGAGATGTTCTCGGTAGTCATTCGTGGCACCCTCGACATCACTCGAATTAAGACGAGTGATGAATGATACAATGTCGTTTGAGTACCGCACCAACACTCCCTCCGTGGCACTCCAGCAGTATTGTGGTTGTTTTCGTATGTTGTACTTCCAAACTATTGCTTGGAATACGTAGCTGCTAAACTGGCGACCATGCACAAAATCAATCTTTTCTAGGACCTCCTTCTGACGCAACGGATGTGACTGGTTGGGATCCTGTCTGTGGACTATCGCCAGCGGATGGTCTTCGGTAGAGTTGCTGTCCACTGTGACAACGGCATCTGCGTCGCCGATTTTCTTGACCGATTCAAGCTTGATATTGAATACCGTCAGTAGACGGCCGGTGTCCTGGTTGGATGATCTCAATTCGTCCGCTGTTTGCGACAACTCCGAAAGATACTGACCGATAACTGATGCCCCATCGGCTTGCGCCCCGCCTTGAATAAACGAGATTGCGTCAATTGGCGGTCGGGTGCCTATGGGTAGCAGGCGCCAGTTCATTTTGCTGGCTATGTCAATGTCGAACAAGCCGTACAAGACGTCGCGGTAATTTACGATTGAGGTTTGTGAAAGCGAGTATACGACCAAGCCCATATCCTTATCGTTGTAGAAATGGATAGCCTTATCGCGATACGAACCGAGTAGATCAAGGTTGCGTTCGGTCGGCAAGCTAGCCACTGTACTTGGGAAAAATGCTTGGGTTCTTGAAAACGCATCCTTCCAAGATAGGGTTCTGTCTGGTTGGTTCGGCCTTTGCGGGTAGTATATCGTTTCGCCGCGTTTGGCAAGAATGGCCTTCAACAGGAGTTCCCATGCGTTCAGGAGAAGGATGACCGTACACTCGTCCCGATATTGAAATACCGGCTTGTTGTAGATTTCTATGGCGGCCATCATTGCCGCTTGGGAGTTGCCTACCAAATTCTCGCACAGATTAGCCTTGCTCATGGAAGTACCACCGTTGCTTACTGGTGCCTCAATGCTTTTAGTCATAGATGACCCACTTCCCATAAGCCCCTCTCTCAATATGAGACCGGTCATGCAAAGGTCTCCGAGAGCGGGAATCCTGCGGTGCGGGGAACTTCTTCTAAATGCCGCCAAATGAACTGATAGAGGTTCGTGTTTGTCAGCATAGTGCATTCCGATTTCCGTCGTGTGGTATATTCTTACCATCTCACTGCATGAATTGCAAAAGCATCAACAGGAGCGACAATTGGCGGAACAGACCAACTTCAGAAAAGAGCGGGACTCCATGGGGGAGTTCGACGTGCCCTCGGACGCCTACTACGGCGCGAATACGATGCGCGCGGTGCTCAACTTTCCCATCAGCGATCTGCGGTTCCCGAGGTCGTTCATCCGGGCGCTGGGCCAGATCAAGCTCGCCTCGGCGCAGGTGAACCACGAGCTGGAGCTGCTGGACGGCGGCCTCGCCGACGCCATCGCGCAGGCGGCGAGTCAGGTGGCCGACGGCGGCCTCGACGACCAGTTCGTGGTCGACATCTTCCAGACCGGCTCCGGCACGTCCACGAACATGAACGCCAACGAGGTCATATCCAACCGTGCTATCGAGCTGCTGGGCGGCGAGATCGGCTCCCGCACCCCTGTTCACCCCAACGACCACGTGAACATAGGTCAGTCGTCCAACGACGTCATCCCGACGGCCATTCACATATCCGCGCTCAAGGCAATTGAAGACGACCTCGCGCCGGCGATATCGAAGCTCCAGCGGGAGTTCGAGCGCAAGGCAGAGGAGTTCATGCCCATCATCAAGACCGGCAGGACCCACCTCCAGGACGCCACGCCCGTGCGGCTGGGCCAGGAGTTCCAGGGATACGCGGCGCAGATGGAGCGCTCCCTCCGCAGGCTCGACCACGCGCGGGCGGAGCTGTCTGAGGTCGCGCTAGGCGGCACCGCCGTGGGCACCGGCGTCAACACCCATCCCGAATTCGCCGCGCGGGTGTGCGAGAAGCTGTCCGAGATGCTCGGCGTCACGGTGTCGGAGACGGACGGGAATGGGCACTTCCAGGCCCAGAGCACGCTGGACGGCGTGGTGGCGGCGAGCGGCTTGCTGAAGACCATCGCCGTCAGCCTGATGAAGATATGCAACGACATACGCTGGCTTGGGTCGGGGCCGCGCGCCGGCATCGGCGAGATCGAGCTGCCGGAAGTGCAGCCCGGCAGCTCCATCATGCCGGGTAAGGTCAACCCCGTGATTCCCGAGTCGGTGTGCCAGGTCGCCGCACAGGTGATAGGAAATGACGCCGCCATTGCGGTGGCCGGCCAGTCGGGCAACTTCGAGATAAACGTGATGATGCCGGTCGCCGCGTACAACCTGCTGCAGTCGATAGACCTGCTCGCGGCGGCGGCCGACAACCTGGCCGAGCAGTGCGTGAGTGGCCTGCAGGCGACCCAGCGCGGCCCCGAGATGGTCGAGCGCGGACTCGCAATCGTCACCTCGCTCGTGCCGCACGTCGGATACGACGCCTCCGCCGCGATAGCCAAGGAGGCGCAGGCCACCGGAAGGACGGTGAAGGAGGTCGCCATCGAGGCGACGAGCCTGAGCGGCGAGGAGTTGGACGAGATTCTCGACCCAAGCTCGATGACCGAGCCGGGCCTGGGAGCCGGGGTGGCGGTGGGCTAGGAGCGATGGCGTGCCGGAGCCAACGGGCGGGATTGAGCCCCGCCCCTACGGGCCAGTCTCGTCCTCGCCGAACCGTGCCCGCGCGTAGGCAACCTCGTCCTCGCGGGTGTGGACCTCGCCGTCCAGCCGGGCGCACCTGAGCGTGCGCAGCAACTCTCCCACCTTCGGTCCTCTCGCCACCCCCAGCGCCAGCAGGTCGTTGCCGTCCAGCAGTGGGCGGACGTGGCGCAGCTCGTCCAGGTATCGGCGCACCCACAAGGCCGCCAAGTCGTCGCTCGCCAGAGCGGCGCCGGCGCGCAGGGCGTGCTCGTCGTAGGCGCGCAACAGGTCGTCCACCTCGCTGGGACGCAGGCCGGAGCGTTCCAGCCGGCCCAAGACGTCCCGCAGAGCTATGGTGTCGCGCGCAACCCGTGCCCACTCTGCGCCCATGTTCAGCCTGCGCACCAGCGCACGCGCCGCCGCCGCGGGCATCGAGGACACCAGCAGCGACAGCAGCACCGGCCTCGCGCCACGTTCCGGGCCGAGCGCAAGCTCGCCGATGCGGGCGAGCGCCGCGTCGTCCGCGTCGAGCGACGGGCTGATGGCGCGCAGCACGCCAGCGTCGCGGAGGATTCGCAGGATCGGGGCAGCCCGCGGTTCGTCGAACACGCGCTCCAGCTCGTGTCGCAGCCGGTCGCCCGAGATGGCGTCCAGGTAGGCCAGGTCGCGGTCCAGCACTCGCCGGGTCGAGTCCTCTATCCGAAAGCCGTAGCGGCCGGCGTACCGGGCGGCCCTCAGGATGCGAGTCGCGTCGTCGCGGAAACTGCCGTCGTGCAGCGTGCGTACCAGGCCGCGCCGCAGGTCCGCCAGGCCGCCGAAATCGTCCAGCAGGTCGCCCCACGACTCGCCGCGAACCTCTGCGGCCATGGCGTTGATCGTGAAATCGCGCCTGGCCAGGTCGTCGAGAATGCCGCCCGGTCTGACGCTGGGCAGCGCGCCCGGACGGGCGTAGCTCTCGGTGCGGGCCATCGCCAGGTCGAACGTGATGCCGCCCGCCCTGATCTTGTGGGTGCCGAACTGGGACGACGTGACGGCCTCGCCGCCGAGCGCTCCGGCCAGATCGCGTCCGAATTCCGCGTCGCCGGGGGCGCTCACCAGGTCGACGTCGGCCACGGGCAGGCCCAGCAGCGCGTCGCGCACCGCGCCGCCCACCAGGTAAAGGCGCACGCCGCGCCGCCCAGACTCCTCCGCGGCTCTTCTCAGCAGCTGCATCTGCTCGTGGTCAAGCGCCGAGCGCAGCAGTGCGGCAACATCTGGCAAGTCTAAGAGTCCCCCTGGCGTGATGGAGTGAAGTGGCAGCCGCGTTAGATGTCGAGCGCTTTAGATTCCTCGACTTCGCTGCGCTACGCTCGGAATGACAAGTGAGAGAGCTGTGCTCCTATCACCTGCCGCGAACCGTTGCGCAACCGCCGCGTCAGTGGTTGCGCTGTGCGCGATAGTGTACCATGAGGCCGGCGGCCGGCTACGCCGCCGTGCCCATGCCAAGTGGAGGCCTCAGACGATGTCCGACGCCGGACACCCCATCACCGCTACCGACCCCACCGCCGCGGTGCGCGACTGGTTCGCCGAGCTGGGACGCTGCTGCGCCGCCGCGGACTACGACTCCGCGGAGGCCATCTTCGCGCCGGACGTCGTGTCCTTCGGCACCAAGGCCGACGTCGTTGCCGGGCTCGGTCCGCTGCGCCGCAACCAGTGGGAAGGCATCTGGCCAAACATAGCCGACTTCCGGGTCGAACTCGACAGTGTGCGGTCGGGCGGAGACGCGGGCCACGCCTGGGGCGTCGCCACGTGGACGTCCACCGGCTTCCACGAGGACGACGAGTCGTTCTTCAGGCCAGGCAGGGCGACCGTTACGCTGGAGCGTCGTGGCGGTGTGTGGCTGGCGACCCACACCCACTTCTCGCTCAACCCCGGCACGCCGGCCAGGACGTACGGTCGGCGGGAGTGACGGGCGTAGTGCGGCCCCCCGTTTTCGATCAATAGCGACGAGAGGTACGCCCATGACGACCACATACGAGGGATCGATACAACAGTACGACTCGATAGCCGAGCGCAACGTGATTATGCGCACTCGCGACGGCGTGGCCTTGGCGGCCGACGTGTACTATCCGGCGCTTGGCGGACAAAGGGCGGAAGGCGCCTTCCCGGTGGTGCTGGAGCGCACTCCCTACGGCAAGACCGCGCCGCGCCAGGCCAACAAGGGCCGCTACTTCGCCCGCCGCGGATACGTGTGCGTGATCCAGGACGTGCGAGGACGGTTCGATTCGGAGGGCGAGTTCTACGCCTTCGCCAAAGAGGCCCCGGACGGCTTCGACGCCGTGGAGTGGATCGCGTCCCAACCCTGGAGCGATGGCAAGATTGGCACTATGGGCGACTCCTATGCGGGCAGCGACCAGGCCGCGCTCGCGACGCTCGACCCGCCGCATCTGTCGGCTATGGTCGTCGCGGTGGGGGCGTCCAACTACTACCACAGCTCCATGCGTCAGAACGGCGCCCTTGAGCAGCGCTTCCTCATCTACGCCTTCCGGATGGCAGTCACGAGCCGGGAGGCGGACGCCGACCCGTCGCTCAAGGCCGCACTCATCCGCGAGTACACGCAGCGGCTTCCCGACCACGTCAGGAGCTTCCCTCTGAAAGAGGGCACCACCATCCTGCGGCGGCTGCCGTCCTACGAGCGGTGGGCCATCGACCTGCTGACGCACGGCGAGTATTCCGACTACTGGCGGCAGCGAGGCTACGCGCCGGACGAGTACTACGAAGAGCACGCCGACGTTCCCACGCTCTACCTGGGCGGCTGGTACGACTCCTACGCCCGCAACACCTGCGCGAGCTACGCCGCGCTGAGCAAGATGAAGAAGTCGTCCCATCATCTTCTGATGGGGCCGTGGACGCACGGCCAGTACGAGGTGACCCACTCTGGGGACCTGGACTTCGGGCCGGACGCGCAGATCCATTATAACGACCTGCGGCTTGCGTTCTACGACCACCACCTCAAGGGGCTTCGGTCGTCCGCTACGGACTGGGCCCCGGTGCGCATCTTCACGATGGGCACCGGCGATGGCGCGAGGGACATCCTGGGCTCGCCGGGCGCGAACGAGGAGTACGCGGGGCTGATAAGCCACGGCGGCTACTGGCGCGACGAGGCCGACTGGCCGGTGCCCGGCACGAGCTTCACGCCGTACTACCTCGAGGCCGGCGGCCTGCTCTCGCCCGACGGGCCTGGGGAGGCGGACGGCGCGCCGAGCCGCTACACGTTCGACCCGGCAAACCCCGTGCCTACGATCGGCGGCGGCATCTCGGCTGCCGAGGCCATCATGCGCGCGGGTGCGTTCGACCAGCGGGGCCGCGCGGACTTCTTCGGTTGTGAAAACACGCTGCCGCTTAACGCCCGCCAGGACGTGCTGACGTTCCAGACGCAGCCTCTAGAACGGCCGGTGGAGGTTACCGGGCCCATCGAGGTGCGGTTGTGGGCGTCTTCGTCCGCGCCGGACACCGACTTCACGGCCAAGCTGCTGGACGCCTACCCGCCCAGCGCCGAGCACCCCGACGGGCTGGCCATCAACCTTACGGACTCCATCATACGCGCGCGCTACCGCAACGGCTGGGAGACGCCGGAACTGATGGAGCCGGGAGAGGCCTACGAGTTGGTCTTCCAGCTTTACCCCACTTCCAACGTGTTCAAGACAGGCCACCGGATCCGCCTGGACGTGAGTAGCAGCAACTGGCCCCGCTTCGACGCGAACCCCAACACGGGAGGCCCGCTCGGCGTGGAGCAACGCAGCGTCGTGGCGCACCAGGCCGTCTACCACGACGCGGTGCGCGCGTCGTGCGTGGTGCTGCCCATCGGCAGGGAGGGCTAGGAGAAACCCAGGAGGGCCGTCGGGCCGGCCGGCTTATTGACTGTTTGGCGGCTCAAACCTATACTGATTCGCACTCAAACGGAGGTTTCGAGGAATGAGGCTTACGTGCCTTCAAGAGAATCTCAGCCGCGGGCTTGGCGTCGTAGGCAGGGCCGTTGCCACCCGCACCACCTTGCCGATCACCCAGCACGTGCTCCTGTCCACCGACAGGTCGAGGCTGAAGCTTTCCGCCACAAACTTGCAGATCGCTATCAGCACGTGGGTCGGCGCCCAGGTTGAGGAAGAGGGGGCCATCACCATTCCCGCCCGCCTCCTGACCGACTTTGTGAACTCGCTTCCCAACGAGCGCGTGGACGTGGACGCGATGGAGCAGCCGAAAGGGCTGAGCTTCCGGTGCGCGAGATTCGAGGCCAACATCAATGGCACGGACGCCGAGGACTTCCCGCCCATCCCCTCCGTAGAGGACGGTGTGGTCTGCAGGATCGACGCGGACGTGCTGAGAAAGGCCATCAGCCACGTTGAGTTCGCCGCGGCTACGGAAGACTCCCGCCCCGTGCTCACTGGCATCAAGGTCGAGGCCTCCGGGGACGGTTTCACTTTCGCCGCGGCCGACGGCTTCCGGCTTGCCGTGTATAAGGGCAAGCTCGCGGAGCCGCTGGACGGCGAGCTCGACTTCATCATACCGAGCAGGGCGATGCAAGAGGTCAACCGGCTCATCGGCAGCCAGCAGGAGCAGGTCGAGTTCACCGTCACCACGGCAAGGAGCCAGGCGCTGTTCAAGCTTGAGAACGTGGAGCTGACCTCACAGCTCATCCAGGGCACCTTCCCCAACTACGGGCAACTCATCCCCGAGACGTGGGGCACCCGCGTGGTCGTGGACCTGAACCAGTTCTCGCAGGCGACCAAGTCTACGTCCATATTCGCCCGGGACGGAAGCGGCATCGTGAGGCTGCAGATCTCCGAGCCGTCCGAAGACTCGGACATGGGACGCGTGTCCATCTCATCCAGGGCAGAGGAGCTCGGTGAGAACCAGGGCGAGATCGACGGCCAGGTCGAGGGCGACGAGGCCAAGATCGCCTTCAACAGCAAGTACCTGGTCGACGTTCTGGAAGTTTTGGAGGAGGGCAAGGTAGCCCTGGAGACTACAACCCCCTCCAGCCCCGGCGTGATACGCCCCGTCGTCGTGCAGGACGGGTCAGAGTCCACGGACGACTACGTGCACGTGGTGATGCCCATGTTCGTCCAGTGGTAGCCGGCTAACCCTAACTTTCCCAGCCTCCACAACGCGAAACGCCCCGCGCCGAATGGCCGGGGCGTTTGTATTTTCGAATTGGTGCCCAGGAAGGGATTCGAACCCCCACTCCTGTTAGGGAAGCGGATTTTAAGTCCGCCGCGTCTTCCATTCCGCCACCTGGGCCTGACGGCGCCTTCGCCTCCGCCTGGCCGCCAGCGTCCGACGCCGGCGAGCCGCTAGAGGAAAATCGGTGCGAACACCAGCGCGACTATGGACATGAGCTTTATGAGAATGTTCAGGGCCGGGCCTGAGGTGTCCTTGAACGGGTCGCCAACCGTGTCGCCGACCACCGCGGCCGCGTGAGCGTCGGAGCCTTTGCCGCCCAGGTTGCCCGCCTCGATGTACTTCTTGGCGTTGTCCCACGCGCCGCCCGCGTTGGCCATCATGATAGCGAGCAGGAAGCCCGTGGCGATCGCGCCTATGAGCATTCCGCCCAACGCCGCCGCGCCCAGGATCAAGCCCACAACGACGGGCGCGATTATCGCCAGAAGCCCCGGCAGTATCATCTCCCTCATCGCGCCCTTGGTGCTTATGTCCACCGCCCGCGCATAGTCCGCGGTCGCGGTACCCTCCATAAGCCCGGAAATCTCGCGGAACTGGCGGCGCACCTCCTGCACCATCGCGTTCGCCGCGCGCCCCACCGCCTGCATGGTTAGCGCGGCGAACAGGAACGGCAGCATCGCCCCGACGAGAAGTCCCATCAACACGCTGATATCCAGGAGGTCGAACGAGTCTATGCCGGTGACCTGCGAGTAGGCCGCCATCAGCGCAAGGGCGGTGAGCACCGCCGAGCCGATGGCGAACCCCTTGCCCGTGGCCGCCGTCGTGTTGCCGAGCGAGTCCAGGGCGTCCGTGCGCTCGCGCACCTCGGGGCCCAGCCCCGCCTGCTCCGCGATGCCGCCCGCGTTGTCGGCGACCGGACCGTAGGCGTCGGTCGCCAGGGTGATGCCGAGCGTGGACAGCATACCCACGGCGGCGAGCGCCACCCCGTAGGTGTCGGCCAGCTCGTAGGCGAGCCACATCGCCACGACCACGACCACGCCGGGCACCACGGTGCTCAGCATACCCAGCCCGAGGCCGGCGATGATAACTGTGGCTGGGCCGGTTTCGGCCTGCTTGGCAATACCGCGGGTGAAACCGAACTCGTAAGAGGTGAAGGTCTCGGAGGCTGTACCGATAATCTGCCCGGCGACCAGGCCCACCAGGACGACCCAGAACAGGTCGAAGCTCATGTCCATAACCGACAGGGCTATCGCCGTGCCCACCAGCACGAGCGCGCCGGACGTGAATATGCCGGTGCGCAACGCCCACAACAGTCGGCCCATGCTCGCGCCCTCGCCGGTGCGCACCAGGAATGTGCCGATGATGGAGGCGAATATACCTATGGCGGCGATGAGCAGCGGCAGTAGGAACAGGTCTGAGTCGAAGCTCGACGGCTCGCCCATGCCGAGCGCGGCCGCTCCCACGGCGGCAAGGGTGATGGTCGCGATGATCGAGCCGACGTAGGACTCGAACAGGTCGGCGCCCATGCCGGCCACGTCCCCCACGTTGTCGCCCACGTTATCGGCGATGGTCGCGGGGTTGCGGGGGTCGTCCTCGGGAATGCCCTGCTCGATCTTGCCCACCAGGTCGGCGCCCACGTCCGCGGCCTTGGTGTAGATTCCGCCGCCCACCCTGGCGAACAGCGCGATGGACGACGCGCCAAAGCCGAAGCCGGCGATTATGTTGGCGTCCTGGAATATCCAGTACGCGGCGGCGATGCCTATAAGCCCGATGCCCACGACCGATATGCCCATCACCGAGCCGCTGTTGAAGGCGACCCTCAGCGCGGGATTGAGACCGATCATTGCCTTTACGGTTGTGCGCGTGTTGGCCCTCACCGCGATGCTCATGCCGATGTAGCCGGCTAGCGCAGACCCGATCGCGCCGGCGAGGTACGCGATGGCCGTGGAAGGCAGGCCCGAAGCGCCTCCGCCATCCTCCCGGCCGAGCACGTCGTAGTCGATGAATACGGCGAGTACGACGAATACGATGACCACGAACACGGCCAGCACGGTGTACTCGCGCACCAGGAAAGCCCTCGCGCCATCCTGGATAGCCTTACCTATGAAACGCACCTTCTCGTCGCCCTGGTCCTGGCGCAGGACGTTGAGGGTCAGAAGCAGCGCGAAAATTAGCGCGACAACTCCCGCGGCGATCGCGAGATAGAGAATTATCAAGGCCGGCCTCCACAAAAAATCTCCCCTGTGTTTGGGAAGACAGGGGGTCAAGCGTGTTCAGGCGTCGCTCCGCAAAAAAGCTAACATAGCGGCAAACGCGAGGTCAAGCGAGGCCGGGCGGTCTCAGCCTGCTCTGGTTCCTCCGTCTGGAGGCGCGAGAGGCCGCGGTGAAATCACTTTGCCGGGCTACCCTTTCTATGCGCTGTCGAAACGTCGTAACATAGCGAGCGAAGCGGGTGGCGGGGTACGCGCGCCGATAGTGCCCGTACTACAGATGTCGATTTGGAGCGTGGCAGTTGACGGAGCGAGAACGGTCGGGTTCGGAGCGACATAGCGCCGGCAACCAGGTGTGGCTGAGATGGCGACGGACCGGCCTTGTGGCCGCCGCGATGCTCGTGGTGCTGGGCCTGCTGTACGTCGCGCGCGGGGCGTTGTTCCCGTTCGTGATCAGCATTGTGCTGGCCCAGCTCCTCTATCCGGCGGTCGTCTTCCTGGAGCAGCGGATGCCGGGCCGCCACCGCGCGCCCAGCGCGGCCCGCATCGTCTCGATTCTCGCGATCTACCTCGCCTTCGCGGGGATATTCGCGGGAATCATGTACTTGACGATCCCGCTGCTGTTCGCGGAAGCGCAGGAACTAACCAGAAGCCTCCCCGAACTATACGAAAGTTCCAGGTCCACCGTGGAAAGCTGGTTCCAAGGCATCACCGAACGGATACCGGTCGAGGTGCGCGCACAGGTCGAAAAGGCCATCGCCGGAAGCGGAGACGTGCTGACGGAAGCCGCGATAGGCATCATCGAGAGAACGGCAAGCGGTGTTTCCAACGCGGTGACCATTGTCATCGGGCTGGCCGTAGTGCCGTTCTTCCTGTTCTACATACTCAAAGATCGTGAAGAGGTGGTTGGGGGCCTCTACACGATGCTGCCCCCAACGGGGCGCAAACACACCAGGAACGTCGTGTTAATGGTGAACGAGGTCGTAGGCTCGTACGTGCGCGCCCAGCTTCTGAGCGCCATCATCGTCGGCCTGCTCGTCTTCGTGGGATTGACCATCCTCGGGATCGAATTCGCCGCCGTCCTGGGCCTGTTCGCCGGCCTTTTCGGCCTGATTCCGATCATCGGCCCTCTGTTGGGAGCCGTTCCCGGCCTGCTCGTCGCCCTCGCGAGCTCGCCCGAAAAGGTCATATGGGTCGCCCTCGTCTACTTGGCAGTCCAGTTGATCGAGAACAACCTGATTGCGCCTCGCTTACAGGGGAGCGCCGTCCGCCTCAACCCCGCGATCATCGTAGCAACGCTGGTTCTCGCCAGCGAGATCGCCGGGCTGTGGGGTGTGATAGTCGCCGTGCCGCTCGTCGCGGCGGCGCGGGACGTGTTCGTCTACTTCTACAATGAGTGGGGCCCCGACGCCGGTGGCGAGGCTCCGGGTATTGAAGACGAGCCTGAACCCACGGAGCCCGAATCGGCGCCGCAGGAGGGAGCGTAGCCCTGTGCGGCCGCCCGGGGCCTGGGGCGTTGCCTATAGGTATCGCCCCGCGAATGGGTGCCCTCGGCAAAGCCACGAAGGACTAGTGGCCGGTCCAGCGGTCGCCGTGCCCAGGCGCAGGAGTATTGGAACGTAGGGGCAGCCTACAGGGTGCGGAACACTCCGATGACGCGACCGCGGACGGCCACCTGGTCCGCCGGCAGGTCGATGGGCGCCATGGTCTCGTTCTCGGGCTGCAGTCTGACCGTGTCGCCATACAGGTAGAAACGCTTCAGCGTGACCTCTTCGTCGTTCAGGAGCCACGCCGCCACCATGTCGCCGTTTTCCGGCTGCACAACCGGCTCGAGCAGCACGAGGTCGCCATCCGCGACGAAGGCGTCGATCATCGAGGTTCCCTTGACGCGGAGAGCGTATACGTCCGACCTGCCGTTTGTGAGCGACGGGGGTATCTCGACGTTCTCGTAGTCATCGTCGGTGCGGATGTCCGAGGCGAACGTGGGAAGCGGGTCGCCCGCGGCTATGCTGCCGAGGACCGGCACGCGAAGGATTTCGGGGCCGGGCGCGCCGCTCCAGCCGTCCGTCAGCTCTATTCCACGGGACACACCGGCGTAGCGTTTCAGGTAGCCCTCGCGATGCAGAATCTTGAGGTTGTAGTCGACCACCGAGGTGGAGCTGACCTCGCAGCCCGTCTGGATGTCCCGGACGGTTGGCGGGTAGTGGTGATCGACCAGAAAGTCGCGAATGAATTCCAAAATCCGCTGTTGCCTCGCGGAAACTCTGCCCTTTGCCATGTGTCACCCCCAGTGCGCGCGCTCAATACGTAACCTGACCAAATGTTCGGCAAAGTGTAACAAGGCAGAACAGCCGTGTCAAGCGCAGGGTCTTTTCATTTTCACCCTGAGCGTAGCCGCAGGGTCTAAAGTCCTTGCCTGCATCCCCTTCTTCATACTAGAGCCGAGTCCGTGTCGAGTGATTTTAGATTCTTCGCCTTCAGCTCAGAATGACATTTCCCGATAATGAAAAGACCCTGGTGTCAAGCGCGGCTGAATTGACTCGCTGGGCGCGAGGTGCTAAGCTGTGTGAAATAAGTAACGAATGCCTGTGCTAGGTTTGACCCATCTGCACTCCAGGCCGGTTTTCGCTACTACAGGAGGCGAAGTGCTCAGGAGATTGGTCCTCTCAGCGCCGATTCTGGGTTTGCTTATGCTCGCGATTGCCGCGTGCGGTAGCGAGCCGGGGCCGCCGCCGCCGATGGTCGCTTTCATGCGTACCTCACCTCCTCCGCCACCTCCCGCGCCCGTTGCCGCAGAAGATTTGGCTACCCCGACGCCGGTGAATGGACCAGGCGGTGGCACTCCCGTCACCGTGGAGCTTGTGGACAACGACGGCAGAGGCCCCTACTCATATGAGCCCGCCGACTTCAGCTTCTCGGTCGGCGAGAAGGTGACGTTTACGCTGACCGCCGAGGCGGTGTACCACACGTTCACCATCGACGGCACGAGCGTTGACGTAGACGTAGAGGTGGACGAAGTCAGGGAAGTCACGTTCACCTTCGACGAGCCGGGCACGTACAACCTCATCTGCATCCCGCACGAGCTGAACGGGATGGTGGGCGTCATTACTGTTCAGTAGGACATGTACGTGAGGCTGTTTTCGATAGCCGCGCTCATCGGCGCAGGGGT
This sequence comes from Dehalococcoidia bacterium, assembly GCA_965217705.1. Lineage (GTDB taxonomy): Bacteria > Chloroflexota > Dehalococcoidia > Lucifugimonadales > CATOSD01 > CATOSD01. Next base: position 616,714 of record CBDCJA010000001.1, on the reverse strand, counting down.
GCTGTTCGCCGCAGTCGCCTGCGGATCCTCCACAGACACCGACGCGGATGAAGCGCCGCCTCGGCCGCCAACGGCTACGGGAGCGGCCCCCTCTCAACAGCCGCCATCGCCAACGCCATCGACACTGCCGACCGCGACGGTCGTACAGCCCAACGTGCCACCCGACACGCCCATGGCGGGCGAGTTGGCCCCTGCCCAGGACCCGACGGCGGAACCGGCCGGGCCTGGGGATTCAGGCGGCGAAAGCCGGGTGACCGTCACCATCGGCGATGAGTCGCTGGCACGCTACGTGATCGGTGAGCAGCTTGCCAATCGGGACCTGCCCAACGACGCCATAGGGGAAACGTCTAACGTGTCCGGCAGCATCGTGTTCGACACGGACGGCAAGGTCGTTCCGGAGCTTTCGAGCCTGGTGGTTGGTGTATCCACCTTGGAGAGCGACTCCGGCCGTCGCGACAACTACCTGCGCGGCAACTCGCTGCAGACGGACACCTACCCCGAGGCGCGGCTGGCGGTGACTGAGGCCATCGATCTGCCCTGGCCGCTGCCGGACAGCGGGCAGGCGACGTTCATGCTGGTTGGAGACTTCACCGTTCGTGACGTGACCAAGGTGGTGAAGTGGGACGTCACGGCGGAGTTCGGGCCGCAGATCATCGGCCAGGCGGTGGCGGTGTTCACGTTCGACTACTTCGAAATGAGCAAACCGAGGCTGGCGTTCATCCTGAGCCTGGACGACGAGATCCGGCTGGAGATCGACTTCCTGGCGTCGGTGACGCCGTAGGCATGGCGGCAGGCGTATTCAATCCCTATCTCAAACACCGCGCACACCACGAGGCTCTCGATTGGGCCCCATACTACACTATAATGAGGCGCACAGTGTAACCCAACACGCCCGCCGGAGGCTTGGCATGGCAGCGAGCAAAGTGTTTCCCATAACCGCGGCGCTTCCGAGCATCTTCTACGAAGACCCGGAGCCGGTAGAGGACGGAATGCAACAAGCCACAATCATCATGCGTGTGGGCTCCCTACTGACGGACTACTTCAGGGACGAGCCTGATACGTTGGTTTCCGCCGGAGGGTTCATATTCTACGACCCTTCCAACGGTAACCGCCGCATCGCTCCGGACCTCTACATCGCGTTCGACGTGGACGCGGAGGGCATCTACCAGAACCTGCCCAACTACTTGATGTGGGAAGTGGGCAAGCCGCCGGACTTCGCGCTGGAAGTGGCGTCGCCGAGTACGGCTGACAACGACCTGGGACACAAGCGGGAGTTGTACGCCCGGCTGGGCATATCCGAGTACTGGCGGCTGGACCCGACGGGCGGCGATCTGTACGGGCAACCGCTGAGCGGCGAACACCTGGTGGATGGCGTGTACCGGCCTTACGAACTGAACGCCGACGCGGGCGGCACTACCTGGGCGTACAGCGAGGTTCTGGACCTGCGCTTTCACTGGGGGTTGGAACTGAGGAACCAGTTCGACGTCCGCGACCCCGCGACCGGGCGGACCATAGAACTCGCAGAGGTCGAGCGACAGGCTTGGCAGGCGGAGCGGCTGGCGGCCGAGTCCCGCGAAAAGGAACTGCGGGCGGAAATCGAGCGTCTGCGTCGTCGGCCGCCGGGGGTATGACGCTAACTGCTCAGAGTGACATGTGACCGTTCCATCAACTCTGAGGAGTTCCCCACACGTTGACCGCTGCCGCCGTCGCGCCTATCATGTTCTATCATGGCCCGGCCTTCCGCTCGCGGAGTATCGGGCGGGTGAAAGGCGTTCCCTGTGACAACCGGCGAGAGAGTCTCCATTCCAGTTACGGGCATGACATGTGCGGCGTGCGTTTCGCACGTGGAGCACGCGCTCGAGGGCGTGCCGAGCGTGACAGGCGCCGTGGTCAACCTCGCGACCGAGCGCGCCACGGTGACGTGGGACTCGGAAGCGGCGCTCGAAGAGGCGATCGACGCCATCGAGGACGCCGGCTATGGCGTGGGTAAGGCCAAGTCCACGCTCGCCGTGATCGGAATGACCTGCGCGGCGTGCGTGTCGCACGTCGAGGGCGCCCTTGGCGGGGTCGAGGGCGTGCTGAGCGCACACGTGAACCTTGCCACGGAGCGGGCCACGGTCGAGTACGTACCGGGTGTCGCCGGCCCCGCCGGCCTGCGTCGCGCGATCGAGGACACGGGCTATGGGGCCGCGCTGCTGGCCGGCGACCCGGACGAGGCGGTCACGGCCAGGGACACCGCCAAGCTCAGGGCCAAGTTCGTCGTCAGCCTCGCCGCCGCCGCGGTCGTGATGGCGCTCATGGCGATACCCGCCGCCGGCGACGTGCTCCCATTCTCCATGGACTACCTACTCCTCGCCATCGCGGCGCCGGTGCAGTTCTGGGCCGGCAGCCAGTTCTACGCCGGCGCCTGGGGCGCGCTCAAGCACCGCACCAGCAACATGAACACCCTCATAGCGCTGGGGACCTCGGTCGCCTTCTTCTACAGCGGGGCGGCGACGCTTTTCGGAAGCGCCAGCATCTTCGCGCTCGGCGACGCCGGGACCTTCTTCGACACCTCCACCGCCATAATCGGACTGGTGCTGCTCGGGCGCTATCTCGAGGCCAAGGCGCGGGGCCGTGCGTCCGAGGCGATACGCTCGCTGATGGGCCTGCAGCCCGCCACGGCAAGGGTATACCGCGGCGGCGAGCAGCTCGACGTGCCGGTGGACGACATCGTGGTCGGAGATCTGGTCGTCGTTCGCCCCGGCGAGAAGATCGCCGTGGACGGCGAGGTAGTCGAGGGCCGTTCGTCGGTGGACGAGGCAATGCTGACCGGCGAGAGCGCCTGGGTCGAGAAGGGTTCGGGCAGCGCGGTGTTCGGCGCAACTATCAACAACGCCGGCGTACTCACATTCCGGGCAACGGGCGTGGGAGCCGACACAATGCTGTCTCGCATCGTCACGCTTGTCGAGGAGGCGCAGGCCTCCCGCGCGCCGATTCAGCGGCTGGCCGACGTGGTGTCGGCGTACTTCGTGCCGGCGGTGGTGCTCACAGCCGCGACCGTATTCGCGGTGTGGCTCGCGTTCGGCCCGGAGCCAGCCCACCTGTACGCGATGCTCACGTCGGTCGCCGTGCTCATCATCGCCTGCCCCTGCGCGATGGGCCTGGCGACGCCGACGGCTGTGATGGTTGGGACCGGCAAGGGCGCGGAATACGGAATCCTGTTCAGGAGCGCGGAGGCGCTGGAGCGCGCCCACAAGGTCGACGTGGTGGTGCTGGACAAGACCGGCACGCTGACGGCGGGCAAGCCCTCCGTTACAGATGTCGTGTCTCGCGACGTGGACGAAGACGCGCTGCTTAGCTTGGCCGCGTCGGTCGAGGGCGGCTCCGAGCATCCGCTGGGCGCGGCGATAGTCGCGGCCGCGTCCGGGCGCGGGCTGACTCCGCTGCCATCGAGCGACTTCGAGGCGAAACCCGGGCTGGGCATCACGGCTGTTGTGGACGGCGGGCGCGTGGCGTTGGGCAACGAGGCGCTGATGCACGCCGAGGGCCTGGACGTCGCGCCGCTCGCTGATGAGGCGCGCCGCCTGGCCGGACAGGGCAAGACTCCCATCTACGTGGCCGCCGGCGGGCGCGTCGAGGGACTCGTCGCGGTGGCCGACACGCTCAAGCCGGACTCTCCGGCCGCAGTGGAGGCGCTGGGCGACCGGGGAATCGAGGTCGTGATGCTCACGGGCGACGGACGGCTGACGGCTGAGGCTGTGGCCGCGCAGGCAGGCATCGACCGCGTAGTCGCGGAGGTGCTGCCGGCGGACAAGGCCGCGTTCGTCAAGCGACTGCAGGCGGAGGGTCGCGTGGTGGCCATGGTGGGCGACGGCATCAACGACGCGCCCGCGCTGGCGCAGGCCGACGTGGGTATCGCCATCGGCACCGGCACAGACGTCGCCATGGAGTCGGCCCAGATAACGCTGGTGCGCGGCGAGCTCGGCGGAGTCGGCGTCGCGATACAGCTCAGCCGAGCCTCCATGCGCACCATCAGGCAGAACCTTTTCTGGGCGTTCGCCTACAACGTCGCGCTCATACCGGTCGCGGCGGGCGTGCTCTATCCGGTGTTCGCCGGAGGCGCGCCCGAGGCTCTGCGTCCGGTGTTCGGCGAGTTGGGATTCCTGAATCCCACGCTCGCGGCGGCCGCTATGGCGATAAGCTCCGTTTCGGTCGTGGCGAACTCGCTACGGCTGAGGCGGTTCAGGCCCCACATTCCGAAGACGTAACAGGGGAGGCGGCGACTTTGCGAATTCCGTTTTTCAGCAGGCGCGGCGAAGAGTTGATGGCGACGGACCCGGTCTGCCACATGGAGGTGGACACCAAGCGGCCCAACGGCGGCGCCTGGGAGCACGAGGGCGTCACGTACTACTTTTGCGGACCGGGCTGCAACCGGGCCTTTCAGAAGGAGCCGGAAGCCTACCTCTCCGGCGAAAAGAAGATCGACATGTGAGGGGTCTGGAGGACACGCCCAGAACCCCGCAAGAGGAGGCGTCCCACTCTTGACTCCCCCGTTCTGCGCGCCAACCTGATTGACCGGCTGCCGTTCCTGGCGGATAATGTACGGGCACGGCTTGACCGGGCCGCGCCCGAAGTGCGCCGAAGTGGCGGAATGGCAGACGCGGCGGTCTCAAAAACCGTTGGGAGTTAAATCCCGTGTCGGTTCGACTCCGACCTTCGGCACTCGGCGCCATAGCGCGGGCATCACGAACATATCGATCGAGCCGGTCCGGCGCGCTGGACCGGCCAATTCGCGCGTTCCCGATTACGCGCGCCGGAGCACTCGCAAGGAGGCCGCAATGACGGCGTTAGATGAGGCTTAGCTCGCTTGGGCGCTTGCTGGGCGGCACGCCGCAGTTCGCAAAGCTGCGGAAGTCGCTGACGCGGCAGCGCGCTCACGAGAAGCTTATCGTCCCGGAACAGTCCGTCCCGTTCGCGCTCGTACAGCTCTGGCGCGAGTTGGACGTTCCCATGGTCGTCGTCGCGCCGCTGCCCGAGCACGCGCGCCGGCTCTACGAACAGATGCAGCTCTGGGGCGGCGAGTCCTGCGCGCTGCACTTTCCCGAGACCGAGACGCTGCCGTTCGAGCGCCTGGCCTCGGACGACGGCACAATCCAGCAGCGCCTCACCACGCTCGCGGCGCTCCACGTCGCCGGCGAGACGCGACCGCTCGCCGTCGTGGCGTCGGCGTCCGCGGCGACGCAGAAGACGCTTGACAGGCGCAGCTTCGGGGAGAGCAGCCACGACATCTGCCTGCGGGACAGCCTGGACCTCGACGAGACGCTGGACCTCTGGCGGCGGATAGGCTACCGGTTCGAGAGCTCGGTTTCGGCCCCTGGCCAGTTCAGCCGGCGCGGTGGCATCATCGACGTCTTCCCCGTGGGCGCGCAAGCGCCCGTACGCGTCGAGCTGTGGGGCAACGAGATTGACACCATCCGTGAGTTCGACCCGTTCACGCAGCGCTCCACCCGCGCCGTCGAGAGCGTAACGATCATCCCGGCTCGGGAGACCCTGCCGTCGCTCACGCCTCGCGAGTGGCTCGACGCTCGGCTAGGCCGCGTCGACGTGTCCAACTGCGTTCCGGCGTCCGCCGAGCGGCTTCAGGACGAGTTCAACGCGCTCCTGGACGGCTACGACGTGGAGGAGCTGGAGTTCTACGCCGGTTTCTTCAATCACGGCTCCCTGTTCGACTACCTGCCCGATGGCGGGATGCTGGTGGTGGTGCGCCCGGGCCGCGTCGCCGGCGCCGCGTGGGACGTCGAGGAGCGCACGGAGCACCTGCGCGAGGCGAAGGAACGGCGGGGCGAGCTCCCGCGGCTGTTCCCGTCTTCCCACTTCGCGTGGCACGAGGTAGAGGAGCGGATGGGCCGGTTCGCCAGGCGTCTGGACGTAGAGCCTTCGGCAGCGGGCGAGCGCGACGAGGCGGCCTCGCACGTTCTGCCATTTGGCGCCGCGCCTTCGTACTTCGGCAAGCTCGAAGACTTCGTCGAGGACGTAGACGGCTTTGCCGGTCAAGAGCGGCGCGTGCTCGCGGTCACGTCCCACTCCAGGCGGCTGGGCGAGATACTGGACAGTTATGGAGTCGACGCCAACGTCGGTCCGGACCTCGACGACGACACGCAGCCCGGCTCGGTCAGCGTGCTCCAGGCGGAGGGCGCGGGCCTGCAGGAGGGGTTCACGCTGTCAGCGCCTTCGGGCGATCTGGTCGTGTTCAGCGACGCCGAGGTCTTTGGCGTTGCCAAGCGGCGCAGCTCCGCCAGGCGCAATACCATGCGGCGGGCGGTTTTCCTATCCGAGCTCACCCCCGGCGACTACGTGGTGCACGTGGAGCACGGCATTGGCAGGTTCGTGGGCACCGGCAAGGGCCCTCGCGGCCAGGATGGCGAGTTTCTCACTCTCCAGTACGCCCAGGGCGACAAACTGTACGTGCCGATGGAGCACCTCGACCGGGTCGGGCCATACGTCGCGCCGCTGGACCGCCCGCCGTCGCTCACGCGGCTCGGCACGCAGGAGTGGCGGCGCGCCAAGGCGCGGGCGGAGCGTTCCACGCGCGAGATGGCCTCGGAGCTGCTTGCGCTGTACGCCTCGCGAGAGCTTGCGGAGGGCTACGCCTTCGCCCCCGACACGCACTGGCAGGCCGAGCTGGAGGAGTCGTTTCCGTACGAGGAGACGCCAGACCAGCTCTCCACAATTTCCGAGGTGAAGTCCGACATGGAGTCGGTCCGGCCCATGGACAGGCTTATATGCGGCGACGTTGGCTACGGCAAGACCGAGATAGCCCTGCGCGCTGCCTTCAAGGTTGTCATGGAGGGCCTGCAGGTCGCCATCCTCGTGCCGACAACCGTGCTGGCCCAGCAGCACTACATGACGTTCACACAGCGTTTGGGGGCCTATCCCGTGAGGATCGAGGCGCTGAGCAGGTTCCGCACCGACCGCGAGCAGCGCGACATCGTGCGCCGTCTAACCGAGGGCGAGGTGGACATATGCGTGGGGACGCACCGCCTGCTGCAAAAGGACGTGCGCTTCAAGAACCTGGGCCTCGTGGTCGTGGACGAGGAGCAGCGCTTCGGCGTGGCCCACAAGGAGCGGCTCAAGCAGATGCGCGAGCAGGTCGACGTGCTCACCATGACGGCAACGCCGATCCCGCGAACGCTCCACATGTCCTTGGCCGGCGTGCGCGACATGAGCACCATCGAGACGCCGCCCGAAGAGCGCCTGCCCATCAAGACCTACGTGTCGGAGTTCAGCGAGGACCTGGTACGGGAAGCGATCCTCCGGGAGCTCGACAGGCAGGGGCAGGTCTACTTCCTGCACAACCGCGTGTACAACATCGACTACATGGCCGGCTACGTGAGGCGGATCGTGCCCGAGGCCAAGGTGGGAGTCGCGCACGGCCAGATGCCAGAGGGCCAGCTCGAGAGCACGATGCTGGATTTCGCCGAGGGCAAGATGGACGTGCTCGTGTGCACGACGATAATCGAGTCGGGCCTCGACATCCAGAACGTCAACACGCTGATAATCAATCGCGCCGACGCTTTCGGCCTGGCCCAGCTTTACCAGCTTCGCGGCCGGGTGGGCCGCGGCTCACGCCGCGCGTACTCCTACCTGCTCGTGCCGAAGGCGCGCAGCCTAACGGAGGCGGCGGACAAGCGGCTGCGGGCGATGCTGGCGGCGTCCGAGCTGAGCGCGGGCTTTCGGATCGCCATGCAGGACCTCGAAATCAGGGGCGCCGGCAACATCCTCGGCGCCGAGCAGAGCGGACACATCCACGCGGTTGGGTTCAATCTTTACACTCAGCTTCTTTCCAACGCCGTCGAGGAGCTTCGGGCCTCACGCGGCGTGGGGCGGAACGGAGCGAGCGGGGTGGAACAGGCTGAGAGTGAGCGAGAGCCGGGCCCGTTCGCGACGGCAGAGCTTCCGGCGGAGGGGCCGAAGCTCGACCTGGGCATACCGGCGGGCCTGCCGGAAGACTACGTGGAGCACCTGCCCGCGCGCATCGACCTTTACCACAGGCTGGCCAGGCTGTCCAAGACCGAGGCCGTGAACGACGTGGAGGACGAGCTTAGAGACCGGTTCGGCCCGCTGCCCTGGCAGGCGCAGAACCTGCTCTACATGACGCGGCTCAGGATCAGCGCCCGAGAGGCCGGCGTCGTCGCCGTCACGCGCCAGTCCGAGCGAATCGTCATCCAGTTGCGCGAAAGCGTCGGCGGCGCGAGGCCGGCGCTGCAGAGCGCGGTCGGGCGCGCGGTCGAGGTCGGCAACACGCAGCTGCGGATGAGGGTGGACGGCGCCGCCTCCGGCTGGGAGGCCGCGCTCGCCGACGCCATCCGGCGGCTCACCGAGTTCCGCGCGCGCGTGCTGTCAGCCGGCGCGGCGTAGGGGATGGGGATTCCGTAAATTGCGCGGGCGGTTCGCGGACAGTCCTTGCGATGCGTAACCGCGTTAGTGCGAGGCGCGGCCCTCGCGGGCCAGGGACTTTATCAACTCCAGCAGCTCGGGGAGCGCCTCGATCCTGGCGCAGTGCGTAACGCCGGGGTGGTTGCCGTCCCGGTCGAGTAACACCGGTGTGATGCCGACGCGACGCGCGCCCTCCACGTCGGACTCGAGCTGGTCGCCCACGTGCACCACGTCGCGCGGCTCCGCGTTCGCCCTGCGCAACGCCTCCCGGAAGATCGGCGCGTGCGGCTTCTCCGATCGGGCCTCTATAGACGTCACCGCGAAATCGACGCGCCCGTCCAGTCCGAAGTCCGCCAGAATCTCGCCGCTGGTCCGGTTCATGTTGGTCACCACGCCCAGCGTCAGGCCTCGTGACCTCAGCGTCTCCAGCGTGGGAGCCACGTCGTCGAACAGGGCCATAGCGTAGGGAACCTGCCGGACGCGCTGCCAGATCTGCGCGGCCCGCTCAACAGTCACCTCGACGTCCGAGCCCTCCAGCACGCGCTGTTCATACCTGGCGAAGAAGTCCTCGCGCTCGGTATCGCTTAGCGAGCGCAGCGGCCTGACCCGGTTCTGATCCGCCATGAAAGCGTCGGCCAGCCTGTAGCCCCGCAGGACCCCCTCCGGCGTAACGCTGATGCCGAAGTCCGCGCAGGCGGTGGACTGAATCTCGTATCGTGAGGGTTTGAACCCGGCGAGGGTGCCGTACAGATCGAAGAACACCGCGCCAATCATCACCGGGCTATGATAGCATCGGCGGCGTTCCCAGAACAGACGTGAGGTGCGCGCTATGCTCGCTGGAAAGTTACCCCTTGACATGCTGGCGGATCTGCTCGACAAGATCGAGCGCGTCGACCCCCGCGTCGTGCTGGGCGCGAGCCCGGGCGAGGACGCCGCGCTCATCGACATGGGCGACCGCTACCTGGTGGCCAAGTCCGATCCGATTACCTTCGCGACCGATCTCATCGGCTGGTACCTGGTGCAGGTCAACGCGAACGACCTGGCCGTCATGGGGGCCACGCCGCGCTGGCTCATGGCGACCCTGCTGCTGCCGGAGGGCGTATCCGAGGCCGAAGTGCGCGCCATATTCGACCAACTGCTCGACGCCTGCCGATCCCACGGCATTGCGCTCATCGGCGGGCACACCGAGGTCACCCACGGCCTGCCGCGCCCCATCGCGGTCGGCGCGCTGCTGGGCGAGGCGGCCAAGTACGAGGTGGTGCTCACGTCGGGCGCGCGGCCGGGCGACAGCGTGGTGCTGACAAAGGGCATCGCTATCGAAGGCACAGCGATTCTGGCGCGCGAGTCCGGGGCCGAGCTCGCCGCGGCGGGCGTCTCGCCTCGTCTGGTCGAAGAGGCCAGGGAGATGCTCTTCTCCCCGGGCATCAGCGTCAGGAAAGACGCGGAAGTCGCGCGCATGGCGGTACCTGTGCACGCGATGCACGACCCGACAGAGGGCGGGTTGGCCACGGCGCTGCGAGAGCTTGCCGTGGCCGCTGGCGTGGGGCTGGAGTTGGAGCTGGCGGCGATTCCCGTTCTGCCGGCTTGCCGCGCCTTCTGCGACGCCCTGGGCCTGGACCCACTGGGGCTGATAGCCTCGGGCGCGCTGCTGGCCACCGTCGCGTCCGAAGATGCCGCGCCGCTCATAGAGGCGCTGGGCGTCGAGGGCATCCCCGCGTGGGAGATTGGCCGGGTTACGCCGGCAGACGAGGGGCTTACGCTGCGGACGCCGTCAGGGACAGCGCCGCTACCGGAATTCAAGAGGGACGAGCTGGCTCGTTACTTCGGCGGAACTGAGGCGCAGCCGGGCTAACCGGGTCAGCCGGCGGCGTCCGGCTCCAGCAGGCCCTCGGCGCGAGCCAGCCGCTTCTCGATGAGCAGGCTCCACGGCGGATGCGCCTCGTCGCACTCGTGGGGGTTGTGCCGCATGGAAAACCTCCCTCAGAAGAGCGCATGAACCTTGTATCAGCCTAAGTTTGGAGTAAATCAACGCCAAAGTTGTATCAAGATGGAATGTGGATAACAGGCCGTATGGTACAATCGCTCCCGCACCATTCCGCATTCGAGGTGTCAACGTGAACAACGGCTGGCGCGAGCGCGCAGGCAGTCCCTTTATCCCATTCAAGAAGTCCGCCGCCGGCTCGCGCGGCATGGTGGCTTCCAACCATCCCATGGCGTCTGCGGCGGGCGCGGAGATGCTGGCGATGGGCGGCAACGCCGTGGATGCGGCCGTCGCGACCGCGGTCGCGCTAACAGTGGTCGAGCCGATGATGGTCGGCATATTCGGCGCCGGCATGGTGAACTACTACGACGCATCCTCCGGTGAGTCCATAACCATAGACAACTACGCGGTGGCGCCCGCGGCGGCATCCGAGCGCATGTACGAGCCGATTTCGGACACCTGGCCCGACTACCTGGAGGCCGCCGGACGCAAGAACCGGCTCGGCTACCTGGCGGTCGGCGTGCCGGGCAATCTCAAGTGCTGGTGCCACCTGATCGAGAGCTACGGCAGGCTCGACCTGGACACCGTGATGCAGCCCGCCATACGCTATGCCGAGAGGGGCTTTCCGGCGAGCGCCTACCTGGTCAAGATAATCGCCGACAACCGGGAAGACCTGGCGCGCTTTCCCGCCACGAAAGAGGTGTTTCTGCCGGGCGGCGAACCGCCCTCCGTGGGACAGGCCGTCGTTCGCAAGGACTACGCGCGCACGCTCCGGCGGATCGCCGAAAACGGCTCGGATGAGCTGTACGGCGGCGAGTTGGGCCGCACGGTAGCCGAGGACATGCGGGCCAACGGCGGGATCATCACACAGGACGACCTGCGCTCCTACGAGATCAAGTACCGTCAGCCGGTGCGGGGCAGCTACCGAGGGCGGGACATCGTGGCGGTGGGGCCTACCAGCTCCGGCGGCGTGCACATAGTCCAGGCGCTCAACATCCTGGAAGGATTCGACGTGGGCGCGATGGGATACGGCACCGGCGCCTCCGCGCACCTGCTGGCCGAGGCCCTCAAAATCGCTTTCGCGGACAGATTCGAGTACCTGGGCGATCCCGACTTCGTGGAGGTGCCGGTGGAGCGGCTCATCTCCAAGCGATACGCCGACCTGAGAAGAGGAGAGATAGACCTCGACCAGGCGGGCTCTTACGCTCCGGGAGAGGTGACTGCGGCGCTGGGGGAGTCTAACAACACCACCCACTTCACCGTGGCCGACGGCGAGGGCAACGTCGTCTCCATGACGCAGACCATACACGAGGCCTTCGGTTCGAAGGTGACGGTCCCGGGGACGGGTATGCTGCTGAACAACAACATGTACATTTTCGACCCGCACCCGGGCACGGCGAACTCGATCGCGCCGGGCAAGCGGATGCTCTCCAGCATGTCTCCCACCGTCGTGCTGGAGAACGGACGCCCCCTGTTCGCGCTCGGGACGCCCGGCGGAACGCGCATCTTCGCGTCGGTGCTGCAGGCCATAATGAACGTGCTCGACCACGGTATGAGCCTGCAAGAGGCGGTCGAGGCGCCCCGCGTCTGGACTCAAGGGCAGCAGCTCGAGGTCGAGGAGGGTGTATCCGAGGCCACCCGAAAAGCCCTGGCGGCGAAGGGCCACGACGTGAGCGTAGTGGCCCGCGTCGCGGGCGGCATGAACGGAGTGATGTTCGACCACGCATCCGGCCTGATATACGGCGCGGCGTGCTGGCGCGCAGACGGCTCGCCGGTGGGCGTCTCCGGCGGCCCCGCCCGCCAGGACGTGGACTACGGCGTGTAGCCTGGCGCCTCCAAGAGTCCTTTCCCTTAACCCTCTCCCGCCAAGGCAGGGGAGCGAGCCTGTTTCAGATTACTAGGTGCGCCCAAAACCGTCTCCCTCGCGAACAGCCTGCCCCCGCGCCCAACTCTGAACCTACGGCCATCGCCTTATGTTCGCCATATTGCTCAGCCAATGTCCACCGGACGCCCCAACGCACACCCCGGCCGCACCCCCTCGCCCACACCCGACCCATTCGCTCCCAGTACCCGAAAAAAACGTCACTTCCCCGCGCCACCCGCTCCCAGCCCTGCCCCATCCAACCCCACGCACGCCCCACCTCTTCCCCACGACTGTCCCACTTCTCCCCACCAATCCGCCCCAATCCCGCAATCTCGCCAACCCCTCTTGAATCACACGCACATACGTGCTACCCTCACCCACGCGAGGGACCGACCCCGCGGCCCGGATACCCTACCCTCAAACGGGGTTCAGCCCCAGGCATCCGTAGGGGCGTCCCTTGTGGGCGCCCTGTGGCAGTGAAGACACGGCTGCGTGACCCTGCTCTGTTCCCCTGCCCCCCTGTCCTCACCTGTCACGCGGCGTGACACTTGTGTCCCAAAAAACCCGCGCTGGCATTACAGATTTGAGCGGGATCGGCGCCGCCCTCAGCTACGAGTCGCACAGAATGTCGCAGAAAGGAACAGATTTCGCTTTCCCGCGAAGCCTGTCCCCGTGGAAGCATACCCTGAGCTTGCCGAATGGGCGGGGAGCGGGAACAACGGTGTTGGCGGTACCTGGTAATCTGAAACAGGCTCCAGGGGAGCGTAGCAGTTCGCCACCTACCCCATCCCCCAGTGTGCTAACATTGCTTCGCGGCCGGTACGAGCCGACTATGACGCACGCGGCTGAGCCGGACCACAGAACGTTTACGTCAAGGAGTACGCATGTCCACCGAAACGAGAGAATACAAGGTAGTCGGCACGCGGCCCATCAGGCACGACGGCGTCGACAAGGTGACGGGCAGGGCGCTGTACGGGGCCGACATGCAGTTGCCCGGCCTGCTGCACGGCAAGGTGCTTCGCAGCCCGCACGCTCACGCGCGCATCAAGTCCATCGACACCAGCAAGGCCGAGGCGCATCCCGACGTCCGCGCCGTGGCGACCTCCGCGGACCTCGCGCCGACGCCGCCGACGCCCCAGCAGGCAGTGCTCGGCGTGCCGATAAGCGAGAACATCCTGGCCAAGGGCAAGGTGTTCTACAAGGGCCACCCCGTGGCGGCGGTGGCAGCGACCAGCCCCCACTTCGCCGAGGAGGCGCTGGCGCTCATAGACGTCGAATACGAGCCGCTGCCCGCGGTCACCAACGTCGAGGACGCCATGAGAGCGGGCGCGCCGATTCTCCACGAGCACTGGGAGGACAGGCCGACCCCCGGCGGCGACGCCACCGAGGGACGCAACATCGCGGGCCACGAGCAGCACAGGTTCGGCGACGTGGAGCAGGGCTTCGCCGAGGCCGACGTGGTGCTAGAGCGCGATTTCCGGACCAAGACCGTTCACCAGGGTTACATCGAGCCGCAGAACGCCACCGCCTGGTGGGCGCCCAACGACAGGCTTACAGTCTGGTGCAGCAGCCAGGGGCATTTCGGTGTGCGGGACGGCACCGCGCGGGTGCTCGGCGTACCCGTTTCTGAGATCAAGGTCGTTCCGATGGAGATAGGCGGCGGGTTCGGAGGCAAGCTCAACCCCTACCTCGAGCCGGTGGCGGCGACGCTCTCCAGGAAGAGCGGCCACCCCGTCAAGATTACGATGAGCCGCACCGAGGTCATGGAGGCCACCGGCCCCACCTCCGGGGCGCACCTGCGCATCAAGATGGGCGTGACTAACGAGGGCCGGATCACGGCGGCGCGGGCCTACTACGCCTTCGAGGCGGGCGCCTACCCGGGCGCTCCCCTGTCTGGCGCCAACGCGGCCATATTCGCGCCCTACAACATCGAAAACGTGCTGATCGACTCCTACGACGTGGTGGACAACAAGCCCAAGACTTCGCCCTACCGCGCCCCCGGAGCGCCTATCGTCGCCTTCGCCGTCGAGTGCGTCGTCGACGAGCTGGCCGAAAGCCTGGGCATGGATGCGGTGGACCTGCGCCTGCTAAACGCGGCCAGGGAGGGCACGCGCCGTGCCGACGGGGTGATGAACCTTCGCATCGGAGCACAGGAGGTTATGGAGGCGATTAAGGCCCATCCCCACTACAATGCACCGCTCGAAGGCCCCAACCGCGGCCGGGGCGTGAGCATGGGCTTCTGCCGCAACAACACCGGAATGTCGTGCGTCGTGGCCAACGTGCTTTCCAACGGCAACGTCAGCCTCGTGGAAGGCTCCGTGGACATCGGCGGCACCCGCACGGCCGTGGCGCAGCAGTTCGCCGAGGTGCTCGGCTTACCGGTCGAGAACGTGATTCCGCAGGTCGCGGACACCGACACCATCGGCTACACCTCCAACACCGGCGGCAGCGGCGTGGCGTTCAAGACCGGCTGGGCCGCGTACGAGGCCGCCAATGATGTCAAGCGTCAGCTCATCGAGCGCGCCGCGCTGCTGTGGGAGACGACCGCCGAACAGGTGGAGTACGTTGACGGCGCGCTGCGCCACTCGTCCGACCCCGAGCTGAGCATGACTTTCGACGAGGTCGCGGCGGTGCTGCCGCAGACAGGCGGCCCCGTCGTAGGTCGAGCCAACATAAACCCTGGCGGCTCCGGCGGCTCCTACGCGGCGAACATCATCGACGTGGAGGTTGATCCCGACACCGGCAAAATAGACATCCTCCGGATAACCGCGTTCCAGGACGTGGGCACCGCCATCCATCCCAGCTACGTGGAGGGCCAGATGCAGGGCGGCACCGCGCAGGGCGTGGGATGGGCAATCAACGAGGAGTACTACCTTAACGACCAGGGCGCCCTGGCGAACTCGAGCCTGCTCGACTACCGCATGCCCACCTCTCTCGACCTTCCGATGATCGAGAGCGTGATAGTCGAGGTCTTCAATCCCGGTCACCCCTACGGTGTGCGAGGCGTGGGCGAGGCCAACATCGTGCCTCCGCTGGCCGCTGTAGCCAACGCCGTACACGACGCGACGGGCGTCCGCATGTCGAATCTGCCGCTGAACCCCGGCGCCGTGTCCAAGGCAATCGCCGACGCCGGCGGGTAGCCTTTCTCGAAAGTCCCTTCCCCCTCGATGGGGGAAGGTTAGGATGGGGGTGCCCGCCCTCGCCCGCACGATGGCGCCCGCTATTGGGCGTCATCTCATTTCTCCGATGGGTGCACTTCAGGAGGCCAGAGATGCCGGAGAAGATCTACGCGATGGACGACAATGGCAAGCTGTTGCATTTCGAAGAGAATCGCTTCAAGCAGGAAAACCATCTCCAGAAGCTGATTGCGGACCATCCAGAACTGCTGCCCGGTGGGCAGGTCAACAGGGACTCTCATCAGCGCTGGATACTAATATCACGGGAGCAAGGGATCCCCGAAACCACGGATACGGGCAACATCTGGGCGGTAGACCACCTGCTCATCGACCAGGATGCCATCCCAACGCTTGTCGAGGTGAAGCGTGGCGATAGCAGTGGGCTGCGTCGCAAAGTTGTGGGTCAGATGTTGGACTACGCGGCGCACGCCACCAGCACCTGGGACGTGGATGACATACGTCGCAGTTTTGAGGAGTCCAGTGACAACGCGGATGAAGACCTGGCAAGGCTGATCAATTCTGACGAAGATGCTGACGCTGACGAGTTCTGGGAACGCGTTTCCACTAACCTCGCCGCCAAGAGAATTCGGCTTCTATTCGTGGCCGACGAGATACCGGAAAGGCTCGAGCGCGTGGTGCTGTTCCTGAACGAGCAGATGCCCGATATCCAGGTGCTGGCTGTCGAGATCAAGCGCTACAGTGGCGAGTCGAGCCATCAGATGCTCGTACCACGGGTAATCGGACGGGTTGCGGAGGCACCCTCAAGGATCAGTTCCACGTCTCAGGTCATGGCTAGACAGAACTTCCTTGACAGATTTGACGAGCCGAGTACACGTGAGGCGGCACGGCGTCTTATGGAAGTCGTTGATGGAGTAAGCGGAGCGGGTCTGAGCTGGGGGAAAAATCGCGTAACCATCCGAGCGCGAAGTTCGTTGCGTAAAGCCAGAGTGTCGATTGCCTGGCTATACCCGACGTCGGGGCAAGGCTCAAGTCTGCGATTCAGGGACTTTACTTTCGGTCACCGAGTGAATGAAGGCTACCCCGGGCCACTGAACGCAAGACTGGAGAAATGGGTAAACGAGTTTGCCGACGACGGCTTCAGCCACAAACACCAAGCACCCGATGCGCTGGCGTACTACGTTAAACACGAAGACGTGGCGGCAAACATTGACGTGCTGTGCGACCGCCTGAAGAAGGTGTTGACCGGCCTGAAAGACCTTGAATCACCAATCCTCAGGCCTTGAGCGCCTCCAGCTTGTCCACCAGTTCGGCGACTTGGGACAGGTGTTGTTCTACGATTTCGCGGGGCAGCCAGCCCTCATAAAAGTTTGTGTGCAAGGCACCTGCCAGTCCGAATGCCGTAATTATGCCTTCGTCGCCGGTCTCCTGGGCCAAGCGGCTCATTGCTTGGTACAGGCTGCGGTGGTCTTGGTGCCGCCAGCCGCGGGCCTCTGCTACGGCCTTTACCATCTGGGCGGCGGCGCCCCAACCCTTCTCTGACGCCTGCAACAGATCGCCATCAGCCAGATAAGCCTGGGCCCTCTCCAAGAAATCATAGCCTGTGGCGTTATTCACACTCTGGTCCAATCGCCTGATTCGGCCTGTCAAAATCTTACTCCGCTAGCTGGCGGGCCAGCTCCGCCGGCTCGTTGACCGGCAGGTTGCACACGTAGTTGAGGCACACGTAGGCGGTCGCGCGTCCGTCGATGCGCTGCCTGTCCCGCAGCAGCGGGATGCCGGTGGCGTCCGCCGCGCCGCCCACCAGCACGCGGTTGGGCAGAGCGCTGGCGTACACCTGGGCCACGAGCGCCCGCGTGTCGGCGTCCTCCGCGCCGCCCAGTATGGCTATCTCCTTGGGCGTCGACAGGTAGAAGTCCAGGGCGCACAGCCAGTGCCCAGCCGCCGTGGGGAAACGGGCCATCAGCTCGCGGGTGGAGCGCAGCGCGGTCACGGCCCGCCGCTCGAGGTCGCCGTCGCCCGTGATGACGGCCAGCCGCAGCAGCACGTCCGCCGCCATCGAGTTGCCGCACGGCGCGGCATTGTCCGATGAGTCGCTGGGTCTCACAATAAGCTCTTCGTGGTCCGTCCCCGTGTCATAGAACTGGCCTGACGCATCCTCCCAGAAAAGCTCGACCATGTCATTGCCGAGCTCTATGGCCGCCGTCAGCCAACGCTCTTCCAGGGTGACCTCGTGCAGCGCGATGAGCCCGTCGATCAGGAACGAATAGTCTTCTAGGTAGCCGTTCAGCTTCGCCCTTCCCTCACCGGTGGCCGGGTCGCGCCGGTACGTCCGCAGCAGCCGGCCATCCCTGCGCAGCGACCGCAGCACGAAGTCGGCGTTGCGGGCGGCGGCCTCCGCGTAGTCGGGGCGGCCCAGCACGCCGGCGGCTTCGGCCAGCGCACGCATCGTGAGCCCGTTCCAGGCCGTGAGCACTTTGTTGTCCAATTCCGGGTGAACGCGCCGGGCGCGGGCCTCGAGGGCGCGGGCCTTAGCCCCACGCAGAAACTCGAAGAACGCCTCTTCGCTCACGCCGGCCTGGCTCGCCACGGCGGCCGGATTTACGGCGAGATGCAGGATGTTGGCCCCCTCGAAGTTGCCTTCCGGAGTAGCTCCGTAGCAGCGGGCGAACAGCCGGGCGTCGTCCTCTCCCAGCGCCTCGATCAGCTCCTCAGGCGTCCACACGTAGAATTTGCCCTCCACGCCCTCGCTGTCCGCGTCCTGCGCGGAGAAGAAGCCGCCCTCCGGGCCGGTCATTTCACGCAGCACGTAGTCCAGCGTCTCCTCGACTACACGCCGGTAGAGCGGGCTTCCGGTCACCTGGTAGGCGTGCAGGTACAGCTTCGCGAGCAGCGCGTTGTCGTAGAGCATCTTCTCGAAGTGCGGCACCAGCCAGAATGCGTCGGTGGAGTAGCGGTGGAAACCGCCGCCGACGTGGTCGTAGATACCGCCGTGGGCCATGCTGTCCAGGGTCAGCTCCACGAGTTCGAGGCACTGTGGGTCTCCCGTGCGGACGTGGTGTCGCAACAGGAATTCGAACGTCATCGGCTGCGGAAACTTGGGCTGCGAACCCACGCCGCCGAAGCGGTCGTCCACCTGGCCACCAATGCCCAGGTAGGCCTGGCGCAGCACCTCGTCGGTGAGCGGGTCCAGGCTCCGCACGCTCTGGGTGAGCTGTTTCATCCGGCTCACGAGCTGAGTGGTGGCGCGAATCACGTCGCCGCGTCTCTCGCGGTATGCGGCGGACATGGCCGCCAGCACGCTGGGGAAGCCGGGCATTCCGTGGCGGTCGTCTGGAGGAAAGTAGGTGCCGCCGTAGAATGGCTTGCAGTCGGGCGTGAGGAACACCGTCATCGGCCAGCCGCCCTGGCCGCTGAGCGCCTGCACCGCCGTCATGAATATGGAATCTATGTCGGGCCTCTCCTCGCGGTCCACCTTGATGCACACGAAGCCCTGGTTCATCATCGCGGCAATGGAAGGGTCCTCGAACGACTCGCGCTCCATAACGTGGCACCAGTGGCAGGCCGAATAGCCGACGCTGAGCAGAATGGGTTTGTCCTCCGCACTGGCCCGTTCGAGCGCTTCCTGGCCCCAGGGATACCAGTCGACGGGGTTGTTAGCGTGCTGGAGCAGGTAAGGGCTTGTCTCGTCGATCAGGCGGTTGGGCATAGCAGGCCTGCTTTCTTCACTCTTCCCAGGTAGTTTCGAGCACAGATGTCATTTCGAGCGCAGGTGTCATTTCGAGCGCAGCCGAGAAATCTGAGGCCCGCACCAACGAGGCACCTTAGCCGGTGGCAGGCGGGCCTAGCCAACCGCGAGCGAGCGCGCCACACGGTGGGCGGCGGTCATCTCTTCCAGCTGCTCCAGTCCCTTGCGGGTGTCGCTGGCGGTCTTGGCCTTGTCCGAGTTGCGAACGCGATACTTGAACAGCCAGTAGGTGAACTCCTTGTACTGGCTGAAGGAGATCGAGGTGCGCTGCGGATAGCCCATCTCTTCCCTGAACAGCTGCAGCAGCTCCGCCTCGCTGTGCCGGTACAGCCGAAGGAACCCCCGCTCGGAGAGATCGCCGTTGAACTGGACGCCGTTGCTCAACAGGCGCTTCTGGATCTCGCACTCCACCGCGTACAGCAGCGCCTCCTCGACAGTCACGCCGTAGAAATAGTTGAGAAGGCCCCGGATCTTCTCGACGCCCAGAACGTCGCGAAACACGCCCTCGTCTATCCGAACCGGGAGTCTGCCAGTGAACAGCAGCCGCTCTACCTCGTCATCGGGCACGAGGCCCGAGATCTCGACACTCAGGCGCTGCGCCAGCGTAAGCCAGTCGAACGCCTCGCCCGCGATGAAGTACGTGAGGCTAACACCCCTGAACTGCTCTATTGGCGCGGTCCATGCGGCCATAGCGTCGAGCACGGCCAAGGGCCAGTCCTCGCCGTCGAGTACCGCGCGGCGCAAACGCGCTACGATCTCTTCCGCACCGACCGACTGGACCGCCTGCTGGCTCACCTCCGCGCCCTCATGGCCCTGGCACGCTCGGGCTTGGGCAGCCGCAGCAGGTCGAGGAGCTCGGTCGTGGGCAGCGTGTTCAGCACGTCCTCGACCCGGCACCAGCCGCGCCGGGCCACCGCCGCGCCGAAACGCAGGTTGTCGAGGTGTTCGGCGGTGTGGGCGTCGCTGTTGATGACGAGGGTGGCGCCTAGCTCGCGGGCACGGCGGACGTGGGCGTCCTTGAGGTCGAGCCGCTCCAGCGAGGCGTTGATCTCGAGGACGGTTCCGGTGTCGGCCGCAGCCCTGAACAGCGTGTCGAAGTCCGCGTCTATTGGCTGGCGGCGGCCGATGAGCCGCGTGGTCAGGTGGCCGATGGCGGTGACGTGGGGGTTGCGCATAGCGCTAAGTATGCGCTCGGTCATCACGTGAGGCTGCTGGTTCATCGCCGAATGCACGGACGCGACGACCCAGTCGAGCTCCTGCAGGGCGCAGTCGGGATAGTCCATGCTGCCGTCGGCGCGAATGTCCACCTCGGAGCCGCGCAGCACGGCGATGTCGCCCGCGTCGCGCTCCAGCTCCTTCAGCCGGGCGTTGTGGCTGGCGAGGCGCTCCGGGCTGAGGCCGTTCGCCACGCCGAGCCCCGCCGAGTGGTCTGTGATCGCGACGTACTCGTGGCCGCGCTGCCGCGCCGCCGCAACCATCACCTCTATGGGATCGCGCCCGTCGCTCCAGTCGGTGTGGACGTGCAGGTCGCCCCTGAGGTCTTCAACCTGTACCAGGGAGGGTATGGCTCCCTCGCGGGCCATGGCGACCTCCGACTCGCCCACGCGCAGCTCGGGCGGAACGTACTGAAGGCCCAGCCGACCGTACACGCTCTTCTCGTCGGCAAACTCCTCGAGGTCGCCGGTTTCGGCGACGGCTATGCCGTACTCGCCGAGCGAGAGACCCAGCCTGTTTGCGTGCTCCCTGAGCAGGATGTTGTGGTGCTGGGAGCCGGTGAAGTACTGGATCAAGGAGCCGTACTGCTGGGGCGGCACGGCCCTGAAATCGACCTGCAGCCCGTCGTCGAGCAGCACCGACGCCTTCGTGCCGCCGTGCCCGAGCACCTCGGCAACTCCGGGCAGCGCGACGAAATCGGCCAGAACACCCTCCGCGTCGTGAGTAGCGCACACGAGGTCCAAATCGCCAACGGTCTCTTCGAAACGGCGCAGGCTTCCCGCCGGCATGAGCGCCAGGATGCCGGCGTTGCGCTCCAGCAGCGCGGCGACGATGCGCTCGGCGGCAGGCAGCGCGTCGGCTATTGGCGTGCGTTGGTCCTTCGTCTTGGCGAACTGGATGCTTCGCAGTATGTTATCAGCGGTCTTCTGGCCCAGCCGGGGCAGAGACGCCAGCCGTCCGTCGGACGCGGCCATCTCCAGCTCGGCGACGGAGGTTACGCCAAGCTCCTTCCACGCCCTGGAAATTGTCTTCGGGCCAAGACCCGGCACCCGCATGAGGTCCAACATGCCCTCGGGGAACTCGGCCTTGAGGTTGTCGTAGAACTTCATGCGGTTGGTGGCCACCAGCTCGCCGATCTTGTCGGAGATTGCCTTGCCGACTCCGGGAATCTGCCGCAGGTCCTCGCCGTCGCTGAGCATTGTCTCTAGCTCGGCGGGCAGCCGGGATATGGTCCGGCCGGCGCGCTGGTACGCGCGGACGGTGAACACCTTCTCGCCCTTGATTTCTAGAAGGCCCGCTATGTCGTCGAACACCTCCGCAATGCGTTGGTTGTTCATGCGGCCCTGCCGCAGCAACGCTTGTACTTCTTGCCGCTGCCGCAGGGACAGGGGGAGTTTCGCCCGACCTTGCCCGAACCCCTGGGCCGGCCCCTGCGCGAGGGCGTGTCGGCCAGGCGGCCCATCACGCTGGCGCCGCCCGGGGGCGCGGCGCGGCGTGCCCGTCCGTTGGCTCCGGGGCCTGACGCCAGCGCGTGGAAGGCGTGGTAGATGGTGCGGACAATGGCGTTCTGTATGCCGTCCTGGAGGGCCAGGAATTTGTCGTGTCCCTCCTTCTTGTACATCACCAGGGGGTCGCGCTGGCCGTAGGCGTACAGGCCTACGGACTCTCTCAGGTCCATCATCGCGGTAAGGTGTTGCACCCAGTTGTGGTCTATCGCCCGCAGCATGACCTGTTGGGCAATCCCACTCGCGACCTCCGGAGTGAGCTTGGCTTCCAGGTCCTCGTAGCAGGATCGGGCGAATCCGGTGAGCCATTCCGACAGCTCGCCGAAGGACATGTCCAGCACGTCGTCGGGCGTCAGCGAGTGCGTGGCGGGCGGAAACACGCCGCCCAGGTCCCGCAGGAAAGCGTCGGCGTCCCACTGGGCCTGGGCCCTGCCGGTGAGGTGGGCCGACATGATCTCGGAGATCTCCTGGTCCACCATGTCCAGCACGTTCGCCTTCGGGTCCGCGCCGCTGAGCACCTTTTCGCGCTCGCGGTAGATTATGTCGCGGTGCGTGTTCATCACGTCGTCGTAGTCCACCAGGTGCTTGCGCATGTCAAAGTGGTAGGCCTCGACCTTCACCTGCGCGCCCTCGATGGACTTGCTGATCATCTTGGTCTCGATGGGCACGTCCTCTTCCAGGCCGGCCCACTCCATGAAGTTGCTGATGCGCTCTCCGCCGAAGCGGCGCATCAGCTCGTCGTCGAGGGAGACGAAGAACCTCGTGCTGCCCGGGTCGCCCTGGCGTCCGGCGCGCCCACGAAGCTGATTGTCAATGCGCCTGGCCTCGTGGCGCTCGGTGCCGACTATGTGCAGGCCGCCGTTTGCCATAACGCTGTCGTGCGTCTGACGCCACTTGGCGGCGCCGATGCCGAGGCTGTCGGGGTTGCCGCCAAGGATGATGTCGGTGCCGCGGCCGGCCATGTTGGTGGCGACGGTGACAGCGCCGGGCTGGCCGGCCTGCGCCACAATGGCCGCCTCGCGCTCGTGCTGCTTCGCGTTGAGCACCTCGTGGGGTATACCTCTGTGCCTCAGCATTTCGCTGAGCTGCTCGGACTTGTCGATGTCGGTGGTGCCCACCAGCACGGGCTTGCCGTCTCTGTGCAGCGCCTCTATATCGGCTACGACGGCCCTGTACTTGGCGTCCTGGTTCTTGTAGATCAGGTCCGGCTGGTCCTCCCTGACCATTGGCTGGTTGGTGGGAATCTCCACCACTTCCAGCTTGTAGATCTTCCAGAATTCCTCGGCCTCGGTCGCCGCCGTACCGGTCATGCCGGCGAGCTTTCCGTACAGTCGGAAGTAGTTCTGGAGGGTGATGGTGGCGTAGGTGATGGTCTCGCGGCGCACGGCGACGCCCTCTTTCGCCTCCAGGGCCTGGTGCAGGCCGTCGGAGAAGCGGCGTCCGGTCATGAGCCGCCCGGTGAACTCGTCCACTATCACGACCTGGCCGTTGGACACCACGTAGTCGCGGTCGCGCTGGAAGATGTTCTGCGCCCTTAGGGCTGTCTCGACGTGGTGCACAATGCGGAAGCTGGCCTCGCTGTCTTCGTACAGCGATTTGATTCCCAGCAGGCGCTCCACCTTGTTCATGCCGTCGGGGGTCAGCGAGACAGAGCGGTGCTTTTCGTCGATGGTGTAGTCTCGTTCCCCGGCGAGGCTCGGCACCACGCGGGAGAATCTCGAGTAGTCCCTGGGAGTCTCCTCCGCCGGTCCACTGATGATGAGGGGCGTGCGCGCCTCGTCTATGAGGATGTTGTCCACCTCGTCGACAATGGCGAACCGGAGCTCCATCTGGGCCTTCTGCGAGGTGTGGAGCACCATGTTGTCCCGCAGGTAGTCGAAGCCGAACTCGTTGTTGGTGCCGTAGGTGATGCCGGCGGCGTACGCCTCCTGCCTGCCGGCGGGACGCAGCGCCTCCATGCCGGCCGCGGAGCCGTTGGCATCGGGGTCGTAGATGTACGAGCCCTCGTGCTGGAGCACGCCGACGGAGATTCCGAGCATGTGGTAGACCTGGCCCATCCACTGCGCGTCACGGCGGGCCAGGTAGTCGTTCACGGTGACGACGTGGACGCCCTCGCCGGTGAGCGCGTTGAGGTAGGCGGGCAGCGTGGCGACCAGCGTCTTGCCCTCGCCGGTCTTCATCTCGGCGATCTTGCCCTCGTGCAGCGCGAACCCGCCGATGAGCTGTACGTCGAAGTGGCGCTGGCCGAGCGTGCGCTTGGCTGCCTCCCTGACTACGGCGAACGCCTCGTGGAGGATGTCGTCGGTCGTCTCGCCGGCTTGCAGGCGCGCGCGAAACTCGTCGGTCTTCGCGCGCAGCTCGGCGTCGGACAGCGACTCGAAATCCGGCTCCAGGGCGTTGACGCCGTCGAGCACCTCCCGCCGAATCTTCTTTATGACTCCCTCGTTGGAGCCGCCGATGAGCTTAGTAAGGCTCTTTAGCATGGTGCGCCGTCTCTTTCCACGGACGCCGCCCGGGCGTGGGCGCGCTACGCCTCGAACATCGCGCCCACGGACAGGCCGTTGTGGATGCGGTGGATGGCCTCGCCGAGCAGTGGTGCGACCGACATGACCCGCATGTTGTCGGTCCTCTTGCAGCTTGGTATCGGCAAGGTGTCGGTTACGAAGACTTCCTTCAGGTCGCTGTTGGACATGATGCTGGTCGCGTCGCCGCACAACACGGCGTGAGTAACAGCGCAATAAATATCATTCGCGCCGAACTCCCGCAGCACATTCGTGGTCGATACGAGGGTGCCGCCGGTGCTTATCTCGTCGTCCACTACGAGGGCGTCCTTGTTGTGGACGTCGCCAATGATGATCGACTCCAGGATGCTGTCGGCGTTGGCGAGCCGCTGCTTTTCGGCGATGGCGATGGGCGTATTGAGGATGTTCGCCGTGTCGCGCGCCCTGCGCGTGCCGCCTGTGTCGGTTGCGGCGACCACGAGGTTCTCGGCGCCCCGGCTGGCGAACGGCCTCGTGAGCATGGGTATGGCGGTAAGCTCGTCCACGGGAATGTTGAAGAAGCCCTGGATCTGGCCGGCGTGAAAGTCCACCGTCAGCACCCTGTCGGCGCCGGCGACTTCGATCAGGTTGGCGACCAGGCGGGCCGTGATGGGCACGCGGGGCTGGTCCTTCTTGTCGCTGCGCCCGTAGGCGTAGTAGGGCATCACGGCGGTTATGCGCTCAGCCGACGCCCTCTTGGCGGCGTCGATCATGATGAGCAGTTCCATGATGTTGTCGTTGACAGGCACCGCTATCGGCTGGACGAGAAAGACGTCGCGTCCTCTGATGTTCTCCTGGATTCTCACAAAAGTGTTGTCGTTCTTGAACTTGAACACTTCGCAGCTTCCCAAGCCGATGCCCAGGTACGAGCATATGTCCTTTGCCAGCTTGGGGTGAGCCTTTCCAGTGAACACTTTCAGTTCGTCGAACGCGGGCATTTCACTTCCTCGAAAAGAGGGGCGCAGCAAAACGCGCCCCGCGTTTTTGGGCTGGCGAAAACAGCGCCGCCGCGCATGAGTTGTGCGGACGCTCGGACGGACCGGCCCTCGGTTGGCGGGCGCGGTCAGCGGGCCGCCACAGGCGCATTATAGCATACCTTCTCGCTCCCACCCGAACCCGGAGGGCGCGCCCAATGCGTCGCGAACGGGGGTGAAATCGGTAGCAGAGGGCGGCCCGGTTCGAGGCGGGAAAGCGCGCCGGCGCGCTTTCCGACGCGATCAGACTCCGGCTGCCAGGGCACCGGTGTTATGCCAAAAACTCTTCGATCCAGCCGTCGTGGTCGGCCTGGCGCGTCGCCCTCGCCATAAGGTCAGGCGACGCCACGTTCGGCGCCAGGTCTGCCGGGTCAGCGCCCTCTCGCAGCGCGCGCAGCGTGTCGTACACGGCCTTCACCGCGGCCTGGAACGGCAGATGCCCCTGCAGCGCCACGCGCACGCCGTTTTCGGCGAGCGCCGCGCGGTCCGACAGCTCCGGCGTGGTGCCGCCCAGCAGAATGGGCAGGTCGGTGGCGGAGCGCACGGCCCGCAGCTCCTCCAGCGTCTGCGCCCCGGCGAGGAAGATGGCGTCCACGCCGGCCTGCTCGTACGCGCTGACGCGGCGGACAGTTTCGCCGACTCCCGCCAGCCGCAGCGCGCTGGTGCGGCCCGCCACCACGAGGTTGGCGTCCTGGCGGCCCGAGAGCGCGGCCTTCATCTTGCCCACTCCCTCCTCCATCGAGATCAGTCCGCCGTCGCCGCCGAAGGGCAAGGGCAGCAGCGTGTCCTCGATCGTGAGCGCGGCGACGCCGGCGCTCTCGAGCTCCTCCACCGTCCGCCTCACGTTCAGGGCGTTGCCGTAGCCGTGGTCGGCGTCCACCATCAAGCTGATCGAGCCGGCGCGGCATATGCGGTACGCCTGCTGAGCGAACTCGGTCAGGGTCAGCGTAATCAGGTCGGGGGCTCCGATGACGGTCGCCGCGCCGATCGAGCCCGCGAACATGCCCACCTCGAAGCCCAGGTCTTCGGCTATGCGTGCCGAGATGGGGTCGAACACCGAAGCGGGGTGCACGCACTCGTCGCCTTCGAGGATTTCTCTGAAGCGCTCTCGCCTCCTGGTGAGGTCCATGATGTTCTCCTTAGTGAATAGTAATCAGTAATCAGTGGTCAGTAGTTAGTATCCACTCCGACCTGACAACTGACTACTGAAAACTAACTACTACGCTATTCGCTTGTACACAACGCGGGTGCGGTTAGTTGCGTTGGGGCGAATGTGCGTTATCCAGTCGCCCTTGTCCGAGGCGGCCTTCCAGACGTCGGAGGTGGGCAGGTCGGGCGAGTCGATCTCGTAGACGGCGGCGTATCGTGCCACGCCCTCCACGTCGCCCGACTCCACGCGGTAGCGTGTGCACGAGCGAACGCCTGGGACGGTGAGGATGTTGGGCACGTGCTGGGTGTCGTAGATGCGATTGAAGTCTTCTTCGAGCTCCGGGGGAATGTCCATCTGGACCAGGTATATGTATCCGGCCATGGCGGGGGTCTCCTTTCCATTTGGGGTGCGACTGCTCGGGCGGCGCTCTCCTGAGCTAGCCGAGAATGCGGGCCACCATTTTGCCCTCCAGCGTCAATGCCGCTTGCTGGGCCAGCGGCAGCCTTTCGGCGTCGCCGAGGGAGAGCACGAACGCGACGCCGAGCAGGCGGCCTATGCGAAAGTCCACGATGGTGGACGATACCTGCTCGCCGGTGACGTCGTACAGCACCCTCAGCGCGGCGGCCTCGTCGTAGAACCCGCGCGGCTCGAGCCGCTCAATCTCGGCTATACGATGCTCATGTGGCAGGTCGCGCCCCACCTGCTCCTCGAACTGCTTGAGGAACACGTTGGAAATCCAGTCCGAGACCGATTGGGGCGCGTCGAACATGTGGACCGTGGTGCAGACCACGAAGTCGGTGCCGGCGGGAAACGGGAATGACTCGGCCGGCCTGACTAATTCGCGCACGTGGCCCGAGATTCGTCCCGCCTCGCGATAGGACTCCGCGGTGTTGCCCGGAAAGCTGCCCTCCGCCAGCTCGGTGTTGTCGAGCGGACCGTCCTTGGTCAGCTGAAAGCGGTGGAACTGCCCCGGCAGGTCCTCCCTGTCCGGCATCATGCACCGGAGGTCGTCCTCCCGTACGCCGAGTGTTGCCCTTGTGATTGGATCGGTCACCTTGCCGCACACTCTCGTTTTCGGCGAATGGCCGCGCTTGCCGGCCCCATTCTACATTATAACGAACGTCATATAATGGATTTGACCCACCGCGCGATGATGTGTAGCGTTGTGCAAATAGCTGACGTTAGAAAGGGACGTTGTAATGGCCAGGATTCAGTTGATAATCCCTGACGAGGACCGGAACCGGTTCGTCCGCCAGGCGCGTAGGGAGGGCATGACCTTGAGCGCGTGGCTGCGAGCCGCCGGCCGTGAGCGGCTCGAGGCGCGTCAGCGCGCGGAACGGTTCGAGTCGCCGGAGGATCTGAAGCGATTCTTCAAAAGGTGCGACGAGCGTGAAGGGCCCGGCGTGGAACCGGATTGGGAAGAGCACAAGCGCAACATAGAAGCGTCGCGCTTGCGGGGACTGCCCGAGGTGTGATCTTCGTTGATTGCGTCGTGTGCATGTACACTGATAGAAAACTGCATCCCTTGCCGGTTCGCGTCCAGCAGTTCTTCGGTGAAGCACTTGGCACGGCATGCCCGACGCACGGGGTGACATCCCGGCGCTGAAATGAGTGGCAGAGAAGGTTGTTTAGGGAGGATAGTCGGGTCCTGAGCGCATTTCGCCGTTACGGATTTCGTTCAGAACGGAGATAGGACGATGTATAGCAGAGAGTCTCTGGAGTTGCGCAATGGGGAGTTCTTGCGACCACGCCTGCATGGAGCGCGCTTTGAGGACGGATCCGTTTCGCTGGAAATCCTTGGCGAATTGGCCGCCCTGCGTGAATTGGTTATAGAAGTTGCAAGATGGCGGTTTCTTAAGGAGAACCCAAGTCGTCAGCGCTCACCACGCTGGTTCAACAAAATAGACTTGAAACTGACCGGAATAAGCCGTGGAAGCGCGGTACCAGTGATCAGCCTGGTTCCAGATGAACGATTTTTCGGCGCAAGACCGCTCTGGTACCATCGCTTCTACGAAAGGGCACGAGAGGACATAGTTGACGCAATTGGTGCTGCAGAGTCCAACGACTCGCAATTACATAGTAAGGGACACTTCCCGAGTCACTTCCTGACCCACTTCAACCGAATCGGCCGCAGCCTACGCGATGGCGAGTACATTGAATTCGTCACTCCAGCGCGCAGAGATCCAGTTAGACTTACCAAGCAGTCACGCCTCCGTCTGCTTGATTGGTCTTCTGAGTTTGAAGGCTCAGAAGCATTGGATTTATCGGATGTGACTTTTCGCGGAGTCATCTCCGAAGCGGACCTGGCGCGAATGACCTTCGAGCTACAGCCGGTGTATGGGCCGAAGATTAGCGGCCCTATCCCGGTCGAGTATCTCGAAACGGTCATGACGGCTTTCAATCGATACGAACGCAGAGAAAGAGTAATGGTGGAAGGAGCAGGACATATCAATTGGAGTAGCCGAACATCCAGCCTGGAATCCGTAGTCCGGATAACTCGGCTCAATCCTCTGGATGTCCCTGCGCGTCTGGACGAGTTCAGGCACTTGAAAGACGGCTGGCTAGAGGGCGACGGTCGCGCACCCGACCATGCCGGCCTGGATTGGCTGTCCGATAGCTTTGAGCGTCATTATCCCGAGGACATACCTTTGCCCCATACCTACCCCACTCCAGAGGGCGGCGTAGAAATGGAATGGTCATTCGGCTCACAGTCGGTCATTCTTGAAATCGACCTTGAGAAGCGGCATGGCGACTGGCTTCGCTTCGACAAAGAGTCTGACGAAGAAGACAGCTTCGAATTGGCGATGCACGATGACGCGGCTTGGGATCGGATAGTCGCGGAAGTTCGTCGCCTGTCGGAGTTGCATGAGTGAACGACTACACACTCCTCTACCGAGTAGTCAATGCAAACTATGTCCAGGACGGCGCGGTATCATCCCAGGCTTTCCGCCCACGGCCGATAGACCGCAAAAGTCTCTCAGCCTATGACGGAGACCAGATTAGCCCAGAGGCCGCCTATTGGCACTACACGCGGAGTCCGTTGGGACCTCCTTTCGGTGTTCTGGCCGTTACCGTCGCCGAATGTCACGCCGAACGACTGCCGGTTCACCCAGACCCTGCACATTTCCCAGAGCACGTCCTGATTGACTTCACCGAATTCGGCACAAACCAGATCAAAAGGAAATCCGAGAACCTTCGGGACAAAGCTCTACCTCGCGGTTGGCTGTTTCCATGAAATAGCGTCCATTAGCCCTGATGGCCTTCCGTAGGAACGGGTCGGCGTATCAAGGTCGCCGACGAGAGACGGAACTGTCATTAGTGGAGACTGTGTAAGGGGATTGACAATGAATACAATTGCCAAGTTTGGCAGTGCTTTGAAGAGGCAGACAGTATGGATGATAGAATACAGCTAGGATTTGGTTCATTGATCTACTTGGTCTTGCTGTGGACCGTTGGGACAGACGTCGTCGCCACCTTACATGACGTTGCGACAAGTACACTTAACGACTCAACCCAAAACACATGGTTAATCCGGCTGATAGCGGCCCTGGTCTTCAATCCGATTAGCCTTTCGGTTCCGGCGGTTGCAGCAATTTACAGTGCCGTACGGCGTTGACGAGAACGACGCCCATACCCCATCCTATCTCCCCTCCGGCCTCCCCTAGCTCGGTGACGTGTCGGCGCATTGGCAGGTACTTCCTTATCCTGTGGCCTTCACGGCAGTAAACGACTAGGGGCATCCCAACAGCAGCCTGACCGCCGACTTCCTGTGGTAGCCGACCACCGCTACCACCCCGTCCAGCACTTCTCTTCTCGCTGCCTTGCCAAGCCCCCACGCTAGGGCGTCGCCCTATCTCGGCTGCCCCACAGGGCGGAGTTGTGAGCATTTCTGGCTTGACAAAGCGAACGTGTGTTCTATAATGGCGTCTGCGCGAACCGTACCGCACAGGAGACGCCATGACCATCGCGTGCATTCTGATAACCCATCTCAGGGCAAAGGCCGAGCTGAAGCGGCAGCCCGGGCTGAGCGACAAGCCCGCCGTCATCATCGAGCGCGGCTACGCGGGGGCCGGCTCTCTGGTGGTGGACCGCTTTCCCAAAGCGCCGCCCGCCGCCGTGGGCCTGGCGCTGGAGCGGGCCGCGTCGCTGAACGCCAACATCATAGTGCTGGAGGCCGACGAAGCCCACTACCGGCAGGTGTTCAACGGGGTAGTCTCGGCGCTGCAGGGAGTGAGCGACCGCGTGGAGAGGGGCGACCTGGGCATAGCCTACGCGCGTATGGACGGCCTGGAGAGGCTGTACCGCGGCGAGGCGGGGATGGTGTGCGCCTTTCTCAAGGCGGCGCCCGATCACCTAGGCGCGCGGGTGGGCGTTGCCGAGGGCAAGTTCCCCGCGTTCGTCGCGGCCCGGTCGAGCGCCCCGCTCGGCGCGGCGAGGGTTCCCGAGGACGCGGCGGGCTTCCTCGCGCCCCACTCCGTGGACCTGCTCCCCGCGTCATCCGACGCCCGCGCCCGTATGCGCCGCTTCGGGCTTCGCACCATGGGAGACGTGGCGGCCATGAGCGAGGCCGCGGTCGTCGACCAGTTCGGCGCGGAGGGCCGTGGGATATGGATGCTGTGCAACGGAATCGACAATAGACCGCTCGTGCCGCTGCCCTTTGGGGAGTCCATCGTCGAGCGCATCTCCATGCCCTTCTCGTCCACGTCCATGGAGATGCTCTTTGCCGCTCTCGACGCGCTTCTCAAGCGCGCCTACTCCAGGCCCGACCTGAGGGGCAGGCACGTGGGCGCAGCGTCCATCCGGTGCGCCGTGTTCGGCGCGGCGCCCTGGGAAAAGATCATCAACTTCAAACGGCCGCCCGCCTCGTGGGAGGGCGCCTCGTTCGCCGTGCGCAGCCTGCTGGAAACGGACCGCCCCAATGTTCCCATCGAGGACGTTACGCTTACCCTGTTGAAGTTCGGCAGCGAAACGGGCGCGCAGCTCGGCATGTTGGAGCATGCCCTGAGCCTGCCGAACGGGTACGCGCGGCAGGACCGGCGCCAGCGGCTCATCGAGGTGGACAGGCGGTTGCGCGGACGCTCCAACGGCGGCCATTCCCTGTACAGGGTGGTGGAGGTGGCGCCGTGGCATCCGGCGCCGGAGATGCGCGCCCTGCAGGTGCCGGTAGAGCCCTCGGCCGGCGACCTGATAAAGCCCCTGCACCCGCCGACGCCGGTGGCCGTTCGCGAGGGGCGCCAGCGCCAGCCTACGGCCGTTCTGCTCAAGCGCGGGTGGCGCAGGGTGGTGCGCATAGCCGACCTGTGGAGCTTCGACCTGTGGTGGCTTCCCCAGCCCGTGACGCGCGTCTACTACCGGGTGGATTCGGCCGACGGAGAGAGGCTCACCCTCTTCCGCGATAGGCGCGACGGCCTGTGGTACCGGCAGCGGGCCTGATGGCGCGGGTGGCGCCGTGACACCCTCTTACGTCGAGCTTCGCGCCAAGAGCTTCTACTCGTTCGGGCTGGGAGCGTCGCACGTGCACGAGCTTTTGGCCCGTGCGAAGGAGTGCGGCTACCCCGCCCTGGCGCTTACGGACACCAACCTTTGCGGCGCCCTGGAGTTCGCGCGGCTCGGCAAAAGCCTTGGCGTACGCCCTATCACGGGCGGCGAGCTGAGGCTGCTCGACGGCTCGCGCCTGGCGCTGCTCGCCGGCACCCGGCAAGGGTACTCCAACATTTCCACGCTGTTCACCCTCGCCAACGCCGTGGATCGCAGGGAGCCCAGGCTGGATCCCGCGCACCTGCCCGCCCACGCCGACGGGGTAATCGCGCTGACCGGCGGACGAGACGGGCCGCTCTCCGCGCCCGGCGCGCGACCCGGGCAGGCGCGCGAGCTTTTGCGCCGCCTCATGGACTGGTACGGCGAAGACTCGGTTTACGTGGAGCTGCAACAGGGCTTTCTGGACGGCGACACGGCGCGCAACCACGAGCTGGCGGCGCTGGCCGACGACACGGGCGCGCGGGTGGTGGCCACCAACGACGTCCACTACCACGTCCCGGAGCGCTACAGGCTTCAGAACGCGCTGGTCGCGGCCTCTCTCAACACCACCATAGACCAGGCGCTGCCCCACCTGCGTCCCAACCACCACCTGTTCCTGAAGACCCCCGCCCAGATGGAGCGCCTCTTCAGGCACCGCCCCGACGCTCTCGCCAACACCCTGCGTATAGCGGAGCGGTGCGGCTTCGACCTGAGCACGGACCTGGGATACCAGCTGCCCTCCCCCGACGTGCCGCAGGGCTACACGCCCGACTCTTTTTTGCGCAGGCTTTGCTACGAGGCGGCCGCCCGGCGCTACGGGTCCGTCTCCCGCCAGGTCGACGAGCGGCTGCGCACCGAGCTGGAGCTGATACGCAAGCACGGTCTGGCGGGCTTTCTGCTGCTGTACAGGGAGATAGCCTTGGTCGCGCAGCGGATCGTGCATGAGCGCGGCCTGGCTGGCCCGGAGACGCCTTTGGAGGAGAGGCCGCCGGGAAGGGGGCGCGGATCGTCCGTCGCGCTGCTCACAGGATACCTGATAGGCATCAGCCACGTGGACCCGCTGAGGTGGGACCTCACGCTGGAGCGCTTCATATCCGACGACATGACGACGCTGCCGGACATAGACCTGGACTTTCCCAGGGGATTGAGGGACGAGCTGATAGAGAGGGTGCACAGCCGATTCGGCCCCGAGTTCGCGGTGCTCACGGGGGCGATCAGCACCTACAGGCTCAAGGGTATAGTGCGGGATCTGGGCAAGGCGCTGGCACTTCCCCTCGAGCAGGTCTCGCTGCTGTCCAAGCAGCTGCATTCCCACGACGCCGCAGACCTGCGCGCCGAGATGATGGAGCTCGCGGACTTCAGGGAGCGCGTCGACGCGCCCGGCTGGCGGGACCTGCTGGACCTCGCCCCCCAGCTTATGCGTGCCCCCAAGATGCTGGGCCAGCACGTTGGGGGCATGGTGCTGAGCAAGTCCCCCATTTCGGAGATGACGCCCATACGGACGGGGGCCACGGACGGCCGCTTCATCATGGACTGGAACAAGGACAGCGTGGCCGACGCCAGGTTCGCCAAGATAGACATTCTGTCGCTGCCGGTGCTGGACCAGATCGAGGAAGCCCTCTCCCTCGTGGAGCGTCGCGAGGGGCTGAGCCCTGATCTGAGCCAGATAGACCCCGAAGACCCGAACGTTTACGACATGATCAACGAGGGAAGAGCCAAAGGCGTGTTTCTGCTCCAGTCGCCGGCGCAGCTCAAGATGGCGCAGCGCCTCAGGTCGCGCAGCCTGCTCGACCTGGCCTACCAGGTGGCGCTCATCAGGCCGGGCGTCGGCGTGCAGGGCAGCGCGGTGTCCCAGTTCGTCGAGCGCTACAGGCACGGCGCCCAGTGGGAGTACGACCATCCGCTGGAGAAGCGCGCTCTCGAGCGCGGTTACGGCGTAATAGTGTGGCAGGAGCAGGTCGTGCAGCTCATCATGGACGTCGCCGGCATGAGTGCCGCCGAGGCCGACGAGGTACGGCGCGCCTTCGCCAGGCCCAACAACGAGCGGCTAATCGAGATGCAGTGGGAGAGGTTCCTGGAGGGCGCGCGCTCGAACGGCGTGGACGAGGATACGGCGCACAAGATATTCTCCAAGATCAACGGGCACTACATGTTCCCCGAGTCTCACTCCCACGCCTTCGCCGTCACCGCGTACCAGGCCGCGTGGCTCAAGCGCTACCATCCGCTGGAGTTCTTCGTCGCGCTGATGAACAACCAGCCCATGGGCTTCTATCCGCTGGAGACGCTCAAGCAGGACGCACGGCGCTTCGGCGTCCCGTTCGCCAACCCGTGCGTGAACGCGAGCGAGGCGAAGTGCGCTCCCCGCCGCGGCGCGGTGCTCCTGGGGCTGGGAATGGTGCGGGACGTGGGGGCCGCGTCGGCGCTGCTGATCGTTCGCGAGAGGGAGCTTCGCGGCCCGTATTCGGGCGCGGGCGACCTAGTGCGCCGGACGGGGCTTGCGCCGCAGGCCCTGACGTCGCTGGTCATGGCGGGTGCCTTCGATGGCGCCTCCCCCAACCGCAGGGAGGCGCTCTGGGACGCCGGCCTGTACACGCGGCCCACGCGCGGCGGACAGGCCGTGCTGCCCGTGTCGATGGACGAGAGCCTGCCCAGACTCGACGACTTCACGGACGAAGAAAAGATGGCCGGCGAGTACGCCACCATGGGCGTATACCCCAGGGGCCACCTGATGGAATTCGTGCGGCCCAGGCTGGACGCCGGCGTGTTGCCCACCACGGCGGTCGAACGGCTGGGAGATGGCGAACGGGTGAGGGTCGCGGGCTGGCCCGTGGCGAGGCAGCACCCGCGAGGAAAGAACGGCACGGTGTTCGTGACGATAGAGGACGAAACGGGCGACGTGCAGGTAATCCTGTGGCCCCAGGTGTTCGCCCGCCGCCGCAAGGAGCTGAAAAGCCGCGTTATCCTGGTCGACGGCGCGGTATCGCGGTGGGATGGCACTACGAACGTCATAGCCTCCGACGTCCGGGCCGTACCTTCGGCGGTGCGTATGCCCCAGTCGCACGACTGGCGGTAGGGAGACGCCCCCGCCTAGACCTGGATGCGCCGCGTGACAGACTGGGAGTTGGAACCGCCGCCCCAAAGCGGGATGATCGACGAGAAGGCCCCCGCCGGGCCGCCGGCGACGACCAGGGTGAAGCTCTCCGGGCTCCTGCCCACGCCCACCAGGTCGTCGCCCTCCGCGTTGCCCTCCATGCCGCCGGCGGCGACCCACTCGGACGCCTTGCGCCGCGAACGCTCGAACAGGAACTCCTTCACCTGCTGCCTGCTCCAGCCATGTTGCCGCAGGTAGCCCACGTGCTCGGGGCAGAGCACCACCACCAACTCGCCCTGGCCGGGGCCGGCCGCGAACAGAGCGTCGCCAAAGCTGTTGAGTATGGTGGGCGGGTCGTTGCCGAGCGAGTTGCTGACCTGGGTGGGAGACAGCCCGGCGAACACGCTCACGGCGCTGTCGCCGTCCGACAGACCCCTGTCCACGTGCAGCGGGGCCCACGGACTCACGTCCTCCGCCTCGGCTATGCACCAGGTGTACTTGCCCGCGTGGCCCAGCGTCGCCTTGTCCAGCACGCCCGAAACCGAGCCGGTGACGTTTATGATGACCAGCCTGATGGCCCGCCCAATGGCGGCGTTGGCGCGGTGTCCGGGGCCGAACACGCTAACGCCGGAGTTCATACTGATGCTCCGCGCAATCGGGCCGTTGACGACGACGAGCACGGCAGCGCCCATGGTGCTCACCGTCATGGCGTGCAGGTTGAACTTCGGCTCGCTGATCGCCTCGATGGCGGCCAGCACCACCGGAAAGTGCTCGGGAAGGCAGCCGGCCATAACGGCGTTTATCGCCACCTTCTCCAGTGTGATGACGCGGCCCTTGGTCGGCTCGGCGCCCACGATCTCGGAGGGCGACCGCCCCACGTATTCGACGAACTGGCGCACCCTCCCGACAGTAGGCGGGACTATCGGCAGACCGTCGGTCCAGCCGCGCTCGTAGTACGCCTCGATGACGTCGATGGCCTCGTCGAACTCCAACCGGACAGACGTCAGAGGTTGTGTGCTCATAGTGTGCTCCTATAACGGTTCAGGAAATGGTTTAACCAAGCGGGAAGGGGCCGCGATGTTCAGTGGCAAAGCCGGTTACTCGGTACCCGTCGTCTGCATAAGCAAGGCATTGCTGGAAACCAGCCTGCGCTCGTTTGGGTCCACGACAAGGCTAAAGATTTCCAAGGCTGTGGCTCCCAGCAAAGGCCTGGTGTCCTCTGGAGCGAAAATCACCGGCACAGTCCATTCCTTACCGACGAGGCGCATGGTGGTCTCGTCCACAGGCAGCCACGTAAATCTCCCGTCGGCGAGGTTGAACCGCCGGTCGTCGCGAGACTCTACGCCCAACCGGCGCAGCAGGCTCGCCGGCACGGTGGAGTAGGTGGCGCCAGTGTCCACCAGCGCGTTCACCACGACGAATTCCCGGCCGTCCGGGTCGCCTACTTCCACGTCAACGCTAAAGGTACCCATGTCTTACTCGCTCGGTACAGGTGTGCGGGCTGGCGTGCAGAACCATCCGCCGGAAACCTACCGTCTCAGGAAGTTCACCGGAATCAAACGGCTACTCACCGGGTCCACCATCAGGCCAAGACTCTCCAGGGTAACTGCGCCGATGACGGGGCTGGCGTCGTCGGGGATGAAGGCCACCGGATTCCCAACCGAGAGCCCATCGTAGCGAATGACGGCATGACCGATTCCATACTCGACAACCCGTTCGTCGCCCAACTCGAAACCGGCACGCCTGTTCGGCACTATCCCCAGCGACCTCAGCAGGCCTTCCGGCAAGGCGGTTAGTGTGCTCCCCGTGTCCACGAGGCCGCTGAAGGGTACGAACCTCTCACCGGCCGGGTGGCCTATTTCCATTACTATGTTTACTATGTTGAACGTTCCCATGAATTACATCGCTCCTGGGGGTTGGCGTTCCAATGCCACTGTCAGCCACCCCCGGCGGGCGGGTTTCAAACCCGCCCCTACGGGCCCAGCTCGTCACGCAGCTTTATAAGAAAGCCCTCCGCGCCCAGGCGCAGAAGCCCGTGCGCCGATATGGTCACGAAGTTCGCGCCCAGCCGGATGAACTCCGCGACCCCGGCCACGTCTCCAGGGTTGTTGCCGCCCGCGCCGGCGAACTTGCCCCCGGCCCGGATGCGCGGTATGGTCTCGGCCATCAGACGCCGCACCTCTCGCGCGCCCGGGTTGCCCATGCTCTGCCCCAGGTCTCCGGCGGCGACGTGGAGCACGTCCACGCCCGGCACGGTCAGGATTTCGTCCAGGTTCTCGACGGCCTCCGTCTCCTCGATCATGCACACCACAAGGGTCTGCTCGTTCACGTGGCGTGTCGACTCGTCTCGCCCAACGCCGATGCCGTAGTCGTGGGCGCGCCCGCCTCCCACGCCGCGATGGCCCTGCGGGTAGTAGCGCGCGGCCCTCGCGATGCGGTCGGCCTGCTCGCGCGTGTTCACGTGTGGGACGATGATGCCCTGCAGTCCCCGGTCGAGAAAGCGCAGAATGGTCGCGTCGCCGTGGTCGGGTATGCGTGCGATGGGCGTTATGCCGAACGCCTCGGCGGCCCGCGTCATGTGCTCCACCTCGGACAGCGACATGGGGCCGTGCTCGCAGTCGATCATCACGAAGTCGAAACCCATCGCGCCGAACAGCTCGACGAGGTCGGGAGCGAAGCCGCCGACTATCGCGCCAATGGCATGGCCTCCCTGCTGGAGCTTGGCCTTGGTGGAGTTGGTCCTCATGGCCGGGCCTCGCCCTGCTGGCCCGCCTCTTGCAGCTTACCCATCACCGCCTTGAAAACGCTGTAGGGACGCGCGCCCGTGAACAGGATGTTGCCGATGAGAAAGCCGGGAATGCCATTAATGCCCAGGTTCAGCCCCTCCTGGAACTGGTTCGCGATGGCAGTCTCGTAGTGCCTGGACTCCAACCTGTCGCGCAGCTCGGGCCAGTCCAGCCCGCAGTCGCCGGCCACCCGCTCGAGCACCGCGAAATCGCCCAGGTCTTTGCCGTCCTCCCAGTAGGCCCGGTAGAGCGCGCGGTGGACGGAGTCGAACACGCCGTACTCCTTGGCGTACTCGCTCGCCTCCAGCGCGTACTGCGTATAGGGCGTCAGCGGAGAGCGGCGCATCACCAACCCGGCCTCCTCGGCATAGGAACGCAACGGCTCGTTGAGCGCACCCCCCTGCTCGGCCGGGGTAATCGATCTTCTGCGCCCCTCTTTGGGGATGTCGGGCCGGAGCAAAAACGCCTTGCCCTCGACGGCAACGTCGTACTCTTCGGCCAACCTGTCGACCCGCTCCAGGCCGACGTAGCACCACGGTCAAATGTAGTCGTACCAGAAAGTCACCTTGACCGGGCCGTAGTCGATCGCGTCGGACATGTGCGGGCCTCCTTGTCAGCTTGCCGACATGGTAGCACGACGCGCGTGCCCCAAGCCACAGCGGGACCGGCAGGGCTATAGACCCTTCAAAGTCCCTTCCCCCAATCGAAAGAAAGCTTGCCAAGCGCCCCCATTCGCGCAATAATGGGCAACCAACCGACAACCGGCTTACGCAAGCAGCCAGCAAGGAGGGCCCATCATGGCGACGGCAACAAGGTTGCAGGTGCTCGATCCCACGGTCGAGCCGATACCCGTCAACGCGGTCATCGCACCCCGGCCGGAGACGCTTGACGGCACGGTGGTAGGACTGCTCGCCAACGGCAAGCACAACTCCCCCGAGATTCTCGAGATGGTTCAGGAGATTCTCGCCGACCGCTTCGAGTTCAAGGGCGTGGTCTTCAGGAACAAGGGCAATGCCTCCCGGCCCTGCCCGAAGGACATCCTGGGCGAGATGGTAGAGCAGTGCGACGTGGTGATCACCGCGTCGGGTGATTGAGGCTCCTGCTCATCGTGCAGTGTGCACGACGGAATCGAATTCGAGAAGAACGGAGTCCCCGCGGCGGTCATCTGCACCGAGCCGTTCGTTTCGAGCGGTAAGGCGATGTCGAAGATAGGCGGAATCCCCGACTATCCGTTCGTGGTGGTGCCCCATCCGCTGGGAAGCCTGCCCGAGGACGTGCTCCGCGAGCGCGCGATGCGCGCCGCTCCCGAGGTGTTGCAGATACTGCTTGCCAAGGGATAGTCGACGCGCGACAGGGCGCGGCTAGTCGGCCACCTCGAAGCGTTCGGACTCCGGCGGACGCGCCCAAAGCTCCTCAGCCCCGGCCATAGCCCTGGCCCGTTCCGGGCTGGCGCGCCAGGCGTCGTAGATCTCGTTGCTGTCCCAAACGACGATGCTCGTTATCTTCGTAGGATCGCTCAGCGAGAGCAGCGTCTGGCGCGAACGGTAGCCCGGCGCTCGACTCTGGGCCAGACCGTTGCCGTCCAGCAGCCGTCTGGCCTCCTCCACCTTGTCTTCCTTTGCCCAGTGGTGTGTCAACACTCCGATCATCCCTTAGTACCTCGCCGGTAATTCCGCGTCTCCCGCGGTGGCGGCGAGTGTAGCAGCGTGTAGGCGGGGCCGTCAAAGCGGCCCTCGCCCTTGTCCTCCACGTTCCCATCCATCGTACCTGTTCCCCTTCTCGCTGGACTCGCCACGCCCGCGTTGGTACACTCCCGCGCGAAGAGACGAGGCAGTGCCGTGGCGCAATGGGTGTGCGGCGCGGTTCGGGCCAGCGAACAGGAGGCGGCAATGCCCGCACGCGGCGGCAAGCAGTACCTGGGTGGCCTGCGGGAGGCGGAGCGCGAGGTCTGGATAGACGGCGAGCGCGTGGACGACGTGACGTCCCACCCCGCGTTCCGCCGGGGCGCGCGCTCCCTCGCGGCGCTCTACGACATGCAGCTTTCCCCGGAGCTCAGGGACGAAATGACCTACCCGTCGCCTACGACCGGCGAAGACGTTGGCCTGTCGTTTCTGACGCCGCGCTCCCAGGACGACCTCGAACGCCGCAGCCGCATGATGTCCCGTTGGGCGCGGTTCAGTGGCGGCATGATGGGCCGCACTCCCGACTACCTCAACAGCAGCCTGATGGCCCAGGCCGCGGCGGCGGACTTCTTCGCCCGCAACCGCCCGGAGTTCAGCGAAAACGTCCGCCGCTACTACGAGCACGTCCGCGAGAACGACCTCGCGCTGACGCACACGCTGGTAAACGTGCGCCGCTCGCGGTCGCCGCAGGCGACCATCGGCACCGACGAGGAGGTCTCGCTGCGCGCGGTGAGGGAGACGGACGAGGGCGTGGTGGTCAGAGGAGCGCGCGTGCTGGCGACGCTCGGCCCCATTTCGGACGAAATCATCGTCGCGCCCTCCACCGTGCTCCGTGCGGGCCCTGGCGCCGGGCAGTTCGCGCTCTCGTTCGCCATACCCTGCGGACAGCCCGGCCTCAAGTTCATCTGCCGCGAGAGTTTCGACCTGGGGCGGGCGCCGTTCGACCACCCGCTCGGCTCACGCTTCGAGGAGATGGACGCCATAGTCTTCTTCGACGACGTGCTGGTGCCGTGGGAGCGGCTCTTCCTGCTGGACGACCCTGAGCTCGCAAACTCGGCATACGCCGCGACCAACGCCATCGTCCACATGATGCACCAGGTGGTGGTAAAGAACGTCGCGAAGGCCGAGTTCGTGCTGGGCGTGGCGTGCCTGGTGGCCGAGACGCTGGGTTCGGATCAATCTCCGCAGGTGCAAGAGCGCATAGCCGAGATCATTCTGGACCTCGAGGTCATGCGCGCCTGCCTACGCGCGTCGGAGGCCGACGCCGCGACGGACGAGTGGGGCGTCACCTGTCCCGCGCGTATGCCGCTGAACGCGGCCCGCAACCTGTTCCCGCGCATGTACCCACGGATGGTCGAGATACTGCAACTGCTGGGATCGAGCAGCCTGATGGCGCTGCCGACCGAGGCCGACTTCGAGAGCGAGCTGGAGCCCGACCTGGACCGCTACCTGTCGACCGGCACGGCCACCGGCCTGGAGCGCGTGCGGCTGTTTCGCCTGGCGTGGGACGTGGCGTGCAGCGCGTTCGGCTCGCGGCAGGTGTTGTACGAGCGATTCTTCTTCGGCGACCCCTCGCGCATGGCCAGCGCGCTGTACGGCATCTACGACAAAGAGCCGCTCAAAGACCGCGTGCGGGAGTTCCTAGCGCGGGAGTAGGTTAGACTTCCGAGAGTCCCTTCCCCCTTTGGGTGCCGACGCGAGCAGATCAAACCTACCAAGTTTACCCTTTTGCCTGAGGGAGAGCACGCGCGATGACCCCTCTGGCTTCAGGAGTAAAGTTACTAGTCAAGAAGTCGGAATAGTTCATCAGGGTCAACTCGGAGAGCCTATCAGTGCTCATGAAGTATCGAGACTGATGACGACTGACTATGTTGCTCTCGAGCATCAAGTCGAGAACCACTTGGCCGGTCCCCTTAACCATTCGTGTTCCTTCAATTTTGTTCTGATGCCTTCCCAATCCTCTAGCCTTGTCAGATCGGAACGACAACACAAACATTCTGAATCGTCGAAGAGCCTCTTCAATCTCTGGAGTTGTGCCTACATCTGGAGTGTAAGAAAACTGGAAGTTGTGCCAGGGATATGCCTCAGACCCAAGCCATGACACAAGTAGGTCCGCATTATGCGTGACAGGAACTCTAGTGATCGGTGAGCTATCAAAGTTGTCTGTGTGAAGAACAACTGTTCCTACTTCAGGGCTAGCTCCTTCAGGACCAACTCTAGCTTCTGCCCGTACCGTTTCAGTTTCCATGGCGAGTTCTCTGCATTCAATGCTAACGGGGGCTACAAGCACGACCTCCGTATTGGGTCCAATCTCTACCCTGCCTCGGTAACCGTCCCACAGGCGGTGGGGTGACGAAAAGCGAGGAGTCCTGGTAGTCTTGGGTATGAAGCACAATCCCCAAGCAGGACTCCCGCCGATGACCAGAGTACGATTCACGCTTCCGCAGGTCAAGCTCCATCCGGACACTCGACCGCTGGCCTGTCCACACTGCGGCTCTGTGTTCCTGAACAGACACGGAGCGGTCGCCAAGCCCGTCAAGGACCTCTACGTCAGCCAGGTGACCGTACACAGATACCGTTGCGTCGACTGCCGCCGCACGTTCCGACACTATCCGCAGGGCGTGGACGGCCACGACCAGAGCCTGAGGCTGCGGGGGCTGGCCGCGCTGAGCTGGGCCCTGGGGTTGTCGCTGCGATCGGCGAGCCACCTGCTGGCGGCGATGGGCCGCGAACTTTCGAGGATGAGCGTGTGGCGCGACGTGCAGGAGTCTGGGTCTGGGGCGCTGAGCGGCTGGCTGAGCAGGGCGCGCGGCCAGGTGAGGCTGATGGGCGCCGACGAGACTGTTGTCAAACTGAAGGGCGAGAAGACGGTGGTCGGGTTCGTCACAGACGCAGAGAGTGGCCGGCTTGTGGGGATGGACGTGTTGGTTGAGCGTGACGGCGAGGGCTTCGTGAGGTGGCTTGAGGGATACGTGGGCAAGTTCGGAGTGGAGGCTATGGTCACAGACGACCTGAGCACCTACAAGCCTGTGGTGGAGCGGCTGGGAGTGGACCACCAGGTATGCGTCGCGCACGTGCGCAAGAACGTGAAGAACCGTCTCGGCGAGATAGAGGGAGAGGAATGGGACTACTACAAGGAGAGGATATGGTGGCTGCTGACCGAGTTGCCGCAGTGGGGTGGTCGAGAGTTGCTTGAGATGGAGCGTTGGGTGAGGAGGAATGCGAAGCTGAGGCGGCTGGTGGTGGAGTTGTGTCAGAAGTGGAGGAGCCTGTTATGCCACCGGCGAGCGCCGGGTATGCCGCAGACCAACAACTGTACCGAGAGGGCGATAGGCAGAAGCAAGATAAGATACAAGACCATCAGAGGGTACAAGAGCATGAAGGGGATGATGAACGGATTGGGACTGACGCAGTGGGTATGGAGTGGAGAGGAAGGCCTTGACCTCGGCGAGTTGATGGCGGCCTAGAACACGGAGTTCTTTCAGGGGGACTGCGTGCCTTCGGACTCCGTCCACATCTCCCCACCGCCTACGGGACGGTTACCTGCCTCGTGGCAGGTATATGTCTGTATCCCTAACATGGTAGCCTAGACGCACGGGCCCTTCGCAAGAAGTTCGGAGTGGAATTTGAATCGGATCGCCCGCCCCCCGCCTAATCACTTCAATTTCCCCCATTGCGTAGGTTGAGTCCTCGTCATCATCCTCTATTGTTAAGAAAGCCAACTCTCCATTTGCCAAGCTGGCCCTGACTGAATTGTAATAGACCCCGATGTGTTCAGGTTGAATGTCCAATACCCCGGCCTTACCGTCTTTGTCGTAGAACAGGTACAAGAACGGATTTGTCAACTCTCCCTTTTCGAGCTCCATTTGGGATGCAGCAGAAGTAGCAACCTCGTGCTTCATTGCCTGCGACATTATGGCCGCTTCAAAGACCGCTGATGGCGGTTCGTCACTGCCTCCAAGGAAAGGATGTTCCTCTAACCAAGGTCCAACTTTCTCTGTGTAAGTTATGAGATCCTTGGGGCTCATCTTGGGGAGGGGTGGCGCTGATGTACCATAAATCCGAGCA
This sequence comes from Dehalococcoidia bacterium, assembly GCA_965217705.1. Classification (GTDB taxonomy): domain Bacteria; phylum Chloroflexota; class Dehalococcoidia; order Lucifugimonadales; family CATOSD01; genus CATOSD01. The sequence continues at coordinate 573,041 of CBDCJA010000001.1, read as the reverse complement.
ACAAGGCGAGATAGTTGCTCCTCAGGGGAGTACAGCTTTTCGTACAGTGATGTGTCCTGCAACTCGATCTGATTTAGTTTTCCCTGCTCTCTCTCCAAAATGCTTGATGTAATGGATTGCAGTGTAAGCGGCAGTTGACCGCTCCCTTTCAATTCGTTGATGAGGTTGATTGGATTGTCTTCACTGGCAACGCGTTCGGCTACCGCTTGAAGGACAGGTGCATAGCCAGCGAAACGGATCTCATCGTCTGCTGTATGGCTTCGCAATCTATCTAACAACAGTGTTAGAGCTTCCCGGTCCACTGAGGCAAACCGTAAGCGCTCAAGTCGGTTGCGTTCCCTATAGATCTTCTGCAAAGTAGCCTCGGCGAATTCCACCGACGCTTCAATCCCATAGTATCCAATTTCCAACACGCCCACTTGAAATTTCCCGGGAATGTAAAGCCATGCGTCTTCAATAGTATTGGTGCGGCCAAACACCACTGTCTTGGTCTTCCGGCCTTGTGACAGCACACCAACGTCAGAGAGAAAGGCTTGGAACCCCTCTTCTGTTACTCTGAGCTTAGCTTCGTCTAACCCATCTATCATCACGGTGATCTCATCACTCTCCCAGGACGAATAGAGGCCAGATCTAACAAGGCCACCGCTTAGGGTGTTTGCTCCAACTGGCTCAGATTTCGCTAGGTCTATGTAGATGGATCCTGTACGAAACGCGACCTGTCTGGCGAGAGTTGACTTCCCCACGGCTCCAGGAGCTGATATAAGCAGGATTGAACACCCCGCTGGGTCAACGCCTTTGCTATACTCGTCATTAAGCGTAAGGGGTGCCTCCTTAAAGGTGGCCAGTCCCTCATCGATGAATTCCCATCCTCTAACCAAAGAGGATGAGTAATCAGAGTTTTCTCGCTGACCGAGCTGTGGAATCCAGAAGTCACTAATAGTGTAGTTGTCCATTCTTTAAGTTCCCCATACTCTTCTGCCATCAGGCCATGACCTGTGCATTTTTCACATGCACTTGATCTATTTTCCTCACACTCCAGTTGGAGTTTCACAAGACGCTGGTGTCAATCCCATTGTGGTAAATTTCTGGCAAGGTCGCCGTTCAGTTCACGTCATCCTGCAAATTTACCACCAAACTGAGTCGCTAAGCGAATGCAACTCCAATTTAATCACGGCGGCGGTATCACCAGGATGGGGTTGCCGGAGGTGCGGACCAGCGTCTCGGTGACGCTGCCCAACACCCAGCGAGAGATGCCGGAGCGCCCGTGCGTGGCCATGGCTATGATGTCGTAGTCGTGCTCGTGGGCCATGTCGGCGATTGCGGAAGCCGGCGTGCCGAGTACGACACTGGTATCCACCTCGACGCCCTTGTCACTCAGCTTGGAAGCAACCTCGCCCAGGTACTCGGTGGCTTCTTCCTCTACGTCCGCCTGTATCCTCGCGTCCGTCGGGTAGGTCATGCCCTCGAGGTATGCCGACGAGCTTGCGTCCAGCCTGAGCGCCTTGACCAGCGTAACCCTGAGCCGCATGGCCAGGGCGAGGCTTTCGACGTAGGGAAGCACGGCCTCGGCCAGCTCGGAGCCGTCCAGGGGCGCCAGCAGGCCGGTCATCTGCGCGGCGGGCTCGTGGTGGTACTTGCGGGCGCGCTCCGGGGTTATGGCGAGCACGGGAACGCTCACGGAGTGGATCACCTTGTCCGTCACGCTGCCCAGCACGCCCCGGGTAATCAGGTTTCTGCCGTGTGTGGACATGGCGATGAGATCGCAGCCCTCGTCCTCGGCGAATTTCGCTATCTGCTCGGCGGGTGTGCCGAACACGATCCTGCCCTCGGCTGCCGCTCCCTGCTCTCGCAGGCTCTCCGCGACTTCGCGCAGGTTCGCCTCGGCGCGCCGCTCCACGTTTTCCAGGATCTGCTGCACGAACGGGCCGCTCTCCTCGTGACGGCGCGTGTGGGCCTGAGCGCGATCCTCGGCCGGCACTCGCCCGCCGGAAGACTCGGCCCGCATCGCGGCGGGAATCTCGAGCATATCCGGGTCAACGACCGTCATCAGCGTAATGCGGGCGCCGACTCCGGCGGCTATCTGAGCGACGTAGGGCAAAATGCCCTCGGCCAGCTCGGAACCGTCCAGTGGAACCAGGATGCTAGTGAACATTTCGCAGGACTCCTCTCGCGGGGCGGTTGCCCTAGCTCACGCCCTGCTCGGCCAGGTAGTCGTGCAGCCTCTGGAGCGCGCGGCTGTTCTCCTCCAGCGTAAAGCCGTCCACCTTGTACTCCTGCTTGGCGCTCATGCCGTCCACCGCGCCCAGGTCGACGGTGCGCCGGACGAGGTCCTGCTCTGCCTCGATGCTCGGAAGCAGGTTGCGGCCGCTCAGCTTGGACATGGACGCCGCAAGACCGTAGCCGCCCCAGTTGGACACGCTGCTTATCACCAGCTTGCTCACCTGGGTGACGCACGGAATCTTCACCAGTGTGGGCACCTCTGTGACCTCTTTGGCCAGGTTGCCCATGCCTATCTCGTTTCCGCCGTCGCCGATGCCCACGGTGTGCGGGTGGCCCGACACGAGGTAGTCGATGCGCGCGTTGTACGGCGTGATGTCCTGGCCGTGCATGTTGCGGAACAGCCCCTCGTCGGTGAGGCCGCAGCGCTCGATGGCGATTACGACGGACGGGTCGATCTCCGACAGCAGCTCGTCGGCCCGGCGCTTGCTCGCCTCGGCATCGGCGATGGGAAAGTCCACCACGCGAACGCCGTCGCCCGCGGCCGCCTCCATCAGCGGCACTGACCACTGGTCGGTCACGTACACCACCTCGTTGCCGAGCTTCCGCAGCGCGTCGCCAATGACTATCGCGCCGGCGGGGCCGTCGGTCTCGACCGCGCCCGCCGCCAGGATGTAGAAGCCCGTGATGACGATTGCGGTTCCGGGGTGCTCCAGCACCAGCGCTCCGGCCTGGTCGCAGAAGTCGCCGGGTAGGTGCGCCCGCAGCGCGGAGATCCCGCGCCGGTCGTTGTCAAGAATGATGTCTTCGATGCTCATCGGCGGCTCCTTTGCTCTCCCGCCTGCGGGAGGCCTGACCGGTCGGCGCGCTACAGTATGGAAACGTCCTCGTCCTGCATGTCGGTTATGAACATGTAGCCGGGCGCGTGGGTGATCATGAACGGTGGGCGAGACTTCATGGCCACGGCCTGTGGCGTGACGCCGCACGCCCAGAACACGGGCACCTCGCCGTCCTTGATCTCCACCGGCTCCCCCATGTCGGGACTGAACACGTCGCGGATGCCTATCGCGGCGGGGTCGCCGACGTGCACCGGCGCGCCGTGGACGGCCGGGAAGCGGGAGGTCACCTGGACCGCGCGCACCACCTTGTCGTGGGGTATGGGACGCATGGACACCACCATGGGGCCGGTGAAACCGCCCGCCGGCGTCGTCTGCATGTTGGTGATGAACATGGGCACGATGGTGCCGCATTCGTTGTGGCGGAGTGAAATGCCGGCCTTCACAAGCGCGGACTCGAATGAGAAGCTGCACCCCAGCAGGAAGGACACCAGGTCGTCCCGCCAGAACTCGGACAGGTCGGTGACCTCGTCGGTCAGCTCGCCGTACTGGTAGATTCGGTACTTCGGCACGTCGAAGCGCAGGTCGGCGTCGGGGGCGGTCTGCGCGGGCACGCTGGAACCGGCCTCCACCACCTCGATAAGCGGGCACGGCTTGGGGTTGCGCTGGCAAAACAGCAGGAAGTCGAACGCAAGCTCCCTGGGAAGAATGGCAAGGTTGGCCTGAACGTTGCCCGGCGCCATGCCGCTGGTGGTCTGCACCAGTTCGTCGTAGCGGAACATCTTGCGCAGTTCGGGTGCGCTGGTCGGCAAAGCTGAAAGCTGCATGTGTGTACCCTCTGGCGGCTTGGAATCGGGACGGGCTACCCGTGCCCGCCGCGCCGTGCGAATCGGCGCAAAGTCAGGTTACTATCGGGCGGGCTGGGTAGTCAAGAAATGGGTGGGAGCCAGTCTCAGATTACTTGGCGCCCCCAACACCGTTGTTCCCGCTCCCCGCCCATTCGGCAAGCTCAGGGCATGCCCATTCGACAAGCTCAGGGCATGCTTCCACGGGGACAGGCTTCGCGGGGAGGCGAATTCTGTTCGATTCTGCGACATTCTGTGCGTGTCGTAGCTGAGGGTGTCGCCGGTCCTGCGCGAATCTGTAATGCCGGCGCGCGTCATTTGGGACACAGACGTGACACCGCGTGACAGAGGAGGACAGGGGGCGGAGTGCCTTCGCTGCCACAGGGCGCCAACAAGGGACGCCCCTACGGTTGCCTGGGGCCTTACCCCGTTCTGGGGGTAGGGTTTCCGGGCGGCGGGGTCGGTCCCTCGCCTGGGCGAGGGTAGCACGGATGTACGTGTGCTTCAAGGGGGTTGGCGAAATTGCGGGATTGGGCCGGATTGGTGGGGAGAAATGGCGCAGACGTGGGGATGGGCAGGACGTGGGTGGTGTTGGATGGGGCACGGGCGGGAACGGGTGGCGCGGGAGAGTGACGGTTTTTCGTGGTACGGGGGAGCGAGTGGGTCGGGTTTGGACGAGGGGGTGCGGCCGGGATGTGCGTTGGGGCGTACGGGGACATTGGCTAAGCAATATGGCGAACGCAAGGCGATGGCCGTAGGTTCAGAGTCGGGCGCGGGGGCAGGCTGTTGGCGAGGGAGACGGTTTTGGGCGCACCTAGTAATCTGAAACAGGCTCAATGGGTGGAGCGTCATCCAGGAACAGCGTCGCGTCGCCAAAGCTGTAGAATCGGTACCGGCGCTCTATCGCCTCGCGGTAGCGGTTCAGCACCAGCTCCCGGCTCGCGAACGCGCTCACCAGCATGAGCAGCGTGGAGCGCGGCAGGTGGAAGTTGGTCAGCAGGCCGTCGATTACGCGGAAGCGGTGTCCGGGCCGTATGAACAGGTCGGCCCAGCCAGAGCCGGCCTCGACGGGCGCGCTCGGACTGCCGCCCGACAGGGCGACGTGCTCCAGCAGCCGCGTCGGCGTTGTGCCCACCGCGATTACGCGCCGGCCCTCGCGCTTCGCGGCGTTCACGGCGTCGGCGGCCTGCTGCGACAGGGTGTAGCGCTCGGCGTGCATCTCGTGGGAGGCCGGGTCGTCGACCTTCACCAGGCGAAACGTGCCCCAGCCCACGTGCAGCGTCACGAACGCCGTCTCCACGCCTGCCGCCCGTAGCTCGTCGAGCAGCGCCGGCGTGAAGTGCAGCCCCGCGGTTGGCGCGGCCACGCTGCCCTCGACCCGCGAGTAGACTGTCTGGTAGCGTTCGGCGTCGCGCAGCGGCTGGCGAATGTAGGGCGGCAGCGGCATCGCCCCCACCTCGCCAAGGCGGTCCTCTCCCCGCAGTCGCACGATTCGCGCGCCGCTCGCATCCACCTCAAGCACCTCAGCGCTCATCTCGGCCTCTGCGCTCGAGAACTCCACGACGGCGCCCGGTCCGAGCCGGCGGCCCGGTCTCGCCAGCGCGCGCCACACGCCGGGCGACAGCCTCTCCAGCAACAGTAGCTCCGCCCTGCCGCCGGTGACGGCGCGACGACCGACGAGGCGCGCTGGAATGACCCTGCTGTCGTTCATCACCAGCACGTCGCCGGGCGACAGGATGCGGGGAAGCTCGGAGAAGAGCGTGTGACGGGACGGCGCGCCATCCAGCGGCGCCACCATGAGCCGCGACGAGTCGCGCCGCTCCAGGGGTGTCTGCGCTATCAGCTCGGGCGGGAGGTGGTAATCGAAGTCGCCGGTGTTCATTCCCGGAGCGTGGGTCTCAGGCGTGGCCGTCGAGTTCGGGGTGTACCGACAGCCGCGCGGCCTTGAGAGTGTTCACCAGCAGCATGGCGATGGTCATCGGGCCAACGCCGCCCGGCACGGGCGTTATCGCCGCGGCCTTCTGCCTCACCGGTCCGTAGGCCACGTCGCCCACCAGCCGGTAGCCGCGCTCGCGGTCCGGCGCGTCGACGCGGTTGGTGCCGACGTCTATGACGACAGCGCCCTCCTTCACCATGTCCGCCGTGATGAGCCGTGGCTGCCCCATCGCCGCGATCAGGATGTCCGCGCCGCGAGTGACCTCGGCCAGGTTCGCAGTGCGCGTGTGGCACACCGTGACGGTCGCGTTCGAGCCTGCCAGGCGCTGCATCAGCAGGTTGGCGATGGGTTTGCCCACGATGTTGCTTCTGCCGCACACCACCACATTCTTGCCCGACGGGTCGTTGCCGGTGCGCAGCAACAACTGCTGAATGCCCGCCGGAGTGGCCGAAACGAATCGCGGCCTCCCCGCCATGAGGCGCCCCATGTTGGTCGGGTGAAGCCCGTCGACGTCCTTCATCGGGTCTATCAACTCTATTACGGCGTTCTCGTCCACGTGGTCGGGCAGAGGAAGCTGCACCAATATGCCGTGAAACCGGTCGTCGGCGTTAAGCTGCGCGACCAGCGTCAGCACCTCGTCCTGGGAGGTGTCGGCCGGGCGCAGGAAGATCTCGGCCAACAGCCCGGCGGCGGTGGCTTCTCGTTGCTTGTTGCGGACGTATATCGCCGACGCGGGATCGTCGCCCACCAGCACTGCGGCGAGTCCGGGCGTCACGCCGTGCTTTTCCTTCATCTCGGCCGCCCCCTCCGCGACCTCTCCCCGGATCTCGGCCGCCATGGCCGCGCCGTCTATTCGCACTGCGGGCATGGGACGCGCCTCCTGTCGCGGGCCTTCGAGCGGCCCTGGATATTGGCCCAATTATAGGGGTTTGCAGCATTCCATGTCATTCTGAGCTTGTCGAAGAATCTAAACAGCCTTTCCGCGAAACAACCTGGTTCCTCGCCGCGGAGGCCGGATTCCTCGGCTCCGCTCGGAATGACATGGCGCGACAGCGCGGACTATCGGAATGACATGGCGCGCCGGCGCGGACTATCGGAATGACATGGCGCGCCGGCGCGGACTATAATGGCGGCTGCCCGGCTGGAATGGCCGGAGGGGATTTGCGAGAGCTATGACGCTCGTCACCGGTGTGGACATCATCGAAATAGGGCGAGTCCGGCGCGTAGCGCGGGAGTACGGCGAAAGGTTCGCGCGCCGCATTTACACGGAGGGCGAGATCGCTTTCTGCCGGGGACGCGCGCCGCAGCTCGCGGGGCGATTCGCCGCGAAAGAGGCGGTGATGAAGGCGCTCGGCACCGGAATCCGCGGCGTGCCCTGGAAGGATATCGAGGTGGTGCGCCGCAGGGGCAGCGCGCCCACGGTGCGGTTGCACCGCAGGGCCCTCGCCCGCGCCGAGCTGCTCGGTATCGAACAGCTAGCCCTGTCTATCTCGCACTCCCGCGACTACGCCGTCGCCATGGTTGTCGCCGAGAGCCGGCACGAGAACACGCTGCCGGTCAGGCGCAACAGGCGTGGCAGCGAGGGCAGGTAGGCAATACAGCGTCACCCCCATCCTAACCTTCCCCCATCGAGGGGGAAGGGACCCGCCCGTGCTGGCCGTTGTCCTCGTAGCGCGAACCTTCCCCCATCGAGGGGGAAGGGACACCAGAGATGGCTGACTCCAGGAGGCATTGGAAAACATGAAAATAGGAATCTTCATTGGCTCGATGGGAGCCTCGTCCGGACTGGAGGGGCAGGTGCAGCAGGCCGTGGACGCCGAGAACGACGGCTTCGACAGCTTCTGGTCGGCCCAGGTCGCGGGCGTGGACGCGCTGACGCTGTTCGCGCTCGCCGGCCAGCGTACTGAGCGCATACGCATGGGCACGGCGGTCGTGCCCACCTTCCCACGCCACCCGGTGATGCTGGCACAGCAGGCGCTGACTGCCAACGCCGCCACCGGCGGGCGTCTCGACCTGGGCATCGGGCTGTCGCACAGGCTCACCGTGGAGGAGCGCTGGGGTCTGCCGTTCGAGCGCCCCGCGCGCCACATGAGCGAGTACCTGACCGTGCTGCGTTCGCTTGTGGACGGCGGCAGCGCGCGGTTCGACGGCGAGATTTTCCGAGTCAACACGGACATCGACGTTCCCAGCGCGGAAACGTTCCCGATCCTGGTGGCCGCTCTCGCGCCGCGTATGCTGCGCATCGCCGGTGAGCAGGCCGAGGGCACGGTCACCTGGATGGTAGGCCCCCAGACACTGCGGACCCACGTGGCGCCGCGCATCAGTGCCGCCGCCGCCGATGCGGACCGTCCCGCGCCCCGTGTGTGCGTGGGCCTGCCCATAGCGGTCACCGACGACCCTGTCGGCGCCCGCCTGCGGGCCGCCGAGAACTTCGGGCGATACGGCCTGCTGCCGAGCTACAGGCGTATGCTGGACATAGAGGGCGTCGAGAGCCCCGCCGACATTGCCGTGGTGGGTAGCGAGGGCGAGGTGGCGGAGCAGCTGCGCGTCGTCGCGGAGGCGGGCGCGACCGAGCTGTTGGCGTCCATCTTTCCCGATGGCGACGACGAGGAGGCGTCGGCGGCGCGCACGCGCGCGCTGCTCAAGTCGCTCGTCGGCAAGCTTTAGTCGCGCTTCGCTATGGCCGTTCGCTATGGCCGTTCGCTATGGCCGTTAAGGTAGTGTCCGCGGCGCAGATGCGCCGAATCGAGGACCGGTCCGAGGCTCTCGCCCCTTTCCCCGTGTCCAAGGATACTCTGATGGAGAACGCGGGGCTGGAGGTGGCCCGCAGCGTGCGTCGCCGCCTGGGCCACCTGCCGGGTGTCCGCGTGGTTGCGCTTGTCGGGCCGGGCAACAACGGCGGAGACGGCCTGGTGGCCGCTCGCCATCTGCACAAATGGGGCGCTCGTGTGCTGGTCTACCTGTGCGGCCATAGGCCGTCTCCGGATCCCAAGCTCGACACGCTGCGTGAGATAGGGACTCCCATCGTCCGGGTCTCAGACGACGAGGGCTTGACCCTGCTCCGTGAATGGCTGGCCCTGGCCCACGCGGCGGTAGATTCCGTGCTGGGGACGGGACGGTCCCGGCCCATAGAAGGCCCGTTGGCGTCTATCCTTGCCGAGGTGTCGCGTGAACGGTCGAGCCGAGCGGACCTGGCGCTGTTCGCGGTGGACGTTCCTTCCGGGCTGGATGCGGACACCGGCGCGCTGGACCCACTCACGCCCCGGCCGGACGTGACGCTGGCTCTTGGCTATCCCAAGCTGGGCATGTTCGCGCTGCCCGGGGCCGAGAGCTTGGGCGCGCTGGAGGTGCTGGACATCAGCATACCGGCCGGCCTGGACGACGACGTGCGTGTGGAGTTGATGACGGCGGACTCGGCCGCGCAGCTGGCGCCGCCCAGGCCGCTCGCCGCGCACAAGGGCAGCTTTGGGCGCGCGCTGGTCGTTGCCGGGTCGCCCAACTACGTCGGCGCGGCGCGACTGGCGGCATCTGCGGCCACTCGCGCGGGCGCGGGCCTGGTCACGCTCGCCATTCCAGCCGGCCTTCAGTCGTCCGTCGCGAGCGGTACGACCGAGCCGACCTTCATCCCGCTACCGGAATCGACCCCCGGGTTCGCCGAGCCTGAGCGGGCCGCGGCCATGCTACTGGAGGCGATGAATGGCTACGACTCGTTGCTGGTCGGCTGTGGCCTCGGACAGGATGAGCGGACGCGCGGTCTGCTGGAGCGGCTGCTGCTAAGTGGTGAGCCGCTCCCTCCCGCGGTCGTGGACGCCGACGCCCTGAACTTTCTCGCAAGCCGCGGTGATGCCTGGAGCGACTCTCTCACGTCAGGAGCGGTGCTGACGCCCCACCCCGGCGAGATGTCGCGGCTGCTGGGCGAGTCAACGACACGCCTGCAGGCCGACCGGGTGGCCACGGCGACGAACGCCGCCGCGGCGTGGGGCAAGGTCGTCGCGCTCAAGGGCGCCTTCACGGTCGTAGCGGCGCCGGACGGGCGCGCGACGCTGTCGCCGTTCGCCAATCCGGGCCTGGCGTCGGCGGGCACCGGCGACGTGCTGGCGGGGGCAATCGCCGGCCTGCTGGCACAAGGTGTAGGCCTGTTCGACGCGGCCACACTGGGTGTGTACCTGCACGGCGCGGTGGGAGAGCGCGTGCGCGCGGAGTTGGGCGACGCCGGGATGGTGGCGAGCGACCTGTTGCCGGAGCTGCCCAGGGCCATACGCGCCCTGGCCGGCCGGCGCGGTTAGGGGCGCGTCCGGTGGCGCAGCTGCGGGGACGCGAGAGGGCGCGCTACGTGGCGGAGATGTTCGCGCGCATCTCTCGGCGGTACGACCTGATGAACACCGTAATGACCGCCGGCAGGCACTACGCCTGGCGGCGCAGGGCCTGCCGCCTTGCCGTCGGATCGATGTCGGGGCCGGCCCTGGACGTGGCCGCCGGCACTTGCGATTTCGCGTTCGACCTGGCGCGCGACCCCTCGGTGACCCACGTGGCAGCGCTGGACTTCTCGCCGCCCATGCTGCACGTGGCGGCCCGCAAGGCACTGCGGCAGGGGCTTGCGGGCGCCGTCGACCTTGTGGTGGGAGACGCCCACTCGCTGCCCTTCGCGGACGACAGCTTCATCTGCGCGACCGTGGGATTCGGCGTGCGCAACTTTATCGACCGGCCTCTGGCCGTCCGGGAGCTCGCGCGTGTGGTGCGACCCGGAGGGCGGGTTGCCGTGCTGGAGATAGTGAGGATGGACGAAGAGGGCGCGTGGGGACGCGCGTTCCCCAGGCTCTTCGGTCGTGTCGCTCCCGCGCTGGGCGCGGTCTTCGCCGGCGAGCGAGAGGCCTACACCTACCTGCCGGAGTCGGTGGGCGGATTCGCGAGCGCGCCACAACTGGCGTCTCTCATGGAGGATGCGGGACTGCGGCTGGTGGCGAACAGGCGCGTGTGGATGCGGTCGGTTGCCCTGCTGGTGGGCGAGAAGCCGCCGCGGTAGCGTGCCGAGCGGACATCCAGGTTAGTCCGTTGCCATTTGGTATTATAATGAAACACCGGTGCTTCGGGCTGGCGGCGTTTCCAGTCTTGCCGACAACCCTGGGTGCGTTGGTGTGACTCCACTGGCGTAGTATCTTCTCTGGCACTCGTGGGAGGAGGCTGAGGATGGCTCAATACAGATTGCCCTACAGGATGAAGAAACCTTCCGAGGACACTGAAAATATGTACATGGCCGAGGTCCCTGCACTTCCGGGTTGCAGAGCGTGGGGAGAGACGCCCGATGACGCATTGGCCAGTCTACGCAGTGTCGCGGCAGAGTTCATCGCGTCATATGAGGAGCACGGCGATGAACTTCCTGATTCCATCAGGGATCTCGCGGATACCCTCCTGATTGTCGCGTGAGGTACCGCGAGCTTGTGCGAAAGCTGCGACAAAAGGACGCCTACATCAACTCCGATATCGCCCGCACTATCCGGTCCGGCCTTACGGTCGTCCCTTCCGGCAGCCCCGCCCCCGCCCAGTCTACCCAGATGCCGCGCAGGCCGAGTCGCTGCGGCACGGCGACCTCCCATTCGAGGTTGTCGCCCACCATCCAGGCGTCTTCGGGATCGGTGGCCAGCGCCGCCAGCGCGTGCTTGTAGACGCGCTCGTCGGGCTTGCCGACGCCGAACTCCCCCTCGATGACGATGCAGCCGAAGAAGCGTTCCAGCTCGAAGCGCACCACCTTGCCGCGCTGGCCCTCGGCGCTGCCGTTGGTAATCAGGGCCAGCTTCACCCCCATGCCCAGCAGCCGTTCCAGTGTCTCGATAGCGCCCGGATAGGGCTTGAGGCTGCTTTCCCGCGTCGTGCGGTAGCTCTCTGCGAGGTCCCAGGCCAGCCCTGTGTCGTCGCATACGCCCAGGCTGTCCAGCGCGCTCGTCGCGATGGCGAGCGTGGCCTCGGCGGGGTTCAGGCGGCCGCTGCGCTGCCGCTCCGGATCAGACCAGTATTCGCCGGCGGCGTCCCGGAACGTGGTGTAGAGGCCGGCGGCGGAGACGCCAGGCATCCGGGGAGCGAATTGGGCGCACACCTGCTCCATAACGGCGGGAGTGGCGGCGGATGCGGACAGGATAGTGTCATCGAGGTCGAACAGGATTGCCCTGGGCAGCCGCTCCGTCACCCCAGGGCCGCCCTGCAGTCGCCGCAGTCGCACAGCCTGCGGAGCGTCTCGAACGTGTATATGCCGGTGAAGTGCGCGTCGCTCCAGAGGAACTGCACCGCGTACTTGCCTACCATCAGGTAGTCCTCGGCGCGGATGTCGGCTGGCACCGTGGCGGGATCGAGCAGCTTGCGGCGGCTCCACTCCTCGACGCACTGGGCGCAGCCGCAGTTTATCCGCACCTGCCTGGGGTCGTACACGCTGATGTGGCCGTCGCTCCACTCGACGACGATATGGGCGTCGGTCAGTTCAACTTCGGTTATCGAGTGCGTCGTCGTCACTTTCGCCTCACCATCCCAGCATAACGGCGTCGCGCCGCGGGTCGGCTCCGCCGGTGTAGACGCCGTTGTTCGCGACTATCGGCGTAAATCCGTTGACAATGCCCCACGGCCCGATGATGTTCACGTCGTGTCCCTTCTCGGCGAGCGCGCCTGCGGTCTCCCGCGGGATGCGGCCTTCGAGCGAGAGGCGGTTGGGAGACACGCCGTGCGGCCATGGCGAGCTGGGGAAGCTGTAGCCACAGAACCTGGGAGCGGACACCGCTTCCTGAACATCCATGCCGAAGTCGGCGATGTTCGTGAACACCTGCAGGTTGCTCTGTACCTGGCTGTCGCCGCCGGGCGTGCCCAGCGTCATGAAAGGCTTGCCGTCCTTCAGCACGATGAATGTGCATGGGGTCGTGCGCGGGCGCTTGCGGGGCGCGAGCGCGTTGGGGTTGTCGGCGTCGAGCCAGAAGTAGCAGCCGCGGCAGTTGATGACGATTCCGGTGTCGCCGAGCACCATGCCCTGCGCCAGCCCGGCGAAGCTGCTCGGCGTCGCCGAGACCATGTTGCCCTGCGCGTCGGCGGTCGAAAGGTATGTTGTACCGTCGAATTCCCCCGCGGCTTCGACAACATGCGCGGCGCCAACACCGTTGACGGCCGCCCTCATCGCGCGCGGGTCCCCCGGTGGGTACTCGGCCCGCGCTCGCTCCCTGTCCAGCACCGAAAGGCGCAACGCGCCATACCGCGGCGACAGCAGACCATCGAACGGTACGTCCACGAAATCGGGGTCGCCAGCGTAGCGCTCGCGGTCGGCCATCGCCAGCTTCAGCGCCTCGACCTGCACGTGAATCGCCTCGGGGCTGTTGTGGCCCAACGCGGCGAGGTCCACGCCCTCCAGGATGCTCAGAGCCTGCAACAGCGCCACACCCTGTGTCCAGGTGCGGTTGGTGTAGACCGTGTAGCCGCGGTAGTCCACCGAAATGGGATCCTCGAATGGCGACTCGTACTCGGCGAAGTCCTCGTACTCATACAGGCCGCCAAGCTCCTTGAGCGCGGCCACCATCCGGCGCGCCGGATCGCCCTTGTAGAAGCAGTCCCTTGCCGCCTGTATCCCGCCTTCGCGGTCCGCGCCCGCGGCCAGCGCGTCGCTCTCGGCCTGGGCCATCAGCGACAAGGTGCGCGCCAGGTCCGGCTGTCTGAAGTTGCTGCCGACGGCAGGGGGAGAGCCGCCCGGCAGGAAGACGCGGGCGGAATCCGCATGGGCGCTGAGGTTGGCGAACCGCGCCGGCGTAGCGATGGTGCGGCTGAACAGCGAATAGGCCGGAAATCCCCCGTCGGCCAACTGTATCGCGCTCGCCGCCGCCTGTCCGAACGAGGTGGTGCCGTGGGCGCCAAGCATCGTGAGCAGCGCCGAAACAACGCCCGGCACGGTGCTGGAGTGCACGCCCGGCGGGATTTCGCCCCAGCGCTCCATGTAGAGGTCGATGGTCGCGGCCCGTGGCGCCCAGCCCTGGCCGACCACCGAGCGCACCTTGCCCGCTTCGGCATCGTACAGCAGCATAGCCACCTCGCCGCCCAGCGTGTAGTGCGCCGTCGGCTCGAGTACGCCGGCCGCGAGCGCTGAGGCGACGGCGGCATCGACGGCGTTGCCCCCATGCCAAAGCGCACGCATACCCGCTTGCGCCGTTAGCTGCGTGCCGCCGCCGGACATGCCTTGCCTGCCCCACACGAGTGGGCGGTGGGAGTAGAGCCCGTGGCTGCCGTGGGTGGTGCCGTTAGTTGTGGTGGTCACGTTCGCGCCTCCGCTTCTCTCCATACGCCTTCCGATGCACGCTTGCAGGGCGCGGACGTGCCCTGCGTCCTAAGTCCCGCTACAGGCCGCGCTCCTTCATCTTCTCGTCGGTCACGACCTCGTAGAACTCGATGAGGTACTCCAGGATGAGGGACTGGAGCTTGGCGTTATCGTCCCGGACCGACGCCGGCACCTTGGACACCCAGTTGGGCTCGATGGATTCCTGCGTCCATTCGGCGATGACCTGGCTCTCGCCCGGCAGGCCGCGCCCGCCGACCATGATGGTGGCCTTGCTGCGGCCGTTTTCCTCGTATGCATTGCAGATTCTTCGCAGAATCGCTGCAACCTCCCACTCCGTCTGGGGCTTGGTCTTGGCTATCCTTCTGACTAGGTACACCCGAAATCTCCTTGTGGCGTTGGTTTGCGGCGCTTGCCGTAGCTGGAAGTGTATAGTGGGCCTGTTGCGCCGTCAACGCTGAGGGAGAGTGATGGCAAAACGCCATAGTTGATGGAATAATGCGGATATGTCAGTGCAGATAACCATAACGGACGTTCCCGAAGAAATTCGCGACAAGCTCGCCAGGCGCGCTGCCCTACGCAGCCAGACCTTGGAGGAGTTCTTGCGCCGCGAATTGGAGCGCATCGTGGCGCCGACCAACAGAGCCCAACTGATGGGGGAAATGGTAGCCTCAACCTCGGCCTAGGAACGAGTCAACTCAACAGGAAGAGAGGATTGAACTGTACCCGCACGATGCAGCAAAGACGGAACGCGGCGCCCGTGCGGCCGTAATCGGCGCCGTCGCTGGTATCATCCCCGCGATAGGCCTCGGCTGCGTGCGAGTCCTCAACAGTGAGTCCCCGGAGGTAGCCGCCCAGCTTGCCGGCAACATCGCCTTCGCCCTGGTGTACGCCTCACCATACCTGCTCGCCCTCATGGCATCCGGGGCGCGGGACCCCGGAGTCCGTGGAGGCCTCTTGGCGGCTATCGGACTCCTCTCACTCGTAGCCAGCTTCTCAACCTTCTCGCTTGTCTCCGTAGTCTTGCTCCCCGCGACCTTCGTGCTCTGGTTCGCCGCCGCAAGGAGCCTCTCAGCATCGGGCCGCTCTCTGGTGACCTCCGTTCCCGCCGCGGTCGCAGGGCTGTTCATCGTCGCGACCGTGGCACTTGGCTTCTTTGCACTTTGGGGAATCCAGGACGACGAGGACCAGTGTTGGGTTCTGTCTTACGACTCCGACGGACAGTCACGCTGGGAGTATCGGCCAAACGTCGGTGGGCCTGGGGGGCTCAACGCCGGACCCATGAGCGGCGGCCCCGCGATGGTGAGCTACGACGGTGGTGTGACGTGGCAGAGAGTAGGCCCCCCCGTAGGCCCCCGCAGCTACTGCACCAGCGACATCATCACCAACACGGAAGCTGCCTTGGGCATGGGAGTCGTAATCGCCGCCCTCTTGGCCATGCTGCTCCTCTCACGCCTGCGATGGCCGCCAGATGGCCATCCGGTCAGCCCGCCATGCGCGGCGCCGACCCACGCGCATGGTTCGTGAAGTACGAGGTCGATTGCCGGCCAGACGACTACGGCTGGTTCACCATCAAAGACGGCCACCTGATGAGGGTCATCAAGCTTATGGCAGCTACCGACGACGCCTACGCCGCACTGTGGCAGTTCTACTTCGACATGGACCTCGGCGCGATATTCCTGGGCAGCGTCAAGCTGCGCACGCTGTACCATGCGGACAGAGTGGAGGAGAACACGCCAGGCGCGCTCGCCCGCGCGGACGCGATGTTCGCCACCGACCTCATGCCGTGGTGTATCGATAGCTGGTAATCGGAATCCGGCTGTCCTGGCCGGCGCCTAGTAGTACTTCTCCATGCCAACCGTGCCGAGCTTTCGCCCCTTTGCGCTGGCGCGGATGAGGCTGGCAAGCCGCCTGTCGAACTCTTCGGGACGCCTGCGGGCGACGGCGACGTAGGCCACGCGGATTCTGCGGTACGTCTCGGAGAAGGCGTTGTAGTTACGCCAGGCGTCGGGGTAGGCCTTTATCGCGTCCACCACGTCGGAGGGGAATACGAACGGCTCTGCGAGTGCGCGCCGCGCGGCCTCGCGGACGGTCGGGTGGATCATGCCGCGCTCGTCCAGCCAGCGCAGTCTCTCTTTATTGGGCTGGGAAAAGCCGCTCTTCGGGTTGCGCGGCGTGAATCGCTGGGCCGCCAGGCCTTCACCGGCGCTTTTGATGATCGAGTCGATCCAACCGAAGCAGAGCGCCTCCTCGACAGCGTCGTTATACGGAATGCGTGGCTGTCCGGTGGCCTTGTTGGGGTACACGAGCCAGATTTCGCTGGCGGTGTCGAAGTTGGCTTCCAGCCACTCCCGCCACGGGGTCCTGTCGGTAACGTACAGCTTCTCGCCAACTTCCATCGCCGCGCTTCCTAGACGCCCCGCGTGACCCGTTGGGCGCTCGCCCGGCACCGCGACCGGTTGGCTGGCGGAGAGAGTGGGATTCGAACCCACGGTACCCTTGCAGGTACACGCGATTTCCAGTCGCGCCTATTCGTCCTCTCTAGCATCTCTCCACTGATCAGGTCCGGCACGGGCGGTGCGAGGCCCTTTTGTGTACCGAGTCGCTGGCTGCAATCGCCGCTTGCGGGCAGCGGTTGGCGTGGCGGAGAGAGTGGGATTCGAACCCACGATGAGGTTGCCCCCATACCGGTTTTCGAGACCGGCGCCTTCAGCCTCTCGGCCATCTCTCCCCTCGAGAATTATAGCACGTTTGCGGTTCGCCAACCTTGCTGGAGCCGGCTTTACACGAGGGTCAAGGTCATCTAAACTCAGCTTAGGGCGCTTGCGCCCAGTTTGATTTAGGGAGAATGGGCCATGCCGAAAGGAAGAGTCCCAAAACGAGAGGCCAAGAAGCCGAAGAAGAAGGTCAGCAAAGCCCTTTCGGCTGTGCCGCTTTCCGACTCCACGTTGCCCCAGGTGGTGGAGGTGGTGGGCAAACGGAAGAAGTCCAGAGACAGCGAGGCGTAGCGCCTACCCGTCGCCCTTACGGGCCGATACCGACGTTGGGCTTGCATGTGGCGGCCGGATTGGCCCCTCTTTCGTATGCGGCGAAGTCTGTCTAACTTACCTGAGGCTTGGCGGATAGGCCTCGCTCACTAGTCGTCTTCATCCTCGCGGTAGGGCGAGATGCAGTAGCTCTCGCCGTGCCGGAGCAATCGTTCGATGATGGACGGAGAGGTGTTTCGCTGGTTGGTCGCGTTGACCCACTTGTCACTGATGGCCACGCTGATCTCGTTGGCTCCCATCGGCTGGTTGCCCCGCGAGAGCAGCACTCTGAAGATCGCCTCCTTGAGCGGAGTATCTTCCAAAAGGTAGTCGTTGGCGCTGGCGCAGTGGTCGACTATCTGGTCGATCAACTCCTTTGCCTCGGTCGAGTCGATCTCCTCTTCAACCGCCTGCTGGCACATGTAGCACTGCCTGGATGCGACCATTACGGGCAGCGACCGGCGCCGTGCTTCGGCCATGTCGGCGTCGATGAAGTACTTCCTTGGCTGGTCGATTGCCGCCCCGTTGAACGCTTCGCCCTCTTGTGGACTCATCAAAACACTTCCTCCGGCCAATCCAACATCTGAGTTTGCACGACCTCTCCGGCCGCCATGAGGGGTACGTCCTCTGGGCAGATGGCGAGGCCGTTGGCCAGCGCCATGGACGTAAGCAGGTTCGATCCCTGGTCGCCCGTGAGCCGAGCTCTGTACCCGCCATTGTGCCTGGTAACCACCGCCCTGGCGTAGACCCTGCGCCCATCCGGATTTTCTATCGGTTCGTCCAGCACGGCCTCTACCGTCGGCTTACCTACGTTGCTCAGGCCAAGCATCTTCCTGATGGCGGGGCGGCCGAACTGCTCGAACGCCACCAGCGCGCTGACCGGATTGCCGGGCAGTCCGAGGTGAGGCACGCGCCGGCCGTCTCTGGCGGTTAGCGTGCCAAAGGCCAGCGGCTTGGCCGGGCGCATCCGCACCGACCAGAAGTCGATGCTGCCGTGCTGCGCCAGCACGTCCTTAACCATGTCGTAGTCGCCCTTTGAAACGCCCGCCGACGTTACGAGCATGTCGCATTCGAGCGCCTGCTCCAGCTTGGCGTTCATCGACTCCAGGTTGTCCCCCGCAATGCCCAGCAGCCTGGGAATGCCCCCATAGCGAAGCGTGCCCGCGGCCACGCTGTAGTTGTTGCTGTTGAAGATCTTGCCGGCTTCGGACGCTTCGCCCGGCTCCAGCAGCTCGTCGCCAGTGGCGAGTATCGCCACCACGGGCCGGCGCACCACGCTGACCTCCGCGTAGCCGAGCGACGCCAGAACGCCTATCTCGGCTGGTCGCAGCAGCGAGCCGCGTTTCAGAACCAGCGTGCCGCGCCTGACGTCCTGCCCAGCGGGGCGGATCTCCGCGCCGGGCGGCACAGCCAGATTGACGCCGATTCGCGACGTGTCGCCGCCGGCCCCGCGCCGATCCACCTCGTCCGTGTCCTCGAACGGCACCACGGCGTCGGCGCCCCTGGGGATTGGAGCACCGGTCATGATGCGGACCGCCGTCCCCGGCCCAACTTCTTCCCGCGGCAACTGACCGGCGGCCACGTAACCCACGACCTCCAGCATAGCGGGAGAGTCCTCGGAGGCCCCCGCCACGCTCTCCGACTGGACCGCGTAGCCGTCCATGGCGGAGTTGTCCAGCGGCGGTATGTCGTACAGCGAAACAGCGTCCTCCGCCAGCACCTGGCCCAGCGCGTCCAGTATGGGCTTTCGCTCCACGTCCAGCGCGCTGAAGAATCCCAGAATCCGTTCCAGCGCCTCCTCGACGCTGAGCATGGACTCGTTGTGATGGCGGTGTACGTGCGTGTACTGAGTCATTGCTTTCCCTACACCCTAAGCTCGGCGCCCAGTTCGCGCCGAAGCTGCCGCAGAATGTCGCCCTGGTACCTGTCCACCTGCTCGGAGGTAAGCGTTCCCCTGTCGGACCGGAACTCTATCCTGTAGGCCACCGACTTCTTGCCCCTTGGAACGCCTTCGCCTGAGTATACGTCGAATGGAGCGCTGTTCGCGACCATCTTGTGCCGGGCGATGATGGACTGCACCCGCGACGAGGGCACGTCGGCGTCCATCACCAGCGCGACGTCGCGGTTCGACACAGGGAAGCGGCTCGTTCGCCGGTAGCGCCGGGGGGTGTCGGGCATCGCCTGGGCCAGACACTCGACGTCAACCTCGAACAGCGCCACGGGGGCGTCTTCGAGATCGAACCGGGTCAGCACGTCCGGGCGCACCTCGCCTATCTCGCCGACGGACGCGCCGCCGCAGGTCAACCGCGCCGCACGTCCTTGCCTGAAAAAGCCGCTCTCGCACGGTTCGTAGTCGACCTCGAAGTCAAGCCGGGCGAAAAGCGCCTCCAGGGCTCCCTTGGCGTCGAAAAAGCCCATGTCGCCCTGCGGCGTGAGCCACGACACCGTCGAGCGCGGGCCGGACACCACGCCAACCAGCATCTCACGTTCGTTGGGCAGGTCGCGTTCCTTGGCCTCGAGTTTTGGCAAGTACACGCGCCCCAGCTCGAATATGCGAATGCCCTCGCTCTGGGCGTTGCGGCGGTTCGCCGCGAGAGTCCCAAGCACCGCACCTCGCAGACTTGTTCGCAAGTACTCGAAGTCGGCGCTCATCGGGTTGGCGATACGCAGCGGCGGGTTCGACTCGTCCACCGCGCCCACACTCTCGAGAATTTCGAGCGTGGTGCAGGAATAGGTAATGGTCTCGCGCATCCCGGACTCCGCCAGGCAGTCCCGCACCCGCTCCTTCAGCTCGCGCAGCGATTGCGGCAGGTGGTGAGGGATGGACGCCGCCAGCATCGTCGTTGGTATCGAGTCGTAGCCTGTTACACGGGCGACTTCTTCCACCAGGTCGTCTTCGATGGACACGTCCGAGCGCCAGTAGGGCGGATGGACCCAGATGGTGTCGCGGCGTTCGGGGGCCGGCCCCGCCTCCACCGCTTCGATAACGTCGATGAGCCCGGAAGGCTCCGGCGCCCGCTCGAAACCGAGTGAGTCCAGCACTTCTCTCATGCGCGCGACGCTGTAGTCCCCCCCAAGCACCTGCCGCACGCGGCGCCGGCTCAGCCTTACGGTGGGTGTCGGCTTGCGCCCCGGGTACAGGTCGACGATGCCCTTGGCGGCGGCGCCGCCGGCGATTTCGAGGATCAACGCAGTGGCCCTGCGCAGGCCGCGCTCGGCGAGCTCGGCCCGTATGGCTCGCTCGAATCGGTACGAAGCCTCGGTGTTCATCCTCAGCGCGGTGCGGGTGCGGCGAGTGTTGACGGGGTCGAAGCTGGCCGCCTCCAGCAGCACCGACGTCGTGTTCTCGTCCATCTCGGTGCTTGCGCCGCCCATCACGCCCGCGAGGCCGATGGCGTCGTGCGAGTCGGCGATGCAGAGCATGGGCGGATTCAGGGCGCGGCGCACGCCGTCCAGCGTCTCCAGCGTCTCGCCCGGGCGCGCTGCCCTCACCACGATGCGGCTGTCGCGCACGTTGTCGAAGTCGAACGCGTGGAGCGGCTGGCCGTACTCGATCATCACGTAGTTGGTGATGTCGACCACGTTGTTGATGGGCCTCTGCCCGGCCCTTATCAGGGCGTCCTGCATCCATTGCGGCGACTCGCCAATGCGAACTCCGCGTATGAGGCTGGCGGTGTACCGGCCGCACAGCTCGGGATTGGCAATCTCGATGGAGACCAGTTCCTCTATTGGCGGGCCGTCTTCGGGGTAAGTCAGGTCAGGTTCTGCCACGCTCCCACCCGTAATGGCCGCCACCTCGTGAGCTATGCCCAGCACGGACAGGCAGTCCGGCCGGTTGGGGGTGACTTCCACGTCGAGAACTGCGTCGCCAAGGTAGTCGGCGAGCGGCGTGCCGGTGAGCGCGTCGTCCGGGAGCGTTAGAATCCCGTCGTGGTCATCGCCCAGGCCAAGCTCAAGTGGGGAGCAGACCATGCCCGCCGACTCGACTCCGCGAATCTTGGCTCGCTTGAGCCGCTCCGCCTTGCCGCTGCGGGGGCTGAAGAGTCTTGCACCCTCGCGCGCGAATGCGATCTTCTGGCCCGCCGCCACGTTGGGGGCGCCGCAGACCACGGTTGCCGTCTCGCCGTTGCCCAGCTCCACCGTGGGAAGGCTCAGCCGGTCGGCGTTGGGGTGCGGCTCCACTTTCAGCACGTGCCCCACCACCAGCTTGTCGCGCTCCCAGTCGCCGCCGACAAATGCGACCTCGCCGACTTCATTGCCGGCCATGGTCAGCCGGTGCGCGAGCTCGCGCACCGGCAGGTCGACTGGGACGTACTTTTTCAGCCAGGACAGGGGTATTTTCATCGATGTCGCTCTCGAATGCGGCTATGTCTTCCGGGTTGCCCAATTCAGGGCGCGCGATCCAATTCCAAGGGCGCGTGGCGGACTGGGTGCGGGCGCCCTCGCGGCCGGTCCGGCGTGGCGCGCCCCGTGCTAGAACTGACTCAGAAAGCGCAGGTCGTTGGCGTAGAACAGGCGAATATCGTCTATTCCGTACTTGAGCATCGCGATGCGCTCAGGCCCCATTCCGAAGGCGAAGCCCGTGTAGATGTTGGGGTCGTATCCCACGCCTTCCAGCACCTTCGGGTGCACCATGCCCGCGCCCATGATCTCGATCCAGCCCGTCTCGCCGCAGATGCGGCAGCCATCGCCGGCGCAGGCGAAACAGTCGATGGACATGTCCACGCCCGGCTCGACGAACGGGAAGTAGTCGCAGCGGAATCGCACCCGCCTCTCCTGCCCAAAGACCAGGCGCGCGAACTCGTACAGAGTGCCCTTGAGGTCGGCGAACGTGACGCCGCGATCCACCGCCAGTCCCTCTATCTGGAAGAAGTGCCACTCGTGCGTGGCGTCGGTGGCCTCGTACCTGTAGCACTTGCCCGGCACGACCACGCGCACCGGAGGTTCCTGGCCCTCCATGATGCGAGCCTGCATGGGCGAAGTGTGCGTGCGCAGCAGCATTGGAGTCTCGCCGGCGTCGTCCTCGTAGTCCAGCCAGAGAGTGTTCCACATGTCGCGCGCCGGGTGGTCTTTCGGGATGTTGAGCATCTCGAAGTTGTAGTGGTCCCACTCCACCTCGGGGCCTTCGACCACCTGGAATCCCATCGAAATGAAGGCGTCGCAGATCTCTCGCACGATCAGCGTGGTGGGGTGCAGACCGCCCACGGGCGCGGGCCAACCGGGCAGTGTGACGTCGATGGCGCCATCCTGGGCGGCGTTCAAGCCGTCCCCCACTGCCAAAGCGTGCTCTCGCTCGGCAAGGGCGCTCTCGAGATCCGACTTCGCGCGGTTGGCCGCCTCGCCCGCGGCCCTGCGCTGGTCTGGCGGCAGCGATCCCACGGCGCGGAGCAACCCGGTCAGGTGGCCTCTCCGGCCCAGGAATGCAATTCGCCACGCTTCCAGGTCTTCGGGCGATTCTGTACGCGCCAGCGCCGCAAGGGCATCGTCCCTAACGTGTTCAACGCGCGCGGTGGCGCTTTCACTCATCCATTTGCCTCGCTTGATGCGCGCTGCGCAATCGGTCGCACCATTATATGGGGATGCTTCAGAGCCGGTCAAGGCGAGTCCGCGCGCGTAACCGTCCCACAGGCGGTGGGGTGACGAAAAGCGAGGAGTCCTGGTAGTCTTGGGTATGAAGCACAATCCCCAAGCAGGACTCCCGCCGATGACCAGAGTACGATTCACGCTTCCGCAGGTCAAGCTCCATCCGGACACTCGACCGCTGGCCTGTCCACACTGCGGCTCTGTGTTCCTGAACAGACACGGAGCGGTCGCCAAGCCCGTCAAGGACCTCTACGTCAGCCAGGTGACCGTACACAGATACCGTTGCGTCGACTGCCGCCGCACGTTCCGACACTATCCGCAGGGCGTGGACGGCCACGACCAGAGCCTGAGGCTGCGGGGGCTGGCCGCGCTGAGCTGGGCCCTGGGGTTGTCGCTGCGATCGGCGAGCCACCTGCTGGCGGCGATGGGCCGCGAACTTTCGAGGATGAGCGTGTGGCGCGACGTGCAGGAGTCTGGGTCTGGGGCGCTGAGCGGCTGGCTGAGCAGGGCGCGCGGCCAGGTGAGGCTGATGGGCGCCGACGAGACTGTTGTCAAACTGAAGGGCGAGAAGACGGTGGTCGGGTTCGTCACAGACGCAGAGAGTGGCCGGCTTGTGGGGATGGACGTGTTGGTTGAGCGTGACGGCGAGGGCTTCGTGAGGTGGCTTGAGGGATACGTGGGCAAGTTCGGAGTGGAGGCTATGGTCACAGACGACCTGAGCACCTACAAGCCTGTGGTGGAGCGGCTGGGAGTGGACCACCAGGTATGCGTCGCGCACGTGCGCAAGAACGTGAAGAACCGTCTCGGCGAGATAGAGGGAGAGGAATGGGACTACTACAAGGAGAGGATATGGTGGCTGCTGACCGAGTTGCCGCAGTGGGGTGGTCGAGAGTTGCTTGAGATGGAGCGTTGGGTGAGGAGGAATGCGAAGCTGAGGCGGCTGGTGGTGGAGTTGTGTCAGAAGTGGAGGAGCCTGTTATGCCACCGGCGAGCGCCGGGTATGCCGCAGACCAACAACTGTACCGAGAGGGCGATAGGCAGAAGCAAGATAAGATACAAGACCATCAGAGGGTACAAGAGCATGAAGGGGATGATGAACGGATTGGGACTGACGCAGTGGGTATGGAGTGGAGAGGAAGGCCTTGACCTCGGCGAGTTGATGGCGGCCTAGAACACGGAGTTCTTTCAGGGGGACTGCGTGCCTTCGGACTCCGTCCACATCTCCCCACCGCCTACGGGACGGTTACCCGCGCGCCGCTCCTACACCCACCCTTGGCGTCAGACCTGTCCCAACCTGGTACGCTCTGGTTGCAGAAGTCGGTCTGCGCGGAAAGATAGCCGGGCGAAGCGTCTCGTTCGCGGTACATTCCGGCTACACTTACACCTTCACCATCTTATTCCCATCGACCGCAATTCACAGACGAAGACCGGCCCTCCCCGTCTCGCCCGCTCGATTGGCGCCGCGCCAGGTTCTGCCAACCCTCCTTGAATCCCACGCACATCCGTGCTACTCTCCCCTCCACGAGGGACTGACCCCGCGACCCAAGAGTCCCTTCCCCCTTGATGGGTGAAGGTTAGAGCCTGCCCCGTACTAGATGCGGGGATGGGGGTGAAGATGCGGCGATTGGAACCTCCCGACTACCTGTCACATTTTGTAACTTTCTTGCCTAATTCCGTCTCGCCAACGTCTCAAGCCGTCGCAATCAGCCAACACCCCAGCTAGGCAATGAGACAGAATGAAACGAAATGAGACAGAATTCGGTAAATTCCTCTCACACAGGCCGCCAATAGCCCTTCCGCACCTGCCCAGCCCCGCCCACCCGAACGCCCGCTGAACCGGAGCAGGTTCCCGTGCACGCGGCCCAGGGTCTTTTCATTATCGGGAAATGTCATTCTGAGCCGAAGGCGAAGAATCTAAAATCACTCGACACGGACTCGGCTCTAGTATGAAGAAGGGGATGCAGGCAAGGACTTTAGACCCTTCGGCTACGCTCAGGGTGAAAATGAAAAGACCCTGGCACGCGGCCGCGTCGCCGGGTCAGGGCGGGCGATAGCTGCTATACTTGGCCGAGCCCGCCGGCGCCGCCAACAGCGCCTGCCCAGCCGGACCCAAGGAGACAGCACGCCTTGAGAATTGGACTCATCTCGGACACGCACATTCCCGAAGCCGGCAGTGAGCTGCCCCCGCAGGTCTACCAGGCGCTGGCCGGGGTGGAGCTGATACTGCACGCCGGCGACATGCACGTTATAGAGGTGCTGGACTGGCTTGAGGAGATAGCGCCGGTGCTCGGCGCGCGCGGCAACGGCGACGGCGACGGGCACAGGCCCGACTTCCCCGACGACGACCCCAGGGTGAAGGAGGCCCACGTGTTCGAGGCCGAGGGCGTCACGGTCGGCCTGACCCACGGCTTCCCGCTTCCGGAGGAGGCGCCGTGGACCACGCTGCAAGACCTGATGATGCGAAAGTTGGGCGGGCCGGTTGACGTGATAGTGTGCGGTGATACGCACGTGACCATGAACTGCCTCCGCGAGGGCGTGTTGTACGTCAACCCGGGCAGCCCCACTCTGCCGCGGCAGATGTACGCGCTTGGCCAGGTCGCCATCCTGACCGTAGAGGGGGGCAGGGCGAGCGCCGAGATCATCGAGCTGGCTTCCGTCGGCGAGTAGTTTCCGGGCCGGCTTAAGCAAAGTCGTTTGACTTCGGCATTCGGCCAGGTACTTGACGCTCCATATCTGCCAAGCACTTGACGCTCCGCAATGGGTTAGTGTAAAACAACAAGCGCCAAGGACCGTGACGGTCCCCGGGGCGCGCGGACCCATCGGGGCGAGGTAAAGAGCCCCACGTGGCCCCGATGCTCCAACAACCGCGAAAGCGTAAAGGAGGATGCTATGGCCGACTATCAGGATATCGTTTGGGAGGAGCACGGCCCGGTGGCCGTGTGCAGGCTGAATCGCCCTGAAAAGCTCAACGCCATGCGCTCCCAGACCACCGAGGAGATGTACCACGCATGGCGAGGCTTTAACGCCAACAAGGCGCTCAAGGTGATGATCGTCACCGGCACGGGGCGAGGCTTCACCAGCGGCGCGGACGTCAGCCGCGGGGGCATGGGCGGCCCGCCCGAGGACCCCGGCGCAACGCCGGGAGCCGCAAGCCCCGCGCCGCGAATGCTGAAGGCAATCGTAGAGAAGCCCGTCATCGCCGCCGTCAATGGCGCCGCCGCGGGCATGGGCTACGTGCTGGCGCTCGCGTGCGACATCCGCATCGCGTCCGACAGGGCCATATTCCACCACGTCTATCTTCGCCGCGCGCTGGTTACCAGCGGCGAAACGTGGTACCTTCCCCGCATCATTGGGCTGGGCAACGCCATCTACCATGTCTTCATGGCCGACTCGATGGAGGCAGACGAGGCCCTCCGGCTACACCTGGTGTCGCGTGTAGTCCCCCACGACGACCTCATGGACGAGGCCATGAAGATGGCCCAGGAACTGGCGACCCGTCCGCCCAACGCGACCAAATACGCCAAGAAGGCCATCTACAAGGGCCTGAACCTGACCTTGGAAGACGCGATGGAGTACGTAGGCTACACTCGTTCGGCGAACCTCAACTCCGGCGAGGCCGCGGAAGGCTTCCGCGCGTTCAATGAGAAGCGGGCGCCCAATTGGTAGCTCGTCCCGCAATGCCCTACCGACCACTCGTAAGTTCGACAAAGGGGAGGACAATGGCAAACTGGACAAGACTCAACCGTCTCTTGTTGGTTGGGGTCGGGTTGCTCGTGATGAGCCTGGTGCTCGCCGCGTGCAGCCAGGCCGAGGAGGCTCCACCGGCGCCCGCGCCAGTAGACGTTGGGGCGATAATAGATCAGGTGATGGCCGCCCAACCGCCTGGTGTAACTACCGAAGACGTCACCGCCGCGATTCAGGGGGCGTTGGCCCAGCAGCCGGGCGTCACGTCGCAGGACGTGGCGAACGAGATAGCCAAGGCGCTCAGCGCCAGGCCCGGCGTGACCACGCAGGACGTGGCTTCTGCCATCGCCTCGGCGCTGGACGAGCGCCCCGGCGTGACCACGCAGGACGTGGCGAACGAGATAGCCACGGCGCTCAGGGCGCAGCCCGGCGTTACCGAGGACCAGGTTGCGGAGGCTATTGCCTCGGCGCTGGCCGACCGCCCAGGGCTGACCGAAGATAAGGTGTCCTCCATCGTCGCGATGGCGATGGCGGAGCAGCAGGGCGCGTTGGTGGACGCGGTGGCGACCCAGGTCGCCATGCCGCTCGAGCCGGCGCGGGCGACGCCCACGCCCACGGGCGAGCAGGTCACGACTGGCGGGCAGCTGATTTCCTTGGCTCACTTCGACATCGGCCACACCGACCAGCACCGCAACAGCTCCGTTGCCGAGCTGATGATGTTCACTCTCATTCATCCCAGCATCTACCAGTACGACACGCGCACCTGGGTGGACATAGCTCCTGACCTGGCTGACGAGTGGTCGCTCAACGACGCGGGCGACCAGTATACGTTCAGCGTGCGAGACCGTGTGCAATACAGCGACGGGCAGGCGGTCACCGCGGGGGACATGGCCTACAGCCTCAACCGCTCAATCTCGCTGCCTAACAGCATAGGCATGCCTCGCTGGGGCTGCATACGCGGCTTCATGGAAGCCGACGGCGCCAACGCCGTGGACGACAGCACACTGACCGTTCAGCTCAAGGATCCGGCGGTCGCCTTCCTCGGATGCCTCGCGTCACCATGGATAATGATCCAAAAGCAGAGCCTGCTCGAAGACATCGACACCGGCTCTGACCCCGGGCGCGAGCCTGACTTGGACGAGGTCATCGGCGCGGGCCCCTTCAAGCTCGCCGAGTACCGGCGTGGCGTCTCCTGGGACGTCGAGAGCAACCCAAACTACTACGACCAGCCGCGACCCTACCTCGACAAAGTGCGCTACGTGTTGATTACCGACCCGAGCGCGAGGGTGGCTGCCTTCCGCACCGGCGCGGCCTACATGGAGGCCATATTCCCCGGCTTCGGTAGCGACGACGACCTCGCCATCAGGAACGAGCTCGGAGACCGCCTTACCGTCACGGAGACGGTCGGCTTCGGCGTGACCGGCGTGCACATCAACCTGAGGGTGAAGCCGTTCGACGACGTACGCGTCCGCAAGGCCATGCAGCTCGCGATGGACCGCCAGGAGATGGTAAAGGTTCTGAGTCCCACCGGCGGCGACGTACTCTGCTACTACCCCTGCATCTTTGACTGGATCTACGACGCGGAAGACTACAGGCAGTGGCCCGGTTTCAATCCTGACACCAAGGAAGCCGACATCGCCGAGGGAAAGCGGCTGATGGAAGAGGCCGGCTTTGGCGGAGGGCTCGACTTCGTGGTGAGCTTCAGGAAAGTGGGTAATTACCCCGACATCGCCGCAATCCTCCTCGACCAGTGGAAGGATATCGGCATGAAGCTCGAGCTGCGACCGTATGAGAGCGCCGCCGGCTGGGCTGCCTACCAGGCGCACGACTTCACCGTCGCCGTGCAGGGCACGGGCCTGAACTTCCTCGACCCGGACGCCGCCAACGACCTGCTCTACCTGCCAACGGCGGGCCGCATGTACCAGGGCTGGGACGACGAAGAGTTCAACCAACTCTTCGAAATGGAGAAGGGCGAGGTGGACCAGGCTGTTCGCGCCAAGCACCTGCAGCGGATGACGGACATTCTGCTGGAGGACGTGCACTACCTGCCCACCACCGGCGGAATCGGGAACTACATCCAGTGGCGCTGCGTCAAGGGCTACACCGCCCCCACCGCGCTGGGCCAGAACAACTACCGCCACGACCGCACCTGGCTGGCCGACGAGTCGCCCTGCCGCTAGGCCGCGTGGCAATCGATAGCAATTAGACACGGCGGGACGGGGCTCGTATGCCCCGTCCCGCCTGCCTTGTCGCAATTCCAGCCTTAGTCGGCATTGCGGCAAGGCAGGCGGGGATGACACTCCGGGTGTTTGAGACGAATCCCTCACTCTGCGATTCGTGCCGTAGATTCCTCGGCAAGCTCGGAATGACATGCCGAAGTGTCGCTCGGAACGACTCGCTGAAGTGTCACCGGGAGTGACATGCTGAATCGGCGCTCCGCTAGACGAGATGGCACTCGGCCTGGACTGGTTGGTGACGGGACTTGAAGGGTGAAGGGGTGTAGATTTGCGAACTTACATACTTCGCCGACTGCTCCTATTCGTGCCCACCATCTTCGGCGTGACCCTCGTCGTCTTCATCATACTTCGCATCGTCCCTGGCGACCCCGCGCTCGTCATGCTGGGCGGCTTCGAAGGCGAGGGCACCTTTACCCAGCAAGACATCGACAACCTGCGCAAGAACCTCGGGTTGGATAAACCTATCGCCGTCCAGTACGTGACTTGGATAGCCGACGCGGCCAGGCTCGACTTCGGCGACTCGTTCTTCACCAACACCCCCATATGGAACGAGGTGCGCCCAAGGCTGCCCCTTTCGCTGCAGTTCGCCCTCATGGCCATGTTCCTGGCGGTGATATTCGCGCTGCCCATGGGGGTTATCTCCGCCGTGCGCCAGGACACATGGGCCGATTACTCACTGCGGATATTCGCCATCATAGGGCTGGCGATGCCCACGTTCTGGGTGGGATCTCTCGTGCTTCTCGGGTTATCGCTCCAGTTCAATTGGATCCCGCCGCTCGGTTACACACCGCCCTGGGAGTCACCCTGGACCAACTTCGTTCAGCTCATCTTCCCCGCCGTCGCGCTGGCCTACTCCACCAACGCCGTGACAGCCCGCGTGACCAGGTCGCAGATGCTGGAGGTGCTGCGCGAGGACTATATCCGCACCGCCATGGCCAAAGGACTCAGGGAGCGTGTGGTCATCTACCGCCACGCCCTCAAGAACGCTTCCCTGCCGGTGATAACGCTGTTCGGCGTTCAGTTCGCCTCGCTTCTCGGCGGCTCCGTGGTAATCGAGTCGGTGTTTAGCCTGCCCGGAATCGGCCGGCTGCTCATCTTTTCCATAAACGTCAGGGACTACCCCATGATTCAGTTTCTGGTGACGTTTATAGCCTTCATATTCCTTACGATGAACCTGCTGGTGGACCTGCTGTACGGCTGGCTGGATCCGAGAATCCGCTACGACTAGTATGATGAGCGGCAACTGTCCCTTCCCCCTTGATGGGGGAAGATTAGAGTCTGCCCCGTACTGGATACGGGGATGGGGGCGCCGGCGCCCGACTATGACAGATATTGCCGATAAGGGCGGGGTTCAAATCCGCCCGAGAGCGCCGACAAGACGAACCGCGAATGCAAGTAGGTAATCATGGCTGAAAGCACGATAGACACCACTCTGGAGCGGGAGCTCGGGCTGCGCAGCAAGCGAAGCGCCTGGCACTACTTTGTCCGCTTCATCAGGGAGAAGCCTCTCGGCGCGGTAGGCGGTTTTATCCTGCTGTCGGCGATACTGATGGCCGTCTTTGCCGCGGCCCTCACACCGTATAATCCGGACGAGTTCGACGCGGACTCCCGGCTGACGGGACCCGACGCGACCCACTGGTTCGGCACGGATCACATCGCCCGCGACGTGTACACCCGCGTGCTTTTCGGCTCGCGCGTGTCCCTTCTGGTGGGAGTCATTGCGGTGGCGACCTCTACCATCATAGGAACCGTGCTGGGCGTGGCCAGCGCCTACTTCGGGCGCACCCTGGACCTGTTGTTACAGCGCGTCGTCGACTCGCTGCAGGCTGTCCCCGGCCTCGTGCTTGCGTTGACGCTCATTGCCGCGCTGGGACCATCCCTGTTTGCTGTCATACTGGCCATCACTATTGTCAGGTGGCCCGGGACCACGCGCACCGTACGCTCAGTCGCGCTCAGCATCAAAGAGAGCCAGTACACCGATGCGGCGAGGGCCATGGGCGCCAGCGACCTTCGCATAATGTTCCGCCACATAACGCCCAACGTTATGGCGCCCGTCATCGTGATAGGATCCGCCGTCCTGGGCGGCGCTATTGTCACCGAGGCCAGCCTCAGCTTCCTCGGGCTCGGCGTGCCGGCGAACATCCCCACCTGGGGCAACATGCTCGGCCAGGCGCAGCAGCGCTACATCGCCGCCGGGCCCTGGACCAGCATCTTCCCTGGCCTCGCGCTGACCATCACCGTGTTCGGCATCAACGTGCTCGGCGACGCCATACGCGACGTGCTGGACCCGCGCCTGCGCGGCAGCCGCTAGAGGTCAGGCTCAGGAGAGTGCGTTGCCCGCGGCTTCCTCCGGCTCCTGACCTATCACCCGCTGCCGTTCCAGCGCGTCGAACTCGTCCGGTGTGACCCCCAGAAGGTCGTGGAGCGTACGCCGGTTGTGCTGGCCCAGGTCTGGCGCGGGCGCGCGGAACCCCAGCGGCGTATCCGTCAGCGTGAATGGCAACCCCGGATGCAGGTGGCTGCCCGCCCCGTCGGGGTAGTGTTGCAGCTGAAAATATCCGCCGTGCTCGAGCTGAGGGTCCTTGGCTGCCTCGCCTATCCTCTGCACTGCGCCCGCTGCTATGCCCCGCGCCTGGAGGCGCTCCATAAGTTCGTGCTTGTTCTGGCTCGCGGTCCAGCTCCCGATGGCGGCGTCCAACTCATCGTGGCGGCGCATTCGGCCGGCGCGTTCGGCCAGCGCGCCCTCGGAAAGCTCCGGTCTTCCCATCAGGTCGCACAGACTCTTCCACTCGTCGTCCGAGCCGACGGAGATGGCGATCCACTCGTCATCCCCATCGCACCTGTAACAGCCCTGCGGCGCGGTTGAAGGGTGCCGGTTTCCGGCCCTGTCACGAAACTTGCCGCTCATCGCGAAACCTATCATGTCTTCGCCAATCAGGGAGGCCATCGACTCCAGGTGAGAGAAGTCTATGAACTGGCCCTCTCCCGTTTTACGCCGGCTCCACAGCGCCGCCAGGACCGCGCCCGCCGCGTGAAGCCCGTTTACAGGGTCGGCGTGGTTCCCACCCGACCGCATCGGGTATGCCCCCTCGTACCCAGTCAGGTGCGACACGCCGGCCATAGGCTCGATGGTAACGCCAAAGCCCACGTATGACCTGTCGGGCCCGGTGTTGCCGAACGCCGGCATCGAGACCACGATGATGTCGGGCCGATCCGCCTTGAGAGTGGCGTAGTCCAGCCCAAAGTTCTTCATCACGCCCAGCGAGAAGTTGTCGACTACCACGTCGCTAACCGACGCGAGCCGCTTGAACAGCTCCACGCCGGCCTGGGTCTTGAGGTTCAGCGTAATGCCGAGCTTGTTCCGGTGAAGTTGGTGAAAGCCGCCGGAGCGGTTGTACGGCTTCTCGCCTGGATCGCCCCCCGGATACACCCGCCGCCCGTTGCTCGGCCG
Source organism: Dehalococcoidia bacterium (assembly GCA_965217705.1). Taxonomy (GTDB): domain Bacteria; phylum Chloroflexota; class Dehalococcoidia; order Lucifugimonadales; family CATOSD01; genus CATOSD01. The sequence goes on along the minus strand of CBDCJA010000001.1, from coordinate 540,933 downwards.
CACAGGACCGCGCGTTGGGTCCAGCCGCGTTATCGACTCTACTTTGATGACCTCCGCGCCCATGTCGCCGAGCAGCTTGGTGCAATGAGGGCCTGCCCAGATCATCGAAAGGTCTATGACCCGAGTTCCCTCCAGTGGCAATGGGTTCATGCTGTTCCCCCCACACTCTCTGGACGCGGCGCTAAATCGTCCCCTCGCTCGCCATCCGGGCCATATCGTCCTGGTTGAAACCCAGCAGACCGCCCAACACCTCCGCGTTGTGCTCGCCCAGCTGCGGCGCCCTCGCGTTCTTCCAGGGTGTATCGAGCATCTGAAACGGGCCTCCGGGGGAAGTGAAGCGTCCCGCGCCCGGATGTTCCAACTCCTCGAAATACCCACGGAACTCAAGCTGGGCCGAGTTTAACACGTCCTCGGGAGTCGCCACGTAGCCGAACGCCAATCCGTGCTCCTGGCCCAGCCGGCAAATATCTTCCTTGGTGCGCTCCATCAGCCAGGGTCGAAGGATGGCGTCAATGGCGTCCCGGTTCTCCGGCTTGACTCTGTCGGCTACAGTGGCGAATCTGGGGTCGCCCAGCCGGGGATCGATAAACTCGGCGACCACGGGCCAGTTGGCGGGAGGGCCACATATGACGGCGACGTATCCGTCTTTGCATGGATACGGTCCCCAGGGGTGATTCATGTGGCGATTGCCGGTCCTGACCATGTTGCGGCCCACCAGGTTGGAGCCGACGAAGTGGTTTTCCATGAGGTCGGCCATTGCGCGGTGGACCGACACCTCCACACGCTGCCCAGAGCCAGTGGCCTGCGCGTGGAACAGCGCACCCATAGTGGCGACGAACGCGGTCTGTCCCGCCACGAACTGCGTGATGGGCACACCCGACTTGAGCGGCTCCCGGTCCGGCTCCCCGCTGATGTACATGGCCCCGCTGAGGGCGTAGGTGACTATCTCCTCGCCCCTGTACCCGCTGTACGGGCCGTCCGGCCCGAAGTAGGTGACCGACGTCACGACCAGCAGGGGATTCACGTCCCGCAGCGCGTCCACCTCAAGCCCCATGCCGTCCATGACTCCGGGAGCGAAGCTCTCGATCAGCACGTCCGCCCTGCCGGCCAGCTGCCGCAAAACCGCGCGGCCCTCATCGGCCTCCAGGTTCAGCGTAACGCTCTTCTTGTTGGCGTTCAGGTAGAGGAATCTCCCTCCGTTGTTCAGGTCGGCCCTGCCATCGGGAAATGGTCCCGCCTTCCTGGAGGCGTCGCCTTCCTCAGGCGGCTCCACCTTGATGACCTCCGCGCCCATCCCCGCGAACAGCCTGCCGCAGTATGGCCCCGCTATGTCCTGTGAAACGTCGAGAACTCGAAGATTGGCAAGTGCGCCGTCACTCATGGTCGCTCCTTTTGAGACAAGGCGCCTAATCTATGCGGAACGGGCCTAGTGTAGCACAGGCGAGTTTGCCGCTGCGTCGTGTATGCTGCCGAGCACCACGCCTGCCTTGAGAGCCACGCTGATGCGCTCTCTCGGTTGACAGTCGGCGATATAGGGTTACAATCGAGCCGAAACCCGCCATCTGAATCGGCGTGGCGAAAGCGCGGTGAAAGTGTGGTGCCTGACGAAACAATTGACAAGCCCGTAACCGGCGGCCTGCTCTCAGGCGTCCGAGTGCTGGACCTCTCGGAAGGCGTGTCCGGCCCGTTCGCCGCCAAGCTCATGGCCTACCTGGGCGCGGAGGTCATCAAGATCGAACACCCCGGCCGGGGCGACGAGAGCAGGCGCGCCAGCCCGTTCCTGAACGACCTCCCCAATCCGGAAACTAGCGGCTCCTTCCTCTACCTTAACGGCGGCAAGTTGAGCGTGACTCTGGACGTCACGACGTCCACGGGCGCACACGTGCTCAAGCAGCTTGTCCGAGAGTCCCAGGTGCTGGTCGAGAGCTACCACCCGGGATACATGGAGGATCTAGGGTTGGGATACGACACGCTGGAACAGGTCAACCCCGGTCTGGTGGTCACCTCCGTGACGCACTTCGGGCAGTCCGGGCCTTACAGCCGGTACTTGGGCGGCGAGCTTGTCGATTTCGCGGCGGGAGGCAATCTCAACCTGATGGGCCTCCCGGAGCGCGAACCCATAAAGTTCGGCGGGAACGCCGGCCAGTACATAGGCGCCGTTTCCTGCCTCAGCGGCTCGCTGCTGGCGCTCTACAGCGCCGATGGTACCGGGGCCGGCCAGCACGTGGACGTTTCGATACAGGAGGCCCTGGTGTGCTGCCACATCCAGGATCTGTGCAACTACGCTTACACCGGCGAGGTGCAGGGCCGTGGGCACGGCTCTATGATCTATCCCTGCAGGGACGGCTACGTGGGCCTCACACTGCAACAGCATCTCTGGCCAAGAGTCTGCGCCATGCTGGACATGCCCGAGCTTGAGCACGACCCGATGTTCTCCACCTTCCAGGGCAGGCGCGAGAATGCCGACCTGCTCGACGTGCACATCATCGGCTGGATGATCGAGCGCACCAAGGAAGAGGTCTACCACCAGGCCCAGAGTTTCAACATGCCCACCGGCTACGTCGCCACTGTGGAAGACATCGTGAAATCGCCGCAGCACGCCGCGAGGGGATTCATCGTCGACATGGACCACCCCGTAGCGGGCCAGCTGAGATACCCGGGCGCGCCGTTCCGGATTGCGGGCGTAGAGATCGAGCACAGGCGGGCGCCGATGCTGGGCGAGCACAACGCCGAGGTGCTGTGCGGGCTGCTGGGCTACGACAAGGCGGAGTTGGTAATGCTGAGGTCCGCCGGCGTAGTATAGGGCTGGACGGCCGGTCCCCTTCCCTCGCGCCAGAGGGTGTATGCCAACCGTCCGTGAGCCTCACACTAGAAGTGGAGGAGGGCACAATGTCGGAGACGCTGAAGGGTGTCAGGATTCTTGACTTCAGTATGTTCCTGGCCGGCCCGCACGCAACCAAGCTGATGGGCGATATGGGCGCTCAGGTGATCAAGATCGAAGCGCCCCACCATCCCGACGCGCTGAGAGTGAACCCGCGCGACATCTACCCCGACGGTGAGCCGGGGGAGCGGCCGTGGAACCGCTCCGGCATGATCAACGAGCGCAACCGCAGCAAGTTGGGCATAACGCTGGACCTCGCCACGCCTGAGGGTCGCGCCATCTTCCTGGAGCTGGCGAGCCTGTCGGACGTGGTGCTGGAAAACTTCCGCGTCGGCGTCATGGACCGCCTCGGCGTTGGATACCAGGCGCTCAAAGAGGTCAACCCCACAATCATACTGGCGTCGCTGTCCAGCCAGGGCACTACCGGCCCCGAGAGAGGCTACCGTTCATTCGGCAACACGCTGGAGAAGCTGTCGGGGCTGTTCAGCCTGACCGGCTATCCGGGCGAACCGCCCTACTTCAACGGCATGGCCTTTCCCGACCCGCTCTCCGGGTACATGGGCGTGGCGCTGGTTGCAGCGGCGCTGCGCCACCGCAGGCGCACCGGCGAGGCCATGCATCTGGACATGTCGCAGCGGGAGATGGCAACCGCGGTCGTGGGCGAATCCATCATGGACTTCACGATGAACGGCAGAGTGCGCCAGCCGATGGTCAATCGGCATACGTCGCAGTCCCCGCAAGGTGTCTATCCGTGCGAGGGCGAGGGCAGGTGGGTCGCCATCGCGGTCGAAGACGACGACCAGTGGCGCGCGCTGTGCGCCGAGATGGAGCGCCCGGAGCTGGCGGACGACCCCCGGTTCTCCGGTGGCGTCGAGCGCCGGGGCAACCATGACGAGCTGGACGGCATAATCGGCGAGTGGACGTCCGGGCTGGACAGCTACGAGGTGATGAACCGGCTGCAGGCGCGTGGCGTCCCGGCGAGCGTGGTGATGAACGCCGCGGACCTGATGAGCGATCAACACTTGGAGTCCAGGGAGTTCTTCGAGCTTTCAAAGGACCCGGATGCCGGCCCGCACCGGTACTACAGCCGGCCGTGGAAGATGTCTAAGACGCCAGGAGAGACGCTCTATCCCGCGCCGCTGTTCGCGCAGCATAACCCGCTGATCTACGGCGAGCTGCTCGGCATCGACGGCGAGGAGATGGCGCGCCTGGAGGCCGAGTCGATCACGAGCGACATTCCTAGCAACCCACGCGCGGGGTAGGGGGCTGCAACCAACACTCGCGCAGTGAGGAACACGTTGCATAACCGTCATTCCGGCCCCCGAGCCAGAATCCATGAACGGTAGGACTGAAGGTGAACGTGATGAAGGCGCTTGTTGTCGGCGGAACGGGGCCGACCGGCCCGGTCATAGTACAGGGCCTCCTGGACAGGGGGTTCGAGGTCACCATATACCATCGCGGCTTTCACGAAGTGGATGACATGCCGCCGGTAAGCCACCACCTGCACGGAGACCCCTTCGATCTGGCCACGCTGCAGAGCGACTTCCAAGGCCTGAGCTACGATCTGGTGGTCGGCATGTACGGCCGACTGCGCCACGTGGCCGCCGCGATGGTCGGCAGGACGGCAAAGCTGGTCGGTATCGGTGGCGCTGCCTCCTACCTGCGCCCTCAGCATACCGACGACCCGCTGGCGGCGAGAAGTTTGCCAACGCCGACGGACTTTCCCACCTACACCGAGCGTGCCCTCAGCCCGTTTGGCTTCGCCGTCGCCGAGACCGAACGGCGCGTGATGGCGCACCACGATCGGGGCGATTTCGACGCGGTTATAGTGCGATACCCCAGTGTCTACGGCCCACGCACGCCCCGGCAGTGGTTGTGGCCCATAGTGCGCAGGGCGCTGGAGGGGCGACCACATATAATCGTGCCGGGCGACGGCTCCAACCTCATGCCCACCGGCTACGCAGAAAACGTCGCCAAGATCGTTTTGCTCGCCTGTGACCGCGAGGAGGCCAACGGCCACACCTTCAACGCGGTGGATGACGTGACCTACTCCATCAGGGACTTCATTGCCATGGCGGGCCGGGCTCTGGGCCACGAGTGGGAGATTGTTGAGATAAGCCATCCGCTGGCTTATGAGCTTGCCAGGGGATACTGCTCTGGCGAGAGCAGGCTGCTGGACAATTCCAACCTCAAGACCGTCCTCCAATATAAGGACGTCGTGCCAGTAGAGGAGGGCGTCAGGAGAACGGTCCGGTGGCTTGCGGACAACCGCCACCTCGTCGACCAGCAGATCGAGGAACTCGTTGGCAACCCTTACGGCTACGACATCGAAGACCGTCTGGTAGAGTCTTTCAGACTCTGGCAGAAGCAGGCGTCCGACTCCATTCCAAGGCCGGAGCTGCGTCAGCGAACACAGGAGTTCCGCGGCCCGTCCCGGTCCGTGCAGGGTTCCTGAGGGTAAGCTTTATTCCCGCGGAGTTAGGGGCGATTCGCCAATCGTCCCTTCCGTCGCCACACACATCCCCAACCCGTAGTCCTGATTCCCACGTTTTTCGTCACGCGCTGCCAAGGAACACCTGCGTGAGTATGTCCGTCTCGCGCACCGTCTGCGGCGTGCCGTCGTGGACGACCTCTCCCTTGTCGAGAACGTAGGCCCGGTCCGCTATGTCCAGGGCGCCCCGGATGTTGTGCTCCACGACGAAGATGGATGTGCCGAGCCGCTCGTTGATCTCGGAGACTTTCCTGAACACCTCTCTGACGATGATGGGCGCGAGTCCCAGCGTCGGCTCGTCCAGAAGCAGCACCTCCGGGTCGGCCATAAGGCCCCGGCCAAACGCCAGCATCTGCTGTTGGCCGCCGGACATCTGGCTCGCCCGGTCGCGGCGCTTCTCGTAGAGCACGGGGAACAGCTCCATCACGGCGTCGAGCCTGCGCTGCTTCTCGGTCCTGTCGTTCAGGAACAGGCAACCCATCTCCAGGTTCTCCGCGATCGTCAGGTGCGTGAACACCCTTCTGCCCTGCGGAACGAATGAAATGCCGTGCTTTACAATGTCGTGGGTGGCGAGGCGAAGCGGCGCGCCCTTCCAGCGCACCTCGCCGCCAACCACGGGCGCCAGCCCCATGATGGCCCGCAGCACGGTCGACTTGCCCGCTCCGTTGGGGCCCATCACGGCGGCCACCTCGCCGCGCCTCACCCGCAGTGACACGTCGGTAAGAGCGGAGACCGCCCCGTAACTGACGGAGACCGAGACTAATTCCAGCAGGGTGGTGTCGTTCGACAGTGTGGTCTCGCTCACTTCGCTTTCCCTAGGAGCCCAGGTACGCCTCGATAACTTCGGGCCTTGAGAGCACGTCGTCAACTTCGCCCTCGGCCAGCAGCGTGCCGCTGTCCATGACGATGATGTAGTCCGAAAGCTCCCGCACGATGTCCATGTTGTGCGAAACGAAGATGATCGCGTGCCCGTCGTTGCGCATCGTCTTCATCAGCTCCTTCACCCTTTGGAGCATCTGCGGAAATAGGCCGGCGAACGGTTCGTCGAACAGGTACGTGCGAACGTTCATCGCCATGGCGCGGCCAATCTCCAGCAGCTTGCGCTGTCCGTAGGACAGGTCCGAGGCCAGCGCTTCCCGCTTCTCCCACATGCCCACGTCTTCGAGAATCTGGCGCGCCCTCCGCCGGTAGCCGGGCCGCACGCGCTCGAACAGGGCGGCGAACATCCCTCGCTTCGTCAGCACCACCATGATGTTGTCCCAGACGCTGATCTGGTCGAACAGACGCACTTCCTGGAATGTCCGGGTAATTCCGTGGTCGGGAGTCTCGTAGGCGCGCAACACCTTGAGGCCGGCGCCGTCTATGACGACCACTCCGCCGTCTATGGGCAGCACGCCGCTCAGCACGTTCATCAGCGTAGTCTTGCCCGAGCCGTTCGGGCCGACTATGCTCGTCATGCCGCGCCGCGGCACGTCGATGGTCAGCCTGTCGACGGCGTACACTGCGCCGAACCGCTTCGAAATCTCTCTAGTCTGAAGCGCGTAACCTTCGCCGCCGTTCATAGCCTGTACCTCCCAACCAGGCCCTGCGGCCTGAACAGCATCAGCAGCACAAGCAGCACGCCCAGCACCATTTGGCGCGCCTGCCCGATGTACTCCGTGGGCAGGAACGGCAGGAAGCGCATCCCCTCTTCCAGCAGCACAAACGCCATCGCCCCCAGAATCGAGCCCCAGATGGTCGCGAGTCCGCCCAGGATGACGATGGAAACCAGCAGAATGGACTCGAGCAGGATGAACGAGAAGGGGTCGATGAAGCTGGCCCAGCTGCTGAAGAGGCCGCCCGCCAGCCCCGCCATCATCGCGGATATGACCCATATGGCCAGCTTGTAATGGGCGGAGCGGTAGCCGAACACCTCTATGGCCTGCTCGTCCTCGCGTATCGAGGTGAGCACCCGCCCGAAGGACGACGTCACCACGAACCACGATATGGCGACGACGATCGCCAGGAACACCAGTGCGAGCGCAAGGAACTCGACGTCGCCGTCGAACACCCATCCGCCTATCTGGGGCCGTGCGATCTCGTGAATACCGAACGCCCCTCTGGTCAGGCCCCGCCAGTTGAGGAAGACGTTGAACGAGATGAAGGCAAAACCGAAAGACACCAGCACGAAGATGTCGTCGCGGAAGCGGTTGAATACGATACCTACGGCGAGCGCGGCCAGGCCGGCCAAGAGGACGCACACGGGCAGTGCGGCGAAGAAGGACCACTCGAAGGTGGGGATGGCCTCTGTGCGTAGCTGCTCGTAGTTTGGGGACGACGTAAGAATGGCCATCGTGTAGGCGCCGATGCCGAAAAAGCCGAAGTGCCCGATCGAAAGCAGCCCGGTGAATCCGACCACGAGGTTCAGGCTTACGGCGAGGATGGCCCAAATGGCGAACACGGTCGCTATGGTGACGGCGAAACCCGTGCCCTGCCACAGCATGAACCCGGCGGCCCAGCCGAGCACGACGATGTTCGCCCACAGCCCGATGTTGCCCCGCGCCGCCCTCCAGGCCGCGCTGGGATCGCGGGCAAAGCCCTTCGCGCCGGTGACCGCCCTGCGTATCCGCTGCGTCAAGCGATTATCCTCCAGTTAGCGCCCTCGACCAGTCCCTTCCCCCTCGACGGGGGAAGGTTAGGATGGGGGTGCATCACTTTCTCGGTATCAGCCCCGTTGGCCAGAACGACAGGAACATGATCAGCAGCACGACCGCTATGCCGTCCTTCCACTCGCCGGCCAGGTCCCAGATACCGAATTGCTCCACCATGCCGAGCACGAACCCGCCGAGAAGGGCTCCGTAGAGGTTGCCTATTCCGCCGACTACCGAGGCGACCCAGCCCTTCAGCAACAATAGCAGGCCCATCCGCGGCTGCACCGCGGTGTCGTGCCCACTCAGGAGGCCTGCGAGCGCAGCTAACACCGCCCCTATGAAGAACACAATGGTGATGACATAGGTCGTGTTGATGCCAACCACCTTCGACACCTCTTCGTCGTCGCCGATGGCGCGCACCATCTTGCCGAAGGCCGTAAACTTGAGGAAGGCCACTAGGCCAAGGAATGCCGCGAACGCCACTCCGACTGTGAAGACGTTGAAGCCCTTGATGTTGGCTCCCGCTATGGTCCAGGGCTCGCTGCCGAAGGCGTTCGGCAGTGGTCGTCCCGCGCTTCCGAACACTATGGTAATGGCGGCAGATATCGCCAGAAGCACGCCAAGCGAAGCGACCAGCATGATCAGGGGCGAGCGTGCCCGTTGCCGCATGTACACGTACAACCCGCGGTAAAGCGCCACGCCGACCGCACCCGCCAGCAGGCAGGACACCACCCAGCTCAGGTACAGATTGGACGCCGGCGTCAAGTACGTGACGTAGCCCAGGTATGCGCCCGCGGCGACCGCGACAGGAGCGGCGGTCGCGTAGGCGGCGCGTCTCCGTAGCAGGCGCCCGGGGGCCCAGGTGAGGAACAGCGCTGCGAACACGCCCACCGCCGGGCTCAGCAGCACGTGCAGGCTGTCGGGGTTTGCGAGGACGTACCAGGTGTACGCTCCCACTCCAATGCCGGCGGCCGCCTCGATGACAAGTGGAGCCATATCCCCTAGGCGCGAGCGCAAGCGGTCGTAGAGGGTCTCATGCAGTCCCCAGGCCGCCACGCCGGCCGCGATCAACGCGAACACCGCGTTCAGGTAGGTGCTGCTGGGGTCGTAGAAGCTGGCCACGTCCTGCGAACGCAGGTAGAGCACGCCGTACGCGCCGACTGCCGCGGCAGCGCCGTAGTAGAGGTCGAAGAACCAAACGGTGCTGTACACGACGGTGAAGCCAAGCGCCAGCAACGCATACACCGCGCCCACGGACAGCCCGTTAAAGGCGAATTGCAGCGCCAGCGACGGCGACTGCGTTCCCTTCCAGCCGACGTACAACACCACCAGGACGACGAGCACGACGGCCAACGCGTTCGTCCAAGTGAATCGGTCACCCACCGGCAGGCGCTCCAGGATGCTCCTACTGGCTATCGGTCACACCTTCCAAAGTCCGTTCCCCCGCTCCCCTGTCATTCCGAGCGGAGCACAGCGCAGCCGAGGAATCTAAAGCGGTTGCCTTTGCCATGCCGCCGCATCACAGTCCCTTCCCCCTCGATGGGGGTGACGTCACCCCCTACTGGCTGGGCGCGGGACCGAGCACCTTGTAGCCGAAGTTATCCTCCGTCCTCTCGGCCACTGGCAGCACCTCGACCACCACGTTGGTCAGGCCAACGACTTCGCCCAGTTCGTCGAAGCTGTAGTCTTCACCGATAGCGCCGGTCCAGGTGACGTCGTACATGCAGTCGCGGAAGCCGTCGGCGTCCTGGTCGTCGTCAGTCTGCTTGAGGCACTCGGCCGTGATGTACACGTCGTCGTATGCCGAACCCAGGTACCAGGCCAGGGTCACGTAGCCGTAGCGGCTTCTGAAGTTGGAGAGCACTTCCTGGGCCTTAGTGTTGGCGGGATCAAGGTCGGCGGTGATGCCCTTGAGGCCGGTGGCGGCCTCTCCCGCAATATCGAGCGCCGTCGCGCCCACCGGTACGACCTCGGAGTAGAGGCGCCCCCCAAAGCCCAACTCGCGGATCTGCTTGACTATGGTGCCTCCGGCCTGCTCCGACTGGGCTGCTATGTGTATGGCGTCGGGGGATGCGCCTATCAGCTTGGTGAGCTGGCTGCGGAAGTCAATCACGTCGGAGGCGTAGCGCTCCTCCCCGACAACCTCGCCGCCCAGTTTCTCGAACTGCTCGACCGTGGTGCGCCTCACGCCCTCGGCGTAGTCTGTCGCCTCCGTGATGGTGGCGAGCTTGCGGACGCCATCGGCCCAGAGCACGTTGCCGGTGTCGACGCCCACCTGCGCGTCGTTGAGCGAAGTGCGGAAGATGTAATCGCCCGCGTTGGCGATGTCCGGGTTGGTCGCCAACCCCGAGAAAAGGATCACGCCGTCCCTCTCGGCGAGGGGCGCCGCGCCAAGCATGGCGCCACTGCACGAGGTACCGAGGATGATCTTCACGCCGTCGACGTCGGTCAGCTTGCGGTACGCGGTAATGGAGTCCTGTGCATTGCACTTCTCGTCCTCGACGATTAGCTTCAGCATTCTTCCATTTATGCCGCCGGCTGCGTTTATCTCGTCGGCCGCCATCTGTTTGGCCTGCACGGCCACGGTGCCGTACGTTTCGCCAGGTCCAGTCACCGACTCCATGACGCCGATTACGAATGGTCCGGCGGGAGTGGGCGTGGGCTCGGGAGCGGGCGTGGGCTCGGGCGCCGGCGTACTAGGGACGGCGGCAGCGGTCGTGGGGGTTGCCTCGGGTGCCGGCGCGGTTGGCGGCACGACCACAGCGGCAGGAGTGGACGTTGGAGTTGAGGTCGTCTCCGCCTCATCAGTCGCGCACCCCACCATCAGCGCGAGCGCGGCCAGCGCGGCGAACACAGCGGCCAATCTGAATACACTTGGGAACATCGCCATCATTCAACCTCCTCTACCTCGCGAGTGGCAAACGCGCCCTTGTGAGTTGGCGATTATCACCAAATGCTCGGCGCGGGCCGTAACCGGCGCGGCGCTGGCTCCGCAGGTAGGATTCGAACCTACGGCCAATCGGTTAACAGCCGATTGCTCTACCACTGAGCTACTGCGGAGCGCGTAAAACGCCAATGGTATTTTAGCACCAATCCGCGCCCCCTCTCAAGCGGTTTTTGCCGGTGGAGCTCGTCACGTTCAGCAGTCGTTCTGGCGGGCCGACGCGGACCGGTGTTGAAAGGCCACAGGCCGCCTGAAGGCTAGAAATTCACCGAATTCTGTTTCATTCTGTTTCATTCTGTCCCATTTCCTAGCTGAGAGTGTTGGCTGTGCGCGACATCTTGAAACGCTGGTGAGACCGAATTGGGCGGAAAAGTTACAAAATGTGACAGAAATGAGACAGGTCGGCTGGAGGCCCCAATCGCCGCATCTTCACCCCCATCCTAACCTTCCCCCATCAAGGGGGAAGGGACCTCTTGTCACCCCCATCCCCGTTCGAGTACGGGGCAGGCTCTAACCTTCTCTAATCGAGGGGGAAGGGACTTTTTGTTTGCGGGGTCAGTCCTCGTCGCAGGGAGAATAGCACTGATGTGCGTAGGGTTCAAGAGGGTAAGCAGAATCGAGGCTGCGCCGGCTCAGCAGACGATTCAGGGAGGGTTGGACTCCTTGACGATACAGGCCCTTGCCAGTGGAGCAACCGGCAGCCCGCCTTGACACCATGCGCCCCTCTCCATAGCATGAACCCCGGTGGCGGCCCGCTAAGCCGGCCAGACCCGTATTTCCCACGCTCACTCACGGCTCAATCACGGAGGATCGAACATGGACAACGCCGAACTCGCGCACGCTCCCACATATAGGCTCGCCGAGCTGATCGCCGCTAAGGAGGTTTCGCCGGTTGAGGCTACTCAGCTGTACCTGGACCGCATCGAGGCGATGGACTCGCAGCTCAACTCGTATCTCACGGTGACCGCGGAGGAGGCCCTGGAAGCGGCCCGGTCGGCGGAGGAGCAGGTGGCGCGCGGCGGCGAACTGGGCCCGCTGCATGGTGTACCCATCGGCATCAAGGACCTGCAGATGACAAAGGGTATCCGCACGACGGGCGGCTCGCTGGCCTACAAGGATAGGGTGCCCGACGCCGATTCCGCTGTCGTCGAGCGCGTGCTCGCATCCGGCGCCATCATCCTGGGCAAGACTAATACCCCGGAATTCGGGCTGCTTGGCGCGAACGAGAACCTGCTAGGCGACGACTGCCGCAACCCCTGGAATCCGGAGCGCACCTCCGGGGCGTCCAGCGGCGGCGCGGGCGCGGCAGTGGCGGCCGGCCTGTCCTCCATCGCGACGGGCGGCGACGGCGGCGGCTCTATTCGCATCCCGGCCAGCTTCTGCGGCATCTACGGCATCAAGCCCTCGCAGGGCCGGGTGTCCAGCTTCAGCGGCGTCGCGGCTCATCCGCTCGCCAACTACACCAGCCAGCAGGGCCCCATGTCCCGCACCGTGCGCGACTCGGCCATTCTGCTCCAGGTGCTCGCCGGCCATGACCCGCGCGATGTAAACTCGCTGCGCGACCCGGTGCCGGACTTCGTCGGCGCAGTGGACCGCGGTGTGGACGGCCTGCGCGTGGGATACAGCGCCGACTACGGCTACGCGGCGGTGGACCCGGAGGTGGCCGCGATCTGCGAGAGGGCGGCGCAGGTGTTCTCGGATCTGGGCTGCGACGTGGAGGAGTCCGACCTTGCGCTCGAATCTCCGTTCGAGACCTGGTGGACGCTGTTCTCGACGAACGCCTATGCCTCCCAGGGCCACCTGCTGGCGGACCAGTCTGAGCTGCTGACGTGGTACGCCAGGAACGCGATCGAGGCGGGCGCCAAGGTCAGCGGCGTCGACTACAGCCGGGCGGTGGGTGAGCGCGACCGGATGGTGGCGCAGTTCGCCGAGCAGTTAGAGCGGTTCGATATTCTGCTGTCGCCCACGATGGCGGTGCCGGCTTTCCCGGTCAGGCAGTATCCGGAGGAGATAGCGGGCAGGCCAGTGGAGCCCAACCCGGCGTTCGCGTTCATGCCGTTCACGCACCCAATCAACGTCATCGGCAACGCCGCCGCCACCGTGCCCTGCGGCTTCTCCGCCGACGGGTTGCCGATCGGCCTGCACATAGTGGGCCGGCTCCGCGACGAGGAAACGGTGATAGCGGCGTCTGCGGCGTTCGAGCAGGCGCGGCCCTGGATTCAGCACCGCCCGCAGGTAAGCTAGGCGGGGCGCCAGAACCCCTTTCCTCATCAGGCTGTAGGGGCGGGTTTCAAACCCGCCCGCCCGCGGGGGCCAGTTCCTTCCCCCTCAACGGGGGAAGGCTAGAATGGGGGTGAGGGAGCGCTCAGATAACGCCGGACTCGGCCAGCACGTTCAGGCGCTCTTTGCTCATGCCCAGCTCTCCGCAGTACACTTCCTCGTTGTGCTCGCCGATGAGCGGCGCGCGCCGGGAGATGCGCCAGGGCGTGGCGTTGTATATGGCCGCCGGGCCCGGGTAGGTGAACACTTTCCCCAGCTCGGGATGCTTGACGCGCGTGAAGAAATCCCTGTCCTCGAGGTGAGGGTCGCCAATGATGTCGTCCAGCGTGCGCACCGCTCCCCACGGGTAGCCGCGCTGCTGTCCGCCGCGCCAGGCATCTTCCTGCGGCATGTTCGAGATAAATTCGTTGACCACCGCTGAGACGTGCGCCTCGCTCTCTCTGAAGACGCCCCAATCGAGGTACTTGTCCTCCAGCAGGTCGCCGGCGAGGCCGTAGCCGTCCATCCACTCCGCGAGCCCTCTCAGGCGGTTGGGGTTGGGATTACCGCCGCGCCCGGTGGTCTGCACGTAGGCGCCGTCGCTGGTAGGTATCTGCGTGTTAACCGACGGACCGGGCGCGGCGTGGCGGCCCGTGTGCCGCTGGACGACTTGTCCCAGGTAGATGTACGTCGGCACCGCGCTCTCGGTCGTCAGGGCGCACGCCTCGTGGATGGAGGCGTCGACGTGCTGGCCTTCGCCGGTGAGCGCGCGCAGGTGCAGCGCGGCCATGATGGCGATGTAGGCGTAGTGGCTGCCGATGTGCCAGGCGTTGCCGCCCCCCGGCGCTATTGGAGGCGCCCCTGGAACGTCCTCCTCGTCGTACCCGCACGAGGCCATCTGGCCTCCCGCGGCCAACTGCATCAGGTCGGAGGTGCGGAAATCGCGCCACGGCCCGGTCTGCCCGAACGGCGTGAGCGAGCAGAAGACCAGCGAGGGGTTTAGCGCGCTGAGCGTCTCGTAGCCCAGCCCCAGCGAAGCCAAACGGCCGGGAGCGAACGTTTCCAGCAGCACGTCGGAGCCGACGGCGAGCCGTCGCAGAATGGCCTTGCCCGCCGGAGTCTCTATGTCGAGGGTCACGCCCCGCTTCGAGGTGTTATAGTGCCAGAAGTACAGGCTGCGCTCGCGGTGCGGGACGTCGTTCAGAAACGGCCCGACCGAGCGCGCGGAGTGGCCGCCCGGCGGCTCGACCTTCACCACGTCGGCGCCGAGGTCGGCCATCAGCTTGCCGCAGAACTGGCCCTTCTCGTCGGCGAGCTCGAGCACGCGGAGTCCGTGAAGCGGGCCCACGTCTGTCATGTCAGCGCCTCCTCTATGTAGTCGAACCGCGCCATGCCGGCCGGCCACAACACGCCGTCGTCGTAAGCCTGCACGACATCCTCGCGGCTCAGCCCCAGCAGGTTCTGCGCCACGCTGCGGGTGTGTTGCCCGATAAGCGGCGCGGGTTCCCGCGCCTGCACCTCAGCGCCCGAAAGCCGGAAGGGAGTGTTCTGGTACTTGCGGCTGCCAAACACGGGGTGGTCCATCTCCTTGTACATGCCCCTGGCGCTCAGTTGTGGGTCGCGCTCGACGCGATCCTCGGAGCTCTGGACCGGCATGGCGAGTACACTCGCGTCCTGGCACCGTTCCATGACCTGGTACTTGTCCAGCGTCGCCGTCCAGTCCTCGATCCCCGCGTCAATCTCGTCCTGCCGGTCGATGCGGCCCTCCATCGTGGCGAACGCGGCGTCCTGCGCCCAGTCGGGGTTGCCCATCAGGTCCACGAGCGCTCGCCATTCGTCGTCCGAGAAGCAGGCGATTACGCACCAGTCGTTGTATCCGCCGCCGCTGGTGCGGTAGGAGTTGTGGGGCGCCGCCATGGCGCCTCGGTAGTTGTTGATCCTGGGCGCGCCCGGCCACACCGTGCGGTTGCCGGGCGGGTAGCCCTCGCGCCGCGAGGGGCGGCCGTTGACGGTACGGTCGAGGAAGGCGGAGCCGGTCATCGTTATGCCCACCGCCGTCTGGGACAGGTCCACGTGCTGGCCCTGGCCGGTCAGGTCCCGGTGCCGGAGTGCGGTCAGCACGCACATCGCGCCGTACAGGCCGCCCGAGTCGTCCATGTACGACCAGCCCCAGCCCGCCGGCGGCTCATCCGGCAGGCCGGACAGATAGGTCATACCCGACAGCGCCTGCGCCGACGGTCCCATCGTGGTGTAGGCGTGGTCTCGGCCCTCCTGTCCGAGCCCGGCCATCGAGACGTATATGACGTCGGGGCGCAGTTTTCTCAGCTCGTCGTAGCCCAGGCCCCTGCGCCGCATAACGCGCGAGCTGAAGTTTTCGATGACGACGTCCGAAATCGAGATCAGCTCGCGCAGCATGTCCATGCCGCGCTCGCTGCGCATGTTGACGGTCACGCTAACCTTGTTGGCGTTGGTGTCGGCGAACGTGCCGGACGAGTTGGGTCCAGGCTCGACACCCGGCGGCGCGTTGGCGCGGTTCTGGCGGAACGGGTCGAGGTTCTGGGGCCATTCGACCTTGATCACCTCGGCGCCGAACGCGCCAAGCCACCGGGTGGCCCAGGGCCCGGCGCGCACCCAGGTGAAGTCTACGACTCGGAGCCCGTCGAGCGGGCGGGGCAATGGCATTTGGCGACCTCTCTCTGGTGGTGGGTTTGGTAGGGGCGGGTTTCAAACCCGCCCGTGTAGACTCGCCACCCCAACGGGCAGGTTTCAAACCTGCCCCTACCGATGAATGATGTCTGTTCCTATCTCAGCAGCCCGTAGACGCGCTCAGGCTTCACGAGCACGACGACCGCCTGCTGGTCCACCATGGCCTGGTCGTACTCGTCCCAGTCGGGGTGGTCCTTGTCGCCGCAGACGCGGTAGACCTCGCGCAGCAGCACACGCAACTCCTCGGCGTCCGTGTTGGAGGCATCGAACAGCGACGCCTGCCCCTCGACTGTGGCGAAGCTGCGCCAGTCGTCGGTGACGGCGAGGACCGAGCAGTTGGGGTCGCGGCGCAGGTTGCGCACCTTGGCCGACTTGCCGTGCACGGCGACGAACGCGGCGCTGCCCCGGTACGCGCCACAGACGACGATGCTGGCCTGGGTAGCGCCGTTGGCGCGGCGCGTGGTTACGACGCCGCGGTGGTTTGTCCTCAGGAACGGCCGAATGCGTTCGAAATCGAACCGCACTCGAAATTCATCGCTCAAGAAGGGCCGAAAGTCCTCGGACGCGATTCGCGCCAGAAACTCTTCGTTCTGGTGAAACTTGAACACCGTCTTTTGGGCGAATTTGAGCGTGTTCTGGAAGCCGTCTGAGAACAACGAAGGACTGATCGGCTTCTTGTTCCAGCTTACCCTCCGGCGGCTGGGAAATGGGCAGCCATCGGGATCCTCGGGAGCGTAGTACGATCTGCCTTCCTCGATCTGACCGAAGTAGAACGGCCCGGTGCCCTTCTCGGTTCTTAGTGTAATCACGTAGTCTCCGGGTTGGGCCTCCAAGAGAAACGAATAGATCATGCCCACTTCTGCCCCGGTTTCGTGGGGTGTTTTGTCAGGGTGAGCTTTATTGTTGAGAGCCTTTATCTCGTCTCTTGTCTTCACTTCGGTCAAGTCAGTGTGGCGTAGCCATCCCACCGCGGCGTATCCACCATCGACAAAGTTCTGCGCGTACTTGCCAAAGTCGGCCCGAACGGACCATACGTTTGCCATGGCCAAGCTCCTTCTTGCTTGACTACATCCAAGCGAACTTACTTAATGCTCCTGAAGTCCTTGTCCTCTAACAGGCTGACAAGAGTAGGTATTGGGGGTAGCTCGGAACACCCCGTGCATCCCGCCAACTCGTTCACCCTCACCTCAATCCTCTCCCATCAAGGGAGAGGAGGCTATAGGAACCGTCCTAGATTCCTCGGCTGCGCTCGGAATGGCATACAGGGTACTACTTCAAGTACTTGTCGAACCAGCGCAGGATGTGCTCGAGGCGCACTATGCGCCTGTCGGTGCGGCCGCTGCGCGACAGACCGTGGGACTCGTCGGGGAAGCGCACGAACTCGGTGTCGACGCCCAGCCGCTTGAGCGCCACGAAGAGCTGCTCGCCCTGCTCGATGGGGCAGCGCATATCGTTTTCGCTGTGCATTATGAGCGTGGGGGTGCGCGCGTTGCCGATGGCCTTGAGCGGCGACTGGTCCAGGTAGTTCTGGGGATTGTCCCAGGGAGGCTCGTCGCCCAGCGCCTCCTCGCGCATCCAGTTCATGTCGCTGGTGCCGTAGCTGCTGAAGCGGTTGAGTATGCTGCGCTGCGTAACGGCTGCCTTGAAGCGATGGGTCTGGCCGATTATCCAGTTGGTCATGAAGCCGCCGTAGCTGCCGCCGGTGACGCCCATGCGGTCCTCGTCCACGTAGGGCAGGCTCTCCACGTAATCGGTCCAGGCCATCACGTCGTCGTAGTCGGCGGCGCCGGCGGCGTTCCAGATGGACGCGCCGTGGGCCTCGCCGTAGCCGGTGCCGCCCCGTGGGTTGGAGAAGGTCACCACGTAACCATTGGCGGCCAGATAGAAGAACTCGAACATGAAGAAGTTGCCGTACTGTCCCTGCGGCCCGCCGTGGATCTCTACCAATGTCGGGTACTTCCTGGAAGGGTCGAAGTCGGGGGGCGTAAGCACCCAGCCTTGCAGGTCGTTGCCCGCCGCGCCCTCGAACCAGACGGACTTTACCTCGCCCAGCTCGACGCGGTTCAGTATGTTGTCGTTGAACCGGGTCAGCCGACGCTTTCGTCCGGCGTCGAGCCGGCGCGTCCACACCTGGCCTATCTCGTAGGTGGTCGCATGGAAGTACGCCAGCCGCGAGCCGCTGTCGTCGAAGCTGTACGCGCCCACCACGCCCTCGTCGTCGATGACCGGGCGCATGTCGCCGCCCTCTACGGAGATGTTCCTCAGCTTGGTGTCGCCGTGCTCGCTCACCTGGAAGTAGATCGATTTGCTGTCTTTCGCCCACGTCGGCGCCGTCATGTCCGATCCGCCCAGGTCGTTCATGGTGGAGTTGGACACCGAGACGTCGAAGCGGCCCGTAAGGTTCCGGGGCGCCACGCTTCCATCGAAAGGTACGACCCAGAGGTTGTCGTGCTGCCACCAGTCGGAGCGGCGGCTGCGCCCCGTGAAGGCGATCCATTCGCTGTCGGGGGAGATGCTGGGGAGGCCCTTGCGCCCGACCTGCGTTTCGACCTTGCGCGGCTCGCCGCCATCGGCCGGCATGACGAAGATGTCGACCGAATCGGGCGCGAAGTCGGGGTCCTCGGCGCGGTTGGAGGTGTAGGCGACGTGGCGGCCGTCGGGCGACCAGCAGGGCTCGCGCTCGGCGTGCACGGGGCCGTCGGTTAGCTGAGTGGCTTTGCCCGTGCGGGCGTTGACGGTCCAGATGTGCCACTGCTCCTTGGCCAGGAAGCCGATGCCGTCCCACTTGTAGTGGACGCGGCTAAAGTGGCGGGAGACGATGCCGAGCCGCCGCTTGCGCTCGTCGGCCTCGCGCTCCAGGTCCTCCTGGTCCCTCTTCTGGAACTCGACGGCGACGCGGGAGCCGTCGGGCGACCACTCGACCGCTCCGAACTTGCCCTTCAAGCTCGTAAGGGGTCGTGCCTCGCCGCCCCCGAAAGGTATCAGGTGAATCTGCGGTTGGGCGGTGTCGCCCCTGTTGGAGAGGAACGCTATCTGAGAGCCGTCGGGCGACCAACGCGGGCGCGTGTCCTGCTGGTCGCCGTAGGTGAACTGGCGCGCCGCGCCGCCTCGCGTGGGCACCACCCACAGGTTGGCGTACTTGCGCTCGGACTCCCTGTCCACGCGCTGGACGCTGAACACCACGTGGCGGCCGTCGGGCGAAATGGCGGGGTTGGATATATTCTGAATCCGGTACAGGTCCTGGGCCGATATGCGCCCCTGTCGTCGCGTTCGGGTTACCATCACGTCAACTCCAGTCTCTTCGATTCAAGGTCAGGGCGCCCGCTCAGCCTGGACCAGGGTGGCGCGCATCACCGTAACCGCCTGTCCCGCTATGCGAACGCGGTCGCCGTCCACGCGCACTCGAAGCTCGCCGCCTCTCGCCGACACCTGGCGGGCGGCAAACTCGGCCTTGCCGAGGCGATGTTGCCAATACGGGCCGAGCGCACAGTGGGCTGAGCCGGTGACCGGGTCTTCGTCAATGCCCGAGGCGGGTGCGAAGAAGCGCGACACGAAGTCGAAATCGGGGCTGTCAGCGGGGGCCGTCACGATGACTCCGCGCGCGTCCAGTTTGGCCAGCGCGCCCAGATCCGGGCAGGCCTCTCGCACCTCTCGCTCGCTTGGGACCTCGACGAAGAAGTCAAACTTGCTCTTACCGACGAACGTTGGGCATGCGCCGAGCGCGTCGACGAGCGTGGGCGGCGGGTCACAGGGACTCACGGGCGTCGCCGGAAAGTCGAGCTCGATCCAATCGCCGTCGCGCCGCGCCGAGAGAGGGCCGCTCCTGGTTTGAAAGCGGATAGTCTCGTCGGAGCGCGCCTCGCCCGTCTCCCACAGCACGTGGGCGCTGGCGAGAGTGCCGTGGCCGCAAAGCGCCAGCTCGACGGTCGGAGTGAACCAGCGCAGGTCGAAATCGTCTTCGCGCCGCACGAGGAAGGCGGTTTCGGACAGGTTCATCTCGCTGGCCACGTCCTGCATCCACTGTTCGCCGGCAGGTTCGGCCAGCAGGCACACGGCGGCTGGATTGCCGGCGAAGGGCGTGTCGGTAAAGGCGTCGGCCTGGTAGATGATTTGGCCCACGTTCAGGCCTCCTCCGGGTGGTCTAGCAGCCAAATCCGGCGCACGTGGCGGCCTCCCTCGAACGGGGTGACCAGCCATGTGTCGACGATGGCGAGTGCGGTTTCGATGGAGATGAGCCGCTGGCCCATGGATATGACGTTGGCGTCGTTGTGCTCGCGGGCGAGCGCTGCGGTGCGGGTGTCCCAGCACAGGGCGCAGCGGACGCCGGGGACGCGGTTGGCGGCCATGGCCTCGCCGTTGCCGGAGCCGCCAAGTACGATTCCGCGGTCGCATTCGCCGTCCGCGACGGCGAGCGCGACTGGCCGGATGAACAGCGGGTAGTCGCAGGACTCTTCGGAGTGTGTGCCCACGTCGCGGACGGCGTGGCCCAGCTCCGCCAGGTGTTGGATGATGCGCTGCTTGTACCGGTAGCCGGCGTGGTCTGAGCCGATGGCGATCTTCATGGCGTGGGTAAGGCCTCGGTAGGGTGGCGCTGGACGGCGCACGGGACTACGCCGGAGCGCCCGATGGCGAGTGTAGCAGCGAGCGCGCGGGGGCGTCAAATTGCGGGTGTCGGATACGGGAGTTTGTGGAGTGACAAGCGACACTTGACAATGTAGTTTCATTGGGTGATATTGTCCTTCAAACATAGAGGACTCCGGGACCTGTACAACGGGCGCGGCGTGAGAAGAGTCGCTCCCGGGCACGTTCGGAAATTGAGGCGGATACTCGCCGTGCTTGACAAGAGCCGCTCACCGAGGGACATGGGCTTGCCGGGGTTCCAACTCCACTCGCTGGCTGGCGAACTCAGAGGCCACTATGCGGTCTCAGTGTCGGGCAACTGGTGGGTGACCTTCAGGTTTGAACACGGTCATGTAATCGACGTCGATTACATTGACTACCACTGAGGAGTTGAAAGATGCC
>CBDCJA010000001.1:0-517500 GCA_965217705.1 Dehalococcoidia bacterium | reverse complement strand
GGTAGCCCGCATCTTCACGGGCCTTGCAATTTCACCGAGCCCCTCGTTGAGACAACGCCCAGGTCGTTACGCCATTCGTGCGGGTCGGAACTTACCCGACAAGGGATTTCGCTACCTTAGGACCGTTATAGTTACGGCCGCCGTTCACCGGGGCTTCGGTTCCGAGCTTTGCCTTTGCAGGCGAACCCGTCCCCTTAACCTTCCGGCACTGGGCAGGCGTCAGCCCCTATACATCGCCTTTCGGCTTAGCAGAGACCTGTGTTTTTGGTAAACAGTCGCCTGGGCCTCTTTGCTGCGACCCGCAAGGGCATCCGGCCGGCAAGCGGCCTTCACCCCACGGGTACCCTTTCTCCCAAAGTTACAGGGCCAAGTTGTCGAATTCCTTAACGAGGGTTAGCTCGAACACCTTGGGACATTTACCCCAGCCCACCAGTGTCGGTTTGCGGTACGGGCGCCAGTGACTCTTGCAACGAGGCTTTTCTTGACGGCATAGGATCAACGGAGTCCCCCAGGGCTGAAGCCCGAGAGTTCTCTTCCCCCTCAGCTCGTAACGCCAGAACGGATTTGCCTATCCTGGCATGGCCTACAGGGAAAAACGCGCCATGTCCGATGGGCGCGCTCCGCCTACCTTCCCGTGTCCCCCCTTTGCTTTGTAGCGAGTCATAGGCGGTGCAGGAATCTTAACCTGCTGTCCATCGCCTTCGCTTGTTCGCTACGGCTTAGGCCCGACTTACCCTACGTCGATCAGCGTTGCGTAGGAAACCTTGGGCTTTCGGTGTCCTGGATTCTCACCAGAATTAACGCTACTCATGCCGGCATTCTCACTTCCCAGCGCTCCACCGGACCTTACGATCCGGCTTCTCCGCCCTGGCAACGCTCCCCTACCGATCCGTCGCACATGCGACGGATCCCGCGGCTTCGGTGGTGGACTTAGCCCCGTTACATTTTCGGCGCAGGGCCCCTCGACTAGTGAGCTGTTACGCACTCTTCAAAGGATGGCTGCTTCTAAGCCAACCTCCTAGCTGTTTTGGGAATCCCACTTCCTTTAACACTTAGTCCACACTCCGGGACCTTAGCCTGCGGTCTGGGCTGTTTCCCTCTCGACAATGAAGCTTATCCCCCACTGTCTCACTCCCAAGGATCATCTTGAGGCATTCGTGGTTTGGTTGGGGTTGGTAAGCTCACGCCCCCTAGCCCATCCAGTGCCCTACCTCCCCAAGACTGCCTTGAGGCTGTACCTAAATACATTTCGGGGAGAACCAGCTATCTCCGGGTTCGATTGGCATTTCACCCCTACCCACAGCTCATCCCAGCACTTTGCACCGTACACGGGTTCGGTCCTTCACCCAGAGACTATCTGGGCTTCAACCTGTCCATGGGTAGCTCACCCGGTTTCGGGTCTAATCCAGACAACACGCCAGACACAGTGGAAGCTCGCTCTCGGCTTTCCGCCCTTCCTTGGCTTCGCACCCGAAGGTACTTGGCCGCGGTTGGGCTTCCGGCTTCAAGGTCGCCTCCGCCCGGCTCACGCCCTATTCGGACTCGCTTTCGCTTCGGCTCCGGAACTTCTATCCCTTAACCTAGCTGCCTAAATTAACTCGCCGGCTCATTCTTCAATAGGCACGCAGTCATCCCCCCTTGGGGGAACTTCCACGGCTTGTAGGTCTACGGTTTCAGGTCTATTTCACTCCCCTCTCGGGGTTCTTTTCACCTTTCCCTCACGGTACTGGTTCGCTATCGGTGGCCAATGGTATTTAGCCTTGGAGGGTGGTCCCCCCGGATTCCCACAGGATTTCACGTGTCCCGTGGTACTCAACATCACGTAGGAAGCTCCAGGTCTTTCATCTACAGGACTATCACCTTCTACGGTCGTCCTTTCCAGGCTCGTTCGATTAGACCCGGAGTTTCTTACTTCCTGCCCCTTTCTGAGGTTGAGGCATACGTGTGTTACAACCCCTGCCGGGCATAGGGCCTCAGCCCACTAAGCCCGCCAGGTTTAGGCTCTTCCCCGTTCGTTCGCCACTACTAGGGGAATCTCGGTTGATTTATTTTCCTCGGGATACTTAGATGTTTCAGTTCTCCCACTTACCCTCCGCGTGAACGGATAATCCGGCATGACCCGGATTGGGTTTCCCCATTCGGGCATCCCCGGCTAAGCTTGCTAGACAGCTCACCGAGGCTTTTCGCAGTCTTGCCGCGCCCTTCTTCGGCCCTTGGCCCCAAGGCATCCACCGTAAACCCTTAATAACTTGACCCACATTAAGGCTCGATTATTCTTTGACAGGATTCAATTGTTAAAGTGCAAAAGAAAAGGCGGCCGGGCAACCCCAGCCGCCGCCAGGGATTACGCTTTGACTATTTGTCGTTTGCGCTCTTTTTCATGTTTAGTACCTTTGCAGGAATACCAATTATATGCCCACCAATGGCGGTCGTCAAGCATTTCGGACCGCGAATTCGGAAACCGAGGCCGATGGACGCCCTCGGCCCAGCGGCGGCTCGGCTACCACCCGCTTTGCATCGCTGCGGGCCGAACGCCGCTGACGCACCTCTCGGCCTTGCCCCAGCCATTGGCCCGGCGTGCTAAAATGGCCCCGAGGAGTATACGCCATGACCGATAGAGTTCGCGTGCGCTACGCCCCAAGCCCCACCGGTGCGACGCACGTAGGCAACGTTCGAACCGCGATCTTTACCTGGTTGTTCGCCCGTCGCAACGGCGGCGACTTCGTCGTGCGCGTCGAGGACACGGACCAGAACCGCAACGTGGAAGGCTCGATCGAGATTTTGCTCGAGGCGCTAGCCTGGCTGGGGCTGGACTGGGACGAGGGCCCCGACGTGGGCGGACCTTATGGACCGTACTACCAGTCCCAGAGGCTGCACCTGTACAGCGAGACCGCGGACGTCCTGGTCGCGGGCGGTCACGCCTACCGATGCTACTGCTCCGCCGATCGGCTCGCCGAGCTCCGGCGCAGCCGCAGGCAGCAGGACGGCTCGTCGGGCTACGATGGACACTGCCGCGACCTGGACACTGCCGAGCGGGCCGCGCTCGAACGCGGCGGCGCGCCAGCAGTGATGCGCTTCCGAATGCCGCGGCAGGGCGCCACCACTCTCGAGGACATGATCCACGGCGAAGTCACGTTCGAGAACAGGCTGATCGACGACTTCGTGATGGTGCGGTCCAATGGCTTTCCAACCTACCACCTCGCTAACGTGGTCGACGACCACCACATGCGCATCAGCCACGTTATGCGCGGCGACGACTGGCTCTCCAGCTCGCCCCGCCACGTCCGGCTGTACGAGGCCCTGGGTTGGGCCGCCCCGCGGTTCGCCCACCTGCCCATGATTCTCGCGCCCGACAGGACCAAGCTGGGCAAGAGGCACGGCGCGGCATCGGTGCTCGAGTTCCGCGAAATGGGCTACCTGCCGCAGACCATGGTCAATTTCCTCTCGCTGCTCGGCTGGTCACTCGACGACCGCACCGACATCATCTCCAGGGACGACCTCGTGAGCAACTTCTCAATCGAACGTATCTCGAAGGCGGGCGCGGTCTTCAATGTCGAGAAACTGAACTGGATGAACGGTGCCTACATTCGGATGCTCAGCGTCGAGGAGCTCGCAGATGCGCTGCTCGACTACTGGCGCCGCTTTCCTCCCGCCGAGATTTCCGAGCTGCCCGACAGGCGCCTCGTGCTGGCGATGGCGCCACTGGTGCAGGAGCGGTTGAAAGAGCTGAGCGACGCGGCGCCGAGGCTGTCGTTCTTCTTCCGGGACGCGCCCAGCTACGACAGCGCGGACCTGGTGCAGAAGGGAATGGACGAGGCGCGGACCAGGCGGGCGCTGGAGGCCGCGCTCGATGCACTGGAGCCGCTCGGGTCATTCGATGCCGCCACACTTGAGCCGCCGCTGCGCGCGCTGGCGAAGGAGCTTGGCGTAAAGGCCGGCCAGCTCTTCGGTTCCCTCCGCATCGCTACGACCGGACTTCGCGTCGCGCCGCCGCTGTTCGAGACCATGGAGGTGCTTGGCCGCGAGCGCACGCTGAGGGACATCGGGGCCGCGGCGGGCAGGCTGGCCGAGCGTGAGGCGGCGGCCGCGCCGTAGCCCAAAAAAGGAGGTAGGGCAAAATGAACTGGGAGACATGCCCGGCGGTCGAAAGGGTACCCGACAGGCTGAGCGGCGCTTGGGTCTTCACCGACACCAGGTTGCCAGTCTCCGCCCTCTTTGAGAATCTAGAGAGCGGCGCCACCGTCCAAGAATTCATGGATTGGTTCCAGTTGGTGGACGAATGGAAGGTTAGAACTGTCCTTCAGCACGTCGCCGATTCCCTGAAAGTGCCCGTTCCGTTCAAAGCATGAGGCATCAGCAGAACCTGATAGGCAAAAGGCTCGCAATGATAGTTCTGTTGAATACCACGTGGTCTCGTGTTCAGCGGCATATACACGAGATTCTCGATGCCGTAGAAAAGATTCGCCCTGGAGAGGCCGTAGAAGTTCCGATAAGATAGTCCCCCGTAACCCAATCCTATCAGGACCAGAATATGTCCATACAGGCACGAATGCAGGAAGATATAAAGCAAGCGATGCGCGCCAGGGACGTGCTGCGCCGCTCGGTGCTGCGATACCTGCGATCGGAGATTCACAACGCTGAGATCGCCCAACAGAAAGAGCTGGAGGACGAGGGCGTGCTCGCGGTGCTGAGCCGCCAGGCACAGCAGCGCCGCGACAGCATCGAAGCTTACGAAGGCGCCAACCGCCAGGACCTGGTGGAGCGCGAGAAGGGCGAGCTCGCCATCATACTGGAGTACCTGCCCCAGCAGCTCACGAGGGCCGAGATAGACTCGCTCGTGGAGCAGGCCATAGCCGAGACGGGAGCGAGCGGACCAGCTGACATGGGCAAGGTGATGGGCAGGCTGATGCCGCAGGTGCGCGGCCGAGCCGAGGGCCGCGACGTTAGCGCCGCAGCGTCCGCCGCGCTCAGGCGGCTTGCGGGCTAGCGGGCATGTTGCGCGCGACGTGAACTTCGGCGTGGTGGTGTTCCCCGGCACCTGGAGCGACTCTGACTGCTACTACGCCTTGGACGGCGTGCTCGGCCAGCCGGTCAGGTACGTGTGGCACAGGGAGAGCGACCTGTCGGGGCTTGACTGCGTGATTCTGCCCGGCGGATTCTCTTATGGCGATTATCTCAGGCCGGGGGCGATCGCCCGCTTCTCGCCGGTCATGGACGCGGTGAAGCGTTTCGCGGCGGACGGCGGGGCCGTCTTGGGCATCTGCAACGGCTTTCAGATTCTCTGCGAAGCGGGACTGCTGCCCGGTGCGCTCATGCCCAACGCCAGTCTCCAGTTCCGTTGCGAGTGGGTGAACCTTCGCGTGGAAATCGCCCACACGCCGTTCACGCAGGGCATTGCGTCAGGCAGTGTGCTGAGAGTGCCCATATCGCACGGCGAGGGCAACTACTTCGCGGACGACGCGACGCTCGCCGAGCTGGAGTCGGGAGGCCGTGTGGCGTTCCGCTACTGCGACCCATCGGGGGCCGTGACGGACGATTCCAACCCGAACGGCTCGCTGAGCAACATCGCCGGCATAGTAAACGAGCGCGGCAACGTGCTGGGCATGATGCCGCACCCGGAGCGATGCTGCGAGGCGCTGCTGGGCGGCGAGGACGGCAGGCTGTTGTTCGAGTCGATCATCGAAGGAGGCGCATAATGGGAGCCATCTGGATAAATGTCGCAATCAGGAACATGGGCGAACCCGACAGGGTGTGGGATGGTATATTCCTGGTGGACACCGGCGCGACGGACTGCTTGGTGCCAAGGCAGCACTTGGAGTCAATCGGCCTCGTTCCTGAGGGACAAAGAAGCTATGGTCTAGCGGACGGCAGCGAAGTGAGAATGGACATCACCGCTGCGCGAATAGAGTTCATGGGGGATTTCGTGGGCGGAACTATCGTGTTTGGCGAAGAGGACTCGGAGCCGTTACTAGGCGTGACCGCCCTTGAATCTATGGGGGTTGAGGTTGACCCTCACAACGAGACGCTGCACAAGCTGCCGTTCACACGGATGCGCGGCTATCGGGCGGGACGCTGATCTCAGAAAAGACCAGTCCCTTCTACGTCAATGAGGATAGGGATAGGTTGAGGGTGAACGCCCTCGTACTCCACGAATTGCCGTGTTCGCCGTGCGGCGAAACCCCCTCATCTCAGGCCTCGCCCACCAGGTGAAACGAGGACAGCCCCCGCCCATCGTGCCGTTCGTCCGTGACCCTTCGGCGGTCGATCCTTGAACCGCCACTACGCCCGCCTCTACACCGCGCCCCTGTAGGAGAACGACTTCTCTTTCGGGTCCGTCACCATCTCGAGCAGCGCCGGTTGTCCGGACTCGATTACGCGCTGCGCCCTGAGAATCGACGGCACTATTTCATCCGGGTCCTCCACCCGCTCGGCGTACGCGCCCATCGCCTCGGCCACCTTGGCGTAGTCGCCGCCGGTGTACCGCGTGCCGTACAGTTCGTTGGCGGTCGGGAAGCTGTCGGGGCCGTAGATGCCCATGTCGGAGTTGTTGAGGATGACGGTCAGGATGGGGATCCGCTCCCTTGCGGCCGTCTCGACGTCCATGCCGACCATGCCGAACCCGTAATCGCCGATTATGTTGACGCACAGCTTGTCGGGAGCCGCCATCTTCGCCCCCATAGCGAGCCCAAGGCTGTAGCCGAGCTGCGTCGACTTGCCCCAGGCGATGAAGCCGCGCGGCGTCGTCGTCTCGAAGAACGGTATCGTCTGGTCGCGCGGGCTGCCAGAGTCGTGCGTCACGATGGACTTCGAGCGGTCCAGCGTGTTCATCAGGTCCCAGATCACGCGGTAGGGGTTGAGCGGGCGTTCGCCGGAAGTGAGCTTCGGCATCCATTCGGCGAGCCAGTCGCGCTTCACCGCGGCAATCTCCTCCGCGGGGTCGTGACCGTCGCGCTCGCTGCGGGAGCTTGAGCCGAGCTGCGCGCGGGCCTCGTCGATCAGCTGGCGCAGCACCAGCCTGGCGTCGCCGATAACTGCGTGGTCCGGCGAGTAGTCCTTGTTCAGGTCGTTCTCATCGTTAGTGACGTGTATGAGCGTCTTAGCGTCGAACGTGTCCGCGCCGAAGTGAATGCGCGTGAAGCTGCACCCCACGCCGAGTACCAGGTCGCAGCGCTCCAGGAAGTGCACCACCGGCCCCGTGGTGGTCCCCGAGCGGGTGCCAAGCGCCAGCTTGTGGTTCTCAGGGAAGGCGCTCTTTCCGGCCATGGTGGTCATTACAGGCGCTCGGACCAGCTCCGCCAGCTCCAGCAACTCGTCGCACGCCTCAGAGTAGAGTACTCCCTGGCCCGCCTGTATCACGGGGCGGGAAGCGCCCAGCAGCATACGGACGGCTGTCTGCACGTCCTGGGGGTCGCCAGCGGGCATCCGCCGCGCCACGGGGGTGTAGTCGTCGCCCACGCCGTTGGGGACCGGGCCCCGCAGCACGTCGGCCGGCAGGTCGAGCAGCACGGGGCTGGGCCGGCCCATCCTGAGCTGGCTGAAGGCGCGGCGCATCACCTCCGGGATGTTCTGCACGCCCGCGATCTGTCCGGCCCACTTGGTGACATGCTCGTAGCTGCGGCTGGGGCTGAACGTGGGATGAACGCCGTGTCTGTCGTGCTGCGCCGAGGCCGGCAACAGCAGAATGGGCACCGAGTCCGCGTAGGCCTGCGCCACGCCCGCGAATGCGTTCTCCGCGCCCGGCCCCGCCTGCATCGAGAAGACGCCGGTGCCGCGCCCGTTGGTGACGCGGCTGTAGCCGTCAGCCAGGTTCACGCCGACCCTCTCCTGCCGGAAGATGAGCGGGCGTATGCCGACCTTGGCCGCCGCCTCTTCCAGCCTGTTCATGGGGATGACCCCCATAAAGTCGACGCCCTCTGCCTTGAGTATGCGAGCTATCAGGTCTGCGCCAATCATGTGAGCTTTTCCTTCCGTAATGGTGTTCCGGGTTGCCGGTTGCCTGGGCGGTTTCCCTTCAGCGGTCGCGCATTGCGAACGCTGCTTCGGGATCCTCGGCCCTGAGTGAGAAGTAGTCGATCTTGGGCTTGAAGAGCTCCAGCACGCGGCGAAGCTCGACTATCGGCGTCGGTTGCTCGTCGACTCGCAGGTCGACGCGCGAGAAGCTTTCGCTGCCGTAGACCAGCAGCGCGGCGGAGTGGTACGGAGTCATGTCTCGCCGTTCGCCGCCCGCCTCTTGCCCGGCCTCCAACGCCGCCAGCAGCCGCTCTTCCAGGCTTTCGGACTCCCGCTCTACGAATGTCCGCGACATCGCCGCCACCACGCGCTCGCCCGCGAGGCCATTGCCCATGGCCACGTGGTCGGGCAGGGCGACGTGGCCGGCCCACGGCCCGTTGCGTGCGCCGGTGCGGGCGAACGACTCGCCGCCAATCGATACCGCGCCTATCTGCCTGCGCTCGACGTGGGCGTCCTCCGACTCGACGACGCCGACGGCCTCCGTGGGCGTCCGCCCCTCTGCCATCAGCGCCAGCAGCCGCGGCCCAATGCGGGGGTCGGTGGCCGCCTGCGTGGACACGGCGCCCACGCCGGGCGTGACGTAGGGGCAACGCGACCCGACGCACAAATCGCTGGTTGTTATCGCCACTCCCAGCATACCCGTGCGGGCGCAGCGGCCTATGATCGAGAAGGTGCTGATTTCGATTCCGAGCGAGTAGCGCATTCGTGTTCCGCTCCGGTGTCGTCGGCCCGGCTCCAGCCGGCTGCCGCAGGCCGATTCTAGCCCAAATTCGGCGCGCGCGTCCATACGCCCACCTTGAAGGCGGGACCGCGGTCGCTGATACAATCGCGGCCTACCGGTTTGATGCGTAACAGGGAGGAACCATGATTTCGATATTCGTCACCATCCAGGTCAAGGGGGAGTTCAGGGAACAGTTCATGGAGGCAAGCCTGGGAGACGCCCAGGGTTCGGTGCGCGACGAGCCGGGGTGCTTCCGCTTCGACATCTTGCAGAGTAACGAGGATACCAACCGTTTTCACCTGTACGAGGTGTACCAGGACGACGCGGCGCTGGAGGCCCACCGGAACGCTCCCCACTTCAAGAAGTGGATCGAGACGGTGGAGGAATGGTTCGAAGGCGACAGGACCCGCGTCGAGATGACGACGATCTTCCCGTCCGACGAGGGCTGGCACAGCCAGAAGCCGCACCTGCTGCACTGGTAACGGCCCCCAATTCCCAATCAAGTTGCGAGGTAGGCTCCTCATGGCAGGCAAGACGAATGTAACGAAACTGGCGCTGCTGGTCGGCACCCGCAAGGGCGCGGTGACGATAAGCGGTGACGCGGAGCGAGACCGGTGGGACGTAGGCGACCTGAAATGCGAGGGCGAGGACGTGTTCCACCTGGTCTACGATGGCCGAACGGGCGACACTCTGGCCGCCATAAACAGCCTCGTCTGGGGACCGGAGGTCCGCACCAGCCCCGACCTGGGCGCGACGTGGAGCAGCGCGGAACGGCAGCCCCGATTCGTCGGGCGCGACGGGCGAACCGTGGGCAAGATCTGGCACATACGGCCAGGCCGCGACCAGACTCCGGGCGTACTCTTCGCCGGCGTGGACCCTGCCGCGCTGTTTCGCAGCGACGACTACGGCTCGACGTGGCAGGAGGTAGCGGGGCTGACCGACCACCCGACGCGGGATGAGTGGTGGGGCGGACTCGGCGGGCTGTGCCTGCACAGCATCGTGCTTGATCCCGACAACGACGCGCGCATGTGGGTCGGCATCTCCGCGGTGGGCGTGTTGGGGACGGAGGACGCGGGCGAGAGCTGGCGACTTATGAACAAGGGTCTGCGGGCGGACTACCTGCCCGAGCGCTTTCCGGAGCTCGGCCAGTGCCCCCACAAGCTGCTCGGGGACCCGTCGCGACCGGGCACGCTGGTGCAGCAGAGCCACTGTGGCGTGTTTCGATCGGACTGCGGCGGCGAAAGCTGGGAGGACGTGTCCGTCGGGCTGCCGTCGCGGTTCGGATTCGTGCTCGGCCTGCACTCGCGCGAGCCGGACACCTTCTACGTCGTGCCGGAGGACAAGGTGATGGCGGATGGGGAGATTGGCGGAAACGTGCGCTACGTCACCGACGCCAGGTTCCGCGTCTACCGCACCCGCGACGGGGGCCGGAATTGGGAGGCGCTGACGAAGGGCTTGCCACAGGAACGCGCCTACCTGCACGTCATGCGAGAGGGCATGGCCACCGACTCACTGGACCCGTGCGGCATATACGTTGGCACCACGGCCGGGCAGATATTCTACAGCCGCGACGACGGCGATAGCTGGCGGCTGCTGGTTGAGAACCTGCCGCCCATAAACTCCATCGAGGTGGCGCAGGTCGAGTAGCCCGGCGCGGCCAACCCCGCGCCCCCTGTCATTCCGAGCGTAGCCGAGGATTCTAGAGGCCATGCACAGAGATGGCACTAGCCGGGGCAACTGGCCTCGGTTTGAGGGCGCATTGGGTAATGCTACAACTGCGCTTGACAACCGCTTTAGATTCCTCGGCTACGCTGCGCTTCGCTCGGAATGACACGAAGACAGAGAGGTCGGGATGACACGAAGCAATAGAGCGCGCGGATTGCTGAGCGACGAGCTG
The DNA here is from genome assembly GCA_965217705.1 of Dehalococcoidia bacterium. GTDB lineage: Bacteria > Chloroflexota > Dehalococcoidia > Lucifugimonadales > CATOSD01 > CATOSD01. The sequence continues at coordinate 506,872 of CBDCJA010000001.1, read as the reverse complement.
CCTCGCAGTTTCCGCTTGCCTGAACCATCTCGTCTCAGGGAAGGCGAGGCTACCGCCGCCCGAACTCGCGCTCTAGCTGGCTGGCGCGGAGGTGGATGGTGGTGGGGCGGCCGTGCGGGCAGGTGTTGGGCTGCTCGCACCGCTCGAGCTGGCGGCTCAGCTCGCTCATCTCCTCATGGGTCAGCGTCTTGCCTGCCCTGATGGCGACGTGGCACGCCAGCGAGTAGGCCGCCCGCTCCTCCCACGTCTCGAAGCCGCCGCCCTCGGACATCGTGTCCAGTACCTCTCGGAACACTTTGCCCGGGTCGGTCGAGTCCACCAGCGCCGGGACGGCGCGGACCAGGAACGCCGCCTCGCCGAACCGCTCCACCACGAAGCCCAGGCCGGCGATCAGCTCCGAGTGGGACTCCGCCAGCTCCGCCTGGTCCTCGGTCAGGTGCACTGTCGCCGGCTCCAGCAGACTCTGGGTCTGCGGCGAGCGCGACGCCGCCTCCGCGCGCACCCGCTCGAAGACGACCCGCTCATGCGCGGCGTGCTGGTCGATCAGGTACATGCCGTCGGGGCCTTCCGCGACGATGTAGGTGCTCTGCATCTGCCCCAGCACCCTAAGCACGGGCAGGGCTGCCCTCGGCGTGGCCGACTCCGCGTGCTCCGGCTCCATCCCGCCGGTGTCTGAGGTACGGCGCTCAGACGCGAACGGCACGCTGGGCCAGAATGCCGCGCCTCGGGGCTGCGAGGCTGCGGCGTGCTCGGCGGGGGAGCCGTGCACCGAGCGCACCGCGGGCACGGGGGCCTGCGCGGTAAGTGTCTCTCGGACCGCCTGTTGCAGCGCGCCGAACACCCGGTTGTCGTGACGGAAGCGTACCTCGCTCTTCGCGGGGTGCACGTTAACGTCGATGTCCTCGTGAGGAATGGCGATGCTAACCACGGCGAGCGGGAAGCGCCGCTCCATGAGAAAGCCGTGGTAGGCTTGTTCGAGCGCGAACGACAGCATACGGTTCTGCGCCCATCGCCCGTTGACGAAGAAGCTGATGTGGTTGCGGTTCGCGCGGGTCAGCTCGGGCGGGCTGATCATGCCGGACGCGAATGGCGTGGCGTCGTCCTCGCCGGGCGCCCGCGAAATTTGAAGCATCTGCCGCGCGACGTCGAGGCCGTACACGGCGGCGAACGCCTCGCGCGCGCCGCCGCTTCCGGGCGTGGCGAACGACGACGACGTGCCGGTGTCCAGCGTGAAGCGCACGTGCGGGTAGGCGAGGGCGTAGCGGCCCACCACGGTGTGGATACGGGAGTTCTCGGTGGCCGTCGAGCGCAGGAACTTGCGACGTGCCGGATAGTCCTCGAACAGCCGGCCCACGACGATGGCCGTGCCGCGCGCGGCCCCCAGGCGCTCTCTCGCCGTTACCCTGCCGCCGGTCAACTCCAGGCGCGTGCCGGCGTCCTCGTCCGCCGCGCGGCTGACGATGCTGACACGCGAGACGGCGGCGATGCTGGGCAGCGCTTCGCCCCGGAAGCCGAGCGAGGCGATGGACTCCAGTTCGCTCGCGGTTTCGAGCTTGCTGGTGGCGAAGCGTTGAAAGGCGAGATCGACCTGGTCGGAAGGGATGCCGGCGCCGTCGTCGGCGACGCGGATGCGCTCCACGCCGCCACCGCGCACCTGCACGGACACCTCGGACGCGCCGGCGTCGAGAGAGTTCTCGATGAGCTCTTTGACGACGGACGCCGGGCGCTCGATCACCTCACCGGCGGCAATGCGGGACGCCACGTCGGGGGCGAGCACGCGGATCGTCATGGCTCGCGCTCCGGCGCTCAGGCCGTCCCGTTTACGCCCGGGCGGAACCCCACCTCATCGGAGTAGCCGTACTCCACGTACTCCCGGACAATCTGGTAGATGCGGTCCATCTCGTTGTCCTTGAACTGCCGGAAGTAGTAGGGCCGCGCGACCACTCCGCCGAACTCGGTCACTATCTCGGGGTAGTCGTCGATGACGAAATCGGGGCGGACGGGCACACCGAACGTCTCGAGGCCCGCCTCGAAGTCCTCCAGCGGCTTCTGGTACACGCCCGACACCAGGTCCTCCAGATCGTGACGCTCCACGTCCGCCGTCCTGAGACCTACGCCGGACCAGATGTAGAGGCGGTGTCCATCGCTTACCAACTGCTCGAAAACGGCGCGGGCGCCCGGTCGAAGGCTGCCGTCCATAGACTGCAGTGTGTAGTCCACGTCAAAGAAGATATTCAGCGCAAACCTCCGCCACGGGGCCGTTCACGTGGATGGAAAGAGCGGCCCCAATACTACCAGCAAACGCCCGGCGTGGCTAGAACGGCGGGGCTGGGCAGCAGTTTCGAGGGGATTGACGGGGACGACCCTGGAGCACGAAATCGCGGCTCTGCCCAGTGCCAATCGGCGAGTTGGGCTAGGCTCTTTCGCGAATTCTGTGTCATTCTGTGCCATTCCATAGCTGGGAGTCTTGCCGGTGCGCCCTGTCCGGAAGGGCTGGCGAGCACGGATCCGGCCTTGGAAGATACGGTTTTAAGCGAGGATGATACAGGTTGGCTGGTGATGCCAAGCACCGCGTCTTCACCCCCATCCTAACCTTCCCCCATCAAGGGGGAAGGGACTCTTGGGTCGCGGGGTCGGTTCATCACCGTGGCAGAATAGCACGGATGTGCGGGGCGTTCAAGAGCGTGGAATGGCGACGCGCGGAACGTCTGTAGCGCCGGCATGATTGGCCACTATCGCCGGCTCTGAACAGTTACCGCATGGTCCCAACGCTCGTCGGTGTACCATAACGAGAGGTAAGACTATCGGAGCCTCTGACGAGTGGGAGTAACTACGATGTCAATGGTGAACACTGATAACGCGGAGATCTACTACGAGTCCCACGGCGAGGGACCGGCGATAGTCCTGGCGCACTGCGCGGCTGGAAACACCCTGGTCTGGTGGCAACAGGTGGCCCACTTCGCCCCCGCTCACAGGGTGATCGTCTTCGATCACCGGGGCTGGGGAAGGTCTCGTTGCGAACCCGGATACAGGAACGCGACCTACTTCGCGGAAGATATGCGCGCCGTCTTGGACGATGCCGGCATCGAACGGGCGGCTGTGGTATGCCAGTCGATGGGCGGCTGGACCGGAATGCAGTTCGCCCTGGCAAACCCCGAGCGAGTGTCATGCCTTGTCCTGTCCTGCTCGCCCGCCGGAGTGCAGACGCCGGCCGCGATGAGGGCCATGCAGACTCCGCCGCCCGGCCAGGCCGGCAGCACGCAAGCGACTATTCCGTGGAACGAACCTCACATGGGGCTGGCCGCCGACGCCTTCGACCGGATCCCGGACAGAGCGTTCCTCTTCCGCCAACTCGCGTCCTTGAATCCGCCTTTCAGCGACGTCGGCCTACGTGAACTTAGGGTCGCCCCAGAGGACATGGAGGGATTCTCGATTCCCACGCTGGTGATTGCGGGCAAGCAAGATCGGATATTCGGCCTGGACGTTATGACCGAAGTCTCACAAGCAATACCGCACGCCCAGTTTCATATCATCCGCGATGCCGGACATTCGCCTCACTTCGAGACGCCTGGGGAGTTCAACAGTGTCGTCGGCGACTTCATCGCGAGGTATGGCTGAGATGGGCTATCAGCGTTCCCGCCGTTGGGTCTCCATCTGGGCGCGAAGCCGCTCTATCTCGGCGGCCTGCTCGCGCAACGCCTCGCGCTGCTCGCTTATAACCCTGCTCTTGTCCCTGGAGCGGAGCAGCCACGTCCCATCGGAGGGGTCGAACAGCCGTAGTTCGTTGTCGTCTCGGACGCAGAGGTCAAGGCCGAGCGTCGGGCTGTGCCCTCGGAGAGCGCCGGATTCGTCCGTGTACACATCCAGGGTGTGGTACGTCCCGTCGACCAGTTCCTCGCCAATCAGGCCGGGGGAGAACAGGTCGCCCATGGCGTCGAATCGCCAGTACTCGGCGACCCCGATCCGCGCGTAGATGTCCCGCTTCTCTACGGCGTCTCTCCGCCAGGTGGACGGCGAGCCGACCTCCAGCACGAAGGTCGGGGGCAGGCCCTCCTCCCAAACGAGCCAGGACATGCGCGGGTGGTTGCCGTTCGCTCCGAACACCACGTAAACGTCGGGAGCCACGCGGCTACTCACGTCTCCCTCTCGGTAGTAGATGAGCATATCCCCCGCGACGTACACGTCGCTCCTGTCACCAAGGCGAGTTCTCAGAGCGTCAACCGTGTCGGTCAGGGCGATGTACTGGAGATCGTTCTCAGCCATGCGCTCACCATCCGAGGAAGGATATTCTATCTCCTGGCGACGCATCTCTTCGGGAGTCCGGAAGAGTGCCGGGTTGATAGCCATGTCTGACGCTCCTGTCCCAGGCCCTGGCAGGCTGCGGAAAACTATCCTGTGGGACGCGATGTTAACACAGAGCGATGTGGTTGGCCTGCTTGTGCCTAAGCATCACGCCCCGAATCTGTCATGCAGGCGTTATGCGGCCTGTCGCGAGTACCGGGTTGGTCGTGCCGAATCTCGGTCAAGCCCGAGACGGGAGTGGGACAGCCGACGGGAGGCGCGAGGGGTGGCGAAAGGTGGTGTGAGATTGTCATGGAGGGAGGACAGCACGGATGTGCGGGGATTTCAATGGGGGTAGCCACATCGAATAGGGCGCTTTGGGCGAGCTTCTTGCGGCAGAGGATCGTTGGGTGGTTACACCCTCAGTCAATTAAGTTGTGTTGACGCAGAATGTGTTTGATCTGTAGAATCAGTTCAAGAGTAAGTGGAGAAGCTGAGGAGGTATCATGTGCGCGCCTGACTGGGGTGATAAGGCTGTACAGATGGCTCTCAACGGAGACACCATCGAGACAATCCGCAAAGAGCTGGGTGAGGACTACTGGGAGGTGTGGAGCCATGTGAAGAGTGTGAAGGGAACTGAGTTTGCCAGTTGGCAAGGCGCAAAAAAGGTTGTAACGATTCGTCTCAAGCGTCTGGTCAGGGAACGGGACCAGGACAAACGAGAGGAGTTGATGGCCCAAGCAAACGAGGCTGTGAACTATCTTTACAATGCCGCGAAGAGTATGAGGACCAAGGTCAATCACGCTCGCAGGACCCTGAATTCCTGATGGCCTGCGGCTCCTCGTCTTGTTGTAGAATCGAATTAATCAAGCCGGTCGATCGTGCTCCCTGGGCAGCCACGCGGAACGGTTTAAGTTCCTAATCGCCAGCACTTTGGCATTTATTGCGAATCAGAAGGGTTTGTTATGGCATCCCTGTACTTGAATCGTCTTTCCAATCAAAATCGAGAGTCGCTCGTCAATAGACTGCACGAATCCCAAAACGGGAATTGCTTCATATGTGGGCAGAATGTCGATTTGCAGCTCCATGCTGGCAGCTACGACATTGACCACATTGAACCACTCACCGCGGGCGGGAGAGATGGTCCAGAGAATTTCGCAATAACGCATGACTCCTGCAACCGGTCAAAGCAAGCCAGCGATCTGCGAGTGGCCAGAGTGTTGGCGTCCTTTGGAAATTTGGCAGAGCAGCTGCCAGAAGAAAGCCCCTCGCCGAATCTCGGTCACGTTTTGGAACGATACGGAGGTAGCAAATACGAACTGCCCGTGACAATAGACGACTCGTACTTAAAGACTTCACTCCCTGAAATGGGCAATAATGAAGTCATGACCTTCCCGATTTGCAAGGACGAGATTTCTGGATTTCGGTCGTCGTTCATTGACTTACCTATAGAATACTTGCACCACGATGACCACATAAATCCGAGGTCGATTGGCAACAATTTACGGAAGTTGGTCGTGGAGTTTCACAGAAGGCTTCCTCAGCTCCACATTTCACTGGGGTGGATAGCCACATCGAATGGAAATCGAGCAAAAGTAAGGATTTTTGACGGACAGCACAAGGCCGCTGCACAAGTCTTACTTGGTGCTAAGAGATTACCAGTCAGGGTCTTCATTGACCCCGACATTGACTTACTTCTAACCGCCAACACCAACGCCGGAACCACGCTCCGTCAGGTTGCGTTTGACAAGTCAGTACAGCGCAGTCTGGGCAGTTCCATACTCAGCAAAAGGATCGACAGATACCGAGAGGAACTGGCACTTGGCAACGACGACGAGAGTTTTTCGGAGCAGGACTTGGTGAACCACTTTAAGGGTGAGAGCCGTCAGATGCGTCGGTATGTACTTGACCGGGTGCGGGACGGCATAACGACACATCCAGACAACAGATTGAGGGAATACATTGAGTTTGGTGGAAGGAGCACCGGAAAACCACTGAGCTACAGCACAGTAGAGGGCTCCTTCTACCAGTTCTTCATTCACGGTCAGGTACTCACGACTCGCTTCAACCACAGGTTTCAGGAAGGCAATAATCCACGGCAACTGGAGATTGAACAAACGGTAAGGTTGATGAACATAGTTGCCGATGAGATTTACGTCGATCAATTTGACCCTGCTAAGGCTTCCCGTTACCTTGAGCGCGATGTCCAGAAAGGGAAGGAAATTGCTGAACCACACCTGCGCGCCGTCCGAATGTCCAAACAGGAGATCCTGAATAGTTGGGTGCGACTTGTGCGTCAGATCGTATACCAGTACTTTGTCATGACGGGGAAACCCATCGACGAAAGTAGGCTGTTCCAGCAGGAAATTCCTGACGCCTGCTGGAATAACATGCACAACTTCATTGCCGCGCTTAAGCGTCTTCCTTTGTGGGTGAACAAAGACTTGTCCCTATCGGCATTCGGAACTAAGCGAAACAATGACTACTGGCATGCGATTTTCGAAACCGGGCATACACCTGATGGAGGCGTCGTCATTCCTTCAGGAGGTCTCAATCTTCTCGAAATGATCAAGGGTGGAGATTAGGCTTCATTCGGCATAGGTCTAGACCGACATACCGACTGGGCATTGCCATGTTGTTAGCATCCCCCGTCACCTTCGCTGGCTCGTTGGTGCCCGAGTCCCTGCGGCTCAGACTTGATTCCCGCGTGTGGCGCAAGCCCAAGGTCCCCTGCCCTCCTGAGATTCCCGCAGATTCCCCGTGCGCGGGAATGACGGACTGACTTCTCTTCTCCTCACCAGCTGGCCGTACTTGTGCTATGCTTACGCCATTCTCAGATAGGGGGTCTTGCCATGACCAGAGAGCGGGATATCGCCTTCACTCCGGCGTACGAACTGAACCGGATGGTACGCGCCAAAGAGGTCTCGCCGGTGGAGCTGACCGAGATCAGCTTGCGCCGCATCGAGCAGTTCAACCCGACGCTGAACGCCTTTCTCACGGTGACCGCTGACGAGGCCCTCGCCGCCGCGCGTGAGGCGGAGGCCGCCATAGCCCGGGGCGACAACGTCGGCCCCCTGCACGGCATTCCGACCTCCATCAAGGACCTCGAACCCACTGAGGGAGTCCGCACAACCCGCGGCTCGCTCTTCTACAAGGACCACGTGCCCGACTACGACCAGCTTGGCGTGCGCCGCATGAAAGAGGCGGGCATGATCATCCTGGGCAAGACCAACACGCCGGAGTTCGGCATGTCCGGCACCACCGAGAACAAGCTAGGCGACGACTGCCGCAACCCCTGGAACGCCGAGCGCGTGAGCGGCGGCTCCAGCGGCGGCGCCGGCAGCTCGATCGCGTCGGGCATGAACGCCGTCGCGCAGGGCAGCGACGGCGGCGGCTCGATACGCATACCCAGCGCGTTCTGCGGCATCTACGGAATCAAGGCTACGCAGGGCAGGGTGCCGAGGCTGAACGTGGGACTCGGCAGTTGGCATCCCGTCAACTTCTCGTGCATGGGTCCGATGTCGCGAACCGTCCGGGACTCCGCCCTGTTGCTGCAGGTGCTGTCCGGGCCGCACTCCGAGGCAGAGCACGGCACGATACAGGACGAGCCGGCCGACTACGCGGCCGCTCTCGACCGCGGCGTGAGAGGGCTGCGCATCGGCTGGAGCGCCGACTTCGGCGGCTCCGCCCCGGTGGACCCTGAGGCGAGGGCATCCGCCGAGCGCGCGGCGCAGGTGTTCCAGGAGCTGGGCGCGGACGTCGAGGACGCGCCCTTCGACATTGATCTAGAGGCGATGAGCGCCTGGGCCGACAACCTGGGCGCAATGAGCTACGTGCAGTACGGCGAGCTGTACGAGCGCGACCCGGACATGCTGATGCCCAACGTGCGCGAGTCCATCGCCCGGAGCAAGACGATCTCGGCCCAGGACTACGGCCATGCGCTGTGCGAGCTTGAGAAGATGCGCGCCTACGTGGCCGACTACTTCTCGCGCTACGACCTGCTGCTCACGCCTACCCTGGCCGTCCCGGCATTCAAGTGCGGCGAGGCGCCCAAGGTCATCGGCGGGCGCGAGGCGAGCGGCTTCGGCTATTCGCCCTTCACCGCGCTGTTCAACCGCACCGGCAACCCGGCGGCGAGCGCGCCCTGCGGCTACTCCTCCGACGGACTGCCGCTCGGCCTGCACATCATCGGGCGCAGGAAGGACGAGGAGACGGTGCTGGCGGCGTCCGCGGCCTTCGAGGCGGCGCGCCCCTGGGCCGACAAGCTCCCGGAGGTTAGCTAGTGTTCGACCTGGTGTTCAGGAACGGCTCGGTCATAGATGGCACGGGTAGTCCCGCCTACACAGCAGACGTAGCGGTCAAGGACGGTGAGATAGCCGCCATTGGACGCATAGAAGGCGAATCCGCCAACACCATCGACGCGGCGGGACTGGCGATAACGCCCGGATTCATCGACCTGCACACCCACAGCGACCTCTCGTTTCTGCTGGACTCCACCGCCCAGAGCAAGGTTCGCCAGGGCGTGACGCTGGAGCTTACCGGCAACTGCGGCATGAGCTTCTGCGCCCCGCTTATAGGCGAGGCTGAGGAGCAGTTCCGCGGTCGCATGTCCGCCTACACGGACTCGTTCGAGCCGACGTGGACGGACTTCGGCGGCTACATGGACGCTGTCGAGCGGGCCGGATCTACGCTCAATCTCGCCTTCCAGGTGGGGCACGGCACCATACGCACCTGCATCGTGGGGCAGGAGGACCGCGCGCCAACGGGGGACGAGCTCGACCGGATGCGCGCGCTGGTGGGCGAGTGCCTGGACGCTGGCGCGATGGGTCTTTCGACGGGCCTGTTCTACGCGCCCGGCAACTACGCCAACCTGGAAGAGGTAATCGCGCTCGCGCAGGAGGCCGCCGACAGGGGCCGCGTCTACTCCACGCACATGCGGGACGAGGGCGCGGGCACCGTCGGCCTGTTCGTCGCCATCAACGAGGCCGTCGAGGTGGGCCGCCGTACCGGCGTGCGCGTGCAGATTTCCCACGTCAAGTGCATAGGCGGCCTGATGTGGGGCCGCGCGGCGGACGCGCTGTCCATCTTCGAGCTGGCAAGGCAAGAGGGCATCGACGTCGCGGGCGACCAGTACCCCTACACGGCCTCCAGCACGTCGCTCACCGGCGCCATGTTCCCGCGCTGGGCGCTGTCCGGCGGGCGCGACGCCACGCTGCGGCGCATGGCCGACCAGGCGCAGCGAGACCGCATTCTCGCCGACATAGCCACACGCTTCGACGTGGGCCGTGGCCCGGACGCGACGGTCATCGCGAGGTACGTGCCAGAAGAGCGCTACGAGGGCATGACGGTGGGCAAGATTGCCGCCGACATGGAAGTGTCCCCAGAGGAAGCGGTGCTCGGCCTGTACTACGAAAGCGAGGCGTCCGTCATAAGCCACGGGATGCAAGAGGACGACGTTGAGACGATAGCCAGGCACCCGCTCATCTCGGTTGCGTCCGACGGCACGTCGCTGTCCTCGGAGGGCGTGTTGTCTCAGGGCCTGCCGCATCCGCGCAGCTACGGCACCAATCCGCGCTTCCTGGCGCACTACCAGCGCGAGCGCGGGCTGGTGTCGCTGCCCGAGGCGATTCGCAAGATGACCACGCTGCCCGCGCAGCGGCTGGGGCTGACGCGCCGCGGCCGCATCGCGCCCGGATTCGCCGCCGACCTCGTGGCGCTCGACCCGGACACGGTGGCCGACACGGCCACCTTCGACGTGCCGCACAGCTACCCGACCGGCGTGCCCCACGTCGCGGTCAACGGCGTGCTGGTCGTCGAGAACGGAGAGTTCACCGGCCGGACGCCGGGCCGCGTGATACGCGACTCTTCGGATTAGCCAGAAGTGATGCCGTTTTGGCCTCCAGCCTCCACTCCCTCAACGAGTCCCTTCCCCCTTGATGGGGGAAGGTTAGGATGGGGGTGAAGAGGGCAGACACTACGGGGCCGGATCGGACGAACCAACCACTAATGGGAGAAGAGAATTGGCAGAGCGCAAGAACGTGAGAAACGCCGTCTTGAGCGCCGAGGAGGCGCAGCAGCTTCATAGCGAGGCGCTGGTCATCGACAGCCAGCAGCCGCCCGTGACCAACGGCTTCCTGTTCACCGAGAATATGAGAGAGGCGCTGAACGAGTACCACGCCATGGGCATGACGCGCAACGAGGCGACGCCGCTGCTCCATGCGATGGCCACTCACGAGATCAAGACCAACGCGGCGGCCCGTGAGGAGTACCTGGGCCTGTGGGCGGCCTCCGGCGTGAATGTCGCCGGCGGCACCTACGCCGGGCCGGGGCCGTTCGACACGGCGTTCGAGAAGTCCGTCACGGGTATAGCACAGGCGCGGGCCATGATCGACGCGATGGACGACCGTATGCTGATGGTCCGCAAGGCGGAGGACATCGAGCGCGCCCACCGGGAGGGCAAGTACGGCGTGGTCATCGACTTCCAGGAGACGACGCCCTTCAGCGACAAGCTGGAGCGCATAGACCTGTTCCACAACATGGGCCTGCGCATGTGCCAGCTCACCTACAACCTGGGCACGCTTGTTGGCGACGGCTGCACCGAGCTCCACAAGAGCGGCCTCACGTACTTCGGCCAGGCGGTGGTGCAGCGCCTCAACGAGCTGAACATCATCGTGGACGTGAGCCACTGCAGCGAGCAGGTCGGCTGGGACGCAATGGAAATATCCACGGCGCCGGTCATCGTCTCCCACTCGTGCAGCGCCGCCGTGGCCTACCACGACAGGGGCAAGAGCGACGAGCTGGCGAGGGCGATCGCCAACCAGGGCGGATTCTTCGGGGTGGTCATCATCCCCGGGTTCATCCAGACGAGCACGGAGGCGACGCTCGACGACTTCGTGGACCACGTGATTCACCTGGTGGACGTGATGGGCATAGACCACGTGGGCGTGGGCACCGACAAGGCCGGCCCCGGCCCGGGCACGGACTCGCTGATCGAGTGGCCGAACGGCATGCCCACGGAGCGTCCGGGCGTGTTCAACTACAGCGGCTTCCGGCAGGTGGAGCACCGCCTCACCGACGACTACCACATCGTGGGCTACGACGACTTCAGCGACTGGCCCAATCTGACCGTCAAGCTTGCCGAGCGCGGCTTCAACGAAGATGAGCTGCGCAAGCTGCTTGGGCAGAACTACCTGCGGGTGTTCCGCGAGGTGGTCGGCTAGGCGGGCGGTGCGTCACCCCAATCCCAACCTTCCCCCATCAAGGGGGAAGGGACAATGTCGAAGAGGCGCCCGGAACCCTTCCCCGTCAAGGGGGGAGGGACAAAGTCGAAGAGGCGCCCGGAACCCTTCCCCTCGATGGGCGAAGGGGCCATTGCAGGGCGGCCGCGAGGGTTGACGCCACTGACCCAAATCGACTGGACCATCCATGTTTGGGAGAAGGACTTTGGCAGAACGGAAGAACGTGAGAAATCCCGTCCTGAGCGGCGAGGAGGCCCGACAGCTTCACGGCCAGACGTTGGTTGTAGACAGCCAGCAGCCGCCCTTGACCAGCGGCTTCCTGTTCACCGAAAACATGAGGGAGGCGCTGAACGAGTACCACGCCATGGGCATGACGCGCAGCGAGGCGACGCCGCTGCTCCATGCGATGGCCACGCACGAGATCAAGACCAACGCGGCGGCCCGCGAGCAGTACCTGGGACTGTGGGCGTCCTCGGGCGTGAACGTCGCGGGCGGCACCTACGCCGGACCCGGGCCGTTCGACACGGCGTTCGAGAAGTCCGTCACGGGCATAGCGCAGGCGCGGGCCATGATCGACGCAATGGACGACCGTATGCTGATGGTCCGCAAGGCGGAAGACATCGAGCGCGCCCACCGCGAGGGCAAGTACGGCGTGGTAATCGACTTCCAGGAGACGACGCCCTTCAGCGACAAGCTGGAACGCATAGACCTGTTTCACAACATGGGCCTGCGCATGTGCCAGCTCACCTACAACCTGGGCACGCTGGTAGGGGACGGCTGCACCGAGCTCCACAAGAGCGGCCTCACGTACTTCGGCCAGGCGGTGGTGCAGCGCCTCAACGAGCTGAACATCATCGTGGACGTGAGCCACTGCAGCGAGCAGGTCGGCTGGGACGCAATGGAAATATCCACGGCGCCGGTCATCGTCTCGCACTCTTCCAGCTCCGCCGTGGCCTACCACGACAGGGGCAAGAGCGACGAGCTGGCCAGGGCGATTGCCAACCAGGGCGGATTCTTCGGGGTGGTCATCATCCCGGGATTCATCCAGACGAGCACGGAGGCGACGCTCGACGACTTCGTGGACCACGTCGTTCACCTGGTGGACGTGATGGGTATCGACCACGTGGGCGTGGGCACCGACAAGGGCGGCCCTGGCGCTCGGACCTCCTCGCTCATCGAGTGGCCGAGTGATATGCCCGCGGAGCGTCCGGGCGCTTTCAACTTCAGCGGATTCAGGCTGGAGGAGCACAGGCTCACCTCCGACTACAACATCGTGGGCTACGACGACTTCAGCGACTGGCCCAATCTGACCGTCAAGCTCGCCGAGCGCGGCTTCAACGAAGATGAGCTGCGCAAGCTGCTTGGGCAGAACTACCTGCGCGTGTTCCGCGAGGTGGTCGGCTAGGCGGGCGGTACGCCGGGGGTTCACCCCCATCCCCGTATCGAGTACGGGGCAAGCTCTAGCCTTCCCCCGTCAAGGGGGAAGGGACTATCTGTAAACAAGGAGAACGCAATATGGCAACGCAAGACTCCATTAGCCAGCGGGCGCGCGACATCCACTTTTCGTCGCTCGTGGTGGACACTCACGCCGACACGATCAGCCGCATGACCGACGACGGCGAGGACCTTGCGACGGCGACCGGCAAGGGCCATCTGGACCTGCCGCGCATAAAGGAAGGCAACCTGGGCGTGCAGTGGTGGTCGTGCTACGTTGCCGCTAAGGAGATTCCCGAAAAGAACACGCTGGACCGCTGCCTGCAGCTTCTGGACGGCCTCAATCGATTCTGCGCGGCGAACCCCGACGACGTGGAAATCGCGCTCACCGCCGCCGACTGCCGCCGCATCGTGGCGGAGGGCAAGCACGCCGCCGTGCCCTGCATCGAGGGGGGCCACGCCATCAACGACAGCCTCGCGGTGCTCAGGCTCTACTGGGAGCTGGGCATGCGCTACATCACGCTGACCCACTTCAACACGAACAACTGGGCCGACGCCTCCACCGATGCGGTGCGCCACAACGGCCTGAGCCTGTTTGGGCGGGACGTGATTCGCGAGATGAACCGCCTCGGCATGGTAGTGGACATTTCCCACGTGTCCGACAAGACCTTCTGGGACTCGATCGAGGTGACCGGCAAGCCCATCATGGCATCCCACTCCTCGGCGTGGTCCATCTGCCAGCATCCGCGCAACATGAAGGACGACATGCTGCGGGCCGTGGCTACGAACGGCGGCGTGGTGAACGTTAACTTCTACCCTGCATTCGTGACGGAGGAAACGAGGATAGCGACCGAGAGGCTGCAGGAGGCGACCTGGGACGAGATAGAGGGGGTCGAGAAGTTCGCCCGCCGCTCGGCCATCGCACACTACTCCGGCACGCCCGAGTACGTCGCTCAGCAGCGCGCCGAGATACAGGCGCGGCGCATGGCGTCCTGGAGCGAGGTGCCGCAACCCACTCTGTCCGACGTGGTGGACCACATCGAGCACATCGCGAAGGTCGCGGGCGTGGACCACGTGGGGCTGGGGTCTGACTTCGACGGCATCCCCGGTGGACCCGTCGGACTGGAGGACTGCTCCAAGTTCCCCGCCATCACAGAGGAGCTGCTGAGGCGCGAGTTCTCCGAGGCGGACATACGCAAGATACTGGGCGAGAACACCATGCGCGTGATGGAGGCCAATATAGGCCAGTAGCGGGACTGGCCCCGCTCGGTCGTGCCCGGTAGGGGGCAGGCTTCGAACCTGCCCCGGGGCACGGCATCGGCGCATGGGAACGGCCGCACTTGGGGCTTGTGCTCCCGCATCTGAGCAAGCCCGCCAACCCTCGATGTCCACGCAGGCCGCCGGTTGCTTGCGTCTTGTTCGCAAGCTAAACTATAGATGAAACCAAAGTCACCTTCAGGAGATGTAGATGGGAGCGCGGCTCGTAGTACTTATTCCGGTAGTCATTCTGCTCTTCGCTTTGGCGTGCGGAGACCGAAGCAGCGGCGCATCCATTGCGGATCGCACAACTTTTCCCACGCCGACACCCGGCCCGACGCCGGTTAAAGAAGCGGCAGTCCAACGCCTCATGGAAGAGTGGACGCAGACCCACCTCAAGGGCACGCTGTCTGAGGACCTGGAGGAGCTGTTCGGCGATGTGAACGATCCCGACGGCAACCCGGTGGACAAGGCGGCCCTGGCACAGGCGGTGAGTGTAGCAGCACTCGACGGGGCGAGCGTAACGGCCACCCGCGTAATCGTGATTGCGAGAAGCAAGACGACTCAAAAGCGGCGCTACGGCGCGGATGCGGAGTACACGCTGCCGGTAGACCTGAACGGCTCCATGTACGTGCTGGCTTTCACTTACCAGATCATCGCCGACGAACGTGATGAGCAGCCCATCGCAAAGGCCGTGCTGAGCAGCGCTTCCGTTATGCTGACCGAGGCGCCGTAGGCGGCATTGCCGCCACAGCACTAACCGGGTCGTCGCCTAGCCGGCCAGCAGCGCTGTCAGTTCGCGGACGTCGGACAGCTCCTCCAGCCGTGACACCGCGTCGACAACCTCTGCGGCTCGGCGCGCCCCCAGAATGGGGTCGTTGAGGGCGTGGAACTTGTCCACCAGGCGCTCACGCGGCAGCCGGTTGCCGTAGTCGCCCTTTATGATCGCCGCCCGGCCCACCAGCTCGCGGTCTCCCGCAAGCCGGATGCGCGCCTCGGTCGGGGGCACGCCGCCGGCCGGCACGGGCGCCGGGGGCGGCTCTACACTGACGCTCACCTTCGCCGCGAGCTCGCGTATGCGCGAGTCGTCCCTCGCGTCCGAGAAGAACTCGTCCACGCCCGCGCTGCCGCGCACCAAGGACGCCGCGACTGCGTAGGGCACGTTGAACTTGGCGGCGAGCATGTTTTCGGGGTACTCTCCCAACATGCCGTCTAGCATACTCGGCGCCGAGATGTCCACGGCGACTACCTCGTCCGGGTCGAATCTCCCGCCTTCCCGCGCGTCGAACACGGCGTCCAGCGCCGGGTGGTTCAGCCGGCAGCAGGCGTAGAACTTGAAGTAGTTCTGCTCGATCCTGTACTCGCCGGGCATGTTCGCCACAGCCGCTCCACGGTCGAAGCTCTCGCCGAGGATGGTGCCGAACACGTCCGCTGGGGCGTCGTCCAGGCCGGTGAACCCGCTCTCGTACACCTGAACGGCCAGCAGCCCGTCGTGGCCGGACCGGCCTGGGTACAGGTTGCGCACCGTCGCGCCCAGAAACGCGGGTTGCCAACTGTTCGCCGGTGTCATGGACGCCGCGATGTTGATCACCTCGCGCACCTGGCGTGCGGAGTATCCCTTGAGCTTGGCCGCCGCGACCGCAGTGCCGATGACGCCCCAGTGTCCGTGGGAGTGGACGTTTGGGCGGGGCTTCGTCGCCCCGCCGATGCGCGATTCCAGCTCGTAGCCCACCAGGACGCTCTCCACGAAGTCGCGCCCACTCGCGCGCGTTTCTTCCGCTAGCGCGATGGCGCCGGGCAGAGAGTGGATCGCCGGATGGCCTCCGCCGAAGCGGTTGCCCTCGTCCACCTCGAGGGCCACGCCGGCCGTGGCGTTGACGAGCGTCGCGGTCATCGGATCGGCCTTGAGGCCGTGGCCGAACACGGTCGCCGTGGCCGATGGCGAGCGCTGCGCCATCCTGGACGCGAATGCGGCGTTTTCGGGCTGTTGGCTGCCCACTACCATGGCTCCCAGGGTGTCGAGCGTCACGTCCCGAACGGCGTCCAGCGCGCCGGGGGTCAGCGAATCGAAACCGGTCTCGCTGACGAATTCAGACAGGGTGTCGAGATAGTCTGTCATGTTCGGCTCCTATCTGACCGCGCCCGCGATCGGTGGTGTGGGGCTTCCCGCGTGGATGAACCGCCCGTAGCCCGGCGCCCGCTCCAGCTCGCCATCGCGAAGCAGGACTCTTCCGCGAAGGATGGTGGTGTCGATCCTGCCCTTCACTTTCCAGTCCTCGTATGGGGTGAACCCGGAGCGCCCGTGGTGGTTGGCCGCCGAGATGGTCGTCTCCGCGTCGGGGTCGATGATCAGCAAGTCGGCGTCCGCGCCCGGCTGGATGACGCCCTTGCGGGGATACAGTCCGAATATGCGGGCCGGGTTTTCGGCCAGCACGCGCGCCATCCAGGTCAGGGGAAGGCCGCGCTTGGCGACACCCTCGCTGTAGACAAGCGGCACCAGCGTCTCGAGCGACGGCGCGCCAAAGGGCACCGGCTCGCCGTCGGGGCTGCGGAAAATGTTTGTCCAGCCGTGCTTCTTGCGCTCGGGAGGCCCGGGCGAGTGATCACTGCCGATTGCCGAGATGTAGCCCTGCTCGCTGCCCTGCCACATCGCCGCCTGGTTCACGCCGTCGGCTGAGCGCAGCGGCGGCCCGATTTTCGCCAGCGGCCCCATCCGCTCCATCGCTGTCTCGTCCAGGAGCAGATACTGGGGGCAGGTCTCCGTCCAAACCTTTTGGCCGTGGCGTTGGGCCTCCTTGATCCGCTCCAGGCCCTCCTGAGTGCTCAGGTGTACGATGTAAACGGGGCAATCGGTCATCGCGCCCATCAGCACACCGCGGTTGATGGCCTCAGCCTCGGCCCAGGGCGGGCAGGTGGCGGGGAAGTCGGTCGGCGCGGTGCGCCCCTCTGCGATGGCCTTGTTCATCAGGTGATCGATGACGTCGCCGTTCTCGGCGTGGAGTTGCACCAGCCCGCCGCTCGCGCCGACGATCTCCATCGCCCTGGCTATGAACGAGTCGGACACGCGGTGGTCATAGGTCATGAACATCTTGAACGACGCGACGCCCATGGAGATTGCCTCGGCCAGGCCGTCGATGATGTATGGGGTGTTGCTCAGGATGTAGTGGAAGGCGAAGTCCACGACCGAATCGCGTTCCGCCTCCGCCTTCCAGCGCTCGATCGCCTGGGGCAGCGTCTCGCGCGCCTCGGCGTCGTAGGCCCCGAAGGGGATGATGGTCGTGAGGCCGGCGTGGGCCGCGGCGACCGAGCCGACGGCCCAGTCGTCGTTCGGTGTGGGCCTCAGGTGCACGTGGCAGTCTATGGCGCCCGGGAGCACGTGCTTGCCTGTGGCGTCGACGTACTCGTCGGCCTGGGGCAGCGTGTCGTCCGGCCCGACGGCCACGATGCGCTCGCCTCTTATGGCGATGCTGGCGCGGTACTCGCCCGTGGACGTTGCCACGAGTCCGCCGCGCACGATGGTATCAACTCGCTCTGTCATGGCTGCCTCCCGCCCGTCTTCGTCTCCTGACTCGAACACCGCTGCATCGAGAAACCCCGCCGAGGGAGTCCTTGCCCGAACCGCGGATGTCCCAGACACCGAACTCGCTGAATTAGATTAAGAGCCTCGGTGCGGGAATGAGCCGGTGTTCGGTCGTATCGGCAATCAACCCCAACATCTGCAGAGTGGTTGCGCCAAACAGATATTGGCCCTCTTCGCCAAACACCACCTTGCTTGTGCCTCCCCTGTCGCCATACTGAAATCGGGCCTCTCCGACAGGCAGGCGCTGTTGGTCTCCGTTGGCAAGTGTGAACACCATGTGCGTCTCGGGACTGACGCCTATGCGGTCCCGCAACAGCGAGGTCGGCAGGACGCTGTAGGTCGCCCCAGTGTCTACCAGCGCGTTCACCCACTCTGTCGCGCCGCCATTGCCGTCACTTACTCCAACACGGGCGTAGAAAATACCCATAGCGCTCCCTCGCAGGAAGAGTTGTGTATCGGCGCCCATTTCGCGCCGAGCAGACGTTGCTTGCACGTCTTGCCATTATACACATTCCCTAACGGTCGGGGTTCCGCTCACTTGTCACCGACAACTGCCTCACTCCAACCGGCGCAGGCTGCGGGCCGTCGCCAGGAACGCCAGTGCCCCCGCGAGGCTTACGAGCCCCATGATGGTGATCGCGAACGGCACGGACGTAAGCCCGGTGAGCCAGCCCACCAGCAGGCTGGCCGGCACGACGAACCCGCGGCCGTAGGACTGGAAGCTCGTGACGCGGGAGCGGAGCGTGTCGGGCACCAGCGTCTGTATCAACGCGCCGCTGGTGGTGCGGAACCACGCCTGGCTGAACGCGAACATCGCGATGAGGACGAACGCCACGGGCAGCCACTGTGCCTGCGCGAACGCGACCGCCAGCGCCGAGCTGGCTATCGCCGCCGTGAGCGTGATCGGGCCTCGCCTGAACAGGAAGCCCAGCGAGGCCATCATCAGCGCGGCCACCAGCCCGCCGCCGCCGTTCACCGCCAGCAGGTAGCCTCCGACGTCCGCGCCCTTGTTCAGCACCTGCTCGGTGAACACCGGCAGCATGAACATCAGCGGCTGGAGCACCACGTTTGGGATCATGCCCAGCGCTAGCAGCACGAATATGGCCCGGTTGCCGCTCCACACGTAGCGGACACCTTCCACGAAGTCCCGCAGCATCGAGCCGCGGTCTTCTGCGCGGCGTTCCTGGAAGAACGGCGTCTTCATCGGCAGCAGGGCGACGACCACTCCGGCGTAGAGCAGCGATTCTATGGTGAAGTTCCAGAAGAAGCCCAGGTTGGCTATCAGCACACCGCCCACGAACGGGCCGATGAACCGCGTGCCGGTGATGGTGAGCACGTTCGCGGCGTAGGCGTTGGACAGAAACTCGCGCGGCACGGTGTTGGCTATGAGCGCCTGGCCCATGGGCTGAGTTATCGATATGCAGCAGCCGCTTATGAAGACGTAAGCGTAGGCGTGCCACACCTCCGCGCCGCCGGAGCGCACGAAGAACGCGAATATCAGGGCGAGCACGGCCATCAGGGACTGGATGACCATGACCAGTTTGCGCCGGTCCAGGCGGTCGCCCATCACGCCACCCCACGGGCTTACTATAAGCCCGGGCAGCGTGTTCAGCCCCCCGACCGTGACAACCAGCAGGGGCGTCGCCATCCCCCCCTGCGCGAGGCGCTGCACCAGCCAGCCCACGGTGAGCAGTTGCAGCCACTGTGCGCTGTTGGCGAAGAAGTTGGCCGTCCAGATGAGCCTGTAGTTTGGGTGGCCTCGCCAGGAATCCAGTAGCTGAATGCGGGGCATGGATATGGCGAGTCTGGACGGAGGGACGGCTATCCGGCCGCGCCCACCCTGGCGGCCCAGCGTGGCTGGTCGCAGATGTGCCCGAGAAACTCCAGGATGGTGTGAGCGGCCAAGTAGGACGTGATGCCGGTTCCCACGTCGAGCTGCGGGTTCACCTCGACCAGGTCGAAGCCGACGACGTTGGTGTGCTCGGCGATTGCGACGAGCGCGTCGCGCAGCTCCGAGTAGGTCATGCCGTTCGGCTCAGCGGACACGCAGCCGGGCACCAGCGGCAGGTCCAGCACGTCGATATCTATGCTCACGTAGCAGTTGGCGTCCCGCGGCAGCGGCTCCACGAGCCCGCGCGCGCCGAGCTCTCGCGTCTCGGTCATGCCTATCACGCGGTTGCCGTCGTTCACCGAGTCCTGCAAATGCTCGCGGTTGTTGCGCAGGCTGCGAATGCCCACCTGGGTCAGGCTTTCCACGTGGTCCATGTGGTATATGTGCCTGAAGGCGTGGCCGTTGGTGTACTCGAAACCGTGCATGAACGGCGCGTAGTCTATGTGCGCGTCGAAGTGGACTACGTGGAGCGGCTCGTCGTAGGCGCGCACCACCGGGAAGGTGATGGCGTGGTCGCCGCCCAGCACCACCGGAAGCGCGTTCTTGTCGAGAATGCGGCGCGTGAGGTCGGTGATGTTGGCAAATGTCTGCTCGACGTTGGTCGGCAGCACGTCGGCGTCGCCCACGTCCACGATGCGGCCGTTGGTCAGCTCGCGCTCCAGGAAGACCTTGTTTTCGTCCTGGTCGAAGTACCCGCGCGGGCCGAATCGCAGGGAGTGCTCGCGTATGCCCCTGGGGCCAAAGCGCGCGCCGGGCAGGAACGGAGAGCCCTCGTCCGTTGGCGCGCCCATCACCGCGATGTCGGCGTCCATAGAGTCCAGGTTGGTGCAGATCTCGGAGCGCAGGAACGACGGTATGCCCACGAATGGGTATGGTCGCCCGGGGCCTGCTTGCTGTCGGTTATCGTTGGCCATAGTTCGTCTCCTACCTGGGTTTGGGACGCGTGGCCGCGGCCACGCGCCAGCCGATTGTTCGGGTCTTCCGGTTACAAGCCCGCCATTGCCCCCGACGCGAGATAGCGCACGGCCAGCGGCGTGAGCCGGCCGTCCACCGTCACGTACTCGCCCGGCTCCATGCCGCCGAGCGAAAACGGCACGTACCTTCCCCACGAGCGGTCCTGGTAAAGCTGCTCCTCGCCGTAATCCGCCGCGCCGCCGCAGGGCCAGCCGTAGCAGTAGTACATCACGCCCTCTGCCGGCTGGAGTATCTCGGAGCTCACGCTACCCCCGCGGGTCTCCGAGCCGGGCCGCTTGGTGTGGCCGTGCGCGCAGATGCTCCAGCCCGTTTCCTCCAGCGTCGAGTGGTCGCGGAAGCAGGACGCCAGGTAGGCGGGGTCGATGGATCCGGCGCCCTCCGCCATCAGCGTCGTGATACGGTCGTAGCGTACCACGGTCGAGTCGCCGTCCGCCGGCGTGTGGGCGATTCGCGACATCTCGGGCGATATCCAGTGGTTCGAGCGGCCTATCCAGCCGTCGGTGGTGCGGGTCTCTATGTTGAGCGACCGGGTGCTCACCTCTGCAAGGGCCACCTCGCCGCCGGAGTCGGCGAACAGGAAGTTGCCGTGAATCGCCCTGGGGTAGGACTCCAGCAGGCCGATCGCGTCCTGTACGGAGGCGGCCTGGCTCAGCAGCAGGTCGCCGAAACGGTAAAAGGGCACGCCCACCGCGCGCTTGCTGTCCGGCTCGATGTCCGGGTCCGGGCGGGCCCCCGACCAAGTGTACGCGAAGCCCTTCTCGTTGAGCCCGCGCGTGTGCATGTGGTTGAAGTCGGCCACGGTATTCGGGTCCTGGGACACGATCTGGGTGCCGACGTACCGGTAGCCGTCCGGCGGTTCTTCCACCACCAGCCGCGTCCGGGTAGTGAACGGGTCGTCGCTGGTGCTGCCAATCAGCGCCCGCCCGTCGGCGCTGCACGTGCCCGTCGCCCCTGCCGTGGTGCAGTTGTCGGGCAAAGGTGAAGAGAGTCGTTGTCCCGGCATGGCGATGCCCCCTTCCCGGTTCGTGAGTGCGCCTATCATAACACTTCTGGCGGGCCGCCAATGCCACGAGAACAGGAGCGCTAGCGCCCCATCGCGGCGAGCAGCGCCTGCTCCAGCTCGTCGAGCGTGGCGAAGCCCTCGAACTTGGCGGCCACCAGGCCATCGCCGCCGATTACGAACGTCCACGGCTCGCTGGGCAGCCCCCACTCGGCGACCGCGGGCGCGATCCTGGCGTTGGATAGGTCGCCCTCGATCTCGTGCGGGTTGTCGTACACCTCGACGTGGATGAAGTTCGCCCGGTCCGAGTACCGCTCTCTGGTTTGCTTCAACACGTCGAGCTGCGGGCCGCAAGTGGCCGTGGTGCAGAATGCGGGCGTCGAGAAGACGACGACCAGCGGCTCGCCCGATGCGACGGCCTCCGCGATGGTCATCGTGTACAGCTCGGAGTCGGGCTGCGGGTCGGACGTCAGCTCGCTCATCTCCAGCGTATCGGACAAGGTCTTGCTCATGCTGAGCGGCGCCGGCGCTCCGAGGGCGGGCGTGAGGCTCATTTCGCGGACGGTCACCCGCGCGGAGGCGGTCCTCACCGCGCCGTCCGGCCCCTCGACGCTGACGCCCAGGCCCCAGTCGCCGGCCCTGTCGAAGCTCAGCCGCACCGTGTACGCGCCGCGCCCGCTCGGCTCCCACTCGCGGTATTCCGCGGCGGCGCTCTCGATAGGGCCTTCCTGCCCTATGGTGGCCAGGTAGTAGGTCTGCACGCGAACGCCGTCCGCCTGGCGCACCGGCCCCGAACCGCCGCCCGCCAGCGCGAAGACGACGCGGTTCTCGCCGACGCTCAGGTCGGTCGACGCGAGGAGCATACGCAGCTCGGCGTCTTCCGGGGTAGGCGGCGGGGCGTCCGCCTGGGCGGCGTGCGCGCTATCCGGCGTGGCCGGTGTATCGGTATCGCCGCACGCCGCCAGGGCCAGGAACAGGCTGATCATGGCCAGGACGAGCAGGGGCCTTTCGAGGTTGCTACCTCCTTGGCGGGCTGACAGGCGCAGGAGTAGGGAATGGCCAGAGTTGAGTGGCATCTTTCACCCCCATCCCCGTATCGGGTACGGGGCAGGCTCTAACCTTCCCCCGTCGAGGGGGAAGGGACATTGACTTGGTGCTGGCGGGCGGGTTTCAAACCCGCCCCTACAAGGTTGAGGGGGAAGGGACTCGGTAACGCACATCCTTGGCCACTTTGTATCGTAACGCCCCTGGCGGTTACCTCTCCTCGCCGCAGCGCGTGCTCGCCCGCGGGCTGTCGTAGGCCCCGCGCTGCGAGCGCCAGCGCACCAGCAGCGCGTCCCGCAGCATCTGGAACGAGTCCACGGCGGGCCTCACCTTGCTCTCCGGCTTGTAACGCCAGTCGATGGGCAGCTCCACCACGCGATAGCCTCGCTTGAGGGCCAGGTGCAGAATCTCCACGTCGAAGCCCCATCCCGGCACGCGCTGGATGCCGAAGAGGTCCTCGGCGGCCGCGGCCCGAAAGCACTTGAAGCCGCACTGGGTGTCCTGTATGCCCGGAACCGCGATGGCCTTGACCGACCAGTTGAACACGCGACCCATGACGTGTCGCAGCGCCGGTTCGTCGAAACGGCGAGCGCCGTCGGCCTCCCGCGATCCAATCACCACGTCGTAGCCGTCGTCTATGCGTCGCAGAAAGTCGTCGAGGTGGGATATGGGCATGGCGAGGTCGGCGTCGCACATGAAGCGCAACCGGCCGCGGGCGGCCAGCATGCCGCTCCGCACGGCCCAGCCCTTGCCGGCGTGGGGTATGGACTCGACGCGCACGCGGCTGTCGTTGCGCGCCCACGAACGCACCAGGCTGCCGGTGCCGTCGGAGCTGCCATCGTCCACCACGACTATCTCCCACGAGAATGGCTTGGCGGACAGGTGACCGGCCACCGCGTCGAGGGTAGCGACGATGCGCGTAGCCTCGTTGTAGGCGGGTATGACGACCGAGAGGTGTGGGCTGGTCAAGAGGTGCTCGGGCCGCGGTGATCCGGCGGCGGCCGCCTACGCGACCTGTGTGGGCCTGTCGAGGTGAAACGAGTCGTGCAGCGCGCGTGCGGCCATGGCCACCTGGGCCTCGTCGACGATGCAGGTTATGCGAATCTCGGAAGTGGTAATCATGTCGATGTTGATGCTGTTGTCCGCCAGGGTGCGGAACATGGTCGAGGCGTAGCCGGGGGCGTCCTGCATACCGGTGCCCACGATGCTGAGCTTGGCGAGGTTGTCCGCGCTTACCACCTCGCCGTTGCCGAGCTGCCGGGCCACCTGGCGCGTCACATCCAGCGCGCGCCCCAGGTCGGTGCGCTTGACCGTGAAGGTCATGTCGGTGGTGCCGTCGACGCTGGCGTTCTGCACGATGACGTCCACGCTTACGTCGGCCTCGCTGAGCGGCTCGAACAGGCCGGCGGCGATGCCCGGCCTGTCGACCACGCCGCGGACGGTAATCTTGGCGACGTTGGTGTCGACGGCGATGCCCCTGATGCGGTTTCTTATCTCGCCGACGGTTGTGTTCATCTCCACTCCTTCGTGAATTAGTGTGCCAGGCGCGTCGGTGAAGCTGGATGCGACCAGGATGGGAACCTTGTAGAACATGCCCATTTCAATGGATCGCGCGTTCATCTTCGCGCCATAGCTGGCGAGCTCCAGCATCTCTTCGTAGTCCACCTCGTCCAGCTTGCGGGCTTTGGGCACCAGCCTGGGGTCGGCGGTGTAGATGCCCTCGACGTCGGTGTACACCTCGCAGCGCGCGGCCTCCAGGCTGGCGGCGAGCGCGACCGCGGTGGTGTCGGAGCCGCCGCGCCCCAGCGTGGTAATGTCCAGGTCCTCGGTTATGCCCTGGAAGCCCGCCACGATGACGATACGGCCCTGCGCCAGCTCGCGTGCGACACGCTCGGGCTGCATCAGCGCAATGCGGGCGCGCCCGTAGCTGGTGTCGGTGCGTATGCCGGCCTGCGCGCCGCTCAGGCTGATGGCCTCGTAGCCCAGCGTGCGCAGGGCCATGGCTATCAGCGTGCAGGACACCAGCTCGCCCGTGGAGAGCAGCAGGTCAAGCTCTCGAGGCTCCGGCCGGCCCGACACCTGGCCCGCAAGCTCGATGAGCTCGTCGGTGGTGTCGCCCATGGCAGAGACCACGCCGACGACGCTGTTGCCGGCGTCGTGCGTCCGCCCGATTCGTTCAGCCACGCTTCGAATCTTGGCGGCGTCGGCCAGGGAGCTTCCGCCGTACTTCTGGACTACAAGGGACAATTCAATTCCTCTTCGTGGCGCGTCACGCGCACTCTTCGACGTGCGCGCCCTTCGTCGTGGGCTTGGTGACCTTGATCGAGCCTCCCACGCCCGACTTGGCGGCTATGTCGGCCATTTCGTAGCCAATTGTATACTCCCGGCCGCGGGTCAACGCCAGCACGCTGGATCCCGCGCCTGAGAGGAACACGCCCAGCGCGCCGGCATCGCGGGCCGCGCGGAAGATGTTGCGCATGGGGTGGAAGATGGCCTGACGCGCGGGCTGGTGCAAGCGGTCTTCGGTGGCGACGTCCAGGTGCGCCAGGTCTCCGGTGGCGAAGGCCCGCACCAGCAGCGCGGCCCGGCTTATGTTGTAGACCGCGTCGCTCCGGGGCACCTCCGCGGGCAGCAGGTCGCGGGCCTCGCTCGTCGCCATCGCGACGTCCGGCACGAACAATACGGCCATCAGGTCGTCGGGCACGGGCACCGGCGCCGACAGCAGCTCGCCGCTGTCGTCCCTGGCGACTATCCGGCAGCCGCCGTACAGCGCCGGCGCGGCGTTGTCCGGGTGGCCCTCCAGCCTGGCGGCGAGCTCCAGCAGCTCCAGCCGGGAAAGGCGGTCGCCGCGCATTTCGTTGGCGGCAACCAGGCCGGCCACCGCCGCCGCGCAGCTGCTGCCCAGCCCCCTGCCCAGCGGAATCCGATTGTCGCAGGTTATCCGGACGTCGGGCGCGGGCTCGCCCGCACCCTCGAACAGCAGGCGAAAGGCGCGGTAAACCAGGTTCGTGGCGTCCTCGGGCACCTCGCCCGCCCCCTCTCCGTTGACTTCGATACGGAGGGGGCCGCGGTGCCTTTCCACGCGAACGCTGTTCCACACGTCCAACGCCATGCCCAGGCAGTCGAAGCCCGGGCCCATGTTCGCGGTAGTCGCGGGAACCCGCACGCAAACTAGGTCTCTCATATCAAACGCAGCAGATTATAGCACAGCGGGAGTCCTCTTCCGTAGTGGCAGGGACGCCAAACACCCCCATTTTCGTATCTGGTACGGGCAGACTCCAGCGTTTGTGCCTGAGCCGTCACCCCCATCCTAACCTTCCCCCGTCAAGGGGGAAGGGACAATCTGGAAGGCTTAATCGAGATACCTACCCCTGTCAGCCCGTCAAGGGGGAAGGGACAGTTTGGAATGTTCACGCAGAATGCCTACCCCGTCAGCCTGCCGAGGGGGAATGGACTGCGCGGGGCGCGGGGCGTTGTGGGGCTTGTGGTAGAATCGAGCAGATACCGAATGGGCCGTTCGGGCGGTCGCGAACGATGCGAGCACCGACGGCGAGGGGGCCGCATGGCGACTCAAGAGGGCATAGCCGCGCACGAGGGGCTGGGTCTCCGCGACAGTCCCGACGCGGACGCGCCGTTCGCTGACGACCTGCGGGCGCAGTCGATGAAGGCGCTGGACTTCCACGAGCTGCGTCGGCAGGTGGCCAACCGCGTGACGTTCTTCCCTGCGGGCGAGCTCGCCCTGGAGATGGCGCCCTCGTACAGCCCACTGGAGGTGGATGAGCTCCAGCGCGAGACTTCTGAGGCGGTCGCCCTGCTCGAGGACGTGGGAGGCGTCGACCTTCACTTGGCGGTAGACACCTCGGATTACGTCGCGAGGGCGGGCATCGGCGGTGTGCTGACCGGCACGGAGCTTCTGTCGGTGGCCGACGCCCTCGAGGTACACGCACGGGCCGTCGCTGCCGTGGGGCGCCCTCGCGCGAAACCTCCCCTGCTATCGGACATCGTCGCGGGCATACCGGAGCTGAGCGAGCTTCGCCGCCAGATTCGCAAGAAGATCGACGCGCGGGGCAACGTGGCCGACGATGCCACGCCGTCGCTGCGGGCACTGCGTCGCCAGGTGCTGCGGGCATACGACCGCGTCACCGAGACGCTGCACCGGCTCATACGCTCGGACTCCGGGCGCGAGGCGCTGCAGGAGCCGCTGGTCACCACCCGCAACGAGCGCGTGGTGGTGCCCGTCAAGGCCGAGATGCGCTCCCGCGTACCGGGCATCGTCCACGACGCCTCCAACACCGGCGCGACACTGTACGTGGAGCCGTTCGCGACCGTGGACATGGGCAACGATTGGCGCGAGCTGGTGCTTGAGGAGGAGCGGGAGACCCTGCGGGTGCTGCGGGACCTGTCGGCGCTGGTCGGGCAGCTCGCGGAAGACATCAGGCGTGGGGACGGCCTCACCGCAAAGCTGGACTTCATCCTGGCCAGGGCCCGCTACGGCGCGGCCAACCGCTGCGTGGCGCTGCCGCCGCGCGCCACGCGGGGACGAGAAGGCCCGCCCGACACGTCGCTCAGGCTGTTAGGCGCACGCCATCCGCTGCTGGGCCGGGGAGCCGTCCCTATCGACCTTACGCTGGGACCAGGCTGGCACGTGCTGGTTGTCACAGGCCCCAACACGGGCGGCAAGACCGTCGCCATGAAGACTGTCGGTCTGATGGCGCTCATGCACCAGTCGGGGCTTCAGGCGCCGGCCATCGAGGGCAGCTCTCTGCCGGTGTTCGACGGCATATACGCCGACGTCGGCGACCACCAGAGCATCTCGGAGTCGGTATCCACGTTCAGCTCGCACATGCGAAACGTGGTGCGCATAATGGAGGCCGCCGGCCCGGGCTCGCTGGTGCTGCTCGACGAGCTGGGAGCGAGCACCGACCCGGAGGAGGGCGCCGCGCTGGGACGGGCAGTGCTGGACCACCTGGCCGCAATGGGCGTCAGCACCATCGCCACCACGCACCACCGCCAGGTGGCAACCCACGCTGAGGCGTCGCCGTCGATGGGCAACGCCAGCGTGCAGCTCGACCCTTCCACACTGGAGCCGACCTACGAGCTGACCATGGGCATACCCGGCAGAAGCTACGCGATGTCGGTTGCCGCGCGGCTGGGGCTGAGTGACGAGATAATGGAGCGCGCCAAGTCCCTGATGGAACCCCAGCATCTCAGGTTCGAGGACTGGCTGCGGGAGCTGCAGGCCGACAGGACGCGGCTGCAGACCAGGCTGCGGGAGGCGGAGGAGACCCTTGCCGAGGCCGAGCGCGTGCGCCGCGAACTGCAATCGCAAATGGACTACCTCGTCGAGCACAGGGACAGCATGATTCGCAGCGCGCGGCGCGAGACGCTTGGGCGGTTCGAGGACGCCCGGCGCAAGCTGCGGCGCATCGAGTCGGCGCTGGCCTGGACCGCCCCGGCGTCGGACGGCACGGTCCACCGCGCGCGAATCGCGGCTGCCCGGCAGGAGCTGGAGGAGGCCGGCGTTCCGCCGCCCGCGCCGCCAACGCGCCGCGCCGCGGAACAGCGGCCCATCGCCGTTGGCGACAGCGTGGACGTGGGCGGGATGAACCTGGTCGGCAGGGTGGTCTCGCTGCCCGACCAAGGAGGCGAGGCGGAGGTCAACGTGGGCAGGGTGACACTGCGGGTAGACCTGTCAAGGCTGTCCAAGGTGGAGCAGTCACCCCCTCACCCGGAAAGCGAGGCGCCGGCGATCAGCTACGCACTCGCCCCGCCCCTGGGCACTCAGGAGCTCGACCTGCGGGGGCAGCGCGCCGCCGACGCCCTCGTTCGCCTGGAGGAGTTCCTGGACGGCGCGATGCGGGACGGCCTCGGCTCCGTGCGGGTCATCCACGGGCGAGGCACGGGCGCGCTGCGCAACGCGGTGCGCGAACTCCTCGCGCGCCATACGCTGGTGCGCGAGTTTGGGCCGGAACCGCCGGAACGGGGCGGCAACGGGGCGACCGCCGTAGAGTTGGCATGAACTGGGCGGTGCTGCTGCCGCTTGCGCTGCTGCTGTTCGCGACGTGCGACAGGGTGCAGGAGTTTGTCAGCCTCCCTGTTGTCGAGGTGGGCGGCGTCGCATTTATGGTCGAGATCGCCGCCAGCCCGGACGAGCGATCGCGCGGTCTGTCGGGCCGCGACAGCCTGCCCGAGGACAGCGGAATGCTGTTCGTGTACGACAATCCCGAAGTCCCGGGCTTCTGGATGCGGGGAATGTATTTCGCGCTGGACTTCGTCTGGATTGGCGGCGATTGTGAAGTAGCGGACGTTACGCCGGACGTGCCGGCGCCGGGGCCGGCCACGCCCGGCGGGGAGCTTCCCGTCTACAGGCCGTCGACGCCCGTCCTCTTCAACCTGGAAGTCAACGCGGGATCGGCGGCCCGCCACGACATCGGAGTGGGCGACGCCGTGCGATTCCATAATATACCCGGTGGCGCGTGCTAGCCCGTTTGACGGCCGGCGAGTAGGAGGCCCCACGCGAATGCGTATCGTCTTCATGGGCACACCGGACTTCGCGACGCCGGTGCTCCACGCGCTGGTGGACGCCGGGCACGACGTAGCCGCCGTCTACACGCGCCCCGACAGGAGGGCGGGCCGCGGCAAACGCCTCACCGCGCCGCCCGCGAAGAGGGCCGCGCTCGAACTGGGGTTGGGCGTGCGGCAGCCGACGTCGCTCCGCCGCGACGAGGACGCGCAGCGCGGGATAAGGCAACTGGCCCCGGACGCCATCGTGGTGGCGGCCTACGGCCTGTTTCTCCCGCCCGACACGCTTCGCGCGCCCTCTTTGGGCTGCGTCAACATTCACCCGTCGCTGCTGCCACGCTACCGTGGCCCGTCGCCGGTTGTGTCGATGCTGCTCGACGGCGACGAGTCGACGGGGGTCACACTCATGATACCGGATGAGGGCATGGACACCGGGCCTATCCTTGCCGCGCGGGAGACGGCCATATCCGAGGGAGAGGACGCCCCGGCGCTGACGGCCCGGCTGTTCGAAATGGGCGCCGACCTGCTGGTGGAGACGCTGCCTGCCTGGGAGCGCGGCGAGGTGTTGCCTTGGGCGCAGGACGACGCCCAGGCCAGTGTCACGAGCCTCGTCCGCAGGGAGCACGGCGAGATAGACTGGCGGCGCTCCGCCAGCCAAGTCGAGCGGATGACGCGCGCATACCGGCCCTGGCCCGGCGCGTTCACGACGTGGCGCGGCTCCGTGCTCAAGGTGCTGGATGCCCGCGTGCGAGAGTCTGGGCCGGACGGCGACGTGCCGACACCGGGGCGCGTGGTCGCGCTGTCCGACGGCGGCGTCGGGGTGCAGACCGGCGACGGCGTCCTGGAGCTGTCGCGCGTCCAGCTAGCCGGACGCGGCGCGTCAGACGCGCGGGACTTCGCCCGCGGCTACAGGGACTTCGTGGGTTCGCGGCTCGGCGAGTAGGGGCGGGTTTCAAACCCGCCCGATTGCGAGCGGGCGGCGCGGTAGCGGCAGAGTAGGCGGGCAGGTTTCAAACCTGCCCCTACCCAGGGGGAAGGGGCCAGACGGCACCCCCATCCTAACCTTCCCCCATCGAGGGGGAAGGGATATATTACAGCGGTGGGCGTTGCCAGCCGCCGAGCGCGGACTCCAGCACGGCGGCCAGCGCCAGCGCCACGTCTTCGCGCCAGGGGCGGGCGACCACCTGGACGCCGATGGGCAGGCCCTCAGGTGACGTGCCGCCTCGCACAACCGCGCCGGGCCAGCCGGTGACGTTGTACGCGCCGGTGTAGGCGAAGCCCATGGTCCGGCTCTCGTGGAACGTACCCTCGTGCTCGGTGGCCGGATATGCGGCCGTGGGGCACAGGATGGCGTCGTAGTTCTCCATGAACTGGAGCATCTCGCTGCGGTACGCGTCGGCCTTCTCCAGCAGCGCGCTGAGCTCGTCGGAGGGGATCACCTCCGCGTCGTCCAGCCTGCGCTGCAGCCACGGGTGGCTCTCGGTGGTGCCCCATTTCTCCAGCAGCCGCTTCGTCCAGGCACGGCCATCGGCGCTGCTGATGGCGTTGTGGAACTCCGGAAGCTGCGCGAGGGCGGACGGCCTCACCTCCGCGACCTCCGCGCCGGCGTCCCTGAGCGCGGCAGCCGCCGCGAGAACGGCGTCCGCGGTCTCCTTCGTGGGCGACATGAGGCCGTTGTCGGTGTGCATGGCGACGCGCAGCGACCCGACCGCGACGTCGTCGGGATTGCCCAGCGGCACCGGCGCGATGGCCGGATCGCGCCAGTCCGGGCCGGCGATGATAGGCAGCGCGAGCGCCAGGTCCTCGACGAATCGAGCCATCGGCCCTAGCTGTGTGAGAGAGTCGACCGCGCCCATGCCGTAGGGCACTATGTGGCCGGTGCGCGGCACGCGCCCCGAGTTGGGCTTGATGCCGGCAATACCGCAGAAGTGCGCGGGCAAACGTATGCTGCCGCCGGTGTCGCTGCCCATGTCGAGCGGCGAACCGCCAGACGCGATAATCGCGCCCGCGCCGCCGCTGCTGCCGCCCGGCATACGCGAGAGGTCGTAGGGGTTGTTCGTGCGTCCGTACACCAGGTTGTTCGTCTCGCCCGCCAGGGTCAGCTCCGGCGTGTTGGTCTTACCCAGCAGGATCGCGCCCGCGGCGCGCAGCCGCGCTGCGACGGTGGAGTCTCGATCCGGCACGAATCCGACCCGGCCCATCGTGCCGCCGGTCGTGACGACGCCCTGGGTGTCTATCGAGTCCTTGAGGGTGATGGGCACACCGTGCAGCGGTCCAAGGTTATGGCCGCGAGCCAGGACCTCGTCGGCCCGGCGCGCCTCGGTCCGCGCCCGCTCGGAAGCGAGACACACCACTGCGTTCAGGCTGCCGTTCACCTCGTTTATTCGCGCCAGGTGCGCCTCCACGACCTCTACCGCCGAAAAAGTCCTGGCGCGAATGCCTACCGCGATCGACTTCGCGGACTTGAAAATGAGCTCGCTCATGCAATATCTCCTTACCGTTCGAATCCCGCCAATGTCAACTGAACGTGTTTGTCGGCCTGCCTGCCGGGCGCGTCGTCGAATCCTGATACTCCCACGCCCACGAGACGAAACTGCCGCCGCTCGGAAAGCTCCGCATCCAGCAGGGCGCTGGCCGCCTCCGCTATCTCCACCGAAGATTCTACACGTTCGGGCAGCGTCTTCTGGCGCGTGAACGTGGTGAAGTCCGATAGCCGCAGCTTGAGCTTGACCGTACGACCGCGCAGGGACTTGCGACGTAGTGCCTGGGCCACGTTCAGGCTGAGCCTGTTCACAAGCTCCCTCAGCGCCTCGGGATCCCCCGTGTCCTGCGCTAGCGTGGTCTCGGCGCTTATGGACTTTGTCTCGCGCTCCACCATCACCTCGCTGTCGTCGACGCCCATCGCGAGCGACCGCAGCCGCCCGCCGGTCCTGCCGAAGCGCTCCGCGAACCACTCCTCGGGCAGCGTCGCGAGTTGGCCGATGGTGCGCACGCCGTAGTCACCGAGGCGTTCGGCGGTCTTCGGGCCGACCCCCCACAGGCGGCCCACCTCCAGGGGCGCGAGGAAGGCGCGCTCCTCCCCCGGCGGCACTATGGTGAGGCCGTCCGGTTTCTGGAAGTCGGACGCTATCTTGGCTACCGACTTGCTGGTGGCCACGCCGAGAGAGATGGTCAGGTCGAGCCGGGACAGTATGCGCCGCTTCAACTGCAATGCGATGCCGCGCACGGGGCGGCCTCCGGCGACCGCCGCGCTGACGTCGAGGTAGGCCTCGTCGAGCGATAGCGGCTCGACCAGTGGAGTGGTCTCGGCGAAGATCGCCATCGCCTGCCTGGAAACGTCGCGGTAACGGACGAAGTTCGATGGCACGCGGACCGCCTGCGGGCAGATCGCCAGCGCAGTGCGCATGGGCATGGCCGAGCGCACGCCGAAGGCGCGGGCCTCGTAGGACGCCGACGCGACAACGCCCCTGCTCTCGGGGCTGCCGCCGACCACGACCGGATTACCGCGCAGCTCCGGCCTGTCAAGCTGCTCCACAGAGGCGTAGAAGGCGTCGAAGTCGGCGTGGATGATATGTCTATTGGGCGTTACCATGATTCAACAAATG
This sequence comes from Dehalococcoidia bacterium, assembly GCA_965217705.1. Classification (GTDB taxonomy): domain Bacteria; phylum Chloroflexota; class Dehalococcoidia; order Lucifugimonadales; family CATOSD01; genus CATOSD01. Next base: position 474,045 of record CBDCJA010000001.1, on the reverse strand, counting down.
GTATACTAGACTCCACCGAATGAACCAACAGCTATTCTGGCCACAGTTCCACATGCAATATGAAGCCAAATATCGAGAGTTTGATTGAGCGTGTCAACGTTGGAAGAAAGAATGAGCAGGCTGGAAGGCGCTTACGAACACTTGGCAACCAAGTTCGACCTTGCCGAACTGAGATTAGAATTGAGATCAGATATATCCGAACTGAAGGCCGAATTGTTCGACAAGATGAACACACATATGCGCTGGATGATTGGAATACAGTTAACCAGCCTGGTTGGAATCGTTGCTGTACTGAGGCTGCTTCAGTAGAGAGGCGGAGAGAAACACCCCCATCCCCGCATCGAGTGCGGGGCAGGCTCTAACCTTCCCCCGTCGAGGGGGAAGGGACCATTGGAGGACCACGCACTTCACAGTTAGCCGAGGGCCCCGCTGGCGCGTGCGCTGTCCATCTCTTCCGCGCCGTAGCCCAGCTCGGCCAGAACCTCATCGGTGTGCTCGCCTATGTACGGGCCAAGCCTGCGCACCGACCCTGGGGTCTCCGACAGCTTGGGGCCTATGCCCACCTGCCTCACCGTTACGCCATCGACCTCGCCCACTTCCTGCACCATGCCGCGGTGGCGCAACTGCGGGTCTTCGGCGAGTTCGTCCACGCTGAATACGCGGCCCACCGCCACGTCGCCGGAGCCGCGCAGGTAGTCCCACCACTCGTCGCGTGTGCGTGTCTTGAAGACCTCGCGGAAGGCGTCGAAGATTTCGGGGTACTTGTCCGCGTCGAACTGGTGGTCGATGAACTCCTCGCGTCCTATCGCCCTGCAGAGGGCGTCCCAGAACCAGGGTTCGATGCAGCCGAGGCTCAGGAACTTGCCGTCCTCGCACTCGAACACGTTGTAGTAGGGAACGCCGCCGTTCAGGGACATCAGGCCGCGCTGGGGCACCGCGCCGGTGTTGAAGTACTCGGACAGCGAGGCGACCAGCATGTAGGCGACGCCGTCGGACATGGAGATGTCCACGTACTGGCCGCGCCCGGTGTGGTGGCGCGCCATGAGCGCCGAGAGTATGCCGATTGCGGCCTGCATAGCGCCGCCGGCGTAGTCGGCTACCAGGTTGTACGGGATGGTTGGCGGCCCGCCCTCGGTGCCTATCATGCCGAGCGCGCCGCCGGTGCTGATGTAGTTTATGTCGTGGCCGACCAGGCTCTTGTACGGGCCATCCTGGCCGTAGCCCGATATGGAGCAGTAGACCAGCCGCGGATTCAACGCGCTGAGCGTCTCATAGTCGCAGCCCAGCCGTTCGACCACGCCCGGGCGAAAGCCCTCTACGAACACGTCGGCGTTTTCGCACAGCCGCCTCAGCACGTCCCGGGCCTGGGGCACCTTGAGATCGAGCGTGATGCTGCGCTTGTTGCGGTTCAGCGCGGTGAAGGCCGCCCGGCGGCGCTCTTCGCGTTCGTCAGGGTCGTCGCTACGGCCCATGCGCGCGCGTCCGATGCGCCCGCCGCCCGGCTCCTCGACGCGGATGACGTCCGCTCCGAAGTCTCCGAGCATCATCGTGCAGAATCCTCCCGGCGCCATGCGCGAGAGGTCGATCACGCGGATGTTGGCCAGCTGAAGCGGCCCGGCGCTTGTGTTGGTGGCGTTTCGCGTTGTCAATACGAACCTCCGTTGGAATAGTCCCTTCCCCCTCGATGGGGGAAGGCTAGGATGGGGGTGACCGGTCCGCGCCGGCGCTACACCTCATCCCCTCAGGCGGATGTCTCCAGCACCTCTGCGGCCACCAGGTCGCCGATGTCTCCGTCCGTAAGGCCCGCGAACTTCTTCAGCACAAGCTCGTTGTGCTCGCCAATCAGCGCGTGGGGCATTCGCAGCTTGCCCGGGGAATCGGACAGCTCGAACTGCAGGCCGTCGTAGGGCATTGGGCCGCACTCGGTGTGGTCCAGCCACTGGAAGTGCTGCCTGTGCTGCAGCTGAGGGTCCTGCCACAGGTCGGCCTGGCTCTGCACCGCGCCGGCTGGCACTCCCGCGGCCTGGAGCGTGCGCATCAACTCCTGCGCGCCGTAACCCTTTGTCCACTCGCCAATCAGCGCGTCCAGGTCGGCGTCGTTCCCCCTGCGGCCCTCTAACGTCGAGAAGCGCTCGTCGCGAGTCCAGGCCGGTTTGCCCATTGCGTCGCACAGCGCCAGCCACTCGGCCTGCGTGGTGACGGCGATGGCGCACCACGATTCGCCGGGTCCGGTCAGCTCGCGGACTTCGTCCTTGCAGCGGTACACGCCGTGGGGAGCAAACGCCTCATCCCGGTTGCCGTTTCGCACCAGCTCGTTGCCGCTCGCGATGTAGTCCATGATTATGGGGGCCTTGTAGTGGGTCGCGCCCTCGTACTGCGACAGATCGAGGTGCTGGCCCTTGCCGGTGCGCCGCCTGTACTCCAGGGCCGCGACGATTGCGGTAAAGCCGTTGGGCGGGTTCACGAAGTCGGAGTAAGCGCCGTACGGCGTCACTGGGTCGCGGTCGGGCCAGCCCGTTATCTGGTAGTAGCCCGCCATCGAGGACGACAACTGGCCGTAGCCGGGATACATGGCGCGCGGTCCGGTCTGGCCCTGCTGGCACGTGCTGAAGAAGATTACGTCCGGCCTTATCTTGCGGACGCTTTCGTAGTCTAGCCCCCAGTTCCGCATCGCCTTGGGCGTGAAGCTCTCGGCGATGATGTCGGGCTGCCACTCGGCTATGACCCGCTTAATCAGCGCCACGCCCTCCGGCTTGGCCATGTTGACGCCAAGCCCGTACTTGCTGGTGTTGAAATTGGCGGGGAACTGGCTGCGGTTGATGCCGGGCTTGCCGTCCTTGAAGGGCGGCCCCGAGCGCAGCCCGTCCGGGCGGCTCACGGATTCGACGTGGACGACGTCCGCGCCGTGGTCTCCCAGGTACTTGATGGTAACTGGGCCAACGCCTATCCAGGTGAAGTCGAGCACGCGCAGGCCCTCAAACGGCATCTTTGCCGGCGCCGGACGGGAGCTTGCGCGCACCGGCGGCTTGGGCGGGGAATCGAGAGCGCCCAGTATCTCCGCGTTGTGCTCGCCGATCAGCGGCGCGCGCCGCCTGATGGTCATCGGTGATTCGCCCAGCTTCAGGTACGGCCCCAGGTAGGTGAGCGATTCTTCGAGCTCCGGGTGATATACGCTGGTCCAGAAATCCCGAGCCCGGAGCTGGGGGTCTTCGTAGATGTCCTTAGGAGTGTTGCAGGGCGCCAGCAGGAAGCGGTGTTCGAGGGCGCGGTCGTAGAGCTCGGCCTTGGTCTTCGTGAGAATGAAGGCGTCCAGCGCCCCGTAAACGGCCTCGATCTCCTTCGCGCCTTCATCGCCGCGCGCGAGCAGTTCATCTATCTCCCAGGTCGTCCAGTCCCGGCCCCGCATGAATTCGGGGCATGCGTCCTCTTCTCCCATCCAGCGGACCAGTGGGGTCATGGAGGAGTTGGCGCGCCTGCCGCCGCTTATCATCGAGGTAACGAAGCCGTCTTTGCACTCGTGCACGGCGCGCACCTTGATTGGCGGGCCGTCGACTCGCGGCAGTCTGCGAAACGCGCCGGCGCGCTCCATGTTGGTGCGGTGCAGCATGGGCAGCGTCGAGATGTTCATCAGCGTCCACATCACCGCCACCTGGCCCGACACCTCGGCACGCTGGCCCCGGCCGCCGTTGTTCTGCCTGTGCCAGAGGGCGGTCGTCGTCGCGGCGGCGGCCTGCGCGCCGGCGTGAAAGTCGGCCTGCGGAAAGGTTATGCGCACCGGCGGGCGGTCTTCGTCGCCGCTCGCGTACTGCATACCGCCCATCGACCACACCACGATGTCGGTGGCCTTGTAGTTCGCGTGCGGGCCGGTTTGTCCGAACGGCGTGACAGATGTCATGATGAGGCCCGGGTTGCGCGCGCTCAGTTCCTCGTAGCCCAGGCCGATGCCGTCGAGATAGCCCGGCGCGAACGACTCCAGCACCACGTCCGCCGTGTCCGCCAGTCGCTCGAATACGCGCCGGCCCTCCTCGCGCTCCAGGTCGAGCGTGACGCCGCGCTTGTTGGCGCAGTAGGCGAACCAGAAGAGGCTGCGTTCGGGGTGGCGCTCGCCTCGATAGAATGGGCCGCGCATTCGCGTCGGGCTGCCGCCCGGAGGCTCGACCTTGATGACGTCGGCTCCCAGGTCGGCGAGCAGCTTGCCGCACCAGTTGACGCCGCCCTCGGTGAGGTCGAGCACGCGGTAGGGGCCGAGCGCCGAGTTGTCGGATGTGATGTCGGGCATGACGTTCGCCTCGATTGGCATGACGACTCTGTCCGCTCTCTCAAGAGAGCGGAGTCCGTTCCCTACGCGCGCGGCAGCCCCAGCCCGCGGGTCGCGATGATATTGCGCTGTATCTCGGAGGTGCCCGCCGCGATGGTGCTGGACACGCTGGACAGGCTCAGTCTCTGGACGTGTCCTTCCAGCGGCGCCCACTTGGAGCCTGCTCCTAGCTGGCCGGCGAGTCCCAGCATCTCCATGCCAGTGTCCGCCACGCGCTGGGTCAGCTCGGTGCCGAACAGCTTGGACATCGAGGCCTCGGCGTTCGGCACCATGCCCTGGCTCTGCATCCAGGCGACGCGGTAGGACATTCCGCGGGAGATCTCGGCCTCGAGCGAGCGCTGGGCCAGCTTGGCGCGCACTACGGGGTCCTCAGCCAGCGGGCGACCCTTGCGCTCGGTCTGCCTGGCGTACTCGGTCAGTGCCTCCAGCGTCCTCCGCGCGGTGGCGGAGTAGCCGACGCCGGAGCGCTCGAAGTCGAGCGCGACCGCGAGGGTGTACCAGCCCCGGTTCTCCTCGCCCACCAGGTTGCGCTTGGGGACGCGGACGTTGTCGAAGAACACTTCGTTGAACTCGTGCGACCCCGCCATGTTGTATATGGGCCTGACGGTTACGCCCGGAGTCTTCATGTCGAGCAGGAACAGGCTTATGCCCCTGTGCTTGGGGGCGTCGTTGTCGGTGCGGGCCGCGAGCCAACCCCAGTCGGCGATATGGCCGGCGCTGGTCCAGATCTTGGAGCCGTTGACGACGTAGTCGTCGCCGTCGCGGACGGCCTGTGTCTGGAGCGAGGCCAGATCGGAGCCTGAGCCCGGCTCACTGTAGAGGGTGCACCAGTAGCGCTCTGCCCTGGCGATCGGTGGCAGATGCTCGTGCTTCTGCTCCTCGGTGCCCGCCAGCATGAGCGTGGGGCCGACCCAGCTTATCGCGCCGACGCCAAGGTCGGTGCCCGGCACGTTGCGGTAGGTCATCTCCTCGCGGTAGATGAGCTGCTCCATGTGGGAGCGTCCCTGTCCGCCGTACTCTTCAGGCCAGGCCAGCGTCAGCCAGCCCTTGCCGGCGAGCTTGGAAGACATCTCCTTCGTGAAGGGGAAGTTCTTGGGGGAGAAGGGACTGGTCTGGGAGAGGGCGTCCCAGTCGTCGGGAAGCTCCTGGTCGAGGAAGTTTAGAAGTTCGCCTCGAAACGCCTCTTCGGCCTCGCCGAATCGGAAGTCCATGGCCGGCCTCCTGCGCGATGCGATGCGTGGACGCCGCCGCGCGCGCGGCGGCTGTTGGGCGTAAGTCTAGGCAGGGGAGTGGTGCGTGTCAAGGAATGGGGCGGGCGGAGAATCATCCACGAAGGTCACGAAGGTCACTAAGGTGTGGAAGCCTGTGGGGATGGGAGCGCGAAGGCGTTGGCGTATGCGCGGCTACACGCGCACCGGTAGGGAGCTCAGGCCGCGCAGCACTATCTGGCGGCGGCGCGTGGGTGTTCCGGCGAGGCGCACGTTGGGGAACCGCTTCAGCAGCTTGCCCAGCATAACCTCGGCTTCCATGCGGGCCAGCGGCGCGCCCAGGCAGTGGTGGATGCCGCGGCCAAAGCCCAGGTGCGGGTTGCGCTCGCGGGACACGTCCAGGACGTCGGGGTCGTCGAACGCTTCGGGGTCTCGGTTGGCCGCGCCGAGCAGCAGCATAAGGTACTGGCCGCGCTCCAACGGCACTCCGCCGACCTCCGTGTCCTCCCTAACGCTGCGCCCGTCTATCTGCACCGGGCTGTCGTAGCGGATAAGCTCTTCGACTGCCGGACCGATGAGCTCCGGCTCGCGGCGCAGCCGGTCCAGCTGCTCGGGGTTGCGAAGCAGGGCGAGCAGGCCGTTGCCCACCAGGTTGCGCGTCGTCTCGTTGCCCGCGACCAGCAGAAGCACCAGCATCAGTTGCAGCTCCAGGTGGGACAGCCTGTCGCCCTCGTCCTCGATCTGGGTCAGCACGCTGATCAGGTCGTCCCCGGGGTCGGCGCGCCGGCGCTCGGCAAGGTCGCTGAAGTAGTCGCGCAGCTTGGAAAGTGCGTCCATAGTGGAGGCGACCCTGCGGTCGTCCAGAAGCGGCTCGATCGATAGCGAAGCGTTGTTGGACCATTCGCGGAATGGCCCGCGATCCTCCTGCGGCACGCCCAGCATCTCACAGATGACCGCCACCGGCAGCGGGTAGGCGATGGCGTCGATCACGTCGAAGGAGTCCGCGCCGTCGAGGCTGTCCAGCAGGTCGTCGGCGATCTTCTCCACGCGGGGTCGCAGGGCGCGCACGGCCCGCGGCGTGAAGGCCTTGCTAACGAGCGAGCGGAGCCGCGTGTGGTCAGGCGGGTCGCGGTACAACATGCTGCGCGGCTCATCGCTGTCGAATCGCAGGTTCGCGTCCTGCGTCGAGGCGCGATCGTTGCCGAAGCGCCGGGAGTCGCGCAGAACGGCGTCTATGTCCTCGTGGCGCGATAGCACCCAGCCCTTGATGAGACGGCTGCGATGCACGGGGTCCCTGGTCTGAAGTCTGCGGTAGATGGGGTACGGATTCGCGAGCAGCCGGCGGGAAAAGAAGTTGAAGGCGACGCCGGACTCCAGGCGTTCGCGGGCCATGAGCGTCTGCACGACGCCGAAGAGAAAAGCTGCCTTGAGAGGGCGCTTCATGCTGGTGATTTCAGTCTCAGGAGGGCACAGGCTTGTGAGCCTGGCTTGATTCTATCCGTAGGCGCGCCTGGCCCAACTCATAAGTGGCTTGGCGGCGCATCCAGAAGGCGGCGTTGCTCCAGCCGATGGCCTCCAGCGCCAGGGCGATTGACGGTGTGATTCCACTGTGCTCGTTCAGCAGCCGCGATGCGGTGTTGCGGCTGACGCCCAGGCGGGCGGCGAATCCGTTTACACTCCAGCCTTCAGCCTCCAGGCAAGCTCGAAGATTGACGGCAGGATGGGTAGGCGTTTTGGCAGTCATGGTTAATCCCCTAGTGATAATCCTCAAGGTCTATGTCCACCGCTTCACCGTCCTTGAATCGAAAGGTGATCCGCCAGTTGCCAGATACACGAACGCTCCACGTTCCCCGGCGGTTTCCAGTCAGTTGGTGAAGCCGCATCCCAGGCATGTGAATGTCCGTAGGCCGTACAGCGTCTGCCAAGGCATCGAGCAGCCCGTCTATGCGGGCAACGTGGGCCGGGTTCAGACGGCTGGAGTCATCACGCTCATAGAATCTTCGCAATCCTGAGTGCCTGAATCTCATGCCGCAAATGTAACGTGTATCGGTGTATGGTGCAAGCCATCTTCACTGGTGTTAGCTTCCCATCCTGCTGAAGATGAGGTCTATGGTCTCTCGCCGAAAGCGTTCCAGGTCGTCCGCGTCCTTGATGATCGTCCCCAGGGTACGCGCTATAGCGTCGCGGTCCAGGTGCTCGACGTGGAGGGCTACCATCGCCCTCGCCCAGTCCAGGGTCTCGGAGATGCCCGGCGTCTTCTCAAGGTCGGTCTCTCTCGCGCGTTCGACGAAGCGGCAGATCTGGCGCGCCAGCCCCTCCTCGATGCCCTTGACCTTCTTGCGCACGATTCGCAGTTCCTTTGCCAGGTCGGGGTAGTCCAGCCACAGATACAGGCAGCGCCTGCGGAGCGCGTCGGAGAGGTCGCGCGAGCGGTTGGACGTGAGGATGACCAGCGGCCTTTGGCTTGCCTTGAGCGTGCCTATCTCGGGGATGGTGACCTGGAAGTCGGACAGCACCTCAAGCAGAAAGGCCTCGAACTCTTCGTCGGCGCGGTCCACCTCGTCGATGAGAAGCACCGGCGCCTTGTCCGGCTGCGTCAACGCGGCGAGCAGCGGGCGTTCCAGGAGGAACTGCCGGCTGAAGATCTGCTGTTCCTGCTCGTCGACAGTGTGGCCCTCCCGCTCGTTCAGCTTGATGCGCAGCAGCTGCTTGGGGTAGTTCCATTCGTAGAGGGCCGTGTTTACGTCCAGCCCCTCGTAGCACTGCAGTCGTATCAGGTTGGTGTCGAGCAGGCGGGCCATGGCGATGGCGATCTCGGTCTTGCCGACGCCGGGGCGGCCCTCGACAAGCAGCGGGCGCTCAAGCTCGCCGGCGAGGTAGATGGAGGTGGCGATGGAGGGATCCGCGACGTAGCTTTGAGCCTCGAGGCCGTCGAGCACACGCTGGATCGGGTCGTCCGACAGGCCGGGCTGGCGCATCGTTGGGCGGCCCCTACTCCGTCCGGTCGGGGTGCTCGCCGTCGTCCGATTCCCCGTCGTCCAATTCGCCGTCCTCCAGCGGCGCGTCACCGTTGTCGAGGCGTTCGCCGAGCTCGCGAAGGAAGCCCTCGACGCTGGGCGCGAGGGTGATGTCCTCGCCGCGCTCGGAGCGGGGAGTGCTGGACTGTATGCGGTCGTAGTACTGCTCGAACTGGCGTATGAGCCTGCGGACCTCGTTGTTGTTCTGAATGGCGCTGCTAATCTCCTCGTACTGCTTGCGCCCGCGCTCTGGCCTTATGAGCGACTCGGGAAAGTCGTACATGGAGCACAGCGCCTCCATGAGACGCGATTTGCCCATGTGGTCCTCTTCGAGCTGGACGTACTGGGGCAGGTGCGCCATGAGGCTGGTGGACACTATGTCGGAGTCCTCGAGCAGGTTGCTAACCATATTGACGATGCTGGTTGGCCCCTGGTAGGTGCTCCGGCGCATCGACACGAGGCCCTCGGTGCGGGAGGCCTTGTCTTCGTTCATGGTGCCGGTTACGAGCACCGGGCGCGTGTGCGGCACGGAGTCGTACATGCCGCCGATTCGGCAGTGCTCCACGACTTTGAACCGCTTCATGAATGAGACTATCGCGTCGGCGTAGTCTTCACCGTTGGAGTGGGGCTCTCGAATGTGCAGGAACATGTATCTTTTGCCCGACTCCGTGTCGTGGGCATAGTTGACTATCGTGTTGGGGATGTTCAGCGTGCGCCGCCCCTCGACGATGCGCGTGCGAGGCCGGTATCTCGTGAAGTCGAAGTACGAGCCGGGGCGGGCAAGCCTGCCCAGTTCGCTCGCCCCGAGGTGGCGCTCGAGACTCGTAAGCACAAGGGTGCCCACGCGCCCGACGTTGATCCACGGGCGTAGGATGCTTATCGCGATTATGTCGTCGTCGTCCGGCAGCGGCTCAACTACGTTGAATTCGCCAAGTCTCATTCGTTCCACCCAGGTTCCGCTCAGGCCACACGTCCGCCATCGGGGCGCTGTGACTTAGTGGGCGGCTTTTCACCGCCCGTCGCTGTTAGTGTATTGGCCCGTTCTGAGACTGTCAACAAGCGAGACCTCCGCGCCGACCGTGCCGCCGGTTGACGACGCCGATGGGCCGCTCCTACAATGGGCCGCAGAACGGGGGCCGCAGAACGGAACCCCGACAGATACCGTGGGAGGTTGACACATGAGACTCGCAGGCAAGGTGGCTTTCGTCAGCGGCGGCGCGCGCGGCATGGGAGCTGCAGAAGCCCGGCTGTTCGCCCGCGAGGGGGCTCATGTGGCGTTCGGCGACGTGCTGGACGACGAGGGGCGGAAGGTGGAGGCCGAGATCAACGAGACCGGCGGTCAGGCGCTCTACGTCCACCTGGACGTCACCCAGCCGGAATCGTGGCAGGCCGCGATGGACGCCACGATCGAGGCGTTCGGTAGGCTCGACGTGCTCGTGAACAACGCAGGGGTGCTGGTCGAGGGCACCCACGACGATGCCACTATCGAGAATTGGGACCGCGTCATGGACGTTAACGCCAGGGGCGTATTCCTGGGCGTGATGGCGGCCATTCCCCACATGAGAGCCACGGGCGGCGGGTCGATCGTCAACATCTCCTCCATATCGGGCATCATCGGCCAGGAGCACATCCACGCCGGTTACAACGCCTCCAAGGGTGCGGTGAGGCTGCTAACCAAGTCGATTGCGATCCAGTACGCGAAAGAGGGCATACGCGTAAACTCGGTGCATCCCGGTGGGGTCGAGACGCCCATGACGGCGGCGGGCCGCGCGGACCCCGAGCGCTACGCCCGGGCAATCGCCAGCACACCGCTGGGGCGCTACGGCATGCCGGACGACATCGCATACGGCGTGCTCTTCCTGGCGTCCGACGAGTCGTCGTACATGACCGGCAGCGAGCTGGTCATCGACGGCGGCTACACCGCGCAGTAGCCTCGAAACAGAGGCTTTGGAGTAAGTCTCCAAGGCAAGTTCAGTACGGCATCGAATTCGTCCTTAGGAGAAATCGCATGAAGCTGCTCGTCATCTCCGGTGGCAGACACCCCTACGAAGAATCGACACCAGTTCTGGAACAGTTCCTCACCGCGGCGGGCCACGTCGCGACCGTAACTGAGGACGCTTCCGTGCTTGCGGACGCGGGGGCCATGGCCGACTACGATGCTCTCGTGTTCAACACGCTGCGCGAGGGCGAACTGGTCCTGTCGGCAAGCGAACAGGAGGGCCTGAAGGGCTACGTGAGCGGCGGCAAGGGGTTCGTGTGCATTCACATTGCGGGCTGCGCTCCCGACTCCTGGCCGGAGTATCACGACGTGACCGGCGGTGGCTGGGTGATGGCGAAGAGCTTCCATCCGCCCTATAGCAAGTTCGTCGTGAACGTGTCCCAGCCCGGCCACGTGGGAGTGGCAGGCGTGTCCGACTTCGAGACGAACGACGAGCTGTACATGGGCATCGTCTTCAATGAAGGCAACGACGTGTTCATCACCGGCGACGCGGAGGACGGCACGTACCCCTGGCGCGGCGAGGACACAGTCATGCCGGGCGGCACCTTCCCCCTGGGCTGGACCCGCCCGTACGGCGAAGGCAGGGTGTTCGTAACCCTGCTGGGCCACAACGGCCTCAGCTTCGAGACGCCAGAGTTCCAGAGGATCGTGCTGAACGGCGTGGAGTGGGCCACCGGCGGCTAGGTCGGCATGGCGCGTAAGCTTGGCATCTTCGGCTACCCGATAGGCCACTCGCTGTCGCCCGTGTTCCAGCAGGCGGCGCTCGACCACTACGAGATAGACGCGCGCTATGAGGCGTGGGAGACGAGCATCGCCGGTCTCGGCGCGGTGGTCGCGCGGCTGCGCGGCTGCGAGTACCTGGGCGCGAACGTGACTGTGCCACACAAGGTCGAGGTGATGGCCCACCTCGACGAGGTCGACGAGTTGGCGCGTCTCATCGGCGCCGTCAACACCATCGTCAAGCGCGGCGAGCGTCTGATCGGACACAACACGGACGCGGGCGGATTCGTGGAGTCGCTGCGCCTGGCCGGCGGGTTCGACCCCAAGGGCAGGCGCGCCCTGCTGCTCGGCGCGGGAGGCGCGGCCCGCGCCGCCGCCTTCGCGCTCGCCCGAGGCGGCGCGAGCGAACTGGTCATCGCCAACCGCACCCTCGAGCGCGCGGTCGCTCTCGCGGCGGAGTTGGGCGCCGCCGGCCGCGGCGTGAGCGCCATACGCCTGGCCGACGCCGCCAGCCTCCGAGAGGCCGCCGCTGGAGCGGACCTGGTCGTCAACTCCACTACTGTCGGCATGAGGCACACGCCCGAGCAGGACGAGTCGCCGCTGCCGGACGGCGTCCTCGCCAGCGGCAGCGTCGTCTACGACATGGTGTACAACCCGGCTCTCACGCCGCTGCTGGCGCAGGCCGAACTGGCCGGTGCGACTGCTGTCGGCGGGCTGTCGATGCTGATACACCAGGGGGCGGCGGCGTTCGAGCTGTGGACCGGCAAGCCCGCTCCGCTGCAGGTGATGTTCGCCGCCGCCGAGCGGGCGATGAACAGGATGTAGGCGCAGCGTTGAAGCTGACGTTTTGGAGGCGGCTAGAGGAGCTATTGCGAAGGTTAGCCAGTTTACCCGAAGAGTGGGGACCGCTACTGGTGTCGCTTCTTGTCGGGGCGGTCTATCTGTCTGCGGTCATTGCGAACATAAACACGGAGCCGGACGGGGCCACAGCAGCCGCGTACGCTCTCATTACAGCTACCGTGGTGTTTGCGAGAATCTTGGAAGGCGGGAGCCGCATCAAGTGGAGAGCCTTAGTCACGCGGATCAATGTGATCGTCGTCTCATGGGCCGGCTATTCCGCAGCCTTAGTCTGGCTACTGAGCGAGACAGGCCCCGCTATGGCCCTACAGTACCGGCTAGTCTGGATCGTCGCCTCGGGCGTTGGATTGTTGGCGTCATCTGTCCTTGTGGCAAGGGGAGTGCAAGAGAGCTAGTCTTACCACCCACTGAAGAGGCCATATCGCCATGAGATGAGTACGAACCCCAAGGCCGAAATGACGCCCATTACTATACCCAATACTCTATCCCAATTTCTTTCTTTGGACAGTATCTTTCTGGCGTTCAACATCTCCTCATCTCCCTCGGCTCATAGTAGAATCATGGTAAGTTACGGCGGCCAATCGTGTCAAAGGCTGTAGTGATGTCCCTTCACCGAAACATCTTCATAACGGGCTTCTCCGGCTCCGGGAAGACCACCGTGGGCCGCATCGCCGCGCGTCTGCTCGGCTGGGCATTCGTCGACCTGGACGACGAGATCGAGCAGACCGCCGGATTGGCTATAGAGGAGATCTTCGCCCGGTACGGCGAGGCGCACTTCAGGCGGCTGGAAAGAGAGCGGCTGGCGGCGGCGTGCGAGCGTGACATGCAGGTTGTGTCGACGGGCGGAGGCATCGTGGTCGACTGGCGCAACCGGCGCGCGATGGAGCGCGCCGGCGCGGTCGTATGCCTGGAGGCGCGGCCCGAGACGCTCTTCGCCCGCGTGGAGCGCCAGGCCCGCGAAGACGCCGAGGCGTCCGCGCGCCCCATGCTCTTCGCCGACGACGCTCTGGCCCGCATACGCTCCTTGAAGGCCCGCAGGCAATTCGCCTATACTCATGCACGGCTAATCGTACACACCGACGACCTGTCGCCCGAACAGGCGGCAATGGAAGTCGTCAGGGGGTGGAAGGACATCAGCGAAACCAACGAGGCGCGCGCCGCCTGGGACTCGCCGGACCTTGCCGCGGTTGTGGAAACCTCCGGAGGCGACTACCCCGTCTGGGTCGGCTGGGACATCATGGACCGGCTTGGCGAGCGCGTCATCCAAACTGTGGGCGAGACCTCGACGACGTATATCTTCACCGACGAGCACGTCTACTCAATGGCTCGACGTGCCCAGTCCTCCCTCGAAAGGGCCGGCATCGCCGCGCATATCTTCATCATGCCCGCCGGCGAGCAGCACAAGACGCTCAAGACGGTGGAGCTCGCCTACGAATGGCTGTCGCACCGCAGAGCCGAGCGCGGCCACCTCGTGCTGGCCGTGGGCGGCGGCGTCGTCGGAGACCTGGCGGGCTTCGTAGCCGCTACCTACGTGCGGGGCATGCCCTTCGCGCAGGCGCCCACAAGCCTGCTCGCGATGATGGACGCTTCGATAGGCGGCAAGGTGGCGGTCGACCTGCCCCGCGGCAAGAATCTGGTGGGCGCGTTCTACCAGCCCAGGCTGGTGTTGTCGGACGTGAGCACGCTGCGAGGCCTGTCGGCGCGACAGATGGCCTCCGGCTGGGCCGAGGCCATCAAGCACGGGCTTATCCTCGATGAGGACCTGTTCGCGGACTTCGACCGGCAGCGGGACGTGCTCATGGCGCTGGAGCCGCAGGCTGCCGCCGAGCTGATCCGCCGCAGCGTGGCCATCAAGGCAAACGTTGTCTCGCGAGACGAGCGGGAGACGCTTGGCGTCCGGGTGTTGCTCAACTACGGCCACACGATAGGCCACGCAATCGAGTCCGCCACAGGTTACGACACCTACCTGCACGGCGAGGCGGTGAGCGTGGGTATGATGGGCGCCGCGAACATCGCCCTGCACAGGGGCCTGCTGGACGCCGAGGCCGTGGAGCGCCAGGCGGACATGCTGCGCTCGTTCGGCCTGCCGCTGAGCTGCGAGGGCGTGAGCGTGGACGCCATCGAAGAGGCGATGCGCTCGGACAAGAAGGTTTCCGCCGGCTCGATTCGCTGGGTGCTGCTGGACGGCATCGGCAACGCCGTCACCCGCAACGACGTTCCCCCGGAGTTGGTGCGGCAGACGCTTGAAAGGTTGGCTGTGGGCTAGATGTGGGAATGGGCGTGGCTGTGGCTGGTTCTGCTCGGAATTGGCTCCGGCGCGCTTGGGGTGCTCGTGGGGGCGGGCGGCGGGTTCATCATCGCCCCACTTCTGCGCATCTTCTTCGACAAGAACCCTGAAATCGTAGCGGGAACCACGGTTACCCTCGTCGCCATCAACAGCATTTCAGGAGCGTTCGCGTACAGGAGAATGCGGATTGTGGATAAGCGCAGCGCGCTGATATTCGCGCTCGCCGCGATTCCCGGCTCCGTGTTGGCCCCGTTCGCGCTCAGCAGCGCGCTGAAGGGCGTGCCCGGCGTGTACGATTTTCCCTTTGGCATTCTGCTGGTGCTTCTCGCCGTGCGGATGGCGACCCAGAAGGACGTCGCGGACGAACCTACCCCCATTTCCAAGCTGCGCGATGGGCCGCGCTTCGTCAGAGCCGCCTCGCTGAAGAGGCGGGTAATTACCACCCGCGCAGGCCAAACCCACCGCTACCGGCTGCACGAGGGCTACGCAGCGGCGGTGAACCTGGTGCTCGGCTTCGTTTCCAGCTTCTTCGGTATCGGCGGCGGCTGGCTCAGAACGCCCATCCTCGTTTACGTATTCCGTTTTCCGGTGCAGATCGCCGTAGCAACCTCCATATTCACCCTCTCCTTCTACACCACGGCGGGGGCGGCCACCTACGCGTTCAGGGGCGCCGTCGAATGGTTCCCCACGCTTCTGTTCACCGGCGCCGGCCTCATAGTCGGCGCGCAGATAGGCGCCAGACTATCCACGGTCGTGCGGGGAATCTGGATCATGCGTCTGCTGATGCTGCTCATATTCTCGATGGGCGTCTACCTGGTGGTCAACGGCGTCCGCGAGTACCTGTGAGCGGGCCGCCTACCTGACCGCATTTTCGCTGAGAGATGCTGCCCCGCGTTGCATCGCCGTGCCGGTTGTGCCACGCGACGTGATTGTTTGCGTGTCTGACAAAGTATTGATTGCTCCGCCTCGCCTTGATACTCTCATCTTTTGGGTAAGGCGCATACTTCTTCGAGTTTTCCATCTGCTGAGGGACGCAAATGAGAATTGAGAACATCTCCGTTCGGGGTCTGTTCGACAGATTCGATCACGACATCCCGCTGGACACCCGAGAGCGCATCGCCATAATCTACGGCCCGAATGGGTTTGGGAAGACCATGATCTTGCGAATCGTGAACGCCCTGTTCAATTCGCCGATTCGCAGCCTTGGGCGGATGCCGTTTGGAGAAGTCTGCGTTGATTTCGACGATGGCTCGCGGTTGGACGTGGTGCGCAATTCGGACACGTCGCTTCCCCAAGTTGCCTTGAAGGGTGCGAATGGAGAAACGGAGGTCTATACCCCTGGTGCGCGAGTGGGGCCACAGGACCTGCCCTTTCCCATTGGCGATATTGACGAATTCGTGCCCGGCCTCGCGCGAGTGGGACATTCAGAATGGTTTGATACTGACTCCGGCGAGTCCTTGCACCTTGATGAAGTCTTGGCAAAGTACGAGGATCGTTTGCCGTTTGAATCTGATTCGCTCCCATTGAGGTCGAAAATGCCTGATCTGCTAGAGCAAATCAGGACTTCTATTCCGGTGCGCTACATTGATACGGAACGGCTTACCGATTTCTCGAGCTACGAGTGGCTACCACCACATCGAAGCATGTCGCGGTATGCGCGGCCCGAACGAATAGTGCGTCGCTACTCCAATAAACTAGGCCGCAAGATACAAAAGACTCTGACGGATTACGCCACGCTGTCGCAGTCTTTGGATCGGTCATTTCCAGCTAGGCTGGTTAAGGTATCTGACGCTCAGTCGCTTTCGACCCTTGAGTTGCAAGAAGACCTTGCTAAGGTCGAAGAGCGACGAACAGAGATTGTGGAAGCCGGGTTGTTGACCCAAGAGCCTGAGAGCTTGAGCATTCCCGACATCGACACGATTGACGAGCCGAGAAGGAGCGTTCTAACGGTCTACGCCCAAGACTCTAGGCAAAAGTTGGGCGTGTTTGATGGTATCTATGCTCGAATCAACACCTTCAGGAGAATAGCGAACGATCGCCTTCTGTACAAAACAATCTCGGTTGATCGAGGAGGTCTGAAGGTTACCAATTCTGAAGGCTCCAACCTTGAGCCTGAAATGTTGTCATCAGGCGAACAGCATGAAATCGTGCTGCTTTTCGAGCTTCTGTTTGAAACAAAGCCAAACTCTCTAATTCTGGTCGATGAGCCGGAACTGTCTTTGCACGTTGCATGGCAGCGAGAGATGCTGAAGGATCTTCAGGATATGGCTGACTTGTCCGACTTTCGAGCTATCCTAGCCACCCACTCGCCCCAGATCATTGGCGAGCGATGGGACCTGACAATTGAATTGAAGGGCCCAGTTCAAGTTTGATCGATCTTGCGCCGCATGAACTAGCGAATGAAATACGCATGACCCGAACTCAGTTCTCGGGCAGCTTTCTGATAGTTGAGGGGCGCGACGACAGGTTGTTCATGGTGCGCTTCATTGCACTTGAGACATGCGAAATCAGGGTGGCCTACGGTAAGCAGAACGTTTGCGACGTGATTGACATTCTGGATGAGGACCTGTTCAGTGGCGCTCTAGGAGTAATCGACGCGGACTTTGACAGAATAGAGGGAGTCTCGAGCAGAAGTCAGAATGTCGTAATGCCCGAATGTCACGACTTGATGACGATGCTGGTGTGCTCCCCAGCTCTAACGCGGGTTGCACGAGAGCTGGGGAGTGAAGAGAAGCTTGAGAGTCTTGGCAAGACTATCCTGGAGTCATTGATAGAGATTGCGTTGCCAATTGGTTATCTGCGCTTGCACTCCATCAGAGCAGGACTGAACCTGCGATTTATGGGGCTTACGTACTCCCGTTGGATAGACACCAGGTCCTTTCAAGCCGATACCGGCAAGCTCATAGAGGCTGTCAAGAACCACTCGCAAAAGCAGAACCTCGCCTCCGACGTTCTCGAAAAAGCCATCGCAGACTTGCAGAGCGCTAAGTACGACCCTCGCGAGTTATGTGTCGGCACGGATTTGGTTGAGGCGCTGTCCATTGGGTTAAGAGGTGCCTTGGGTAGCAAAAGAGCCAGGGACGTTAGAGGCGAACTGCTTGGGTCAAACCTCAGGCTGGCGTATTCGGATGTAGAGTTCAAAGCCTCGACTCTTATGCGGGACATTGAACATTGGCAAAGCCAAAACCCAAGGTTCCAGGTCTTGCGCTCAAACCTGACAGGCGGTTGACGTCGTAGGTCTGGCCAGTCAGCAATTGGCGTTTGATCTGTCCCCCGCCGCCCCGCGTTGCATCCCGCCGCCGGCTGTGCCACAATCCAGGCCATGTCCACGCCGCCTTTTCGCCTGCACGCCGTCGACGGCGAGGCGCGCGCCGGGACGCTGCGCACGCCACACGGCGAGCTGCCCACTCCGGCGTTCATGCCCGTTGCGACACAGGGCGCGGTCAAGGCCCTGGACCCGTCCGACCTCAGCGCCATCGGCGCTCGCGTCGTGCTCTCAAACGCCTACCACCTCTCCCTGCGCCCAGGAGCGGACGCTGTCCGGCGGCTCGGCGGCCTACACGCCTTCATGGGTTGGCCGGGGCCGATGCTCACCGACAGCGGCGGTTTTCAGGGGTTCAGCCTCAAGCACCTGCGCACGATCACCGACGACGGAATAGTCTTCCGCTCCCACGTGGACGGCACCATCAACCATTTCACGCCCGAGGCCGCGGTCCTCTGCCAGCAGGAGTTGGGGGCGGACATGATAATGCCTCTCGACGTATGCGCGCCGGCGGAGGCCGAACGGGGGGAGATCGAGACGGCCGTGGAGCGGACCGCGCGATGGGCCGTGCGGTGCAGGGTGGCCCACCCGGACGACAAAAGACAGCTTCTGTTCGGCATCGTGCAGGGCGGCCTGTTCGAGGACCTGCGCCGGCGCTCCGCCGAGCACCTGGTCGCTCTCGACTTCCCCGGCTACGCCGTCGGCGGGCTGAGCGTCGGAGAGTCCAAGAGCGAAATGTACCGCACGCTGTCGCTGACAACGCGGATGCTGCCGGCGGACAGGCCCCGCTACCTGATGGGCGTGGGCTCGCCCGAAGACCTGGTCGAGGGCGTGGCGCGGGGAATCGACATGTTCGACTGTGTGCTGCCGACGCGAATCGCCCGCAACGGTGCGCTGCTGGTGGCTACCGGGCGGGCGAACGTGTACACGTCGCGGTTTCGTGCCCTGGATGGCCCCGTAGAGGATGGCTGCGACTGCTACACGTGCACCACCTTCTCAGCGGCGTATCTGCACCACCTGTTCAAGGCAAAGGAGCTGCTCGCCTACCGGCTGACCACGCTGCATAATCTGCGGTTCGTGCTCAGGCTGATGGAGGACATGCGCGCCGCCGTATCGGAAGGGCGCTTCGAGGCGTTTCGCGCGGAGTTTCTCGGCCGGTTCGTGCCGCCCGACGAGCGAACGCGAAGCGAGCAGAAGGCGAAGTGGGAGGCGGCGCGCCTGCGTCGAGGCTAGGTGGCGGCAGTGACTCCGCGAAGGGCCGCTTCGGTGTCGGCGGCGGTGAAGAAGCGCCTGCGGATATGCTCGGCGATTCCCTGTGGGTCCAGGCCCAGCCTGCGCCGCTGGGCGTCAGCCGTGCCGTGCTCGATGAACCAGTCCGGCATGCCGATGCGCAGCACCTGGACGTTGTCCAGGTTGGCGTCCGCCAGGGCCTCCAGCACTGCCGAGCCGAAGCCGCCAGCCAGCACGTTCTCCTCCACGGTGACGATTCTGCCAACCTTGAGCGCCATCTCGGAAATCAGCTCGGTGTCCAGCGGCTTTGCGAACACCGGGTTCACCACCGCGCAGGAGATGCCCGACTCGGCCAGCAAGTCGGCGGCCTCGAGTGCGGCGTGCAGCGACTTTCCCAGACCGAACACGGCGACGTCGCCTCCCTCGCGCACGACCCGGCCCTTGCCGATGGGCAGCTCTACAAGGTCGGCGTCGAGGGGCGCGCCGACCGCCGCGCCTCGGGCGATGCGGATGGCGAACGGCCCGTCGTGCTTGTAGGCGGTGTAAACCAGGTGCTGCAGCTCATTCTCGTCCATCGGCGCGGCCACCACCGCGTTGGGCAGGCAGCGCAGGTAGGTCACGTCGAAGGCGCCGTGGTGCGTCTTGCCGTCCTCGCCGACGATCCCGGCGCGGTCGGACACCAGTGTCACCGGCAGGTTCTGCAGGCAGATGTCGTGGACTATCTGGTCGAATGAGCGCTGCATGAAGGTGGAATAGATTGACACGAAGGGATTCATACCGTTGGAGGCCATGCCGGCGGCCATGCTCACCGCGTGCTGCTCGGCGATTCCGACGTCGAAGACCCTGTCCGGGAACTCGCCCTTCACCTCGGCCAGCCCAGTGCCTTCCAGCATTGCCGCGCTGATGCCTGCCACCGTTGGGTCCTCGCGCATGATGCGAGCGAGCGTTAGCGCGAATACCCGCGAATAGGTCGGCGCGCCGCTGCCGCTTCCGAGAGGCGAGCTGGGCTGGTGGAACTTGACCGGGTCGTCCTCGGCGGGCTCGTAGCCGTGGCCTTTGTGGGTCACCACGTGGATGATCGGCACGGACCCCGTGGGCGTGCAGGCCTGCCTGAGCGTCTCCTCGAGCTGCTTGAGGTCGTGTCCGTCGATCGGGCCGATGTACTGAAAACCCATCTCCGACCAGAACATGGTGGGGACGATTACGCCGGAGACTCCATCGCCGAAGCGCTTGACGAGCCGGTAGATGAGCTCGCCCGTCGGCACCTTACGGGAGAGCGCCCTCATCCGGTTCACCATGGCGTTGAACTCTGGATTGGTGATAACGCGCTTGCGCCAGTTGGTGAGGAAGCCGATATTCTCCGAAATGGACATGCCGTTGTCATTGAGCACGACGATGAACCTTTCGGGGTTCAGGTGGACGATGTTGTTCAGCGCCTCGAAGCTCGAGCCGGATGTCATTGCCCCGTCGCCTACGACGGCGATGGTCCACGAGTCGAGGTCGCGGTTGGCGGAGGCCTGCGCGATGCCGAGGGCGATGGACAGGCCGGTGCCGGCGTGCCCGGCGGCCAGTGTGTCGTGAGGGCTTTCGCTCGGCTCGCCGAATCCCGAAAGTCCGCCCTCGAGCCGGATGTTCTGGAAGTCGTCGCGGCGGCCGGTGACGAGCTTGTGGGTGTACATCTGGTTTGTGGTGTCCCAAACCAGGCTGTCTTTGGGGCTGTCGAACACGCGGTGCAGGGCCAGCGTCAGCTCGACGACGCCCAGGTTGGAGGCGAGATGTCCGCCCCGCTCGCTGATGACCGAGATGATGGTCTCTCGGGCCTCTTGGGCGACCTGGGCAACCTCGTCGCGAGACAGGGATTTCAGGTCCGCGGGGTGGTCGACCCGGTCCAGTATCCTGCCTTCCATCGGACCCTCCAGAGGTGGCGGAATAGGGGGGACTTCGCTGCCGCGTTACACGCGCTTGCCTACAACCTAGCCTAGTGTTGCGCACTCAGGTTGTCAAGAAGTGTGGCGGTGGTGCCGAGCCTGTGTCAGATTACCAGACGTCCCCAACACAGTGATTCCCGCGAATGCGGGAAGTCTGTTCGTTTCTGCGACATTCTGTGCGCCTCCTAGCTGAGGGTGTCCCCGGTCCCGCGCGAATCTGTAATGCCGGCGCCGTTTTGCAGGGACACAAGAGTGGCTCCGCGTGGCAGAAGAGGACAGGGGGACGGAGCAGGGTTCGCTTAGCCGTATCTGCACTGCCACAGGGCACCCACAAGGGACGCCCTTACGGATGCCTGGGGCCTTACCCCGTGTGGGGGGTAGGGTTTCCGGGCCGCGGGGTCGGTCCCTCGCTTGGGCGAGGGTAGCACGGATGTGCGGGTGTTTCAAGAGGGTTGGCGAAATTGCGGGATTGGTGCGGATTGGTGGGGAGAAATGGTGCAGACGTGGGGAAGAGGTGAGGCGTGCGTGGGGTTGGATGGGGCAGGGCTGGGAACGGATGGCGCGGTAAAGTGACGCTTTTTTCGGGGTATGGGGGAGCGAATGGATCGAGTGTGGGCGAGCTTGTGCGGCTGGGGGTGTGCGTTGGGGCGTACGGGGGACATTGGCTAAGCGATATGGCGAACGCAAGGCGATGGCGGTAGGTTCAGAGTTGGGCGCGGGGGCAGGCTTTTCGCGAGGGAGACGGTTTTGGGCGCACCTGGCAATCTGAAACAGGCTCGGCGGGCCGGTTGCGGTTGGCCCCCGTTCTCCCATCCGCTACAATGGCCGGCGTTCGCGCGACCTTAACCAGATCGTTGCGGTTGGCCCCCGCCCTCCCAATTGACCCATCCCTCCTTCGCCTTTCGAGCAAGTAGCGAAACAAATGAGTAAGCGAAAGACTAAGGCGCTCCGCAAGAAGCGGGACGATACCTTCTGGTGAACAATGGTTGCACGAACTAACGCCTCAAAGAATTGCGGATTGTGTGGTGCTAGTGGACCCGTGAAGGAAAGCCATATCATACCTAGCTTCATAGGCAAGTGGATGAAGAGTACATCCCCCACACCGTATCTGCGATATGGGATAGAGAAGGATAAGCGTCAACAAGACCTGTTTACCATGCAGTTATTGTGTGATACGTGTGAAACTCTGTTTTCTGGCTGGGAAACTAGATTTGCTAGCGATGTATTCCACCCCAGTACCAGTGGCCAAACAGTCTTCTCGTGCAAGCAGTGGTTGGTGAGATTTGCGGCGTCCTTATCTTGGCGCGCACTACAATTCCGCAAGAGTATGGATATACTAGGCCAGGCGGAAGTGGACCCTATTTTGGCGAAGATGGAAGACCATCTCGCTGGATTTTTGTTAGGAAATGAGAAACATGTAGGGCAGTTCACTCAACACATTTACCATGTAAGCGGGTTAGATGCCCCTGTTTATCCTGGTTCACCAATGCTAAATAGGTACCTCACCCGCACTGCGGAGATTGATTTCTTGCGTACTGACGACCTTTCCGAGGTTATAGTGTACGTCAAGTTGCCCATGTTTATCTTTTTCTCAGTAGCAGCCTCGAAGTATCGTAGGTGGATGGAGTCAAGTCGAATCAAGAAACGCGGCATCCTGGCTCCAAAGACCCATGAGTTGCACAAGTCTGTTTTGGATGCCATTGTGGAGCGAGCAGATAGGACGAAGGAAATGTTAGATTCATTGTCTCCCAGATCGAAGCAGGCAGTGGATAGAGCATTGCGGAAAGCAATTGAACAAGACCCCGAAGGCGTTGCAAATTCAGGAGCGATTAAGGCCATGGAGGTGGACGTGCAGTTCTACGGCAAAGCAGCCTTTGCATCTGAAGATGAGGAGTATGGTCGGTCGTCGTAGACAGTTGCTACGCCGTCAAGGGCGGAGGTTTCTGGTTAGCCTCGGGCGAACAGGTGGCGAAGAAAGCGTGCCCGTGATGGGGAACGTCTTCAGGCAGGTCCTCGCCGTACTTCTTCGACCGAAGCTTGACGTAGGTGAGCGAATGGTCTACCGGCTTGGGCTCCGCGCCGCCGCTGGCCTTGCTGTCCACGTTGAGCATGTAGTAGGCAGTACCGCGGCCCTGCTTCAGTTCGAACTCGTGCAACACACGCCTGCGCCCCTCACGCCTTGTACGTCCCCTCCAGCTTCTTGATCGCCGACTCAGCGTCCGGAAACCCCTCCCTATCGAACACCAGCCGGAACGCGCCCTTGGCCGGGCCGTCGTGAATCGTCATTCTGCCCACGTTGAACGTCTCTTCGAGCGCGACAAACACCCGCTTCTTGTATTCGGAGTCGTCGTTGCCGTCCAGGTGATGGCCCTTGGTCTCGAACACCAGCACGCTTGGCTTGCCGTCGGTCTCGCCGCCCATCGCCACGAAGTCGGGCCAGATGCGCTCCCGTCGCCAGCCGCGGATGTAGTACTCGCCGCGTTGCCGAACCGCGATTCGGTGCCACCACTTGAGGGCCTTTTGCTCGTCCAGATAGAAGGCGAACCTGCGCTCCAAGTCGTTGAAGTCTCGGTCATATACCGGCTGGAACAGAGACAACTGGACCGACTGCCCGTAACGCTGCAACAGTACGTCTCTTTCGGATACCAGCAACTCGAAGTCCTTGCGGACCCTGTAGTTGTGGTCGGATGTGGTCAAGTCGAAACGGATTTGTCCGCCGGCGAGCTTGGCTCGGAAGACCTGTTCGGCCTGTTTGTCCATGGCCTGCGTCACGTGTTCGCGCAGTTGCGACGACAACGCAGACCGTTGCCGGTAGACAGCGCTGTCGTCCAGGCCATCGTCACGCAACCGCTTTATCAGCTCTAGGGCAATCCGGGCCGCCTGGAAGGGATTGGGCAGAACGTCGGATATACGGCGAGCGTACCAGGCAATCTTGACGCTATCATCGACGTCCAGATCCTGCGGGTCGTAGTAAGTGGCAGACGTGCCCCCTTCGTCCAGATAGACCTCCGCGCTAGACGCCCTCGGCCTGTCGGGCTGTGTACCCTGCGTGTCGGGCGCGCCGACTGCGCTCGTGTCTATCCCGGGCAGAATGTGACGCTGGTAGTCCAGTTCGTCCCAATCGCCACCGTCGCCACGGTGAAGCACCTTGGGCAGAAATATCTCCGCGTTCTTGAACCTGTCCCATCGACGTATGACAACGCTCTTGAAGGTCGTCGCCTGGCTGGGATGTACGTCGTCGTCAAGGTCGCCCATCCCTTCCTGCTCCAGGCCGTCCTTGACGTACTGGACTGCGTTGTTCACGTTCGTGTCCTGACAATAGACGTAGCATTGGTCCAGGGGAAGCCGCTTTGTTTGCATGGCGTGGGGTTGGCGCATCACGCGGCCCACCAACTGCGTGATCGCCCGCCTTGCACTGGTGTTATCCAGCATCACCAGCAGGTAAGCGAACGGGCAGTCCCAACCTTCCATGAGGGCGGCCTTTGTGACTATCCATCTCACCTGCGAGAATTCGGACAACAGGTCTTCGCCGTCCAACTCCCGGCTCTCGCTGGACTGAACGGCTACGGCGTCCCCGGGTACGCCCAGGTTCTGCGTCAGATACTCCCGCACGTCCTCTGCGTGTATGTTCTCGCCGTCCCGTTGGTCCTTGCCGGTTCGCTCCACCCTCACCACCGCTATGGGCCGTATGTAGCGGCCTTCGCTGTGTTCCAGGGAGCGCGCTTCGTCGTTCAGTTCCTCCAGCTTGTCGTGCGCCTGGCCCAGGGTGTGGTGCCAATCCGCGTTGGTGAAAGACGTCACCTGCACCGGCAGCTTTATCATCTCTTCGCCGTGCAGGTCCTTGCCGGCGACGTCCACCAGCAGATTGCTCTTGGAGATGCTCGGCGTGGCCGACAACTCGATGACAAGGCTGGGATTGAGCCGATTAACCGTTTGCGCGAACTGCTCGCTGTCTTTCCCCTTCTGGCCGTAGGCTTTGTGCGCCTCGTCCAACACCACCACCGGCCTTACGATCTTGAACACGTTGACCAAGCTGTGGACCACCGGGCTGTCGGCGGCAGGCGGATCCAGGTCGGGGTATTTCTTGCGGAGACGAGAGTCACCCAAGGCGTCGTCGTTGTCCGCGAAGAAGGACGGATACCGTCCAGAGTCCCGAAACATCCGCAGAAAGTCCCTGTTGCGTTGTCGGTTGGCCGACTGTAACGAAATGAGCATGACGCAGAGGTAGTTTTCTACGTCCGCCGCGGTGAAGCGATCGTCTTTCTCCAGCACTTTGACCCGTCCGCCGCTGCCCCGTTCCAGCATTTGACGGTAGGTGTGCTGCTTGTCCCACAACTTTTCCTTGGTCTGCTGGTAGATGGCGTTGGTGGGAACCATCCACAGCACCAATCCCGTGCCCCGGTTCATGCGCTCCAGCGCGGCGGCTCCGAGCAGCGTCTTACCGCCGCCGGTAGGCACCTTGAAGCAGACGTGCGGGATCGGAAAGCCGCCTGACGCCGTCCTATCGACGTAAGAGCGCTCAGGGTGCGCCACCTCGCCCATGTCCGCCAGCTTTTGCCAGGCGTTCTTGGGGTAGTTGCGGACATCCTCGGGGACATTCACGCGCACGCCCTCTAGCGCAGTTATGGCCCTCTCCGACTCCACTTGCGCGGCCGCCAGTTCATTCTGCCACCGCGTGAAGGCGTTGAGAGTGCGGGTCTGGTACTCTTTCAGTTCCATCAACCAGCCCCTATGCCGCCGCGGTGAATCTCGTAGGGTATCTGGCAGAACGTGATTCCCATGTCCGTCAAGAACCGCTGCCCCATGTACTTGTCGGCGGCGAACACAACCGCCTTTCTACCTACGCCGCCGATTCGCTTCGCCTGCTGCTCGTTCAGAATAGCTTCGTTACTGCGTAGCCACTCGATGTCCGGCTTGTACAGCAGATAGTAGTCTGTGTCGTCACTGCTGTAGAACAGCCCGTCGTCGTTCTTCGCCGCCAGCTCTTTACCGGCCAACCGCACCGACCCGGTATGGAACAGGTAGGCCGCCAGCGCCGAGTACTCCGGCAGGTTGTTCCCGGTGAGAATCCCCTCTTCGTCGATAGGCTTGCCCAGCGTGCAATACGTGAATGAACCGCCGGTCCCTTCGCGCAACGCCTTGTCCCGCGCGCTCGGTACGCCATTGATGACGCGGCGCACGCGTTCCGCTGTGATGGTGTCCGCATAATCCTCGCACTCCACCATGATGAACTTGCGGTTGCCGCCGTCCTCCTTGTTCAGCGCGAGAACCGCGTGGGCGGTCGTCCCGCTTCCCGCGAACGAGTCGAGGACGACGCCATCGTGTGGACATCCTTGAAGAACAAGCTGACGGACGAGGTCGTGTGGCTTCGGAAAGTCAAGAACTCTTGAGCCAAGTATCTCCTCTATGCTTATGGTTCCGTTTCTGGTAAATATCCCTTCACCAACAATTGAAGAAAATCCGGTGTACACGTTGGTCAACTCGTTCAGGAATACTTTTACCCGAGGCCGACCGTCAGGTTTTTCGGGCCAGATGATTCTGCTCTCAGAGATCAGCTCCGCCATGCGTAGTTGGTCATATCTCCAACCCCTGTTAGGGCAGCCATAGGTTATCCCCGTTTCTGGATCAATCAGGTCGAAATGTAGGTTGGGCCGGGACTCCAAAGTTGCGAGTCCTATCATGTTTCCGCTAGCCCACTCTCCCCGTGGGTCGTTGTCAGGATTCGAGTATTGTTCTGTTTTCCTGTCATCGCCACGTATCGATGTTCCGTAGCAGAGGACATACTCGTGGTCTACAGACGCTCCCGTTACATTGCGGTTATCCCTGTTCTGACGACTCTTCCAAATGAACTCCGCGAGGAAACTATCTTCCCCAAAAATCTCGTCCATCATCATCCGAAGGTGGTGCTGCTCGTTGTCGTCGATGGATACGAAAATCACACCATCCTCTGCCAGCAGTTCCCTGAGCAAGTGAAGGCGTGGCCACATCATGCACAGCCACTTGTCGTGGCGTTCCAGGTCCTCGCCATCGACGGGCTTGTTCTCTTTCAGCCACTGCTTCATGAGCGGGCTGTTGACGCTGTCGTTGTATACCCAGCCCTCGTTGCCCGTGTTGTAAGGCGGGTCAATGTAGATACACTTCACCTTGCCCGCGTAGCGCGGCAGCAGCGCCTTGAGCGCGTGGAGGTTGTCCCCATGGATGATGAGATTATCGTCCGCCTCGGCTGGGTTCAGAGACTTCTTTAGGTCACAAACCAGCGGACGGTAGGGGACTGTTAGGTGGTGGGCGTAGATGTGCTGCTTGCCCTTAAACTCCAGCGTTGGCATGGCATACCCCCATGAAAAGAGGTGGCTAGACTGGCGTGGCCAATCCTACTAACAGCGTCGCAGCACGTCAAACTTGGGCGCTAGGCGCCAGTGGCGCATGCAAAGCGAATCCCGAATCCCAGCCAGCTTGACCGCGTCGTATATTTGTACTGCTAGTCCTCCATGACGCACCGATACCGCCATTCGCCAACCTACGTCGCCCCTTCCGGCATCACCGCCGGCTAGGTCACTTCCGTCACGTTTGTGATGCGATTCATTGCGTACAGCCCGCATTTCTCGACAATTCGCGTGACACTCGGTTTACAGGTCGCGGGCTCCCCAGCTAGGGAATATGACAAATGAAACGAAATGGCACAGTTTTTCGTAAGTTCCCGTTGTGGGCAACTCGCGGGCAGGGCCGCGATAAAAACGGCGGCGCCGGCAAGCGCAGCGATGCCGCTATATGGCCGAAGGGCCAGCGGCGCAGCGGGAAGGGAAAGGAGGGGTTCGGCTACTGTCCGGCCTGGATGACGACGCGGCCGCCGTCCCGGACCTGGATGCTCAGGTCATGATCGTCGAGCATCCGCATTCCTATGAGAGGCGTGGCGTTGGAAAGGTGGGCATAGACGCGCCTGGGCCGTCCCAGAGAGCTGTGGCGTCGTGGACGCTGAACCTCACCAAGCTGCCGTCGGCCAGAAATGCCGATTCGTAGGTCAGGAAGGGCAATCCCAGCTCCGTCGCCAATGCCGATGGCAACGACAGAAACCCGGTGAATCCGGTGTCTATCACGGCCTCGACTTCCCTTGACTGCCCCGATGGACCTTGCACTGTGAGGGATATGACGGCTTCATAGGCGTCATTCACCGCCCCCAGGATCACTGGACTATCCCCAAGGACCTGCCGCCGAACTTGTGGACCGCACGGTAGCCTACCCGCAGGGACCAGACGTCGATGGCTTCCGGGCGCTGCGCCCGCAGACGGTCCACCGCTTCGAGAATGTCGTCTCCGATGGCCCAACTGCCGCTGTCCACGTCGATGGAGACGATCTCCCCGTAGTTGGCCGTCTCGACCTGCCCCCTAACGTCCCGCTCGTAGATTTCGTCGCCCAAACGGGCGATCTCTTCCTTCGGACGGGTTGGAGCGATGGGCCTGGGTGACTGCGTAGGCGCCGGGGTCTCTGTGTCTCTCATGCGTCCCCCTTCAAAAGGCGTACACTTACACTCGCCATTCTACCATTCAGGGGGGAGTGCGGGACAAAGAAAAAGCCCCACGCACAAGCCTGCCCACGCTCTTGATTGCACCGCACATTCGTGCTACTCTCCTCTCGACGAGGGACAGACCCCGCGACCTGGGGCCCACGGACGCGGCAGTCGGGACCTCCCGGCCGCCTGTTCCATTTCCATCACTCTTTGCCGCACCGCTCCCATGTCCGTGCCCGACAGCGACCACCGCGGCAGCGCTCCAACAAGATTCACAGCTAGGAGATGGTGCAGGATGGTGCAAAATGGAACAGATTTCGCGAAAAACCTCACTCTCAGGCGGCCTACGGCCCTTCCTCGCCCGCTTAGGCCGGCCTCATCTGTACCGCCTGCAAGGGTGGGTGAGGCAAGCGGCAAGACCGCACATTGACTAACCCGCCCTATTCCCGCTATGCTGAGACTGCGCGGGAGTAGCTCAATGGTAGAGCCCGTGCCTTCCAAGCACGCCACGTGGGTTCGATTCCCATCTCCCGCTCCACTTGCGCGGCCGCTCCGGTTAGCCCGTCCAGCGGTCTGCGCGTGTGGTGAATGAGGAGGCGCAACGATGGTCGACAAGACGGTTTCCCCGACGCTGACCCAGTCGGCCCAGAGCTACGCCCGCGACTACATGGCCAAGACGCGCCAGTTCAGCCGCAACGCCAACCTGTACGTGCTGCACGTCATCGGCATGGACATGATCCACGGCTCGTTCACGGTGCTCTTCAACCTGTACCTGCTGGCCGCTGGATTCGACATAAGGTTCATCGGCCTGCGCCTCATGATAGGCTTCATCGCCAGTGCCGTAACCGCGATGCCCGCGGGCCTGGTTTCGGACCGCATCGGCCGCAAAGCGTCGTTCATCCTGGGCGACGGCATAGGCGCGGTGATTGGCGTGGTCATGATCAGCACCCAGAACGAGATGATCCTGCTGTGGGCGCCGGCCGCCGGCGCATTCTTCGGCAACCTGCACCACACCTCCGAAGCCGCCTTCATGATGGAGAACAGCAAGAAGAGCGAGCGCGTTCACCTGTTTTCGGTGGCAGGCAGCCTCCGCACCCTTTCGGCGATGGCCGGGGCGCTGATCGCAGGCATGGTGCCACTGCTGTTCATCGACGACGTCGGAGCGGTCGCCGCATACCGGTACGCCTCTTACGCCGGGCTGTCGCTGTGGTTCGTATCGCTGGCGCCCGCGCTGATGCTCCGTTCGCTCGAGGCCGAGGAGCAGCCCGAGACGCAGACGCGGCGCGTGAGACGCGCACCGAACATGTTAGCAGGGCTGTTCGCCGACATACGCCACCCGCGACGAATTAGTTACTTCGTGCTGACGAGCGGGCTGCTGGCCGTGGGCACGGCGGCGGTGGCCCCTCTGCTGAACGTGGTCTTCCACGAGGGGCACATCCACGCCGGGGAGGGCGAGATTGGCGTGGTGTTCGCTGCGGGCGAGCTTTCGCTCGCGGCCGCGACGCTGTTCGTTCCGCTGGTCGCGGCGCGAATGCTGAAGGTGGACGCCATAGCGCTGATGCGCGTGCTTTCGCTCCCCTTCATCCTGGCCATGGGGCTTCTGCCGCTCGCACTCGGCGAGGGCGCGCTGCTCATTGTGCTGGCCGGGGCGTCGCACGTGGGGCGCGTGTCCACTTTCCGCATGAGCCAGCCCCTGGACGACGCTTTCAACATGGAGGTGCTGGAGCCGCGCGAGCGGGCCACCAGCACCGGCATAGAGATAGCGGTCGGTGCCGCCCTCTCCTCCGGCGCGGTCTGGCTGGGAGCGAGGCTGCTGGCCTCCGGCGACTACACCACTCCGTTCATCATCATGGCGACGTTCTACCTCGTGGCCACGCTCATTTACTGGCGAGTCTTCCGTCCGTTGGAGCAGTCAGGGCCGCGGCCGACCACGGAGCGCCTGGAGCTGGCCGCGGGCGAAGCGGCGGCAGGCTGATCCGTTGGCCGAGAGCGACAACGACGCGCCGCCCTCCGCCCGCCGCGCCTGGCCCCGTCTGGCGGGCTTGGCGCTGGCGGGCGCGCTGACTCTGGCGCTGGTTGCGGTGCTGGCCTACGGCCTGGCCAACAGGACCCCGCCAACCGGACAGAGCGGAGCCACCCGCGTCGGCAAGCCGGCGCCCCCGTTCGCGATGGAACTATACGACGGCGGCGGAAGGGTGCGTTTCAGTCCGGATTCCGGAACGCCTGTGGTGCTCAACTTCTGGGCGTCGTGGTGCCCTCCCTGCCGCGAGGAGTCGCCGCTGCTCGAGCGCACCTGGAGGCAGTACGAGGGCCGCGGAGTGCTATTCGTCGGCGTGGACACGCAGGACACCGAGGAGGACGCTCTGGCATACATCGAGGAGTTCGGCCTTTCGTTTCCGAACGGCCTCGACGCGGACGGCGAGATCACAGTTGCCTACGGCGTCGTCGGCCTGCCCGTGACGTTCTTCATTGGCAGCGACGGCGTGGTCAAGAGGCGGTGGGTGGGCGCTCTCACCGAGTCCCAGCTACTTCCCTGGGTGGAAGAGCTAGCCGCGGCCGCGCCGTAGCCCGTCGACGTGGGCCGCTCACTGCTGTACGCTCGCCGGGCCGTTGCGGTATCATTGTGCCGACGCGGCTAACGCAAAACGAAATAACCGAAATGGAATGGGAAAGAGTCCCATCGTCGCGAGGTCGAGCATGACCCTCAGACACTCCAAGCCGAAGGTCAGACAGCCGGGCCAAGGCTTCGTGCTCCCGGACGCGCCGCCGCGTGGACCGGATGACATGACGACATTCAACCATCTGACGCTAACCGGAAACGTCCATGCCCTGGCGCTCTATCTGGGCAGCCCTGAGACCACCACCATCGGTGGGGAGTTGTACATCGTCAGGGAGCCGCGGATGCCCACACTGGGCCGGCGAATACCCGATCTGCTGATAGCGTTCGACACGGACCCGGAGCTCTACTGGGAGACCAACGGCTATGTCATCTCCGACCAGGGCAAGCCGCCGGACTTCGTGATGGAGGTGGGCTCACGCACCACGGGCCACATTGACGTCGGGGCCAAGCGCGTCGACTACGCCTCTCTGAACATACCGGAGTATTGGCGCTTCGACGAGACGGGTGGCAGCTATCAGGGCGTTCCGCTGGCCGGCGACCGGCTGGTCTCCGGCGAGTACGTGCCGATTGCCATAGAAACGCTGGAGGAAGGCGTCCACCAGGGATACAGCGCGGTGTTGGACGTTCTCATACGCTGGACGAGAGGCCGGCTCGAGTGGTTTGATCCTCGCACCGGCGAGCCGGTCCCCGGCTTGGAGGACGAACGCCAGTCCCGCTTGTCCGCGGAAGCCCGCTTACGGGAATCGCAGACCCGCGTTCGCGAGCTGGAGGAGCAACTGCGCCGGGCGCGCCAACGAGACTGAGCGCCGCCCGGCCCGCGCATTACGGGTAGCGCGAAAAGTCGAAGCCCTCTTTGACTATGCACTCTATCAGCGCGGGCTGGCCGGTCTTGGTCACTTCCACAGCCTCTCTGAGCGCGGGAACGAACTCCGCGGGCTTCGTGATTCGCACGCCCCAGCCGCCAAGGGCCCGCGCGACCTCTCCGTAGTTGCCGCCCAGCGTGTGCGAGGCGTAGTTCTCGATTGCGAAAGGCATGCCCGCGCGCTCGATAGCCATCACGCCGTTGTTCCACACGATCGTCAGTATGCCCAGGCGGTTGCGGGCGGCGGTCTCGAGGTCCATTCCCACCATGCCGATTGCCGCGTCGCCCATAACGTTGACGCACAGCTTGTCCGGCTCGGCGAGCTTGGCCCCCATCGTGATGCCCAGCCCGTAGCCAAGCTGCGTCGTCTTGCCCCAGCCCATGTAGCTGCGCGGCACGGGCGCCTCCCAGAACGGCGTCAACTGGTCCCGCGGGCTGCCCGCGTCGTGAGTGATGATGGTGTTGGAACGGTCTACGTTGTGCATCAGGTCCCATATGATGCGGTACTGATTGATGGGCTCTTCGTTCGAGGTGAGCTGCGGCATCCACTCCTCCAGCCACTCCTCTTTGACCGCCCGCACCTCCGGGCCAACGTCGCGCTCGTTGCGCAGCCCGGCGCCGTTCGTCCTGCTTTCCACCTCGGCTATCAGCGCGCGCAGCACCAGCTTGGCGTCGCCAATCAGCGCGTAGTCGGCGCGTATGTCCTTGTTCACGTCCGCGGGGTCGTTCGTGGCGTGGATGATGACCCTGCCGGGCGGAATCGCCCTACCGTAGCCGGTCTGCGTGAAGCTGCACCCCACGCCCAGCACCACGTCGGCGCGGCTCAGGAAGTGCACGATGGGCTTGGTGGTCGAAACCGCGGAGGCGCCGAGGGAAAGCGGGTGGTTCTCGGGGAACGCGCTCTTACCTGGCATCGTGGTCATCACCGGCGCCTGGAGCAACTCCGCCAGCCGCTCCAACTCGTCCGATGCCTCCGAGTAGAGCACGCCCTGGCCCACGTGAATGACGGGACTCTGGGCGTCCAGAAGCACCTGGGCCGCTTCGGCTGTCTCTTCGGGGCACGGCGCCGACCTGCTCGCCTTCACCGGCGTGTAGTCGAGCTCGCCCGCAATCTCCTGGTCCCAGACGTCGCGGGCGACCTCAAGCAGCACCGGGCCGGGCTTGCCGCTGCGCAGGTGGTGGAACGCGCGGCGCATCAGCTCGGGCACGCGCTCGGCGTCGTTCACCTCCGCCAGCCACTTGGTCACGCCCCGGTAGTTGTCCGTGGCGCTGAAGCCGGGCGGCGTGAAGGACCGAGAGGTGGGCTCTCCGCCGGGGATGAGCAGCACGGGGACGTTGTCGGCGAACGCCTGGGCCGCGCCGGGGAAGGCGTTCTCGGAGCCGGGCCCCTGCTGCATGGCGAACACGCCAAGCCGCTTGCCGCCGCTCGCGCGGCTGAAACCGTCGGCGATGGCCATGCCCACGCGCTCCTGCCGGCACAACACGGGACGTATGCCCGCCTGGGCGCAGGCCTCTATCAGTGGCTGCGCCGGAAAGCACGCCAGGAACTCCGTACCCTCACGCCTCAACACCTCAGCAATGGCGTCCGCTCCGTTCATGGCCCTACCTCCTGCGTGCTGTCGTTAGATTGCGGCCCTAGCTTAGCGCAGGCACGGGGCGCGGGCAAGCGGTCGCGGTCGCCCCCCGTGGGCGGATGGTCGTTCCCCCATGATATGAGGTCGACCGCTCCGACGGATTGACCCTAACCCATGTGGTATGATTCCGCGCGTTGGCGCGGCGCTCGGAGCGCCAGCCGCGGAGCCCGAGACAAGCGGCGAAGGAGGTCCGACGTGTACGAGTCCCAACGAGGCGAGATAGTGGTCGCGGCCACGGGCGACAGCATGATTGCGAGGCCGCTCGCGCCGTTCAGAGAGGCCAACTTCCTGGCGCTGGTCGAGCTGCTGAGAGGCGCGGACGCCGCGTTCACCAACCTGGAGATGCAGGTTCACCGCTTCGAGCCGCCACCGGCCGCGTCCTCGGGCGGCATCTGGACGGCCGCCGACCCGGACCTGCTCGACGACCTGCAGTGGGCGGGTATCACGATGGTGTCGTGCGCCAACAACCACTGCTTCGATTACGGCGAGCGGGGGTTGATGACCACTCTGAGAAACCTGGAGCGGTCGGGTCTGGCTTTCTCCGGCATAGGCCGTAACCTCAGCGAGGCGAGGGCGCCCGCCTACGTCGAGTGCCCGGCCGGGCGCGTGGCGCTGTTGTCCTGCACCGCGACGTTCGACCCCGCATCGCCCGCCGGCGAGCAGCGCCACGACCTGCACGGGCGGCCCGGAGTGAGCGCGCTGGGCTGGTCCGCCGACCACGTCGTCGACTCACGGGCATTCGAGGAGTTGCGGCGACTGGACGAGGCGCTTGGATTCGCCGCGCGGCGCGCCAGCCAAGCCGAGATGGGCTTTGGGCGCGGCGGAGAAGACCGCCCGGACCGCCTCCGAACTCTGGGCCATTCATTCGCGCTTGGCGACGGCTTTGCCGTGCGAACGTCGCCAAGCGAGAGGGACCTTGTGGGCATTCTGAGGTGGATACGCGAGGCGCGCCGCCAGGCGGACTGGGTGTTCCTGAGCGTTCACAGCCACGAGTCCGGCGCGACAGACGAAGCCCCCGCCGAGTTCCTCGAGACTTTCGCCAGGAGATGCGTCGACGAGGGAGTGGACGCCGTGTTCGGGCACGGCCCCCACTTTCTGCGCGGAATCGAAATCTACAGGAACCGCCCCATCTTCTACAGCCTGGGCAACCTGATGTTCCAGAACGAGGTCGTGCCGCGCCAGCCTGCCGACTTATACGAAAGCGCGGGGCTGGGAATGGCTGCGACTCCCGCGGACTTCTACGACCTTCGATCGCAGGACGACACGCGAGGGTTCACCGCGAACGCCATGTATTGGGAGAGCGTGGTCGCGGAGTTGCGACTCAGCCGGAGCGGCGCGAGCCGGATACTGCTGCATCCCATCGAGTTGGGATACGCCACGCCACGCTCGCAGCGAGGCCGCCCAGTAATGGCCGGCAGGGAGTCGGCGGAGCGCACGCTGCGGACGGCAGCGCGGTTGTGCGAAACCTACGGGACGCGCGTGACCGCGGACGACGGGATTGGGGTTATCGAGCTGGGGGCGCTGGAGTAGCTGCGGCAATATCCCTCCCGGAGGGGGGGACGTCAAGACACCCCTCCCCCTCGATGGGGGAAGGTTAGGACGGGGGTGAAGCCGCCCTGCGCTACTTGAAGCGGTAAGTAATCCGGCCGCGGGTGAGGTCGTACGGGGAAAGCTCGACCAACACCCGGTCGCCGGGCAGAATGCGGATGAAGTACCGCCGCATCTTGCCCGAGGCGTAGGCGAGCACCTTGTGCTCGTTGGGCAACTCGACCCGGAAGTTTGCGTTAGGCAACGCCTCCGTGACTGTGCCTTCGACCTCTATGGCCTCTTTCTTCGCCATACAACTCCTTGGCCCACCGGCGTCGCTGCCGTCAGGGCCATGCTACGCCCGCACCCAAATGCCGGTCCTGCCGGCCAGGGCGCGGGACCCAATGTGTTCCAGTGGTGGGCTGGCAAACGCCTAGCGGTAGACCCTGCGCTGACTGTCGCGCTGCTGCCTGTAGCAGTCGTTGCAGTAAACGGGCCGGTCGCCGCGAGGCCGGAACGGCACTTCGGCATCGGCGCCGCACTGGGCGCAGGTCACGGGGTACATCTGGCGCGGGCCGAAGCTCCCGCCAAACCCACCGCCGCCGCCGCCGCCGAAATTGTCGCCATACCGGCGCTCAGAGCGTCGCGCCTGCCTGCAGTTCGGGCATCGCTTAGGCTCGTTCGTGTAGCCCTTTTCCTGGTGGTACTGCTGGTCGTCCACGCTGAATGTGAACGAATCCCCGCACTCGACGCAAACGAGCGTCCTGTCTTCGAAGACCATTTGGTGACATCCTCCCCGGATAGTAATTCGAGCCGGCATCTTATCACCAAGGTCCACGAGCGATGCAGGTTTGCCTTTGGTAACAGCTATGCGACCGTGGCGCATTCTAGCATAGGCTGGCGAGTGGTGCAAGATATTGGTACGCCGCACGGGCGATCGCCGAACACAGCGTGCCATTGCGTGCCTCGCCTTACGGTGGCTCTCCTCGCGCGTAGACTTAGAGGCGGGAGAGATTCTATAATCGTTACCAGGCATGGTGTGTCTCACGGGCAAGGCGTTCGCGCTTGTTGCGGGCGCATCGAGTCCGATTACACGAGGGGGTCCAATATGGCTGCCACAACGCAGACATACGGCCAGTCGGCTGCGCGGCTCGGCCCGCGAACCAGGCCCACGGTGGCGGTGGTGTACACCTCGCCCGAAACCGTGCTGGACGACGTCGGGCGCGCCATGCGCCTAGCCGGCTACGAGCAGAGCCTGCCGAAGGCGACACCCACGCTGCTCAAGGTCAACATTTCGTGGCAGCACTACTACCCCGCCTGCTCGACCACGCCGTGGCAGCTCGAGGGCGTGGTGCGCGCGTTGTCGGCGGACGGCTACCGCGATCTGATTCCCACGCACAACGGCACGGTCGTTGTTGATGCCCGCGAGGGAGCGGTCAACAACAGGCACCAGGCGGTCGAGGACAGGTACGGCCTCGAGAGCCTGCACCTCGAAGAAGCCCGCTGGGTCGAATACACTCCGAGCTCGCCGATGCTTGCGCTGGACAAGGTGTATCCGCGCGGTTTCCGAATTCCGGAGGCGCTGCCGGGCAAGAACATCGTTCACTTGCCTACGATGAAGACCCACGTGTTCACCACCATAACCGGCGCGATGAAGAACGCCTTTGGCGGGCTGCTGAACCACAACCGGCACTGGACTCACTCGGTCATCCACGAAACCCTGGTCGACCTGCTTCAAATCCAGAAGGAGATACACCCGGGCATATTCGCGGTGACGGACGGAACCTTCGCCGGTGACGGACCCGGCCCCAGGGCCATGCGCTGGCACGCCAAGAACGTCATTCTTGCGAGCGCGGACCAGGTGGCGATAGACGCCGTAGCGGCAAAGATGATGGGGTTCGACCCGATGTCGATAGGCTTCATCCGCCTGGCGCACGAGGCGGGCCTGGGTTGCGGCGAGGTGGGCGACATAGACATCGCGGGTGAGGACATCTCGTCCGTGGACTGGCGCTTCACCGGGTCGGAAAACACCTTCGCCAGCCGGTTCCAGAAGCTGGTCTACTGGGGGCCGCTGAAACGGTTGGAGAATCTGCTTCTCAGGTCGCCGCTCGTCCACGTTGCCATCGCTGGGTCGAACGTCTACCACAACGGCTACTGGCTGAGGTTCAAGGGCAGCCGTCGGGTGAAAGAGGCGATGCGCACCGACTGGGGCGAGCTGTTCCGCAGCTACTAGCGGTCCACCTAAACAGAATGGCAGAGTGAAGGCGTACCAGGAATGGAAGCTGTCAGAATTCATTGATGTGGCGCGCGACGTTGGCTTGCTCAAGCCGGATGTACAGAAATTTAGTCACGGGTTGCGGGATTTCAGAAACTACATCCACCCATACGCACAAATGGCTTCGGGGTTTAAACCAGACGAGCCTACAGCCAAAGTCTGCTTCCAAGTGCTTAAAGCAGCTTTGGCAGATGTGGCCGGAGACCGGTAAACGGACGGCCAACATTGCGCGGGAATTCCCAACTGACACGCGGAGTGGGACAACACCACCTGAACCGGAAAGAGTGGGCGATTGAGGACTTGAACCTCAGACCTTCTGTGTGTAAGACAGACGCTCTAACCGCCTGAGCTAATCGCCCCTGGACCGGCCGAGGAGCGCAGTCGCCTCGTCTTGGTACGCGGCCGCGTTCGGCGGCGCGTGCGGAAAGCGCGCTTGGCGGGACTCGAACCCACGGCCTCAGCCTCCGCAGGGCTGCGCTCTATCCACTGAGCTACAAGCGCACGCAACGGACTTTATGTGACTTGTGGTTGGTGCCGAAGGAGGGATTTGAACCCACACACCCTTGCGGGTACTACGCCCTGAACGTAGCGCGTCTGCCGTTCCGCCACTTCGGCACGTCCGCCGATGCTAGGCGGCTCCACCTCGGGGTCATGGAATTATACCAGAGCGGGGCGGGATTGTCAGCGTCACTCGCCGCTTGCGAGCCGGCCCAGAATGTGCTGCAGTGCGGCGCCGGTGCGGTCGCGCCCCGCGCTGCAATGCACCAGCACCGGCTGGCTGAGCTGCTGGAACGCCCGCCACACCTCGTCCAGTTCGGCACACGACAGCGGGGGGCGCTTGTGGTCGTCGGCTGTCACGTGTCTCACCGCGAACCCGAGCGAGCGGTAGTAAGCCAGCAGGCCGCCTCCGTCCAGGCCGAGTCCGTCGTAGTGGGCCAGCTGCGGGTAGTCGAGGATGCACAGTATCCCGCGCACGCCCATTTCGCGGACACGCTCCGCCCAGGCGATGATGTTGCTCGCGGCCGGCCGGTCCACGGGATAGCCCGGCCGTTGAGAGCGGGCGAGCACGCCGGGCACCACCCATTCGGCGGTGTACAGCTCCTTGCGCGAACTGTTCCATAGCATCGACATTGCATCTGCCGTGTTAAGCGATTACGGAGACGGGTTCTCCCTGTCCTCTCTCAGCCGGAAGGGTATGTTACCAGACGGAGACTCCTCCCCCAAGCCCCGCAAGCCGGCCCCCGCGCTGGACACGCCCCGGCAGCACGGCCCGGGTCGCAGATCCTCCACGGCAGATTCGTGGCTAGGCCGCCGTGAAACTCTGTTCGCGGCCAAGTCCAGATCCACCTTCAGCCCCGAGAACGCCATCCTGCCGCTGGCGCCCCGTTGTGAGCTGGCGCCGCCTGCCGATCGGCTATGGCCGCCGCTTGCGGCGAAGCACAGCCGCCAGCCCGAGCGGCGCGGCCAGCAGCGCCAGGTTGGCAATTGCCGTCAGTGCCGGTGGCCCGCTGCTCGGACGCCCACACGCTCCGCCTGGGTCCGGCTCCTCCAGGGGTAGCGGCGGGACCGTCGCGGCTGGACTCTCAGCCGGTGCGGGCGGACTTCGCTCGACGACGGGCGCAGTGGGCGTCGACGTGACGGTCGGCGTGATAGTCGGCGTCGGTGTCGCCGTTGCCGTTGCCGTGGCCGTCGGCATTGGCGTTGCGGTGGGTGAGGGTGAAGGTGTTGGCGTTGCGGTGGGTATCGCTGTCGGTGAGGGCGTGGGCGCAATCGTCGGCGTCGGCGTGGCTCGGGGCGTCGGCGTGGCACGGGGCGTTGCCGTAGGCGAGGCGGTGGGCGATGGCGTCTGCGTGGGGGCCGGCGTTGGAGTCAGAGTCGCGATTCGCCTGACTACCGGTATGGGCGTTCGCGTCGGCGTGATGGTCGGTGTCGGCTCCGGCTCCGGCGTGGGCCTCCTTCTGCGGGCCACCGCCCGCACGGGTGTGTCTGTCGGGGCCGGTGCCGGCACCAGCGCGGTCGACCCGCCCACGACCTTGTCTCCCGACGGCCCGTAGTAGCGCAGGCGCAGCTTGTCACCGCCGGCGTCCACCCGCACCACGCCGTCCCCCTCCACCGCGTCGACATCCACCCTCAGCTCGACCGAGCCCCTGAATACGTCCGAGTCGACGGCCGCGCCGCCGTCCACAGTGCTCACGACCTCCCTCAGCGCCGCCCACTCTCCCGCCGGGTCCGAGCCGCTCGAGACGCGGGCGCGCCGGGACGACGCGGGGTACGTGTCGTGGCCGTGGAAGTAGAAGGGCAGCTCGACGGTGCTGGCGCTCGTCAAGGCAGGGATGTCTATCATGACATCCCCCTCGTGATACTGCGTGACGTGGTGTTCGCCCTCGTTGACCGTGGCGAGCCACGGGCCGCCCAGCCAGGGTATCGGTATCGGCTCGACCGGCGTGTCCGCAGTCGACACGTATCCGCAGCCGGAGCCGCGTCCCTGGTAGGCCGACGGCGCGGGCGCACCGGTGAAGATGTTCCAGTAGGTGAGGAAGTCCCACGTCACGCCGTCGGTCACGGCGTCGGTCCACCTTGCCGTACACGATGACAGGCTGTTCAGGCCCCGGTCCGTCACGTAGAAGACGGCGCGCTGGCCGGGGAGGAAGGAGGGCTTGGAAAAGGCTATGTCCGGCAGCGGCGTGGCCGTCGGCGTGGGGGTGGGCGTGGGAGATGGTGGAAGGCCCCCGACCTGTGCGGACGCGGTGCTCACCGCCGTGTGCCCCGACGGCCCGTAGTATGTAAGTTGCAGCACGTCGCCGACGCCGTCCACTCGCACCACGCCATCCCCCTCCGTCGCGTGAGCGTCCGCCCTCAGCTCGACCGATCCTCTGAACACGCCGGATCTGACGGCCGCGCCGCTGTCGGTGGTGCTCGCCACCTCCATAAGCGACGCCCATTCGCCGACCGGGTCGGCGACGCTCGTCACCCGCACCCGCTGTGCCGCAGCGGTGTAGCTGTTCTGTGCGTGGAAGTAGAACGGTATCGCGACGGTGCTGGTGCTCGTCACGTAAATGCTCAACGCGGCATCGCCGGCGAACTCGCCGTCGGCGTAGAACTCCGCTATCACGGTCTCCACCCCGTTGACGGTGGCGGCCCACTCTTGGCCCCCCAGGTCGGGCATGTCCTCGAGAGGCGTCGTGGAAGCTGACACGAAGGCGCATCCGGAGCCGTGGCCCTGGAACGCCGACGGCGCGGGTTCGCCGGTGAAGATGTTCCAGTAGGTGTACTCGTCCCACGTCACGCCGTCGGGGTCGGCGTCGACCCACGTCGCGGTGCAGGAGAAGAGGGTGTCGAGATCGGAGTCGGCAACGTGGAAGACGGCGGTCTCGCCGGGGTCGAAGGATGGTTGGGAGAAGGAGGACTGGGGGTTGGGTGAGGCTGAGAGGTCCGGGGCTACTAGGAGGAAGGTGGCTAAGGTGAGAAATGCGAGGCCGAGCGTCCCGATGCGCCATAATGGTAGCGGACCCTCGTCTCGCGAGCCTGGCGAGGATTCGTCCTGCGGGGGTGAGGGTGTTGCAGGTGGGTTCATTCCGCGCCGTCCTCGGGCGCATAATCAGACATGCGTGCCGTCGCGCTCCTTGTTGTTGCACACCAAATGTGGGCCAGCGAATCCAGCGCATGATGCTACTACGCTGTGGCAGAGGTGTCAAACATAGTCCACCGCCTGGTTACGGAAGAAGGCATCGCTGGAGCCATCGCCAAAGCCGGCTGCAATGGAGGGTGGCAGACACAAGCCATCACCAACGAGGTGCAACCGTTATGCCGCAGAGACCGCTTCCTTTCCGCTACGCAGAGGAGAGCAGTTCGACCGGTAAGACGTTGCTGTCAGGGCTGGCGGCGCATCTGGCGGCCGGCCCGTTTGCTTGAATCGCCGGATTGTTGATGCTAAAATCGCGCTGCCTAGAGTTCTGCGTCGGGTGCGTTTCGCGAGGTTCTCGCGCGCGCCGAGTGGCCACAGGGCCGCCGCGCGGACCTTCAATAGTACGAGGAGGCTTGCGGTTGGGACAGATTAACGTTGCGATCATTGGCGTGGGGAACTGTGCCTCGTCGCTGGTGCAGGGCGTTCACAAGTACGCGAATGCCACCAACGACCAGACCATCCCCGGCCTGATGCACCCGATATTGGGAGAGTACGGCATAGGGGACATCAACTTTGTCGCCGCCTTGGACATCGACGCAAACAAGGTGGGCCTGGACCTCTCCGAAGCGATATTCGCAGAGCCGAATAACACGATCAAGTTTCAGGACGTGCCGCACCTCGGAATTCCGGTGCAGCGCGGCATGACTCACGACGGAATCGGCAAGTACATGTCCAGCGTCATCACGAAAGCGCCGGGGCCGACGGACGACGTGGCCGGCCTGCTTCGCGAGCGCGAGGTCGACGTGGTGGTCAACTACCTGCCGGTCGGCTCCGAAGAGGCGACGAAATGGTACGTTGAGCAGGTGCTCTCCGCACAGTGCGCTTTCGTTAACTGCATCCCCGTGTTCGTCGCGAGCGACGCCGACAACTACTGGCAGCGGCGCTTCAGCGAAGCCGGCGCGCCAATCATCGGCGACGACATCAAGTCGCAGGTCGGTGCCACCATCGTCCATCGAGTGCTGACGAGGCTGTTCATGGATCGCGGCGTGGACCTGGAGCGCTCCTACCAGTTGAACTTCGGAGGCAACTCCGACTTCCTGAACATGAAAGAGCAGGAGCGCCTGGAATCCAAGAAGATCTCCAAGACAGGCTCGGTGACGTCACAGATCGACCACGACATCGACCGGGGCGACGTGCACATCGGCCCAAGCGACTACGTGGAATGGCTCTCCGACCGCAAGTGGTGCTACATTAGAATGGAAGGCAACAGCTTTGGCGACGTGCCGCTCAACCTGGAGCTGAAGCTGGAGGTGTGGGACAGCCCCAACTCCGCGGGCGTAGTGATAGACGCCATAAGATGCGCCAAGATTGCCAAGGACAGGGGAATTGCCGGTCCTATAATTGGGCCGTCGTCTTACTTCATGAAGTCGCCGCCCGTCCAGTACACCGACGACGAGGCCAGGCAACTGGTGGAGAACTTCATAGTGGGGCGCGGCGAGTGAGGCGGGGAGTTCCGACGTCCGCGGCGCCTTCCGGGCCGTAGGCGCTCGCCGGCTGGCAAGTTCGCGAAGAGGCCCGCCAACATGGACACCAGGGGGTACCGGTCTATGACCACCGGCGCGGGCCGCGGCGTATGAAGATCGCATTCGTATCGCCCTACGACCACGCCGTTCCGGGCGGCGTCTCGGTTCACATCAACAAGCTCTCCGGGCAGTTCCGCGAATGGGGCCACAGCGTGCGGGTGATAGCGCCGTGCTCCGCGCCCCAGACTATCGAGGACGAGGACTTCATCCCCATGGGCAGGCCCGTGCCCGTGCCCAGCGGGGGCTCCATCGCCCGGGTCTCCTTCTCCGTCTGGCTCCAGCCGCGCATCAAGGAGATGCTTCAACGCGAAAAGTTCGACGTCGTGCACCTGCACGAGCCTTTCTCCGGGTTCGTGCCGCTGAACGTCCTCAGCCAAACGGCGGCCATGGGCACGCCCAACGTGGCCACCTTTCACTCCTTCCAGGGCACCTGGCTCTACCACGTGGGAGTCAAGCGCGTGGTAATGCGGCACTTCCGCATGTTGCAGGGCCGCATAGCCGTATCCCCTCCCGCGTACCTGTACATCAGCGGCCACTTCCCTGCCGGGTATCGCATCATCCCGAACGGCATCGACGTCGAAGAGTTCGCCACCGCTGAACCCTTCCCGCACCTCAGGGACGGCATGATCAACCTGCTGTTCGTGGGACGGCTGGAAAAGCGCAAAGGGTTGAAGTACCTGTTGAGCGCGTTCAGCAAGCTGAAGTGGGACTGGCCCAATCTGCGTCTCCTGGTCGTCGGCGCCGGCAGCCCGGACGAAGACTCCTACCGAATCATGAGCGAGCGCAACCTGAAGGACGTCGAGTTTCTTGGGCGGGTGACGGACGAGGAAAAGGCCAGGTACTTCAAGTCCGCGGATATTTTCTGCTCACCTGCCACGGGCAGGGAGAGCTTCGGAATCGTGCTTCTGGAGGCTATGGCCGCGGGCAAACCGGTGGTCGCCACTAACATAGACGGCTACGCCAGCGTTATAACCCATGGCGAGGAGGGCCTTCTCGTCGAGCCGAAGAGCGACAACGCACTCGCGGAAGCCATATCGTCCCTGCTCGACGCGCCGCGACTTCGCGACTCGCTCGCCGAGCGGGGGCGAAAGAAGGCGAACGAATACAGGTGGGAGATAGTCGCCGGCAAGGTGATGGATTACTACGAGACGTTGCTGGAGTCCCGCCAAGCGGCCATGGTCCGTTAGCGGATGCCCGCCCCGTCCCGAACGAGGCCCCGCGTGGGACCGCCTGTGAGCCTATTCGCATGAGAAGGGATGACGCCCGGAGAGCCATCTCGCGCTACTTCGAGATGCCGGCCGCCGCCGCGCTCTCCCGCGTCGGGCTGGGGCCAAACGCCGTTACGCTGCTGGGTCTGGCGATCGCCGGCGTGAGCGCGTACCTCATCGCTGTAGGCAGCCTGCTGGCGGGAGGCGTCGTGCTGCTCGCCTCGGGCGTGTTCGACATGCTGGACGGCGCGTTGGCGCGGAGCACGGGCAGGGCCACCAGGTTCGGCGCCCTGCTCGACTCGGTGGTGGATCGGCTCGCCGAGGCACTGGTGCTGCTCGGGCTGCTCGTCCACTACACCCAACGCGGGCCGGAATGGGGAGCGGCGCTGGTGTACGCCGCCCTCGTCGGCTCGCTTATGGTCAGCTACCTCAGGGCGCGCTCCGAGGGACTGGGTATAGAGTGCAAGGTCGGGCTGATGCAGCGGCCCGAGCGTGTGGCCGTGCTGGGCGTAGGACTCGTTGCCGGGCACTGGCTGCCGGCGGCCGCGCTGGCAGCGCTGGCGGCCATCGCCGCGCTGACGCTGCTCACGATGTGCCAGCGGCTCGCGCACTCGTGGCGATCGCTGGGAGACAAGCAGTAGACCGGAAGATTAGACGCGAAGCGCGCGGCTTCCAAATCTCACAAGAACGTGATATGGGATCGTCGAGCACGACAAAGGGACTTTGAGATGCCAATACTCCGACAGCAGGACAGGGAAGCGGTAAAGAGCAAGCTCGACCTCGAGCTGAAGGGCGACGTGAAACTCACGCTCTACTCCAAGAACGAGATGGGCGGGCTGTACATTCCCGGCCGCGAGTGCCAGACGTGCTCGCCCGCCCAACAGCTACTCGAGGAGGTGTGCGAGCTCTCGCCGAAACTGGATCTCGACGTGGTGGACTTCTACGCCGACCAGCAGCAGGTCGCGGAGGACGGCATCAGCCGGATACCCGCCATAGTCGTAAGCTCCAACGGCGAGAAGAACGTGCGCTTCTACGGCCTGCCCTCCGGCATGGAGTTCCCCGTACTGCTCGAAACGATCGTTACGACTTCTGCCAAGCGCAGCCCGCTGGCCCTCGAGACGCGCC
Organism: Dehalococcoidia bacterium; assembly: GCA_965217705.1. Classification (GTDB taxonomy): domain Bacteria; phylum Chloroflexota; class Dehalococcoidia; order Lucifugimonadales; family CATOSD01; genus CATOSD01. Next base: position 429,255 of record CBDCJA010000001.1, on the reverse strand, counting down.
GCGCTCTCAAGGGACTGAAGCAGGACGTTCACCTGCAGGTGTTCGTAACACCCACTTGATAGTACTGCCCATCCGTGGCCCGTGTGGCCCATGCCATGGCGATCGAGAGCGGCAGAGTGACCGCAGACGTTGTTGAGATACAGGAGTTCCCGGCGCTGGCCCAGGCGTACGGCGTCAGGGGCGTGCCGATGACCGTGGTAAACGGCTCGGTTGTGTTCAGCGGTGCGGTCACCGAGCAGGAGTTCCTGTCGCATTTGCTCGACGCGGTGAGCGAGCAGGAGAAAGGCGGAGAGGACCGGGATGCCACAGAAGGGTAGCCCCGAGTACTGCTTCCGAGTGCTTGCCACGGCAGGCATCGCCGTTCTGGCCGCGGTGCTGGCGCTCGCGGGGCTTGCGCCCTTCACCGGAGGCGCCCGTGCCCAGGACGGGCCGATTCGCGTGATGTCGTCGGAGGTCTCGAGCGAGTTCCCCCAGGGCATCCGATTCCGCCTCAGCCTGGAGTCCGACAACGCCATTGACGCCGTGAGCGTCAGATTCCAGACGGGCACCGAGCCGCGCAAGTCCTACGACTACCTCGACCTGGAGGAGTCCGGCGACCTCGTGGACGGCGATCTGCTATGGCGCACCAACACCACGCAGAAGTTCATCCCGCCGGGTACGCTGATCACCTACAACTTCGAGATAGAGGACACCGAGGGCAATCGCCTGGACACGGAGCCGGAAGGGTTCGTCTACCGCGACACCCGCTTCGAGTGGGAGGAGGTCGAGGAGGGCGCCGTTACGGTCGCCTACCACGGCCCCGTAAAGCAGCGCGCCGAGCTAATCCTGGAGGCCATGACGCAGACGCTCGCCGTGTTGGGACCGCTGCTCGGCGCCGACATCACCGAGCCCATTCGCGTCACCATGTACAACAACAGGCTGGAGATGCTTGAGGCGCTGCCCCCCGGCAGCACCACCATCAGGCGAGAGCTGATCACAGAGGGCCAGGCGTTCTCCAACATCGGCACGCTGCTGGTGCTCGGCAGCGGGCGGCTGGCGAGGGGCACGGCTTCCCACGAGATGACTCACATTCTCACGCACCGCGCCGGCGACAGCGCCTTTCGCTCGGTTCCCGCCTGGCTGGACGAGGGTTTGGCCGAGTTTGGCAACGTGGACCCGAGCCTGTCCTACAGGGTCGCCGTGGAATTCGCCATCGAGACCGACAGGATGCTCCCCATAACGTCTATGCCAGTGCTGCCCGGCGACCCGGAAGACGTGATCATATTCTACGGGCAGTCACGCAGCATCGTCCGTTTCATGGTGGGCGTCTACGGCCCACAGCCGATGACCGAGCTCATGCGGCTGCTGAAATCGGGCGAGCAGATGGACGACGCGCTGCGGGCGACCTACGGAGTGAACCGGCTTGGCTTGGAGAACCAGTGGCGCGACGCCATTGGCGCTCCGCTTCTCGAGGTGGACGTCAGGGAGCGCGCCCGCCCGACCCCGATAGCGCGGCCCACGATCTCGGCATACAACCTCAGCGACCTCATCAGTGGATCGCAAGCAACGCCCACGGCGGAACCTACGCCCTCGCCTGAGCCGGCCGCGACTCCGACTGCCGCGGTCGTCGCCGAGGCCGCGCCCCCGCCGACTGCTACCGTTGAGCCTGATCCGGCCGGCCAGGACGAGACCGGCGGCGGCGCGTGCTCGCGTCCGAGCGACGCCGGGCCGCGGGGCGTGGACGGCGCGGCCGTCGCGCTGGGTCTGGGTGTGCTGGGACTCGCCCTCGGCAGGCGGCTGAGGAGGTGAGCTTGCCGGACAGGCCGTTCACGACCGGGCCACGGACGACACGCACAAGCGGCCGCCTTCACGGCGCGCGGCCAACCGGTTGGGGAGGCAGGCGCTAGCCATGCTCGAAGACAGGGACTGGATACGGGCCGTAGAGCAGACCTGGATAGTACGCCTGCCCAAGCAGAGCCTGGCTACGTTCGGCACCACGAACGTGAAGTACTACGTGGTGACCGAGCCGATGTACGAGGACCTGGAAGACCGGAGCCAGGAGGGCGTGGTGCGCACGGGCAGGGTGATCGCCGAGAGGCCGACTATCGTCACCCCCACCTACGCCATGAATCTGGACGGGTTTCGCGACGAGGCCTACGAGTATCTGCGATACCTGTCCGACACCTACGGACCGAACAATTCGGGCCTGCTGTACCAGTACCGAAACGAAGTCCACAACTTCGACACGGTGAGCGGTGTACCCGACGACATAGCCTACTCGCTGAGCGAGGACCTGGACCGCCGCAACGAGAACATGTCCGTCGTCATGGTGGGCGTGGACGAGTACTGGGACCTGGCGCTGCTCAAGTTCGCCTACGAGTTCACTTCGATGTCGGCCAACGAGAACGCGAGGGAGCTCCGCCAGCGGGGACTGCTGGAGCCGCAACCCCACCTGGGCGGCGTACCGCAGGCCGCGGTGCTGCGAATCGAGCGGCTATTCAGGGAGGTGACGCTGGGCGGCAACCCCGAAGCGCTCAAGCAGGAACTGGATCGCTGGGGCTTGTTCAAGTACTACGAGTCCAGGTTTCTGGACCTGTTTCGGCGCCGGGGCGGAGGCTCGTAGTTCGCGGAAGCCGGCTAGGTCTGGGGCAGGTTCCCTATCTCGATGATGCTTCGGGCAACGTCACCGAAGGTGTCGAACGTGTAGTGCGGAAGCCCCGCCGCCTCCATAGCGTCCGCCAGCGCGTCCCTCGCGATTGCGAAATCGGCCTCGCAGGCCGCGTACAGGTCCGACGCGCCGGCGCCCACGTAGACCACCGTGTGGCCCTGCTCCCTGAAGCTTCGCACGAAGGCGCTCTTGAACCCGCGCTCGACCGGAACGCCGTCCGGGCCCGCGTATTCAACGCTTACACCATTTCCCACGAATGTGGCCATACCTGTATGGATTTCCAAATCGTCGAATCCCAGCAATTCCATCGTCGGCATCACGTACAGGTCCAGGCCGGTGCTGACGACGACCAGGCGTATGGATTCGCCCCGGCAGTAGTTCACGAACTGGTCGAAGTCGTATCTGACCACCACGACGCCAAGCACGAAGTCCAGGACAGATTCCCTGTCAGCGGCCACATTGGCGTACTGCGCGGCCAGCCGCTGCTCCTCGCTGGGGGCAACAGCACCTTTTCCCGGCCTGGGCATGTCCAGCCCCGACGGGTTGAACATGCCCAGCAGCGCCGCGCCCACGTCCTCCTCGGCGATCGCGCCGTCGAACTCGCACTGGACTACTATCATGTAGTTCTCCTGGATGGGGCGCGCATACCCACTCGGGGCGGCTGCAGGAGCGCGTTCGCCTTTGCCTTAATCGGGTTGCTTGGCAATGTGGCATAACGTAGCCAAATCCCTGATATGCGTGGGATTCACAATAGCGCGATAGTTGACACAAAGAGCGGCAGTCGGCTAAATGGGATATGCTTGGGCAGAGTGCATCAATCGCGCCACGTTAAGGTAGCATGGAGTATGGAGCCGGGCAACCGCCCCAGAGGCGCCAGGGACGGCAGTTTGTGACTTCAGAGAATTGGGGAACATGAGCGGTCAGAGCCATGTAATCGAAGTCTCCGGCCTGTGGAAGGTGTTCGGCGGACGGCCTGAGCGCGTGTTCGAAAGTGAGAACATCCACAAGAGCCGCAGCGAGATCCAGGAAGAGCTGGGCAATGTCATTGGCCTGCGCGACGTGTCGTTCAACGTCCAAAGCGGCCAGATATTCGTTGTGATGGGCCTGTCGGGAAGTGGCAAGTCAACGCTTGTGCGCTGTCTCATCCGTCTGATAGAGGCCACCAGGGGAAGTATTCGCTTCGACGGCGAGGACGTTCGAGATTACACCCCGGAGCAGTTGTTGGAGTTCAGGCGTTCGAAGGTGGCGATGGTGTTTCAGCACTACGCCCTGTTGCCGCACCGCCGCGTCCTGGACAACGTGGCATTCGGGCTGGAGATTCGTGGCCTGGAAAAGACAGCCATGTACGAGATGGCTCAGTCCGCCATCGACACGGTGGGCCTGAGCGGTTGGGAGAACTACTTCCCACGCGAGATGAGCGGCGGAATGCAGCAGCGAGTCGGGCTAGCCCGCGCGCTTGCGGTCGACTCCGAGGTGATGCTGATGGACGAGCCGTTCAGCGGCCTCGATCCCCTGATCAGGCGCGAAATGCAGGACGAGCTGATCGCGCTGCAGACCCAGGTTCAGAAGACTATCGTGTTCATCACCCACGACCTCAACGAAGCGCTCAAGATTGGCGACCGTATCGTCATCATGCGCGACGGCGAGATTGTGCAGGAGGGCACACCCGAGGAGATCGTCACGCTGCCGGCCGACGACTACGTGTCCGAGTTCGTGCAGGACGTTTCTCGCGCCAAGGTGATCCAGGCCAGTGCGATCATGCAGCAGCCGGACGCCGTAGTGCACACGTGGCAGGGGCCCCGGGCCGCGCTCCACGAGATGCAGGCCAACGACATCGACGCGGTGTTCGTATTGGGGCACAGGCGCAGCTTTGCGGGTATCTTGACGGAGGACCGGGCGGCGGCGCTGGCTCGCAGAGGCGTGGACAAGCTGGACAACGTTAAGCTGGAAGACGCCAAGACGACCACGCCCGATGCCTACATCGAGGAGATCATACCCATGGCGGCGGAGACGGAGCACCCGATAGCGGTGGTGGACGAAAATGGGCGGCTGGTGGGCGAGGTGCACCGTGGCGCGCTTCTGACGGGCATGGTGGACAACGCCGGCGAAAGTGTCGAGGAGGTCTGACGTGGCACGTGTTGAGGAAATGCGAACTACCCCCGACGTGCAGTCGCCGCGCCTGACGCTGGGGACCCTTCCACCTCTGTACAAGTGGCTGGGCGGACTGGCGATGGTTCTTGCCGTCATGGTGGTGAGCCTTACGATCTGGGGCTCCGGCATGGGCTTTCCCACCACAGTCTCCACCTCCGAAGTACCTACGGCCAACGGGAGGACGATGACTCTGGAAAGGTCAGTTCGGCAGGCCACTGGAGACGTTATTGATGAAGTAGTAACCTGGCTGACAGTAAACGGCAGTTGGTTGTTGCGCGGCATAGAGACGGCTGTCGACTATGCGTTGCTGTACATAGAAAGGGTACTCCAGTGGGTCCCGTGGCCGGCAATTGTGGTGGGTCTCGCTCTTCTCGCATACGCGGTTGGACGATGGGGGCTTCTCGCCTTCACATGTGCCGCGTTGCTCTATGTAGGTTTTATGGGACTGTGGGAGAACACCATAGAAACCGTGGCGCTCATGCTAGTAGCAGTGGCTATCGCGGTGGTCATAGGCCTTCCAATGGGCGTGCTGGCTGCGCGCAACCACATGGCGGACAGCATAATTCGTCCCATCCTGGACGGGATGCAAACCATGCCGAGCTTCGTCTATCTGCTACCTGGCATCCTCTTTTTTGGCCTGGGGAAGCCGGCGGGCATTTTCGCAACCATAATTTACGCCGTCCCCCCAGTCATCAGGCTGACCAATCTGGGAATACGCCAGGTCTCCCTGGAAACAGTAGAGGCCGCTCGCTCCTTTGGCGCCTCGCCATGGCAGGTGCTAACCAAGGTGCAGATACCCATGGCCCTCCCCACCATCATGGCAGGAGTTAATCAGACGACAATGATGGCCCTCGCCATGGTGACGATTGCCAGCATGGTCGCCGCCGGGGGACTGGGCGACAACGTGCTGCGCGCGCTACAAAAGAACCAGCCTGGCAACGGGGCGATCGCCGGGCTGGCGATAGTGTTCCTCGCGATCATTATCGACCGGCTTACCCAGTCGGTGGCCGCCAGTAGACAGGAGAGTATGAGGAGCGCGGGCTAACCGCGTCCATCGGATGCCGCGGTGCACAGGACTTAACGCCCGCAAACACATTCCGGGTGATCAGTTCCATTTTAGGAGGTGGAAGCCAGCGGAAAAGACCTAATTGCAATCGAAGAAATGGCAACGTAACCCAACATGAAGAAAGGACTAGTGCGTCAATGAGACTAACAAGAATACCGAAAGCGCTTGCGCTTATCGCTGCGATGCTCACGGTGATGGCGCTCGCCGCCGTCGTCGCCTGCGGCTCGGATGAGCCGGCGGAGATCGACGAGGCGCAACTCAGCAGGATAGTCAGCGCAGCGGTCGCGGAGTCGCAGCAGCCCGCGCAGCCGCAGGTGTCATCAGACGACATCCAGGCGATGATAAGCTCTGCGATGACGGGAGTCACCGAGTCGCAGGTCTCTGCCGACGAGATACAGGCCATGGTGCAGCAAGCCGTTTCCGGCGCGGCCCAGGAGGGCGCATCGGCAGCGGAGATCCAGAGGATGGTCGAGGGCGCCGTTATGGCCGCCACGAAGGACTCCGTGACCAGCGAGGACGTCCAGTCCGCGATCTCTATGGCCGTGATGGAGGCGCAGGCGAACGCGGTCACCAGCGAGGACGTGATGGCCGCCGTCGATTCGGCAGTCATGAGGGCTTCGGAGGGATCGCTGACCGCCGCCGACGTCAAGAGCATCCTCGATGAGGGTGCCCAGGACGCGCTCACGGAAGATCAGGTTGCCACAATTGTCATGAAGGCACTGGAAGAGCGCGATATGATGATGATGATGGAAGAAAGGGAGACCATCGTCTTCTCTGACCTGGACTGGACCAGTGCACAAGTGCAAAACCGCATTGCGCAGTACATTGCAGAGAAAGGCTACGGCTACCCGACGGACACTGTATACGGCTCAACGCTTCCGCTGTTCAACGGTCTGCGGGGCGGTGATACCCACGTGACCATGGAGATATGGCTGCCTAACCAGGATGAGGCCTGGATGGAAGCTCAGGCACTGGGGCAGGTCGTCTCAGTGGGCGAGAGCCTCGGCAAGGACTGGCAGTCCGCATTCGTCATCCCGGCCTACCTCCAGGAACAGTACCCTGAGCTGGATAGCGTCGAAGACCTGAAGGAAGACCAGTACAAGATGCTGTTCGCATCCGCTGAGACTGGCGGCAAGGCGCGGTTGGTGTCTTGCGTCATCGGTTGGGCCTGCGAGAACGTTAACGCGGCCCAGGTCACCGGCTACGGTCTTGACGATCACGTCCACATCATCAACCCCGGCGACGGAGCCGCCGCGAGCGCCGACCTGTACGGCGCATATGAGAGGCAAGAACCCTGGCTCGGATATCAGTGGGGCACGAACGACCCGCCACTGTTGCTCGACCTGGTGCGTCTCGAGGAGCCGGCATACACCGACGAGTGCTGGTTCACGACCAAGGCGTGCGCATACGAGGACGCGACCATTCTCATCGCGGTTGGTCCGGACATCCTGTCCCGCGCGCCGGACGTAGTGGCTATGCTGCGCAACTGGGGCTTCGACATAGACCGGTACAAGAAAGTCGCAGCCTGGCAGAGCGAAAACCCTGATGCCACGGTCAACGACTCTGCCCTGTGGTGGCTGAACGGCAACGCAGATGTCTGGACTAAATGGGTAACTCCGGAAGCGGCGGCTGCAATCACCGCCGCACTGAGCGCCAACGAGATTCCCGACGGCTGGCCAACCGAATAGCCAGCGCGCCGCGGCGTCTGCTGCGATAACCGGAGAATAGTTGATTGGGGCGGCCTCCCAAAATGGGGGTCGCCCCTTTCTGCGCCACTCCCCATCGGGCGTGCAGCTCAATTCCCTCTCCCCCAGGGCGAGCGTAAGGATGGGGGCAGCCACAGCTCAGTCCCCTCTCCCTCAGGGACAGGGTCAGTGCCTGCCCCGTACTTGATACGGGGGTGAGGGTGCGTGCCAGGGTCTTTTCATTTTCACCCTGAGCGTAGCCGAAGGGTCTAAAGTCCTTGCCTGCATCCCCTTCTTCATACTAGAGCCGAGTCCGTGTCGAGTGATTTTAGATTCTTCGCCTTCGGCTCAGAATGACATTTCCCGATAATGAAAAGACCCTGGGGTGCGTGCCCCCTTCCTTGACACGCCCACCGCGCCCGTTCATAGTTGGGCGCGGGCGCCACCGAGCGCCGGCCCCACCACCAAGCCAGGAGGCGAACGATGTTCTACGAGCTCAGGCAGTATCGCACCAAGCCCGGCCAGCGCCAGAACTGGGTTGACTTCATGGAGCAGGTCATCATCCCGTTCCAGGTGTCCAAGGGCATGGTGATAGCCGGCAGCTTTGTGGGCGAGGAAGAGGACGACCTCTACATCTGGATGCGGCGATTCGACGACGAAGCGCAGCGCGAGCAGCTCTACGAGGCCGTCTACGGCAGCGACGAGTGGATCAACGACATCGCGCCGAAGGTCGGCGAGATGCTGGAGCGCGAAAAGATCGTCGTCACCCGCATAGAGCCCACGCCCAAGTCGGTCATCAGCTAGGCCGCGCCAAAAGTCGCTTCCCCCGACAGCCGCCAGCAAAGCCCCACGGCGCAAGCACATGGCGCACCCCGCGCACAACCCGACAGCACGGCCCGATTACGTGCTGCGCAACGCCAACGTAATCACTCTCGACGCGCGCTTTCCCCGCGCGTCCGCGGTCGCGGTTCGTGACGGCGCGATAGCGTGGGTCGGGCGCGACGATGAACTCGCCCGCTCGGGTTGGCAGGGCGTGCGCGTCCTTGACTGCGACGGGCGCACCCTCGTCCCCGGCTTCGTCGACTCCCACCTCCACCTCATGGCCTACGCGGCCAGCCTGCGCGACGTCGATTGCGGACCGGACGCCGTCCGCTCGATCTCCGACGTTCGCCGCGCGATAGCCGACCGCGCCCGCGACGTGCCCGCCGGCTCGTGGATCGTGGCGCGCGGTTACGACGAGTCCGCCCTGCTGGAGCGGCGTCATCCCACGCGCCGAGACCTCGACGCCGCGACAAGCCTCCCCGTCAGGCTTGTTCACCGCACCGGGCACGCCTGCGTGCTCAACAGCGCGGCGCTCGCCCAAGTCGGCATCGATGCGGACACGCCCGACCCCGTGGAGGGAGTCATAGTTCGCGACGCTTCGGGCGAACCCACGGGCCTGCTCCTGGAGATGGACGCCTACCTCGACGGCCGCTTCCCCCGCCGGCCGGCGAGCGAGTTCGACGCCGGCATGAGGCATGCGGGCGAGCGCCTGGCGGCGCTGGGCGTCACGTCGGTCGTGGACGCCACGCCCTCGAACTCCGTCGAACGCTGGGAGACGTTCAAGAGGCTGAGACGCGGCGGCGTACCGCTCCCCAGGATCGCCATGATGGCCGGCTACGACCACCTGGACCGTTTCGTCGCGGAAGGCATGGGCTACGGCCACGGCGACGACTTCCTGCGACTCGGCCACGTGAAGATAGCGCTGATGGCCACCACCGGCGCTCTCCACCCGCAGCCGGAGGAGCTGGCGCGGATGGTGGCGCGGGCGCACGCGGCGGGCTTCCCCGTGGCAATCCACGCGGTGGAGGCGGAGGCCGTGGAGGCGGCGGCGCGGGCCATCGCGGCGTCGCGACGGCTTCGCCCGATCACGTTAGCCGACCGCATCGAGCACTGCTCCGAGTGCCCGCCCGGCGTGCTGCGGCAGGTGCGGCGCGCGGGAGTGGCGGTGTCCACGCAGCCGGCCTTCGTGCACCACCGCGGCGACAAGTACCTGGCGGAAGTAGCGCCCGAGATTCAGCCGTGGCTCTACGCCATGCGCTCACTGCTGGACGCCGGCGTGCCCACCGCGGCCGGCTCCGACGCGCCCGTCGTCGGCCCCAACCCGATGGTGGGCGTAGGCGCGGCGGTGACCCGCACGTCCCGGGACGGACGGCTCGTCGCGCCCGGCCAAGCCGTGACGCCGATCGAGGCGCTGAGCGCGTACACGCTCTGGGCGGCGCGCGCGTCCGGCCTCGGGCGCGTCACGGGCTCGATTGAGATAGGCAAGCTGGCGGACTTCGCGCTGCTGGACGCCGACCCCACCGCCGTCGCCCCGGAGGACATACGCCGCATTAGGGGCCGGGTGGTCCCTCAAACGGGTCGCGGCGATTGGTTGCGTCCTGGCCTTTCACCCTCACCCTAACCCTCTCCCATCGAGGGAGAGGGGACGATGTGTTATCGGTCTGGGGTCCGGTTGAGCCTACGCGCGCATGGTCATCACGTAGTCGGCCAGCTCCTCCAGTGACGCGCGCGCCGGCGTGTCCGGAATGCCGTCCAGGTGCCGGCGCGCCGCGCGGCAGTAGTCGGTTGCCACGGCGTAGGACTCCTCGATGGCGCTGGAGTCCAGTATGAACTCCACGGCCAGGCTGAGGCAGCTCGCGTCCTCCGGGCTGTCGAACAGCGCCTGGATCGGGTTGTCCTCGGGCTGCCGTCGCAGCGCCATTATGGCGGGCAGCGTTATCGTGCCGTGCGACAGGTCGTTGCCGACCGGCTTGCCCACGTCTTCCTCTGATGCCTCGAAGTCCAGGATGTCGTCCATTATCTGGAACGCCATCCCCAGGTTGTAGCCGTATTCCCTCAGCGCGGCCACCTGCTTGTCGGGCGCACCGCTGAGGATGGCTCCCGACTGGCAGGCGGTGGTGAAGAGCGACGCCGTCTTGTTGTATATTCGCTCCAGGTACTGTTCCATCGTCTGGGCGCCGTTGTAGGCCTCCGACATCTCCTGTAGCTCGCCCGTGGAAAGCTCCATGATGGTCTCGGAGAAGCGGCGGATTACGCGAATGTCGCCGGTGTCGCAAACATAAGTCGCCGACTTGGCGAATATGTAATCGCCGGCCAGCACGGCTGCGTTGCGGCCCCACAGGCTGTTAAGCGTCGCCCTGCCGCGCCGCACGCTGGAGCTGTCCACGGTGTCGTCGTGCACCAGCGTCGCGATGTGCAGCGCCTCTACCGCCGTCGCCATGATCTCCGTCACGCGCGGGTCGTGCTCGTGGAACGAGGACGATAGCAGCGTCAGGGCGGGGCGTATCCTCTTGCCTACGGTGTCGAACACATGGGAGAGCAGCTTGGCGAGAAAGCTGGAGCGTATCTCCGGCATCGTCCTGAGATTTCGCTCCACGCGGGCAAGGCGCTCTTCGATAGGCGTGTAAATGGTGGTCGCTACTTGCAAATGTCTGCTTTCCGGCGTTGGCGGCTCAGGCGCCGAGCCGCTGCGCCTCGGACTCCACCACCGCCTCGTCGAGCTTCGTGAAAAGAGGCTCGGGCCTGCCGATTCGCCTCCCCGGCACGGTCGCGGCGGGGTCCCAGCTCCAGCCGGCGTCCCTCACGCTGCCCTCGAAACCGAGCATCGTGTGCAGCCGCTCCGAGCTGAACGGTATGAAGGGATAGAGCAGCGTCTTGAGGCAGTCGATGACGGCCAGGGCCGTCCACAGCGCGGCGCCGGCCTTCGCCCGGTCCTCGCGCACGCTCCGCCAGGGGGCGGCCTGTTCGAGATAGCGGTTGGCCGCCTGCGCCAGGCCCATGGCGGTGCTCAGTGCGAGCCTGAGGCGCACGGCCTCGAGGCTGGCGGTCGTCCGGTCGAAACGCTCTCGCGCTTCGTCCAGCAACGCCGCACTGAGCTCGTCGGGTTCGCCCGGCTCAGGGACCACTCCGTCGAAGTTGCGGCTCACCATTGTCAGCACGCGATTCACCAGGTTGCCGTAGGTGGCTACCAGCTCGTCGTTGTTGCGCCTCACGTACTCCCGCCACGAAAAGTCCGAGTCGCTCGTCTCAGGCATTCCGGCCGCAATCACGTAGCGCAGCGCGTCGGGGTCGTAGCGGTCCAGGTACTCCGGCAGCCAAATGGCCCAGTTGCGGCTGGTGGAGAGCTTGAACCCCTCCAGGTTCATGTACTCGTTAGCCGGCACGTCGTAGGGCAGGTTCAGCCCGCCGTAGCCCAGGAGCAGCGCGGGCCAGATTATCGTGTGGAACGGGATGTTGTCCTTGCCCATGAAGTAGTACGAGCGCCCGTCGCTTTTCCAGAAGTCCTCCCAGCGCTCCGGCTCGCCGCGGTTCTTCGCCCACTCGATGGACGCCGACAAGTAGCCGATCACCGCCTCGAACCAGACGTAGATGCGCTTGCCGTCGTAGCCCTCCAGCGGCAGCGGCACGCCCCAGTCGATGTCTCGGGTAATGGCGCGGTCGCGTAGGCCGCCCTCCAGAAACGAGATGGTGAAGTTCTTGACGTTCGACTTCCAGTGCTCCTGCTTGCGTGCCCACTCCAGGAGCGTATCCTCGAAGGCGGTCAGCCGGATGAAGAAGTGCTCCGTCTCCGAGAACTCCGGGGTGTTCCCGCAGATGCGGCAGGCGATGCCCTTCAGGTCGCGCGGGTCCAGCGTGCGGCCGCAGTTGTCGCACTGGTCGCCCCGCGCGCCATCGTGGTCGCAGTGCGGGCACACGCCCTCGACGTAGCGGTCGGCCAGGAAGCGGTTGTCCGTACCGCAGTAGGGCATCTCCATAGTGCTCTTGTAGATGTGGCCGTTATCGTGCAGCCGGGAGAAGATGTCCTGCGCGACCTGTTGGTGGTTCTCCGTGTGCGTGGTGGTGAAGAGGTCGAAGGTTATGCCGAGCCGTTCCCAGTTGTCGAGAAACTCGGTCTGGTACTCCATGTAGACCTGCTCGGGGGTCACGCCGCGCTGTTCGGCGGTCAGTGTCACGGGGGTGCCGTGCGCGTCGCTGCCCGACACCATGAGCACGTCGCTGCCCTTCATGCGGTGGTAGCGCGCGAAGATGTCGGCGGGCAGGTACGCGCCTGCGACCTGGCCTATATGTATCGAGCCGTTCGCGTAGGGCCATGCGACGGCCACCAGTATGCGCTCGGTCATGGGTGTCCCCGCGGGTGGAGTTCGATTGCTAATGTTATCACAAACACTCGTCCTCTTGGCCGGACTCGAGCCACATTCTGTAGGCGGCGCTGCGGCTGACCCCGCACTCCGCCGCGGCGCGCGTCGTGGCGTCCCGCGCGCTCGCGCCTTCGGCCCTCAGCCGCGACAGCAGGCGACGCGCCGCCTCCTCGCGCTCAGCGGCGTCCCCGTCGTATTCCGGAGCGCCGTCTATGACCAGCGTAAACTCGCCGCGCGGCTGAGAGAAGTGGGCCAGCGCCTCGGAGAGCGTTCCCCTGAACGTCTCTTCGTGAAGCTTCGTCAGCTCCCGGCACACGGCCGCCCGGCGGTCGCCGAGCGTGTCCAGGGCGTCCTGCAGCGCGGCCCGCAGCCGGTGCGGCGTCTCGAAGGCGACCAGGGGCGACGAATGTTGCGCCAGCGAGCCGAGCAGCCGCCTGCGGTCTACGGAGCGGCGCGGCAGAAATCCCAGGTGCGTCCAGGTTGGCGCGGCTATCCCGGCCACGGCCACGGCGGCCGTCACCGCCGACGCGCCCGGAACGACTACGACGGACGCGCCCGCCGCCGCCGCCTCGCGGGCCAGCTCCTGGCCCGGGTCGTTGACGCTGGGCATCCCGGCGTCGGAGACCAGCGCCACGTCGCCCTCGCGCAGCGCGTCCAGAACGGCACGCAGCCGCCCCGGCCCGCTGTGCTCGTGGTAGCTGACGAGAGGCGTGTCGACGCCGTAGCGGGCGAGCAGCCTGCGCGTGACGCGCGTGTCCTCTGCCGCGATAAGGTCCACCTCGCGCAGCGTCCTGAGCGCCCGCAGCGTGATGTCCTCCAGGTTGCCTATGGGGGTTCCGACGATATAAAGCGTTCTCATGCCACCGCGTCCGGGTCGCCCGTGTTGTCAGCCCGAATTGTGGGCTATTCGCCTCGATTGGGCAAGCCATCCTAAAGTCCCGGCTCACGTGTCACAAACTGGCGTAGGTGTGCCACCATTGGGTATATTGAAGTATACAGGCCGCATATCTGCAATCGGGGTTGCGCCATGAACGACACACCGCACCGCAAGGGCACTCTATGGGCGGACGCCCGCAAGCACTTCCTGTGGGGCGCGTTGGGAGCCGCGGCGATGACGCTCTTCACCTTTGCCGCGAGGTCGCTCGCGAGCGCCCAGTCGGTGCTGGAGCTCGCCGCCGACTGGTTCACCATGCACCTGCCGCCGAAGCTGTTCGACCTGCTGCTGGAGAGCCTGCTGTTCAATGCGAAGCCCCTCATGTTCGCCGGACTGCTGGTGGCCCAGGTGGTGCTTGGCGGCGCGCTAGCCGCGCTGTACGGCCGCCACGCCGCTGGGTATGCCAGGACAGAGATCCGCGTGTGGGTATTCGCGCTTGGCTTTGGCGTCGCGCTGTGGCTCGTCGCGATGGCGGCGCTGGCGCCGCTCTTCGGCGGCGGGTACTTCGGCGCGAGCGTCACGGGCGGCATGGTCGGATTCCACGTCACCGCGCTGGGTTCGGCGCTCGTGTACGCGCTGGTCATCGGCTTCTTCTTCTCCGGCGAGACGTACGGCGACACTGCCACTGCCGGCCCGTCCATCGGCACATCTGACAGGCGTGCCTTCCTCAGGAAGGCGGGCGCGTGGGCCGCTGTGGTCGCGGCGGTCGCAATCGGCCTCAAGTTCGCAACCGACAGGCTCGGCGGCCAAATGGGCTCCAGCGGCACATTCCGTACGCAGGGCGTGTTGTCCACCGAAGTGACGCCCAACGAGGAGTTCTACATCGTCTCCAAGAACTTCATCGACCCCGAGGTAAAATCGAACGGCTGGTTGCTTGAGATCGGCGGACAGGTGGAGGTGCCGTACTGGGTCAACTACGACCAGCTCATCGCCATGCCCTCGATCGAGGAGTACGTGACGCTGGAGTGTATCAGCAACCTGGTGGGCGGCGACCTGATAAGCAACGCCAAGTGGAAGGGCGTGCCGCTGCGCGCGTTCCTGGAGCGCGCCAGGCTGAAGCCCAGCGTCGTGGACATATCGTTCTATGCGCAGGACGGCTACAGCGAGAGCATACCGCTGGAGATGGCGATGCGCGACGAGGTGTTGGTGGCCTACGAGATGAACGGCGAGCCGCTGCCGAGCAAGCACGGCTTCCCCGCAAGGCTCATCGTCCCCGGCTACTTCGGCCTCAAGCATGTCAAGTGGCTGACGAAGATCGAGCCGGTGGTGCACGACTTCCGGGGCTACTGGCAGCAGCGGGGCTGGACGGACGTCCCGTGGGTCAAGACGTTCTCCCGCATCGACGTGCCGTCGCACATGTCCGTCATCGAGGGCGGCATGCTTTCGCTCGGCGGCGTTGCCTTCGCTGGCGACAGGGGCATCGCGAACGTGGAGGTCAGCGTGGATGACGGGGCGACGTGGTCGCCGGCGGGCAGCATCAGCGAGCCGCTGTCGCCGTACACGTGGGTCATCTGGCGGGCTGAGTTGCCCGCGCCTGCCTCGGCCGAGTTCGGCGTGCGCGTCCGCGCCACCGACGGCGACGGCGAGGCACAGACGGCCATGCTCGCCAAGTCGCTGCCCAGCGGCGCGACGGGCCACCACGCGATACGGCTCACGGCGGGGGTGTAGCGGGCCGGCTCGGCTGAGCACCAACTCACGTTCTGACCTCAAAGGCCAAGGTTAGATTCAAGCCACTGGCTGGGCATGGAAGAAGTCTGTTAACGTTGCTTAATCGGACTGACAAATGGCAATGGGTTCTAGGCTCTTCCTTGATTCTGCTCTCTGATAAACGATCCGTCTGGGAACATGTCAGATTGCCGGTCACTCTCTACGTAGGCAAGGGCTGCGTTGCCAATCTTGACGATAGGCTCTTCGGTCATAGGGGGATTGAAATTCGTTACTAGAATTTCTTGGTTAATGGTTCGCTGATGGCCTCTTCGTTGCTCGGCCTTACTTGTCCTCATACCTGAAGACGATCGAATTGGAGTAATGCTGTATCCATCAAACAGCTCTCTAGTTTCAGTGGTATCATACGCGGAAAGTATCCAAAGTGCCTTGGTCGATTTGAGTCGTTCGGCAAGTATGCGGTGGTCGCTCTCTCCACGCATGTTGAATCTGTAATTGACTCCATTTCGTAAGTAGGGAGGGTCAAGATACATAACCGTTGTAGGGCTGTCGTATCGATCGACGCATTCCTGCCAGTCTAGGTGCTCAATCAGGACTGTGCGAAGCCTTTGATGGATCGGTAATAAGCGTTTGTTGAGGGTCTTCAATGCTCCAACCAGTCTGTTCCCATGCCCCCCGTCCCTGGTGCTCGTCTGGAATCGGGGATAACGAGCCTCGCCACCCCAACCCGCCATGATCAAGTAATAGAATCTATGGGCTCTCTCAACGCCGCTCAGGGTTAGAGGATCAATGGTTGCCAATCTGTTGAACTCTGCACGTGATGCCAACTCCCACTCAAAGGAGGCTATAAGTTCTGCCGGCGTTTCTTTGACTACCCGGAAAAAAGTTATCAATTCTTCGTCAATGTCGTTCAACACTTCGATGTCGCTTCTGGGTTTGCCGAAAAGCACCCACGCGGCGCCGGCGAATGGCTCAACGTAACATGTGTGTGGCGGGATGATGGGGACTATGAATTTTCGAAGGCGTGACTTCCCACCTACCCACTTGAATGGGCTGTTGAGCATACCACTGTTGTGTCTGTTCCGGTTAGAGGTCATGTAGGTATCTCATTCCGATTCCGAATGTCTCTATTAGAGACACCACAGCACAGCAAAATGTGCATGTCAAGAATTGGCTTCGATAGCGCCCTCGGTATCCAACCTTTCTTGATTGCTGGATTCTAGTTTAAGGGAATTATTGCTCAAAATGAATAGATTTGGCGAGAAGCTTAGAACTTTGCGGACTTACCACGGGATGACCTTAAAGGCGCTGACAACATCCCTCGGGTACAAGGCGCATGGACACATCAGCGAAATGGAGGCTGGCAAAAAGACGCCTACGGTTGGATTCGCACTTGCTGTGGCTGACCAATTTGACGTATCAGTGGACACTTTGCTACGAGATAATCTTGAACTGATTCTGCCCGCGCTCTCGGATGAGGGAGGTCAGACTGATGGGGGAGTGCCTCTGGCTGACAGACCTCCATCCCAAAATGAATTCGAGAGGTTTCGATTGATATTCAGCACCTATCAGGATGGTACCGGAATGCTGGCCGGACCTGGAGGCAGAACACTTCCAGGCTGGAGAGACTTCGAAAGGTCGATTGCCCTTGCCCTCGGTGGTATTCCCTCTGAAAGTAAAGACATTTTCGATGTGCGACTTGCCGACCCCTCAAGAACCGATGTCTTCTTTGGAGGTTCCTGCAAGATGCGCAGAGAACTCTCTGGCATTGACCGCCATGGCCGAGCCACAATTGAATTGTCAAACTCTGCACACAAGTTCTGGGACCACCTCAATACGAAAGGTATTGTCCAAAGTAACTATAAGGAGCACGGGCCTGCTGTAGGCGCCGCACTGCTCGAGCTAGTTACCAAGTGGCATCTCCTTGCAAGTGTAGACAATGGTGGCAATGTTGACCTGACCAAGAGTTGCTATTTGACGCTCTCTTGGACCAAGGATGGCTGGTATCAATTGCACCAGTTTTCGTTGGAACTACCGAACCCTAAACTGTTGGAATGGGTGTTTCCAACATACAGGAAAAATGAAGAGCTGCTTGTCGCTAATCACCTTAAGGGCAGTGACGCCGATGGTGGCGTATTCGATTGGTATGGAGAATCCGGCGGACAACTGAAGTATTATCCTCAAGTATCGAATGCAGTCTGGGAATCGCATCGATTCATGCTAGAACAACTGCCTGACGACAGACAACATGGTCTTCTACACAAGGTTGAAAGCTACTTTCCAAGTCAATGGTCAGCTTTGTAGCGACTCAGTTTGAGTATTGACTAGCCCCATCCTCCTCTTCAAAGCTCCCTTCAAACAACTGTGTTGGTAACGATGAACTGATTTGTCGCATGAAGGTGCATTTGTACCAATCACACGAGAGGGTCTGCAACCTCTGCTATCAGTGTGGACAATGAGCCCCCAACCATTGGTTCGGGCTCAGTCCCTTCCCAAATTCAAACTCTAATGATCTGACTCAACCACACATGGATTTTTCGTCGGTCCTGTCGGTGGGTGCCTCGAGAGGACGGAGCCGCCACGAGATCTTCACTCCCGGGAAACCGGGAGCCTACAAACCAGATGCTACGACGATCTGCCCCCTCCGTTGTTCTGCCATCGTATGGAAGTCACCACCCCCCATTCACCACCACGCACATCCGTGCTATTCTTCCCTCCACGAGGGACCGACCCCGCGACCTGGCGTCCACTGACACGTCAGTTGGAGCCTCCCGGCGACCTGCCCCATTTCCGTACTGTCTTGCTACATCCGTGCCCGATTCCCTGCTCGCCAGGCCTTCCATGCAGCCCGGACTGCCAAGGCTCCCAGCTGGGAAATGGGGCAGAATGGGGCAATTTGGGGCATATTTCGCGTTTTGCCACACGAAGGGACGCCTTTCGGCCCGCCCTCACCTGTTCAGGCCCGCCCTTTCTGCCGCCAACTGAACAGGGACCGGCTCCCGCGTCAGCCGTCCCGCGTCTTGTAATGGGCCTAGCCCCATGGCTATAATTCGTAGCGTGCGCAGACACCCCATGACAGCAAGTTCGCGACGTGCCGGGGTGAGCCAATTCCTCGACCGTCGCGCGGGTCGAAGCCTGGACCGTAGATGACTACACAGAAACGAGATTACTACGACGTGCTGGGCGTCGCACGCGGGGCCTCCGAGGAGGACATCCGCAAGGCGTTCCGAAAGATGGCGCTCGAGTACCATCCCGACCGCAACAAGTCGGACGACGCCACCGAGAAGTTCAAGGAGATCAACGAGGCCTACCAGGTGCTCTCCGACGCCAGGAAGCGCGCCGCCTACGACCAGTTCGGCCACGCGGGCGTCAGCGGCAACGGGGGCCGCGGCTTCGAGGGCTTCGACAACTTTGGTGGCTTCGGCGACATCTTCGACGCCTTCTTCGGCGGCGGCCCAACGACCGCGCGAGCGAACGCGCCGCGCCGGGGCGCAGACCGCGAAATGGTGTTGGACCTCTCGTTCGACGAGGCGGCCTTCGGCGTGGACAGGGAAATCGAGGTGCGCCGCATCGAAGTCTGCCGCGAGTGCCGCGGCGCCAGGAGCGCGCCCGGCAGCACGCCAACCAAGTGCGTCAACTGTAACGGCGCTGGACGGATACGCCGCTCGCAACAGGGCATATTCGGACACTTCAGCCAGGTAATGACCTGCGGCTCCTGTCGTGGCGAGGGCAAGGTCATCTCCGATCCCTGCCCGAACTGCCGCGGCTCAGGTCGCGAGGAGAGGCGCCGCAAGCTGGAGGTGTCCGTGCCCGCCGGCGTCGACTCCGGCACGCAGATTCGCCTCAGCGGCGAGGCCGATCACGGCGCGAACGGGGGACGGCCGGGCGACCTGTACGTGTCGCTGCGCGTCAGCCCGCACGAGTTCTTCAAGCGAGACGGCAACGACATCCTCTACACCATGCGCGTCAACGTGGCCCAGGCCGCGCTGGGCGCCGACCTGAAGGCGCCGACGCTCGAGGACGACGACGGCCTGCAGGTGAGCATCGCCGCCGGCACGCAGAGCGGCGAGGTGCTGCGCTTCAAAGGCAGGGGCGTGCCCCACCTGCGGCGCAACCGGCGCGGCGACCAGCTCGTGCAGGTTATCGTCGATACCCCCAAGTCGCTCAACGATGAGCAGGTGAGGCTGTTCCGCGAGCTCGCGCTCAGCTTCGGCGTCGACGCGCCCGAGAGGGACAAGGGCTGGCTTCGCAAGATCAAGGACGCTCTTGCAGGCAGCTAGGTGTCCGATTTGAAGTGGCTGGAGCTCAGCGTAAGCGCGCCCCCCGAGTTCGTCGAGCCGCTGTCACACATCTTCTACCGCTACGGCCACGGCGGCGTGGCGCTCGAACAGCAGGGCGGTTTCAATCCCGACGAGGGCGAGACGGCCAGCGAGACCGCCTGGGTTACGCTCAAGACCTACCTCCCCATCAACGAGTCCACCGACGAGCGCCGCAACCGCATCGACGTCGGCGTCCGGCTGGTGGCCCACGTCGGCCCGGTGACGGAGCTTGTCGCCCGCACGGTCGACGAGGACGAGTGGCAGAATAGCTGGAAGGACCACTTCCACGTGCTGCGGGTGGGGCGCCGGCTGGTGGTCAAGCCCACCTGGCGGGAGTACGAGCCCCGGCCAACGGACGTGGTCATCGTGCTCGATCCGGGCATGGCGTTCGGCACCGGGCACCATCCCACCACCCGCTCGTGCCTCGAGCAGCTCGAGCGCCTGGTCGCGCCGGGAGCGTCGGTGCTCGACTTCGGATGCGGCTCAGGAATTCTCTCCATCGCGGCGTCCAAGCTGGGCGCGAGCAGCGTGCTGGGTGTGGAGGCCGACTCCTCCGCGGTGCGCGTGGCCAAGCAGAACGCCCGCGAGAACGGCGTGCAGCACAACGTGCTCGTTGTCGAGGGTACGCTGCCCCGCCCGGAGGCGGGCCCTGGCGCGTTCGACGTGGCGGTCGCGAACATCTCGGCCAAGGTGGTCTCTGAGGCGTCGACGGAGTTGGTGAAGGCCGTCAAGCCCGGCGGAGTCGTCATCGCGTCGGGGATAATCCTGGACAACAAGGCCGTCGTGGAGCGGTCGATGGCCGCCGCGGGCGCGGCGCTGTCGGACACCATCGTGGACGGCGACTGGGTTACACTGGTCTACGCGACCGGCGGCTGAGCTTCCCCTGACGGTGGACCGGCGCGGTCAGGCTTGCATGCCGGTAACCGCCTCGTAGAGCCATTCCGGCGCGAAGTCCGCACCGTTGTCCCAGCAGATGCAGTTCCACTCGAAGCTTAGCCTCACCGTGGCGAAGTATGCCAGATTCTTGAGCGGCTCAAAAACCGGCCCCCAAATCTCGTTCTCAAGGTCGATCACGCCTTCCGCGCCATCCCTGAACTTGACCCAGACTTTGTATTCACAGACGTACCTCGCATCGATCAACTGAGGGATTTCACCGATTAGCCCAGAGGGGCTATTCGGTTCAGCGGCATCCGTTGCCTTGCCAGTGTCCAATTCTCTAACAACTCCTCCCTATGAAGGTCCAGCCATTCCAGAATAAGCCTCCGTGCTCTGGTTGGGAAGCGGCCTCTAAGCGAGCCGTCATGGATGTTCACGGAAATCTCATGCCTGCCGTAGAGGGCATGGAAGTGCGGCGGTGGATGCTCGTTCCAGTGGAGCAGGACAATAATGCCGTAGAATCTGCTTATCTCCGGCACTTTAGTTTTCTCTCAAAGAACTGTATCCCTTGTGTGCCTGGGCGTTTACAAGTGAACTGTGACTTCCAGGCAGCGCCAGCTGCACTTGCAGAGCTCAGGTGTCAGGCTTCCAGGTCGCTAAGCTCGGGCCGCGGCGCGCGCCCCAGCAGCTCGGCAATCACCTCTGTCACCTTCGCGCGCTCGAACAGCACCCTGTGAGTCGCCTGCGCAATGGGCATCTCGACGCCCATCCTGTCGGCCAGCGTCACCGCCGCCGCCGTGGTGTCCACGCCCTCCGCCACGCTCTTCATCGAGGCGCGAATCTCTTCGAGTGTGCGGCCCTTGGAGAGCTGCACGCCGAACTGGTGGTTGCGGCTCAGCGGGCTGGCGCAGGTGGCGATTAGGTCGCCCATGCCCGCAAGCCCCGACAGCGTCAGCGGGTTGGCGCCGGCGGCCACGCTGAGGCGGGCGATCTCGGCGAGCCCCCGCGTGATGAATCCGGCCTTGGCGTTGTCCCCCAGGCTCAGCCCTTCGCACACGCCCGCGCCCAGCGCGATGATGTTCTTGAGGGCTCCGCCGAACTCCACGCCAACCACGTCGTCGTTGGTGTACACGCGGAATCGTGGCGAGTTGACTATGTCCTGGGCCGCTCGGGCCGCGTCCGGGTTGCGCGAGGCAATCACGGTGGACGCGGGCCGCTCGTCGACTATCTCTCGCGCCAGGTTCGGGCCGGAAAGCACGCACACGCCGGAGCGCAGCCCGTCAGGCAGCTCCTCGTCCAGGATCTCGCTCATGCGCTTGCCGGTGTCGAGCTCCAGGCCCTTGGTGGCGCTGACGATGATGGCCCCCTCGGAGATGTCACGGCAGACGCCGCGGACGTTCTGGCGGAAGGAGCGGGAGGGAGTGGCGATGATGATCAGATCGGCGCCGCCGAGCGCCTCGCTGGCGGAGGACGTTGCGCGCAGCCCTTCGGGGAACGGCGCGCCAGGGAGAAAGCGGGACTGTTCGCCGTCGTCGGCAAGGGTGCGGGCCTCGGCCTCGGTGCGGGCCAGCAGGAGCACTGCGTGACCCTGCCTCGCCGCTATTATGGCGAGCGTAGTGCCCCACGCGCCTGTGCCCACTACGCCTATTGCGACCATCGCTCTACAGCTTCAGTACAATGGTGATTGCCAGCCCCAAGAGAGCCAAGAGGATTGCAATCGTTCCGATGAATGTCGTGGTGATAAGTTTGGAGAAGCCACTGTCCATGCCGTCTTACCCCGTGGGGAATTTACCACACTCAGGACTTGGATGAACATCGCCCGTCAGGCGGACTGGCCCAGCTTTCGCTCCTCGCCCTTCAGCAGGCGCTCGATGTTTCCCCTGTGGCGGCCGACCACGAAGGCGCAGCCGATGGCCGCGAACCAAAGCAGGCCCATAGGAGCCGCACCGGCGAGGCAGGCCACGGCGAGAACGGCGCAGCCGACCAACGTCGCAGTGACCGAGCCGAGCGACACGTACCGTGTGATGGCGATCAGTAACAACCCCACGATGGTCGCCACCAGCCAGGCAACAGGCCACAGCATGAGGAGTGCGCCCCAGCCGGTGGCGGTTCCGCGCCCGCCCCGGAAGCCAATGAACACGGGCCAGTTGTGTCCCGCGATTGCCGAGAGCGCGGCGGCGGCCTGCGCTGCCTCCGGCGCTTCCAGGACGTATCGCGCCAGGGCCACCGCGCCGACGCCCTTGCCCATGTCCAGCAGCAGCACGAGCGCGCCCACCGGGACGCCCACCGTGCGGACCACGTTGGTCATGCCCGTACTGCCGCTCCCGAAGTCGCGCACGTCAATGTGCCGGTAGAGCTTGCCCGCAATCAGCCCAAAGGGAATCGAGCCCAGCAGGTAGCAGACCGGGACCAGGATAAGGTAATCGGTCAACGCTCGCCCCTGCCCTTGAAGCGCATTCTCAACGGGCTACCCTTGAAGACGAACGCCTTGCGGAGCCGGTTTTCGAGGTAGCGAGTATAGGAGAAGTGCGCGAGGTTCGAGCTGTTGACGTAGAAGGTGAAGCTGGGTGGCAGCGTGCTGTCCTGCGTTACGCCGTAAATCTTCAGCGAGCGCCTGCCCGAAGTTGAGGGCGGATGGTCGGCCACCGCGTTCATCACCTGGCGACGCAGCTCGTAGCGAGGCAAGCTCTTGCCGCACTCCTCGAACACCTCCCACGCGGTGCGCAAGAGCTCCTGTATGCCCTCGCCCCGCAGCCCGGAGGTGAAGCAGACGGGGGCGAACGACGCGAATTTGAAGCGCTCGCGAAGCGCCCGCGTCGCCGACTCACGGTCCATCGTCAGCTCTGGCGCCAGGTCCCACTTGTTCACGGCGATGATCATACCCTTGTACGCGTCCAGAACATAGCTGGCCACGTGGGTGTCCTGGTTGGTGGCCAGCTCCGAGGCATCGAGAACCAGCACCGCGACGTCGGCGCGGTCGATTGCCCGCATGGAGCGCAGTACGCTGTAGCGTTCGATGCCCGGCTCGGTTTTGCCTCTGCGCCGCATCCCGGCCGTGTCGATCAGCTGCAGCGACCGCCCCTCGAACTCGATCAGCTCGTCCAGCGAATCGCGTGTCGTTCCCGGCACCTCGCTCACTATGGCGCGCTGGCTTCCGGTGATTGCGTTCAGCAGCATGGACTTGCCGACGTTGGTCCGGCCCACGATGGCAAGCCGCACGTCGGCGTCCGTCTCGGGGTGGTAGGCGGGTTCCGGGACCATCTCGGCCACGCGCGCCATCAACTCGTCCACGCCGACGTTGTGGTACGCGCTCAGTGGGACGGGGTCTCCGAGGCCGAGCTCGTAGAACTCCAGAGCAAGGGCCTCGCGCCGCGGGTTGTCGGCCTTGTTCACCGCGAGCACGATGGGCTTGCCCACGGCCCTCAGGGAGTCCGCGGCGTCCCTGTCGGGCGCGGTGACGCCGGCCTCGGCGTCGGTAACCATGACGATGACGTCCGCGTCGTCTAACGCGATGCCAATCTGGCGGCTCACGCCCTGCCAGAGGTCGGTCTCCGGAAAGCGGTCCAGGCCGCCCGTGTCCACGAGGACGAACGATTTGCCGGACCACTCCGTCTCGCCGATTACGCGGTCGCGCGTGGTGCCCGCCAGCTCGGATTCGATCGCGGCGCGGCGACCGACGAGCCGGTTGAACAACGTGGACTTCCCAACGTTGGGCCGTCCCACTATGGCGACGGTGGGTTTAGGTGTGCTGAGCATGGTGTGCCGCGCCCTCTCAGGCCGCTTAGGAGAAGAGCCGGGCCAGGATGGCCTTCTGAGCGTGCAGCCGGTTCTCGGCCTGGTCGAACACCACTGAACCGGGATGGTCAAGCATGTCTTCGGATATCTCCTCGCCCCTGTGGGCGGGCATGTCGTGCATGAACAGGGCGCCCGGCCTGGCCTTGCCCATCAGAGCCTCGTCGACGCGGTAGCCAGAGAACGCCTCCAGTCTTGCGGCGCTTTCGTCCTCCTGCCCCATGCTCACCCATACGTCGGTGTACACCACGTCGGCGTCCCGCACCCCCTCCGAAGGCTCGGGCGTCCAGTCGAGCCTTGACTCGGACAGCGCGGCGCGGCGCTCGGCCTCTTCCCACACCATAGACGGAATGCGATAGTTGGCAGGGCTGGCAACCGTGAAGTTGGCGCCGACGGAGGCGCAGCCGAGGGCGAGGCTGCCGGCTATGTTGTTGCCGTCGCCGACGAAAGAGACGTTCAGCCCTTCCAGGCTGCCCCGGTGCTCGTACACCGTCAGCAGGTCGCCCACCGCCTGGCACGGGTGGCCCAGGTCGGACAGCGCGTTCACGACGGGTATGGAGGCCCGCTCGCCGAGGATTTCCAAGCTTCGATGGGAGAAGACGCGCGCCACGATGCCGTCGACGAGCCGCTCGAGCACACGCGCGACGTCGGAAACCGGCTCGCGTACGCCCAGGCCGATGTCGGACTGGCTAAGGTATATGCATTCGCCCCCCATCTGCCGAATGCCTATCTCGAAGCTCACTCGCGTTCGCAGCGACGGCTTTTCGAAGATGAGGGCGATGGTCTTGCCCTCGAGCGGGCGTGCCGGCTTACCTCTCTTCAATGCGTCGGCGCTCTCTACCAGGAGAGTAACCTCCTCTGGCTCCAGGTCCGACAACGTCAACAGGTCTTTGCCTCTCATGTCGACTACCTTTCGCGGCGCTTTGGCCCCACTACTCTGTGGGCTTCGCCAGCCCGCTGACGCAGGCGACTGACGCCACGGCATCGCCCGCGCGCAGATTGAATATGGTCACGCCCTGGGCAATGCGGCCCGTGTTTCGAATCTCGGAGGTGCTGGTCCTGAGCACCTGGGCCTGCTCCGACACCACGTATATCTCCATGCCGTCTTCGATTACCTTTGCATCGGCTACCGGGCCGGGCTTGCCGGTTGTGTTGAGTGTCTTGACCCCACGGCCGGCCTTGCCCTGTTCGCGGTACTCACCGATTTCTGTCAGCTTGCCGTATCCGCGCCTGCCGATGACGAGGAGTTTGCTATCCGGCCTGGCCACGTCCATGGCTACGACCTCGGCATCTGCCAGACGCCTGGGTTTCGCCCTGGATCCCTTGCGTGGTTTGGAATCCCTGCGCAAGTTCATGCCGATAACGCCGCCAGCGGCGCGGCTCCTCGGCTTGACCCCGGCGATCGGGAAGCGAATCGCATAGCCGTCCCCGGTTACCATGATTATGTGGTCGTCGTTGTTGGCGAGTCGCGCTGTCACCAATTCATCGTCGATGTCCAGCCTCATGATGACTAGGCCCGAGGGTCGAATCGTAGAAATCTCGCTGAGCCCCACACGCTTGATCTTGCCCTTGCTCGTGGCCATTACCAGGAAGGCGTGCTCTTCTTCCAGACCGGCAACGCCAATGATGGCGTTCACCCGCTCGACGTCCGATATGGGCAACACGTTGAATACTGGCACGCCGCGCGTGTTCCGGGAGGTGTCGGCGCGCAGCTCGTAGGCCTTGATCGAGAGGATTCGGCCTGTGTTGGTGAAGAACAGCAGCCGGTCGTGGCTGTCCACCACTAGGATGTGCTTCACCGGGTCGTCGTCCTTGGTGTTCATGCTGGTGACGCCCTTGCCGCCCCTGTGCTGGTTGCGGTAGGTGTCCGCGGCGATGCGCTTGATGTAACCGGCCTGGCTGAAGGTGACGACCAACTGCTCGTGAGGCTCCAGTTCCTCGCGGCTTATGTCGTGGCCCTCGTTGCTGATTTCGGTGCGGCGGGGTTCGCCGAAGCTCTTCTTCAGCTTGCGGGTCTCTTTCTTGATCTCGGTGAGGATCTTGGTGGGGCTGGCGAGCAGTTCCTCCATTCCGCGTATGCTCTCCTGGAGCTCGCGGTACTCCGTCTCCAGCCGCTCGCGCTCGAGGGTGGCGATGCGGCGAAGCTGCATGTCGAGGATGGCCCGGGCCTGCACGTCATCGAGGCCGAACTCGCTTATCAGGCCGTTGCGCGCGGCCTCGGCGTCCGCGGAGTTGCGGATCAGCTGGATCACGCGGTCCAGGTTGCCGATGGCGATGCGCAGCCCCGCCAGTATGTGTGCTCGCTCCCTGGCGCGCTTGAGGTCGTACTCCGTGCGCCGCACGACGACCTGCTCGCGGAATGCGATGAAGTGTTGCAGCGCGGCCTTGAGAGTAATCGTTTCGGGAGTTCCGCCGACGAGCGCCAGCATGTTGGCGGAGAAGGTGCTCTGCATCGCCGTCAGCTTGTACAGGTTGTTCAGCACCACCATGGGCTGCACGCCGCCGCGCAGCTCGATGACCACGCGCATCCCGACACGGTTGGACTCGTCGCGGATCTCCGATATGCCGACGATGCGCTTGTCCTTGGCGAGCTGGGCAATCTTCTCCACCAGCGTTGCCTTGTTTACCTGGTAGGGCAGCTCGGACACGACGATCTTCAGCCGGCGCGAGCGATTGGTCTCCTCCACCTCGGCCCTCGCGCGCATGATGATCTGGCCGCGGCCGGAGATGTGGGCATTTCTGATGCCCTCTCGCCCCATGATTGTGCCACCCGTGGGGAAGTCCGGGCCCTTAACGTGGCGCATCAGGTCTTCGGGTGTGCTGTCGGGCTTGTCTATGAGCTGGATGATGGCGTCGCACACCTCAGCGGGATTGTGCGGCGGGATGTTGGTGGCCATGCCGACGGCGATGCCGGACGCCCCGTTTATGAGCAGGTTGGGCAGGCGCGCGGGCAGCACGACCGGCTCGCGCAGCGAGCCGTCGAAGTTGTCTATAGAGTCCACGGTGTCCTGGTCGAGGTTTGCGAGCATCTCCTCCGCGGGCGTCGCTAACCGCGCTTCGGTGTACCGCAGCGCCGCGGGCGGGTCGCCATCCACGCTGCCGAAGTTACCCTGGCCGTCGACCAGCGGCAGCCGCATCGACCACGATTGCGCCATGCGCACCATGGCGTCATACACTGCCGCGTCGTTGTGCGGGTGGTACTTGCCCAGCACCTCACCCACCAGCCTGGCGCTCTTCTTGTAGGCGGAGTTGGGCCTCATGCCCAGCTCGTGCATCGCGTAGAGAATTCGCCGCTGTACGGGCTTCAGGCCGTCGCGCACGTCGGGAAGCGCCCTCGACACTATCACGCTCATGGCGTAGTCGAGGTACGAGCTGCGCATCTCATCTTCGATCTGAGTCGGCCGGATGTTCCCGTATTCTGTCTTGGTGGTTACCATGTGAGGCTCCTGGGGCGGGTGCTGATGCGGAGCGCAGGGCGCGAAGTGCTTGGCTTGTGCTGCGTGTACTGCGCCTTCAGGGGACTGTGGAAGCGGCCTTTGCGATGAGTGTGCGGGCTGCCCTTTCCAAGCTACCACCTATCAGCCCATATTACCACTTTCGCCAGGGCCTGTTTACCGCGAATCCAAGCCGTGGAAGCCCCCTTGTCGGCGTCTGCAACGGCACGTACGCCGGACGCGCCATGAGTAATCCACGGCTACGCCTGCGCCGTGTGCCGACCAGTTAGCCAACCGGGTGGTTTCGGCGTATAATGGGCGATGTTCCCACAGGGTCGGCGCCGCAGTCGGTTGGCCGCGCATGGAGGAAGGCAAGGAGAGTTTACATGCCCACACAACAGCATCAGACGGAGATCGACCGCTACGTAGCCAGCACTCCCAAGTCCAGGGAGGCCCTCGCAGAGGCCGCGAAGTACCTGCCGGGAGGCAGCACGCGGGGCGCGCAGTACTTTCCGCCTTACCCCTTCATCGCGGAGAGGGGCGAGGGCCTGTACATGTACGACATCGACGGCAACCGCTACCTGGACTTTGTGATAAACGCCACCAGCCTCATCCTGGGACACGCCCACCCTCGCGTGGTCAAGGCGATACAGGACAAGGCGAGCTTCGGCACGGCCTTCAGCGTACCGACGGAGGACCAGGCGCGCTTGGCCAGGATACTGTGTGATCGCATCCCGTCACTCGATCGCGTCCGCTTCACCAACTCCGGCACAGAGGGTACGCTCATGGCGATACGCGCCGCGCGGGCTTTCACCGGCCGGCATAAGATTGCCAAGTTCGAGGGCGGCTACCACGGCGCGCACGAGTACGTTCAGGTGAGCGTGTCGCCAAAGGCCGACCAACTCGACCCGAACGGCACCACAGCCGTGCCGGAGTATGACGGCCTTCCCCCCAGCGTGTTGGAAGACGTGATCGTGCTTCCCTACAACGACTTGGCCACCTGTGAGCGACTGATTCGCGAGAACAAGGACGACCTGTCCTGCGTGGTGATGGAGGCTATCTCGTCCAGCTTCGGCTATCTGCCCGCCGATAAGGAGTTTCTCCAGGGAATACGCGACCTCACTGAAGAGCTTGGCATGTTGTTGATTTTCGACGAGGTGCAGAGTCTCCGTGTGGCCCCCGGCGGCGCGCAGGAGCTGTTCGGAGTCACGCCCGACCTGACGGCGATGGGCAAGATCATCGGCGGTGGCACGCCAGTGGGCGCGTTCGGCGGCCGCGAGGACGTGATGGCGCTGTACGACCCGAGTGAGAACGGTCCGACGCTGGCTCACGCTGGCACCTTCAACGGCAACCCGCTCACAATGGCAGCCGGCTGCGTGGTCATGGAGGAGCTGACGCCGGAGGTCTACGAGCGCATGAGCGATTTGGGCGATACTCTGCGCGGCAAGCTGAGGGCCGTGTTCGACGAGCTGGAAGTGCCCGCGCAGGTCACCGGCGTAGCGTCGCTGTTCGGCATCCACTTCACCTCCGAAGAGATAACCGACCACCGCTCGACACTGAAGGACGACCGCGCACTGAAGCAGGCGCTGTTCACGGGCCTTCTCAACGAGGGCGTGCTGCTCGGCGGAGCGCTGAGCGCGATCTCCGATGACGAGCACGTGGACACGCTCGTCGACGCCACCCGCAGGGTCATCCAGCGCGTGCGGTAGGACGGTGCGCCAGTCCCCATTCCCTCGAAGGGTGAGGGGACTGGCGCTGGTCTGAAGCTCGTTCGCTACTCCGTATGCTCGAGCTGGCGGCGGCCGCCATCCGCGGCGATGTGCATCGAGTCCGCCACCGTCAGGCCCAGGAACACCCAGCCTGAGTAGTGTGTCACGGGCGCCCAGTCGAATCCTATCGACAGGTACATGACCAGCGGCGGAATCCAAAGCCCCATTATCAAGACCCGGGTTATGGTGCCTATCACGTGCTCATGGCTTATGCCCCGGTGCTTGAACAGGATGCCGTAGGGCAGAGTCCAGACGTACAGGAATAAGCCCCATAACCCGCGGCGCTCGGCGAAGGTGCGCCTTGCGATGTCCTGGTCGGGGTTGATGCCGATGGTTGACAGCAGGTAGCCGCCGCCCAACGCCGCCAGGCTCTCCCACTGGCCGACCGAGTAGTCCTCACCAAAGAGCCACGCCAGCGCCACCGCGCCGGGCACTATCAGCGCAGTGGTGTTGACGAGCCTGTGCGTTCTGCCGGAAGACACTCGTGGCCGTGGGCTGGACGCGCTAGCCGTATAGGAAGGCCAGGCGCTCCTGGCGCAAGTCGCCGCCGACGTGCTCTTGGATGATGTCCAGCGTAGAGAAGTCGAGCACGTCCGACACGAACATTATGGCGGTGCCGGGGCGTCCCATGCGGGCCGTCCTGCCAATACGGTGAACGTACTCTTCCAGGTTGCTGGGCATGTCATAGTTGATGACGTGGGAGACCGCGGGGATGTCCAGCCCGCGGGCCGCGACGTTGGTCGCGACCAGCACGCGCAGTCGCTTTTCCTTGAACCGGCGCATCACCCGCTCGCGGTGAGCCTGGGTCATGTCGCCGTGGATCGCCTCAGCGTCGAAACCCTGGCGCTCCAGGTTGTATACCAGTCTGTCGACGCCTACCTTCGTGCGGCGGAAGATTAGCGCCTGGGTCACTTTTTCTTGGTCTGCCAGCAGTTCGTCTAGGGCTGCCGGGCGGTCTTGCGCGGCGACCTCATAGTACAACTGGTCGACCTGCTCGACAGGCTCGGCGTCGCCGCCCACCCTGATCCACTCCGGTTCTCGCAGGTAGCGCCTGGCCAGCCTGCGAATCGGCCCTGGCATCGTCGCTGAGAACAAGAGCGTCTGGCGCGTGCTTGGCGTGGCGCGCAGAATGCGCTCGATGTCGTCGATGAATCCAATATCCAGCATCTGGTCGGCCTCATCCAGCACGACGATCCGCACGTCGGACAGGCTGATCGTGCGGCGGCTCATGTGATCCATCAGTCGGCCCGGGGTCGCCACCACCACCTGGGGACGCCTGCGGAGGCCGTCGAGCTGCACATTCATCGACTGGCCGCCGTACACAGTGAGGCAGCGCACGCCCTGGAACTGGCCCAGGCTCGAGACTTCGTCGCTGACCTGCATGGCGAGCTCCCGCGTGGGCGTGAGCACCAGCGCCTGGATTTGGGTGGACTCGCCATCGATAAGCTCGACGATGGGAATTCCGAAGGCCGCCGTCTTTCCGGTGCCGGTCTGCGCCTGGCCTACTACGTCCAGACCCTGCATGGCCAGTGGAACGACGCGGGATTGGACGGGCGTGGGCTCGGAATAGCCCATCCTGTCCAGCGTGTGGCCCATGGCGCCGGAGACCGTGAGCTCGCCGAAGGCGGCCTGCTCCGGCAGGTCTGGCGGAATGACGGGAGCCGGGGCGGGACTGGGCCGGGGCTCGTGAGCCCGAGTTTCGGTATGTTCGTGCCGACTTCGCTGCCTCTGGTCGCGCGAGCGCTGCGGTCGCTGTCGCGACTCGTGCTCGTTGCGGTCCCGGTCGCGCTCTCGCGGTGTGCGACGCCTTGTGGGGGGGGTGTCCCGGCGCGGCGGAGCTTCTATTGCAGATGCCGAGCGTTCGACACGCTGAGCGCCTCTGGCGCTCGGTGTCCCGGTCAGCGAGATTACGACCTCGCTATTCGGGCGCTCGACCTCCGGAGGGTAACGCCGGACAGCGGGTTCTTCCATAGGTGGGCGCTTGAACATGCCCCCTATCTTGCGTGTGATCTTGGGTAGGTTAATGGGAAAGACCTCCTATGAGTCGGGTGAGGGCGCCAGACAAACGCCCCAAAAGCAAAAGAGGGCGCGACGCCTGCAGGCGTCCGCCCTCTCCAGATTCGCAAAAGTAGTTTTGTGGGTATCGTCGAAGCATTCCGTCTTGGCGGGAAGTCTAGCACAGCTTGTTCTAACTGTCAAAGCGATGCCGCGCCAACCTCTTGAGGGGCATGGCAAATGGAGTGCCGGGGGTGTCCCCAGGACTTTCACTTTGATAACATCCCATCCATGCGTGAGTCGGGGCAAAAGGTCAGTCGGCGGCCATTCGCCGAGAGGTGGCGCGTCCACCTCATCGTGGCCGCGCTCGCTCTCGGCTGGTCCGTCCTCTACCTCGATCGCAGCATACTCTTCCCGCTGCTGCCGGTCATAGCCGACGACTTCGGGCTGACTGACGCGCAGAGCGGCGCCATCTCCAGCGTCTACTTCATAACCTACGTCTTCATGCAGATACCCTCCGGCGTGCTGGGCGACCGCTTCGGCCTCAAGAGGGTGCTGGTCGTAATGTACCTGATTATTGGCCTCGGGCTGTTCTGCATCGGCCTGTTCAGCGCCAGCTACCTGCTGTTGCTGCTATTCATCGGTATTCAGGGCTTCGGGGCGGGCGCCTACTATGCGGGGTCCTACGGCATAACCATAAGCTCAGTGCCGCCCCGGTGGAGGGGCACGAGTTCGTCGGTGGTCACGTCCGGCATGGCGCTTGGATCGGCGCTTGGACTGGGCATGGCGGGGCTGCTCTACTCCGTGTCCGAAAGCTGGCGCGCGCCGTACCTCTTCATGCTCGTGCCCACACTGCTGATGGCCGCGCTGATAGGATTCGCGATTCGGGGAGTGCCGAGGGCGCCCAAGGTGGAAGGCGGTTTGGCCTTCCTCTTTCGAAACCGCGACTTCATCCCTCTGTGCGTAACCAACTTCTGCGCGCTGTACGCCTATATGGTCATCTTCACCTGGGGCCCCAGCTTCCTCGTGAACCAACACGGCATGTCCATCACCAGGGCGGGCCTGTTCACGTCGGCGGTCGCGGGCGCGTCACTGGTGGGCGCGCTCACCTGGGGCAGGCTCTCGGACAAGTTGGGGCGGAAAGGCCTGACGCTAGCCATGCTCAGCGGGTCGGCTGTCATGTTGTCGGTCGCGGCCGTCGTCGACTCGACGCCGGCCATTCTCGGCGCGTTCATGGCATACGGATTCCTGGGCGCGCTCGCGTGGAATCCGATCATCGTGTCCTGGGCGGGCGACCACACTTTCGCGTCCGGGCGCGTGGGGATGGGCACGGTGATGGGGGTGATGAACACCGTCGGCATATCCAGCGGCTTCATCGCGCCGGTGGTGAGCGGCTGGATCAGCGATAGGACGGATTCGCTAGAGATGGCGTTCTTCCTGGCGACGGCGGTGCAGTTCGTGGGCGTGGTCGCCGCGCTCACCGCGCGCGAAAAACCGGCCCATGCCGAGAGCGCCTCAGCGCCCGAGGGCGGCGCGTGAGCCTGCCCGGCACGTTGCGGGCGGTCGCCGCGGCTGTCGCGTTGGCCTGCGTGCTGGGAGCGTGTTCGACCCAGTCGACGGAGAGCCCCGAGATTCTGGTCCTCGCGGCGGCCAGCCTGGCGGACGCCATGGGCGAAGTGGAGCGCGAGTTCGAGCGTGATGGCGACGCGAACGTGTCGCTCAGTTACGGAGGCTCGCAGTCCCTGGCGCGGCAGATTGTTGGCGGCGCCCCGGCGGACGTTTTCATCTCCGCGGGGAATTCTCCCATGGACGGCCTGCGTGCGGAGGGGCTGATCGATGGGGAGCCCGCAGAGTTGTTCGGCAATGCGCTTGTAGTTGCGGCGCGTTCGCCGCAGCTCTCACCCAGTTCGCTGGCTGAACTGCTGGGGCAGGCCGGAACGCGCGTCGCTGTGGCCGATCCCCAGCTCGCGCCGGCGGGCCTGTACGCCAGGCAGTCTTTGTCGAGTCTTGGGCTGTGGGAGCCGACCGGAGGCTCGCTGGTGTTCGCGCCGGACGTGCGGTCGGCGCTCGCCTACGTGCAGTCCGGCAACGTGGACGCAGCCCTCGTGTATCGAACGGACGCTGAGGCCGTCGGGGACGTGCGCTCGCTCGACATAGTGCCCGCCGACAGCCACGAGCCGATTGTCTACCCGGCGGCGGTCGTTGGGCGCACTTCGTATCCCGCGCTCGCCGAGAGGTTCGTGGAGTTCCTGCTGGGTCCGGAGGCGCAGGCCATATTCCGGCGGAACGGGTTTGACGCGGTGGCACAGTAACCACTGGCAAGGGATAGGATTATCCACGAAGGGCGCCTAGAGTTTCTGACAAGACCCTAAGAATCGCTCGACAGTGACTGAGGAGGCTGACCATGGCGAAAGTTATGCTCAAGGTTCCTATTCCAATAGTCTTGTTAGGGGGTGTCAGTGTCAAAGTCAGAAGGTTGACTTACAGCGGACGGTAGTTCATTGTTCGCAGTTGGTCTGCGCATGCATTTGATAGGATTTCGGTCTCGCGAGACGTACGGAATGGATTATGGCCATCCTCCCGCGTGCCACCAGATGGGAATGTCAGTGTATGACCCTAGAAACATTCGGAATGCGCTTGGCTCACTGCCGTTATTGGCCGTAGGCCTGACAGTTCTGTCACTTGTGATCAACTGCAGCCGCGGAGAAGTTGCGACGCCAACACCGATTCTGTCTACGCCTGCCTCTGCACCTGCGGACCCACCGATCACAATCTCGGCCTTGACTTCTTCCACGCCGATACCAACACATACACCAACTGCAACCCCAGTTTTGTCTCTTTCAACGGAACCACCGGACATTCCAACCGCAACGACGGCTTTGACTACATCTACGCCTTCGCTTCCTGCAACTCCAACGGCGACGCCTCCACCTGCGTCCGCCGCTCTGTCTCTCGACGAATACCTGTCCCGGTTGAAATGTAGCTCATTAGACCCGACACAGGCGCTGGACACGGGAACTTACGGCGAGAAGTTTGTGCTCGCATCGGATGCAATTGATAGGATTTCTGGCTTAGTCCCCCCGGAAGAGGTCGTAGAGTGGCACCATGCAAGTTTGGCTTACTTCAAGAGTATTACGGCCTTTCTCGAATCGTTTCCCGGCGACGAAACTATCACCGCTCCGACTTTTCTAGCTCACATCCGGGGGTCTCAAACGGAGCGGCGGAGAATTGAGAAAGAGTTGCCTATCGACGTGCGGCAGCGACTGGCGGAAGCCGGCTGCCCAGGTGGCCGCAAGGCGGTTGATGTTGTGAGTTGATGTTGTGATAGGTGACGATCAAGTGATCAATGAACTTAGCACCGTGACCGACAGGGAGTCTCTTGAAGCGTTTTACGATTCGACAAGAGCAAAGTTATGGGTGCGCAACAGGGGCTGGTTGAGCGATGCGCCCCTTGGCGAATGGCACGGCGTCACCACCGACGCTAATGGTCGCGTGACCGCGCTGGGGCTAAGCTGGAACGGTCTAAGCGGCTCGATTCCCACGGAGCTGGGCCAGCTGTCCAAGCTGGAATCACTCAATCTGATCGGGAACAACTTGAGTGGCAGCATTCCAGCCGAACTGGCGCATCTTTCCGACCTGCGGGAACTACACCTGGTCGGAAACACTTTGAGCGGCGGCATTCCGGCTGAACTGGGTCAGCTTTTAAATCTAGAAGTTCTTGATCTCAGTGGGAACAATTTGAGTGGAACCATTCCATCCCAGTTGGGGCAACTGTCCAGACTACAAGTGTTGGACCTCAGAAGAAACGATTTAAGTGGCGAGATACCTGGGGAACTGGCGCGGCTATCCCACCTCCAGATACTTGGCCTCTCTGATAACAGCCTGAGCGGCGTGATTCCAGTTGAACTGGGACAGATATCCAGTCTGCAAGAATTTCACCTCAAAGGGAACAGTTTGATTGGCTGTGTTGCGGAGGAACTGCTGGACGTTCCAGACAATGATCTGGCAAGCCTTGGCCTGCCTGCATGTGGGTCCGTGCTAACGTCAGCCGGCGCCAGAGGGGTCCTGGAGGTGTTTTATGATGCGACAGGAGGCACCGACTGGGAAGAAAGCAGCAACTGGTTGAGCACCGGACCGCTTGGTGACTGGTACGGGGTAACCACCGACGCCAACGGACGCGTCACCAAACTTGAACTATCCGCAAACAGCTTGAGTGGCGCGATACCGTCGGTGCTGGGCCAGTTAGCCAAGCTGGAGATCCTTGATCTCCGTTGGAACGAACTTAGTGGATCGATACCTGTGGAGTTAGGGCAACTCTCGAGCCTGGAAGGACTCTCGCTTACCGGCAACAACCTGATCGGTGGCATTCCCGAAGAGCTGGGCCGTCTGTCAAACTTGGAAGTGCTCGATCTCAGTTGGAACGACCTGCGCGGCGTGATTCCTCCCGATCTAGGAGAGCTATCCAGCCTTGAAGAGCTATGGCTAACCAGGGACGGGTTGACAGGCGCGATTCCCCCTGAGCTGGGCCAGCTCTCTAACCTGCGGAAGCTTCGACTGGGTGAGAACTTCTTGAGCGGTGCGATTCCCCTTGAACTGGGCCAACTATCGAATCTGGAAGGGCTCGCGATCAATGGGAACGACTTGCACGGATCGATACCTGAGGAACTGGGAAGACTCTCCAACCTGCGGTACATTTCTCTTGAACTGAATGAATTGAGTGGATCAATTCCTAAGGAACTTGGGAGACTTTCCAAGCTGGAAGCGCTCTGGCTCGGTTGGAATAACTTGAGCGGGTCGATACCTGAGGCGTTGGGAAATCTATACAAGCTGGATGGACTTGACCTCAGTGGGAACAATCTAAGCGGCTGTGTACCCTCCGGGCTGTGGCGTATAGAGACCAATTACTTTGAAAATCTCGGTCTCCCCGATTGCGCCATGGCTTCGTTGGATAGTGAGAGGGAAGTCCTGGAGGCGCTATACGAAGAAACCGATGGGAAGAACTGGAGTGAAAATACCAACTGGTTGAGCGATGCGCCCCTCGAAAAATGGCACGGCGTGGAGACCGACGACCGCGGTCGTGTAACCAAAATTACGCTGAGCAAGAACGGTTTGCGCTGGGCAATTCCTGCTGACCTGGGCCAGCTATCCAAGCTGCAAGCGCTTGACCTCTCAGGTAACAATCTGGTCGGAGCGATTCCCCCGGAACTGGGCCAGTTACCAGAACTGCAAGAAATCGACCTTTCACGTAATAGTCTGGTCAGCGCGATTCCCCGAGAACTGGGCCAGCTGTCCGAACTGCAAACGCTTGATCTCTCAATTAACGATTTGAACGGTTCGATTCCCCCAGAACTGGGCCAACTGCGCAAACTGTACGAACTTGACCTCTCAGCCAATAGCTTGACCGGTGCGATTCCCGCAGAATTGGGCCAACTATCCGAACTTCTAGAACTCGTGCTCACATGGAACAGGCTGAGCGGCGCCATCACTCCCGAGTTGGGGAAACTCTCCAACCTACAGATGCTTGGGCTAGAGGACAACAGATTGAGCGGGTCTATTCCTTCGGAACTGGGCCAGCTTGCCAGCCTGCAAGAGCTAATCCTCTGGGACAACAACCTGAGCGGATCGATTCCTCCGGAGCTAGGGCAACTATCCAGCCTTGAAGTGCTTTCGCTTTGGAGTAACGGCCTAAGCGGATCGGTTCCGTCGGAATTGGGCCAGCTTGCCAGCCTGCGAGAGCTAATCCTCTGGGCCAACAGCTTGAGCGGATCGATTCCTTCGGAGCTAGGGCAACTATCCAGCCTTGAAGTGCTTTCCCTCAGTTACAACAACCTTGTCGGAGCGATCCCCCGGGGACTGGAACAGCTATCCAAGCTTCGGTCACTTGGTCTCGACGGAAACTATCTCAGTGGCTGTGTGCCAGCAGGACTGTTGAATGTTGAGATAACTGATGCGGGTAGACTTGGCCTGCCCGTCTGTGTTGAGTCAAGCTCTGCTGGTACACCAACCACCGAACCGATGGCAACGACAACTCTTGATGTAGACAGGGAGGCTCTGGAGGCGCTCTATGATGCTACTGAAGGGACGAATTGGAGTGACAGCTACAAGTGGCTGAGCCCCGCGCCGCTGGGAGAGTGGTACGGCGTGGACACTGACGCCGACGGGCGCGTCACCAGACTAGTTCTCCATGAGAACGGTTTGAGTGGATCGATCCCTCCGGAACTGGGGCATCTTTCGAATCTGGAGTTGCTGCAGCTCGGTGGAAATGAACTGGCCGATTCGATCCCTGACGAGTTGGGGAAGCTATCCAATCTACAGAGTCTTATCCTCTGGGGCAACAGCCTAAGTGGACCGATTCCCGCGGAACTAGGCCAACTGTCAAACCTGAGATTGTTGAGGCTGTATGAGAACGGTTTGAGTGGATCGATACCAGTGGAAATAGGGCAGCTCTCAAGTCTTGAAGAGCTTGATCTAAGGAAAAACAACCTGAGCGGCGAGATTCCTGCGAAACTCGGGCAACTGCCCAACCTGCAAGAGGTCTCGGTCTCCGGAAACAGTTTGAGTGGATCGATACCTCCTGAACTGGGGCAGCTATATAACCTGAAGAAGCTTGATCTCAGGTGGAACGGTTTGAGTGGATCGATACCTTCGGAACTGGGTCAGTTATCCAATCTCAGATTGCTCTGGCTCAGTGCGAACAGCTTGAGCGGATCGATACCGCCGGAGCTGGGGCAGCTATTGACCCTGGAGGTCCTTTGGCTGAGTGAGAACGATATTGGTGGTGCGATACCAACAGAGTTGGGAGAACTTACCAGCCTGAACAATGTCTCCCTCGCCGGAAATGACTTGAGCGGGTCGATACCTGCCGAACTTGGCCAGCTATCCAACCTGCAATGGCTAGATCTCGAGAGGAACAACTTGACCCTCTCCATACCGGCAGAACTGGGCCAGCTATCTAACCTGCGTGGGCTGCACCTCGGCTATAACACCTTGAGTGGTTCGATTCCCGCCGAACTAAGGCGGCTATCGGGTCTGGAAGTGCTTATTCTCAGAGGTAACAGCCTTAGCGGGTCGATACCTGTGGAACTGGGAGAGCTTTCTAACCTGCAAGAGCTTGATCTCAGGTGGAATGGTTTGAGTGGATCGATACCTGTGGAGATTGGTGAACTCTTGAATCTGCTCGAACTTCAGCTCGCCGAGAACAGTTTTAGCGGCTGCGTGCCGCAAATACTACTGCAAGTTGCATTCAACGATCTTGCAAGCTTAGGGTTGCCTGCCTGTGAGTAACGCTGCCGCGCGCGGCAGATAAGGAGGTGCACAACAGCTATTGGCTCGTCTCTGTGACCCGTTCCCCGAAAGCTGATCTAGGAAAATGTTAGTCTTGGGCAGCAGATAGGGGGGACGTCTTTATCGCCGGCCATGCCGAAAATGCGAAAAGGGTGTGGTGTCCCTATTGTGATGCATCGGTTCCTCATTTCGGATGGGAATCAAGCTCGTCGTCAGGGCCTGTATCATATGGAACGCTTGAGGTTGCCCGATGCGGTGCTCTTAGATTTTCTAAAAGAACCCTAACAATCGTTAGACAGTGACTGAAGAGATGCTTAGCCTGAGATAGAAGAGGCTGACCATGGCGAAGCTTTGGTGTCCGACGAGTTGTGGTAGCAGATCGAGCTCGTGTTGCCATCCAAGTCGCCGAAATCAAAAGGAGGGCGTCCAAGGATACCCGACCGGCAGGTCTTGACAGAGGTGTTGTTCGTCCCGAGACGGGCATCCCATGCGGGGACCTGCCACAGGAGATGGGCAGTGGCAGGACGTGTGACGTCACCCAAGCGTTTCCCTTCAAATAGTCTTGATACTAGAGGATCTAGGTACACGAAGATTTTAAGAACAGGTAGAAACACCAATGCCTAGTCGTTGCTTTAGGACCCTTCGTGTTCCTGGGGGATTGCATCGACGCTTGACGGTAGTTAGAGCATGGGTGAGCAGGACCTAACCGTTGTCTGGGTGACGCTGAGGGTGGCGGCGGCGGCCACCGCCGTCAACTTCCCGCTGGCGCTCGGCCTCGCCTGGCTGATGGTGAGGAAGCGGATTCGCGGGCGCTTCGTCGTAGACCTTCTTGTGTCGCTGCCGCTGGCGCTTCCCCCCGTGGCGGTGGGCTACTTCCTGCTGCTGCTGCTGGGCCGGGACGGGCCGGTTGGCTCCGCCTTTCACGGGCTGCTGGGCGTGGACCTAGTATTCACGTGGATAGCAGCCGCGCTCGCCGCCGCCGTGGTGTCCTTCCCGCTGATGGCAAGGGCGGTGATGGTGGCGATGGAGGGTGTGGACGAGCGGCTGGAGGCTTCGGCGCGGAGCCTGGGCGCCGGCCCCGTGAGGGTGTTCTTCACGATCACCGTGCCGCTTGCCTACACCGGCATCCTGGCGGGCGTGCTGCTCGGCTTCGTGCGCGCGCTGGGGGAGTTCGGCGCCACGATTATCGTTGCGGGCAACATTCCGGGACGGACTCAGACGCTGCCGCTGGCTATCTTCACCAACGTGCAGTCCGGGGACACCGCCGCCGCCGTCCGGCTGGTGGGATTGTCGATCGCGCTTGCAGTGGCGACGCTTGCCGCGCACAACTGGCTGCTGGAACGGTCGGGGAGGGGCGCGTGAGATAGGCTGCGATATAGTGGGTGGGCTATCTACTGCCCCATTTAGGAAGAGGATTGAGGAGAGGGCGCAGTTGTGGCACTACTCTAATCCCAATTGCAGCCTTACAGCCCACTCGACCCTTTGCAGGTCAGCTCCCGACAGACGGCCGAACAGGTTACTTACGCGCAACTTGCTGACGGTCCTGATCTGGTCGGCCATGCACTTGTGCCGTATGCCGTTTACCGTAACGTAGGCTTCACCGGGATACAGGCGGCTCACGTTCGTGGTCATAGGAACGACCTGAATCCTGTTATGGATCATGTTCGAGTCGTCATTGCTCAATATGACAGCCGGGCGTTGCTTGCGGATTTCGCCGCCCACTGAAGAGTCAAAGTTGACCCACCACGCCTAACCTCGTCTCATCGCGGGGATGCCCCAAGTTAGCCTCCATCCACTCGTTAGCTTCTGCCTCGCGCTCCTCATCCGCCGCCATTTGGCGATAGCCTTTCTCCAGGTCAGTGTCTATGACGTAGGGACGCAGCAGCGATTCGACGAACTCGCTAATCTGTGCTTGTCCAACTACTCGGTGTAATCCGTCGTACACTTCTTCATCCAGTGTGACGGTGAGTCTCTTTCGCATTGAGAGTTCCTCCAAAAAGGCATCAAATTATCACACATTTTAGCACAGTCATCCCTGCCGTCCCGCGTTTGTAACCCCACCAACGTTTTGCTAGAATCTGCCGCATACGGGCCGGCCCGCCCTGTGTGGCGGTACACGGCCCACCCGCACAATCTCACCAGGGAGGCCCCCCCATGCTCTACGAGGCCGAAAGCGGCGACATTACCATGGCGATAACCGGAGAGTCGCTCATTACGCGGGCGATGTCCGTGTTCCGGGAACCGCGATTCATCACGATGCGCGAGCATCTCCACGACGCGGACGTGCGATTTACGAACGCCGAGATGCTGTTCCACGACTACGAGGACCCGCCCACGCACCGGCCGGGCGGCACCTATATGCGGTGCGACCCCAAGCACATCGAGGACCTGAAGTGGCTCGGCATCAACATGGTGGGATGCGCGAATAACCACTCCTACGACTTCGGCGAGAACGGCATTCTGACCAACATCAGCCACCTCGACGAGTACGACATGCCCCACGCGGGCACCGGCAGGCACCTTGCCGAGGCGACCGCGCCGATGTACATGGACACTCCCAAGGGCCGCGTGGCGCTCATTTCCGCGACCACGACCACGCCGCCGGGTGGGCGCGCTGGCGAGGAGAGCCGCGACGTGATGGGCCG
Organism: Dehalococcoidia bacterium; assembly: GCA_965217705.1. Classification (GTDB taxonomy): domain Bacteria; phylum Chloroflexota; class Dehalococcoidia; order Lucifugimonadales; family CATOSD01; genus CATOSD01. Next base: position 387,813 of record CBDCJA010000001.1, on the reverse strand, counting down.
CCCTGGCGCCAACGTCATCCGCTGGTCCAGCGAGTTCACCGTCGACCGGCCCGCCTTCGACGCGCTCCAGCGTATCTCCGGGCAGATGGGTTGGCCGCAGCGCGTGGCCGGGATGCGAAACTCCGGCTACGCTGACAACATCTCCGACTCCGACACCGAGGTGCATCTGCTAACCCAGCCAATGTACGGCGAGGATCCGACGGCCAAGTTCGTGCTCGGCGAGACCTTCGAGAAGCACACTTTCATCAACAGGGACGACCTGGAGCGCAACCTCTCCCGCGTCAGCGACGCCGCCAGGATGGCAGACTGGGTGATGTTTACGGTCCACAACCACGAGGGCGGCAAGACCGAGGACGAGCCCTCCGACCACGTGCGGGAGCTGGCCCACGCAGTCATCGACGCCGGCGCCGACGTCTTCATCGGCCACGGCCCGCACCAGGACAGGGGCATAGAGATTTACAAGGGCAAGCCCATCTTCTACAGCCTGGGCGACTTCATCCTGCAGAACGACACGGTGCTGCTGATGCCCCACGACAACATGGTGCGCCAGGGGCTGGACTGGGACGCCACGCCGGCAGACTTCTACGACGCCCGCTCCGGCAACGAGTCCCGCGGCCAGACCGTCCAGCCCATCCGGTGGCAGAGCGCCATAGGCATGACCAGCTTCCGCGACGGCGAGCTGAGTGAGCTTAAGCTGCTGCCGATAGATCTGGGCCACGGGCGCAACCGTGCGCAGAGGGGCCGCCCGGTGCTGGCGGACGGCGAGGTGGCCGAGGAGATCATCGACCGCTTCGACCGCCTTTCCAGCGAGTTCGGCACGAACTTCAGCGTCGAGGGCAACACCGCGACGGTGAAGATCTAGTTCCAACACGGAGGGCGCGGTTCTCCGGACGCCGGAGAGGCCGCGCCCTCCAGGACATTGCCAGATTTAGCGGAGCAGCACTCTGCGACCGGCTCTGCCGTGAGCGGAGGGCTGCTCCGCTCGCGTATACGGAGGCGCCCGCCCATGGACATGCTCATAACCAACGCCACGGTGGTCACCTGCGACGCCGACGGCACAGTCATCCACGACGGCGCACTGGCCGTGGTCGATGGCAGGCTCGCCGCCGTGGGCAAGTCGGCGGACTTGGAGCGCGCGTACCACGATCTGGCACGGGTGGACGCGAGCGGAAAGGCGGCGCTGCCGGGGCTGATCAATTCCCACACCCACACCGTTCTGACGGTGATCCGCGGCACGGTGGAGGACATGGACGTCGACTCGGTCTACGCCTATATGACGCCCATCACCTTCGCCATGACCGACGACGAGCGCGGAGCGATGGCCGCCCTGGGCTGCCTGGAGTCGATACGCTGCGGCGCGACGACGCTGGTAGACCCCCTGCGGTTCGTGGACGGCTACGCCCAGTACATGGTGGACTCTGGCCTGCGTTTGTTCCTGAGCGAGAGCTGCGCGGACGCGCTCACGCTGGAGATTCGCCACGGGCGCTACGAGTACTCCCGCGAGTGGGGCGAAGAGTTTCTGGAGCGCGCCGAGAGACTGGTGCAGCGCTTCCACGGCGCGGACGGCGGGCGCGTGCAGTGCCAGATAGCCGCACATGCCACGGAGAACTGCTCGCCCTGGATGCTCGACGAACTGCTGAAGCTGGCAAGCAAGCACCGGCTGAGCCGCACCATCCACCTCGCCCAGAGCGCCGCTGAGGTTCGCCAGACGGCCGCGCTCAGCGGCAAGGACAGCACGCCCGCCGAGTACCTGCGGGACAACGGCTGGCTGGGACCGGACCTGCTGGCCGCGCACTGGTCGTTCTGCACCGAGGACGACATCGCCATCCTGGCCGACAGCGGCACGCACATGGCGCACTGCCCGGCGTCCAGCTCGCGGCGCGGCGGCCACGCCGGCGCGAACGTGCCCGCTATCGTCGACGCCGGCATCAACGTCGCACTGGGCACCGACAACATGTCCGAGGACATGTGGCAGGCGTTGAGCGTGGGCATCATCGTGAACAGGGGCAAGCGCGGAGGCGGCCCGGTGCCCACGCCTCGCACCATGTTGGACTGGGCCACCCGAAACGGCGCGCGTGCGCTGGGCAGGGAGGACGACCTTGGCTCTCTGGAGCCGGGCAAGCTGGCCGACGTCGCCCTGGTCGACCTGCGGCGTGCGCATCTTACGCCCTCCAATAACCTGCTTTCCAACCTGGTGCACTACGGGCAGGCGAGCGACGTCGATACGCTAATCGTGGGCGGGGAGATGGTGATGCGAGAGGGCAGGGTGCTCACCATGAACGAGGAGGACGTGCTGCGAGACGCCAGGGAGGCCACGCGCAACGCCTGGGCGCGGCTGTCGGAGCAATACCCCGACATTCCGCCGGCGAGCGCCTTCCTGGACGGGGCGTAGCTTCACCCTCACCCTAACCCTCTCCCTCACAAGGGAGAGGGGACATTGTCCACGAAGGGCACAAAGGGGCACGTGGAGACGAATACGCCGCTAGTTTTGCTCGGCTAGCCAGTTGAGCAGGCGGATTCCAATTGCGGCGGCCATTCCCAGCAGGTCCGCGTTTATGTGACGGATCTCGTCTGCCGGCGAATTGATGCGCGACTTGTCGTCGGCAGTGATGTACTGCGCAGGTATGCCCGCAAGCCGAAACGGCCCGTGGTCGCTCGCTCCTCCGAGGCCAGCCCACCGTTCCTCAGAGAATCTACCCATTTCCATGCCCAGGTCGAACCCGATCGCGTGCGTCCGGTCAGTCAACGCCGGGTCGCCGGCGGTGTCGAGCCTCGTCCCCGATCCCAGGGCGTCGAAGTTCAGCATGGCGATGGTGTTTTCGATCTCTTCCTCGCTCATGTTGTCCACGTAGTTGTTGCTGCCCAACAGTCCGATTTCCTCCGAGCCAAAGAAGATTATCCTCACGTCGAAAGGATAGTCGCGGTCGGCTATGTATTCGGCCAGCGTCAGTACCGTCGCGACGCCGGACCCGTTGTCGTTGGCGCCCTCTGTGTCCGCCACCGTGTCGTAGTGCGCCCCGATTATGACCGTCCGGCCGTCGTCCGAAGTTCCGCGTTTATCGGCAATGACGTTCCGCGACGGCGAGTCCACATCTCCGACCCACACTGTGGCTTCGACCTCGCCCTGCTCGAGGAGGGCGAGCAGACGGCCGCCGTCCGACTGGCTGACGGCGACCGCCGGAATGCTCGATTGGCTAAAGAACGTTCCGAGGAACAAGCCCTCTATGTTGTTGAAGACGACTGCTCCGACCGCTCCGGCTTCCGCCACTCGATTCACCTTTTCCTCGAAGGTTATGATGCCGCGCTCTATCAGCGCGATCCGGCCCTCCAGCCCCTCGGCCGGAATGTCCTCAGCGAACGCTCGGCCCGCGTAGGCAAGGATGCCGGTGGCGCTGCCGTGCAGGGACATCGAAATCGGAATCGCCCGCGGAGAGTCGGGAGCATCGCCCGACGCTGATTCGAGCTCCACGCCCGCCCTGAAGACGCCGACGCTGAAGTCCTGAACCGACGTGTCGTAACCGAGATCGTCCAACCTTGCGCGCAGGTGATCGGCTGCCTTCAGCTCCTGGTCTGAGCCGCTCTCCCTGGGGCTGTAGTCCTCCGTAAGCTCAGCTAGTGTGGAGTAGACCTGGTCGGCAAGTACGGTCCAATCAGTGCTCGTGAGTGTGGAAGCCCGGGTCGCCGTTGGGTTTGGCGTCACCGTCGGCGCCGGTGTGGGAGTTGGTGGAACCGCTATCGCCGTTGGGCTTGGCGTCACCGTCGGCGCCGATGTGGGAGTTGGTGGAACCGCTATCGCCGTTGGGTTTGGCGTCACCGTCGGCGCCGGTGTGGGAGTTGGTGGAACCGCTATCGCCGTTGGGACCACAGGCGTGGCTGTTGGAGGCGCTGACGTGGCCGTTGAGGGCACGGGGGTCGCAGTCGAGAGGACGGGCGTAACCGTCGAAGGTACCGCGTCCGACCGTGAGGCGTCCTGGCCGCAAGCCACCAGAGCGACCAGCATCGCGGCGGCCAGAAATAGCAACAGCCTATGCGCGAGACCTTTGATGTAAAGTATCATGGCGTGAGATATTGCCGTTTGTGTTTCCACCTACAACGATTTTCGGCCCGCCGGCGTTAGGGCGACGCCGGAGTTTGCCTACACGGGTTGGCTAAGATGGCGGGCCTGGCTACATCCCGCGTCAGTCGCGCGGCGCGTACTTGGCCATCACCCGTTGGAGCTCGTCGTGGGGCAGTGCGTGGGCCGTGCGGCCGTTGAGGCCAACGGTCGTTTCCGCCGCGGCGAGCGCGTTAAGGACCGACTCCTCCACTGCCTCCGCCGTCGCGTCGAACATCGGGTCCATGTGGTCGTTCGGCATCATAGACAACGCCACCGGGCCGTCGGAGTCCCTGGGCACGTGGTTGCCTGTCGCGAACGCCAGAAAGATGTCGCCGCTGCCGTTATGGCCCGTGCCGCCCACTCGCGCGAGCCCGACGGTGGCCCGCTGCGCGAGCCGCCTGCACTGGAAGGGCAGCAGCGGCGCGTCGGTCGCAATGATGATGATGATCGAGCCGCCGCCAACTGTATGCTGCAAGACCGACGGCGTGACTTCGTATCCAATCTCTTTGCCCACCGGCACCCCGTTCACCCTCAGGTGCTGCCGCGCGCCGTAGTTGGCCTGCACGAGCGCGCCCACGACGTATTGTCCCGAGGACGTGTCCACCACGCGCGACGACGTGCCGATGCCGCCTTTGAACTCGTGGCACACCATGCCGGTTCCGCCGCCCACGTTGCCCTCGGCTACCGGGCCGTCGGAGGCCGAGTCGATGGCCTGGTAGACGTGCTCTTCGGTGACGTGAAAGGCGCCGATGTCGTTGAGTCTGCCGTCGTAGGTCTCTGCGACCACGGGCAGGTACCACCCGCTCAGGCCGTGGCGCGTGGCGTGCTTGGTCATCGCGTCCCTCACCGTCCCGACCTGGTGGGTGTTGGTTATGCCTATGGCCGACGTCAGAAGGCCGGACTCCTCGACCCAAAGCAAGCCTGTCATCTCGCCGTTGCCGTTGAACCGGTGGAAGCCGGCGAATGCCCTGTCCTCAGCCACGCGGCCCCCGCGCGGCATCACCATGGTTACGCCCGTTCTGGCGACGCGCGGCTCGTCGTACACGACGGTGGTGTGGCCCACGAGCACGCCGGGGACGTCGGTGATGGCGTTGTGCGGGCCGGTGGGATACTCTCCGATTACAATGCCCAAGTCGCGGATGCGCGCGTGTGTCATGGCCTACTCCTGTGGGTTGTGTCGGTCTTGACCAGCCCGGCGCACAACAGGTCGCAATGGCGCCTCGTCCGGGCTTGCGCGGCCCATGATACCGACGGCGTGGCGGCATGGCAAACGCCTGGGTGATTCTGCCCTGAGCGGTTCAGCCGCGTTGATTAGCGACGAAACCCCTAGATCGGCTCCGACCTCTGTTATACTACTAGACTATGAGACCGGAGTTCATTCGCAACTTCTGCATAATCGCCCACGTCGACCATGGCAAGTCCACGCTCGCCGACAGGCTGCTTCAAGCAACCGGCGCCGTAGACCCCCGCGACATGGTGGACCAGCTTCTCGACAGCATGGAGCTGGAGCGCGAGCGGGGCATTACCATAAAGGCCCAGGCCGTGCGCATGAGCTACGCGGGCCGCGACGGCCGGGAGTACCAGCTTAACCTGATCGACACCCCCGGCCACGTTGACTTCTCGTACGAGGTGTCTCGCAGCCTGGCCGCGTGCGAGGGCGCCCTGCTGGTGGTGGACGCGACGCAAGGCATCCAGGCGCAGACGCTTGCCAACGTTTATCTCGCGCTGGAGCACGACCTGGAGATAATTCCCGTCATCAACAAGATCGACCTCGACGTCGCCGAACCGCAGCGAGTGTCGATGGAGGTGCAGCAGGCGTTCGGATTCCGAGAGGATGAGGTGATTCTGGCGTCGGCGAAAGACGGCAACGGCGTATCCGACATCCTCGAGGCGATTGTTTCCCGCGTGCCCCCGCCCGGCGGCCGAGGCGACACGCCGCTGCGGGCGCTGATTTTCGATTCCAAGTACGACTCCTACAAGGGCGTCGTGGCCTACGTGCGCGTTTTCGACGGATCCACCGCCTCCGGTGGCCGGATCCGGGTCATGGCGTCGGGCTCCGAGAGCGAGGCGCTCGAAGTGGGTGTGTTCTCTCCGGCGCCCGAGCAGGTGGACGCCCTGAGCGCCGGAGAGGTCGGCTACATCGCAACCGGACTCAAGAGCGTGGGCGACGCGCCGGTGGGCGACACCATTACCGTGGCACGCCGCCCTGCCAGCGAGCCGCTGAAGGGCTATCAGCCGCTGAAACCGATGGTGTTCGCGGGTTTGTACCCCGCAGACGGCGAGGACTATCTCAACCTGCGGGATGCGCTGGAGAAGCTGCGCCTCAACGACGCGGCGCTCAGCTTCCAGCCTGAGTCCTCGCTGGCGCTGGGCACGGGCTTTCGCTGCGGCTTTCTGGGACTGCTGCATATGGACGTGGTGCAGGAGCGCCTCGAGCGTGAGTACGACCTGAGTCTGCTTGCGACATCGCCCAGCGTGGCCTACCGCGTGGTGACGTCGGACGGGCAGGATTATGAGATCGACAACCCCTCGAAGCTCCCGCCGGCCCAGCAGATAGACCAGATCCAGGAACCGTGGCTGGAGCTCAGCATCGTCTGCCCGGCCAACTTTATCGGCGCCGTCATGGAGTTGGTGAACAGCAGACGCGGCGAGTACCGCCGTATGGAGTACCTTCAGCCTGAGGCCGCATCCGACGGCGGCCAGTCGACGGCCAGGGTGCTCATCGAGTACAGCGTCCCCCTGTCCGAGGTGCTGGTGGACTTCTACGACCAGCTCAAGGCGAGAACACAGGGTTACGCCTCCATGGACTACTCGTTGGAGGGCTACCGGCCCGGCAACCTCGTCAGGCTCGACATCCTGGTCAATGGCGAGCCGGTAGACGCGCTGTCCGCCATACTCCACCGCGACAACGGCTACCGCCACGGGAGAGACCTGGTGTCGCGCTTGAAAGAATTGATACCCAGGCAGCTATTCGAGGTGCCTATCCAGGCGTCCATCGGCAGCCGCGTCATATCGCGCGAGACGATCAAGGCGCTGCGCAAGAACGTGCTGGCCAAGTGCTACGGCGGCGACGTCACCCGCAAGCGAAAACTGCTGGAGAAGCAGGCCGAGGGCAAGCGGCGCATGAAGCGTGTAGGCCGCGTCGAGATTCCACAAGAAGCCTTTCTCAGCATCCTGAAGATCAGCCGCTAGGCCCTGGCCGCACAGCCTCCCCGTCGCGGCCCACCGCGAGGGCTGCTGTCCCGGCGTTCCCCTGATCCATCGCCAGTACGTATTCAGATGTTGCCCATTGCGGGAGTCTCCAGTCTGGTGTGCCCACCGCGGCCGCGGCGAGTACATCAAAACGACCCTAGGGACTTGTTGTTTGAGCTACTCCAAGTCGTCGCCTCTCACTCGCCCGTGTCCAGTTAGCCGAAGGCTTCCGCTTTTGGTAGACTGCCCCGTGTCCAGCCGGGCCTACCAGGTCAAATCATGAACACCGCCGTCAATCTCGACCGAACCGCGCGCTCTTCGCAGGAATCCTCCGAGTCTGCGCTAGTTAGACTCGGAGAGCATAGACCTCGGTGGGCATGGCTCACGTTACACGGTGAGCGAGCCGCATCTACTTCAGGATCATAAGAAAGACTTAACCAAGGGATGGGATGGGAACCATGCCAATTCTGGAGAGCCAACTAAATGGGCGAATAGCCACGCTGCTTGGGCGAATGGCACCTACCTGGAGTGTCCACGGTGAAAACAAAGGAGCGTTTCAGGGAAGCCAGAGACAGCCCGACATTCTGGTCGTCCAGCCCGGATCGCAACCCGTGGTGGTCGAGAACGAGTACGTACCCGCCAACACTGTGGAAGATGAAGCTAGAGGCCGTCTAGGAGAGTCTCTGGACGCCACTGTAGTAGGGGCGTCCGGTCGAGTGAACGCTGTAGTGGCGTTGAGGTCTCCTACACAGTTGCACGATCTCTCTGGGCTGGACGATGTGGACAACATGCTCAGCAATGGGATCACGTTGGAGTACGCACTATTCGCCGGAGTGAGCAGAATTATCAACACGCGCTTTCCGATGTCGGGCTACATACGGGGCAACATCAGGGACCTTGCAGCTTTCGTTGAGTATGCCGCTCTACCAGAGGACGCTGTCCAAAGGGCGGTCAGCATCCTCGAAGAAGGCGTACAGGACGCGGCGACGATTCTACGGCAAGCGTCTGAACTCAGCGACGATACTAAGTTCGCAATTGCCAATCACCTTAAGCAAGGGCACGGTGACCAAACTTTGCGAATGGCCGCTACAATCCTGATCAATGCGCTGGTGTTCCACCAGAACTTGGCGGGTCGGCACGGAGTGAGAAACCTTGACCAGATCGCGAGCGACGACGTCCTGACGAGCGCGAACGTGCTTGACGAGTGGCGCAAGATACTCGAAGTAAACTATTGGTCAATTTTCAGCATCGCGAGCGATCTGCTGCAGTCGATTAACCCGCCTGGCATGGGGATCGATGCTCTCGCAAAAATGAAGAGTACGGCGGACAAGTTGATAGCGTTGGGAGTCTCCCAATCCCACGACCTTTCTGGAACGGTGTTTCAGAGGCTGATAGCTGACCGCAAGTTTCTCGCTACGTTTTACACAAAACCGGAGTCGGCGGCCCTATTGGCGCACTTAGCGATTCGGGACGACGGCAACTGGAGAGACCCGCAGCGTCTCAAAGACTTCCGTGTGGCGGACTACGCCTGTGGGACAGGCACGCTGATTCACGCGGCGTACCGGCGACTTAGCCAACTTCACTGGCTAGCCGGCGGCACGCCGGAGAAACTACACGCCCACATGATGGAGAGCGCGCTGACGGCATGTGATGTTCTTCCGTCGTCGGTTCATCTGACAGCTTCCATGCTGTCGTCGTCGTATCCAGCGCAGCGATATGATGGCTCTCGCACTATGGTGGCCCAATATGGCAGGACTGAGCAGGGCGGCATATCGATCGGCTCGCTTGACCTGCTAGACGACACAAGGAAGTTCATTCCGCTGTTCCCTCTGCACGCCGCCACTGTAGTTTCTGGCAGGGGTCAAACACGCTCATCCCTCGGTGAAGATATGCCACCGTTTAGCCAGGATCTGGTGATAATGAACCCACCATTTACGAGCGGGGGTTCCGACTACACCCAAGGGAACCCTTCGGGATACAACAAGAAGCAGTTCCACGGCCTGGGTACGGATTGGGCAACTCAGGAATTGATGTTCAATCTGGCAAAGCAGTACGGAAATGGAACGTGCGCTCACGGGTACGCTGGCCTCGCTTCGTGGTTCGTAGCTCTCGCGGACCGCATGGTCAGGAAGGACGGCACCATCGCCCTAGTTCTGCCCATGACATCGCTGCAAGGTACGAGTTGGAAAAAGGTGCGCCAACTATTGGCGCTTAGTTATCGCAACGTGACGGTCCTTACAATTGCGGCTGCTAAACAGGATGATCAGGCATTCTCGGCGGACACCGGCATAGCGGAAACGATGATCGTGGCTCGTGAGTCATCAGGCAACCCGAGTGGTCGAGGCCTCTTCGTCTCTCTGCGTCGCAGACCCACCAGCGAAATGGAGGCCACTGAGATAGCAAGGGCGATAAAGAGAGCAACAGAGGAACACAATGTGAGGACTCTGGAAGGTGGGCCGTTCGGGGGTATCCCTGTAAATGTAGGCGACGAACAACTGGGCGAGGCTTTGGACGCACCGTTGAACCTAAACTCGCCTTGGTCGGTCGCGGGTATATCCGATTTCTCGGTAGTACAGACAGCTTACAATCTGACAAAAGGGGTGACTCGGCTGCCCCAGATGAGGAGGGAAGACGCCCAAACTTTACCCATGACTACTCTCCAGCAGGTTTGTGACATCGGCATAAACCACAACAACATCGTTGGCAACGGCAGTCAGACAGCCTTCTACCTGGACAAGCCGCCATCGGTCACTCCGACCTACCCAATGCTATGGAACCATCACGCCCCCCGTGAAAGGCGGATGGTGGTCGCACCGGATAGCGAAGGTCGAGTCAAACCGGGTAGAGAGGCGCGTGCAGAAGAGATTTGGAGCACTCGAAGCCACGCGCACTACAACGCCGACTTCAGGTTTAACTCTCAGCCACTCGCCGTCGCCTTCACGGAAAAAATGACAATCGGAGGCACTGCCTGGAAGAACCTGAAGTTCTCCAACATCGGCCAAGAAATTGCCCACACATTATGGGGCAATTCAACGCTTGGTCTGCTGTGTTACTGGTACCATTCCAGCCGGCAGCAAGCGGGACGAGGCAGAATGACGATTACTGCAGTTCGGTCTATGCCGACACTGGATGTCGCCTCATTGACAACACACCAACTTTCAACAGCTGATGCGATCTTCGATGACATGCGAGACTCGCAATTTCTCCCGGCAAACGAGGCATACAGAGACAACACGCGGCAGGAACTTGATTATCGAGTTCTAATCGATATGCTAGGTCTGCCGGCAAGCGTTCTGGAGCCACTAGACCTGCTCAGGCTAAAGTGGTGCTCAGAACCCAGCGTCCATGGAGGCAAGAGCACGGCGCCAGGCAAAAGCTAAGGTCGCTTGGCAATTCTGGTATCTTGGCGCAAACCGTCGCATCCCGCGTTTCTAGTCACCACACTGACTGCTTATGAATTTCTCGGTCGCCGCCATTAGCTTTTCAACTTCATCTGGTGGCCATTCGCACTCCGATTCTGGTGTACGTCGAGCGACTTGTTCCTGCCGAAAGTCTATAGCCTGCTTCACCACAGGCTTAACCAATCTGGCCTCAGCCGCGCCTCCGCTCTTGATGTAAGTCTCAGCAATTACCTTCTGTAGTTCCCCGCCTGCCCCTGTGACTTCTAGGGGCGCTATTTCTGCAAAGTCATACTTTGTCATGTTGTCAACCAGCGTATGTACGTTTCTACTTCGCTCCTCTACGTCCCAGCACAGATTGCAAGGCGGGGCCGTGTCTTTCACTGGATAGCTGTATTCGATTCTTGTCTCTCTAGGGGAAATTGTCTCTGCGACCTGGCGGAAGTCGAACCTGGATGGCTTTGGGCAGAGATTGAATTCCTGGTAAGCGGCGCATTTGTCGTTCGTTTCTCTCTTTTCCGCCTCCGCATGAGCAGACACTTCATCCCCAACGGCCCAGAAGTCATACAATTCTGGCTGGGGTGGCCATGAGTTGACGGAATATCGAGTTGCCTTTACGACGTTGTTCTCGTCCACCAAGCTCTTTAGTGCAGTGGCCACATAGTAGTCATTGAGCCACTTCGGCCTATCTGGAGTAATCTTGTCCAGATGGCTGCGGGTTGACTTGTCCGGATCGTCGTTTAGACAGCCCTTGTACACTCGAATTGGTATGCGCAGCGTTTTTTCTTCCAGCGTTCGACGTATTGCATTCTTCGCTCGTCGTTCTCTATATAGAGTAATCGCTCTTCGCCACCCCTTTGAGACGGCAGCCCAGCCCGTCCAAGACCGGACCGTGGAAATCAGCTTTCCGAGGTCCTTGCCCATGCTTTTGAGAAATGCAATCACCGCCAGAATCGTAGCTAACGTGAGTCCCCACCCTTCGTTCCAACTTCCAACTAGCTCGGAGATCTGGTCCATTGTTCTGCCTCTCTAAACGAGCTATTACTTCCATTCTGGGCTGTGGTGTTCAGCGAGGATTGCACCCATTGGACCACCATTGCTACGTGTATCACCATTACTGTTCGCACGTAGTCCGGCGCACGTCCGCATGAATTGTGCCACAAACCAGCAGGGTGGAAAACTGGGGTAGCCGCCGACATGCCTTGATGCTCTTGGAGTTACCCTTCCCGTTGATAACTGGCTTCGCCCCCCCCCCAAGAAAACCGTCACCCTCCCGCCCCACCCGTTCCCGGCCCTGCCCCATCCAACCCCACCCACGTCCTGCCCATCCCCACGCCTGCGCCATTTCTCCCCACCAATCAGCCCTGACACCCCGCATCTTGGCCACCCCTCTTGAAACACCCGCACATCCGTGCTACCCTCGCCCACGCGAGGGACCGACCCCGCGGTCCGGCAACCCTACCCCCTGACGGCAAATGCCCCAGGCATCCGTAGGGGCCCTTGTGGGTGCCCTGTGGCAGCGAAGACACGGTCGGTCCACCCCGCTCAGCCCCCCTGTCCTCCCCTGTCACGCGGCGTGACACTTGTGCTCCAAATTGCCCACGCCGGCAGTACAGAATTGCGCACGACCGCCGACATTCCCAGCTAGGAGTCGCACAGAATGATGCAGAAACGAACAGATTTCGCCGAGAACCTCACCCAGAGGCAGATTACGGCCCTGCCGCACCTGCTGAGGCCTGGCCCAATAACCGAACAGGCCCGGAACGCCGGCGTCTCCCGCAACACCCTCTACCGCTGGCTGGAAGACCAGAACTTCCGCGAGTGTCTCGAGCGCTTGCGCGAAGAAACCCTGCGCTTCTCGCAGTCCGAGTTTCAGGCCATAACCCTGAAAGCCGTAGAGGCCATCGAGGACGCTCTCGACTCCAACGACATGCGGATGCGCCTGCAGGCCGCCCGGATAGTGATGCAGGAGTCCCGCAATGCCCAGTACGACCAGACCACGCAGCGCCGCATCGAAAACCTCTTCGACGCCTTTCGCCTGCTCGAGGAACGATAGAGAGTGGCCCCCTCGATAGACAACATGCTATTCACCCTGAGCAGAAAAGTATTCAGGGAGCGCACCGAGCTCGCCGCCGAAGACTTCGCATTCGCACTTTGCTTTCAGTGGAAGCGGGTCGCCCGCTCCGAAATCGGAATCGTCGACCTCATGCGAGAGCTTCTGCCGAATGACGCGTTCCTGCCCAATCTGAACAAAGTTGTCTGCTACCTCAAAGGCTGCGAACGTGCCGTACAGACACCCATGAGCCGCCAGATAACCATAAGGATATGCCCCTGGACCGCCACCGTGGACGACGATTTCTACTAGAGCCTATCCAATTGTCCCTTCCCCCTCGCACGAGGAAGAGCCTGCCGAAGGGTCAGGATGGGGGTGTTTACTTGGTCGTCGGATATGCCCTTTGCACCGGAATGGCGTCGAAAATGGGCCGGAGTGATGGTCTATGCATGGCAGTCAACCGCTGAGCGCGCCGCCGCTCGCCAGCTTGACTTTTGGCCTGCGAATGGCTATATTCACGCCAAGATGGCTAATACTTGCGCCGGTCGGGACGAAGGCGCGCTCGCCCCTTAATCGTAGGAGGTTGGCTTTGGACTTCAGGTATCGCTACACAGAAGTGCAGGAAGAATTCAGGAGGGAAGTGCGCGACTGGCTCGCCGCGAATATCCCCGAAGACATGCGCGCGCCCGTCGACAGGCTTGACCTCAGCGACGAGCAGTACTGGTTCTGGCGCGATATGCATCTCAAGCTGGCCGAGAAGGGCTGGCTCAACCCGACCTACCCCAACGAGTACGGCGGCGGCGGTCTGAGCGGGGAGCACGAGACGATCATCCTGGAGGAGTTCCGGCACGCCCGCGTGGTGCCCAGCTTCACCAACACCCTCATCTACCCCACGCTTCTGGTGTGGGGTAGCGAGGAGCAGAAGCAGCAGTTCCTTACGCCCATGCTCAAGGCCGAGAAGATCGCGTTCCAGCTTTTCACCGAGCCGAACGCCGGCTCCGACCTGGCCTCGCTGCAGAGCAAGGCGGTGCGCGACGGGGACGACTGGATACTCAATGGCCAGAAGATTTTCATCAGCGGCCACGGCGACCCCGACTGGCTGTACGGCCCGCTGATCACAGACCCCGACGCGCCGCGACACAGGAACCTCGGCTACTTCATGGTTCCCTACCCGGCCGAGGGCCTGGACATGGAGCGGATGGGGCTGCTCACCGGCCACGACCAGAGCATGTTCTTCCTGGACAACGTGCGAGTGCAGGGAGACCACCTCGTGGGCCAGGAGGGCCAGGGCTGGCAGGTATCTCAGACCACGCTCGAGGTCGAGCACGGCGGACGAGGCATAGCCTTCCCGCTCGACGAGTCCATGGATAACCTCCTCACCTACGTGAAGGGGACCAGGCACAACGGCGGCGGTCTCGGCGACGACCCAGTCGTGCAGCAGGACACCATGGACGCGCTGCTCGACACGCACGTCCACACGCTGCTGGCACAGCGCAACTACTCGATGTACCAGGCTCGCCATGAGATGAGCTACCACGGCTCGCAGACCTCCATGTTCCGAAAGGAATACCACATGAGGAATGCCGACCGCGCCCGCAACGTCATGGGCATGTACTCGATGCTCGGCGTTCGCGAACCCCGTGCACCCTTCAAGGGCGAGCCCGAGGTGTTCCAGCGCAGCAGCCTCACCGGGGCGCACCCCGGCGGCACCATCGAGATCCAGAAGGTGATCATGGCCCGCCGCATGGGCATAAGCCGCACCAGGGAGCGCGCGGCGCCCACGCCGTCCACGACCGGCGTGCGCGGAGTGTAGCCAACCGAACGGGTACGCGGTCCGGCTCGACAGAGCGGGCCGCGTTGCACACACCCTGAGACCATTCGCAAAGGGGCCTTCCGAGTCTAGAAGGCCCCTTTGCTTTTGCCGCACCGCCGAAGCCGCAAGGGCCGGCTAGGGCGTAGCGCCGTCGCCAGGAAAGGGGACCCAGGCATGGACTTTAACCAGGCTTACAGCAGAGACCAACAGGCCTTCCGCGTGGCCGTGCGCTCCTGGCTGGAACACAACGCCCCTACCGACCTCCGCATCCCGCCCGACGGCCGCCCCCTCGACGAGGAGACACAGCGAAGGGTGAAGGACTTCCGCCGGCAGCTTGGCGCGCAGGGATGGCTGGCCCCATCCTGGCCGCGCGAGTACGGCGGCGGCGCGATGAGCCCTGCCTTCGAGTCCATCATCATGGAGGAGATACAGCGTATAGACCTTCCCAGCATGGGCGACAACAACCGCTGGATTCCGGCCATGATGGTGTGGGGAACCGAGGAGCAGAAGCGTCGCTACATAGCTCCGGCGCTGAGTGGCGAGACCATCACCTGGCAGGCGTTCAACGAGCCGTTCTCCGGCTCGGACCTGGCCGGCATGAGGACGACCGCAATGCTGGAGGAAGGACAGTACCGCGTCAACGGCCGGAAGTCGTACATTACCGGACGGTTCGACCCCGATTACCTGTGGACGCTCGCGGTGACCGACCCGGACCGCCCCCGACGGCTCAACCTCGGCGTCCTTATGATCGACGCGCGCTCGCCGGGCATACGCATCGAGACGCAGCGGCTGCTCATGGGCAGTGAGCGCCGCGTCTATCTCGAGGACGTAATTGTCCCCGCCGATTGCCTTGTCGGACTACCATTCCAGGGCTGGGAGATTGCCCAGACTATCCTGGAGTCGGAGCGCGGCGGCTACACGCTGCGCGGCAACGAGGACGAGACGGCGGCCAGCGTAGAGCGCTTTCTCAGAGAGGAGCGCGAGCGTCCGTAGGAATCCCGCCCCGCTACTGAGAAGCAGATGGACTTCGCCTACCACTACACCGAAGAGCAGCAGAGTTTCAGGGCCGAGGTGTCGTCTTGGCTCGACGCCAACGCACCACCGGGGCTGGCCGACGGCGCCGTCAGCCCGTCGTGGGAACGCCTGCGTCGCCTCCGGCTGGCACTGGGCGAGATAGGCTGGCTTGCGCCTTCTTCGCCGGTAGAGCAGGGAGGAGCGGGCCTGACGCCCGACCACACCGTGGTGGTGATGGAGGAGCTGGACAGGCGCGGGCTGCTTACGGTGTACACCGCCGCCGGCTCACAGCTTCGCCAAGCCCTGCTTGGCGGCGGCTCCGAGCGTCTGCGAGGCGAACTGCTTCCGGCACTCTCCAGCGGCCGCGCGGTCGTCTGGACTGCGGTGTTGGACGCACACGCCGAACCCGGCGGCGACGCCTTGGGAGTGCGTGCCCGTCCGGACGGCGACGGCTTCATCCTGAACGGCGAGGCTGCTTTTGCCGGCCCCGACACGATGCCGACGCATCTCTGGACGCTGGCCGCATCCGAAGCAGACGCGGCGGTCCTGGCGCTTGTCGTTCCGGCGACGCAGCCGGGCGTCAGCGTAACCACTCCCCGCACGCTCTCGGGCGGCTCCATTCACATGGCTGCCTTCACCGACGCCTGGGCGCCACGCACATCCATGCTCGGAGACGAGGGCGAGGGTTGGCGAGTCACGCGGTCCGCGAAGCTCGGCGGCCCCATGCTCGACCTGCCCGCCCCCGAGGTGAGCCGCGAGGCGGAGGCTCTGCTGCGGTTCGCCAGGGAGACCACCCACGAGGGCAGGCCGCTGAGCGATGAGCCGGTGCGGCGAATGCTACTGGTCGAGGCATACGTGGACAGCAGGCTGTCTCGTCTGCTCACCATGCGCAACCAGTGGCGGCGCGCCGCGGGGCTGTCGTTGACCTACGAGCTCGCCCAGGCGGACATGCTGAGGGAACGCGCGGCGCTGCGCCTCTCGCACATCACGCAAGAGGTTGCGGGCGTGTACGCGCTCCTGGACGCCGACGACCCGCGAGCGGCGTCGCCGGTTTTCGCGGCGCAGCAGCGCGAGAGCATAGCCGGGCAGAACCCGACCGGTCTGCCGGACGCCCGCAGGCGTGCCATCGCCGAGGCCCTGGGCATGGGAAAGCCCGCCAACTGAGGAGAACGACTCATGCGCATCGGCATAATCTCAGACACACATAGCCTGCTGGACGATGCCAGCGACATGCCGGCGCAGATTCTGGACGCGTTCCGCGGCGTTGACCTCATCATCCACTGCGGTGATCTCGATACGCTGGGTGTGCTGGACTGGCTGGAGACGGTCGCGCCCGTGAGCGCCGTGAGAGGCTACCCCGACCCATACGAAGAGGGCGACAGGTTGGCGGAGTCGACCCGCGTCGTGCGGGCGGAAGGATTGTCGATAGGCGTCATCCATGACATCGCGTGGCCCGGCATCAGAGTTCGCCTGGAGAGCTTCTTCGACTTCCCGGATAGGCCATTCGACACGGTGATGCGTTCCAAGTGGGGCCAGCCCGTGGACGTGATAGCCTTCGGCGACACCCACGAGGAGATGGTCGCCTACTACGAGGGGGTGCTGATGGTCAATCCGGGCAGCCCCACCAAGCCCGGCCTGCGCCACGGCGCGGGCGAGCTTGGCACGGTCGCCATTCTCGAGGTCAGGCGCGGAGTCGCGACCGTCGAGCTGGTCAAGCTGCCAGGCCTGCTATAAGGGTTGGGCGCATCAGCAGTCCCTTACCCCTTGACGGGGGAAGGTTAGGATGGGGGTGACGCCGTTTCCGCCACCTACCCCCGCGAAATGCCGACGCCCTTGCCCTTCAGGATGACCTGGCCGTCGCTGTTGTAGTACGTGGTGCCGCTGACGGTGAAGACGAGACGGTTCTTGGACCCCTGCCGCTCGTAGATGTCGAGCAGGCGCGACTTGCGGCTCAGCTTTTCGCCAAGCCTCGCCAGGCCGAGCACCTCGTAGGACTGACCGCCGTTGAGGCCGCCCTGGGTGGGCAGGCCCTTTAGCTCGTGGTCCCGTTCGCCGCTCATCACGCCCGGAGGCCCGCCCCAGTAGTTGGGGTTCTCCTTAATGCGGCGCGTGAGCTGGTCCGGTTCGGTGGGCGGGTGCTTGAATCCGTCCACCGGATAGAGCGGCATCCCCATGACTGAGCCGAACCTCGTGGTCTTCCCGTAGTCCTCGTCCCAGTACAGCCGGTCGGGGTCGGGAATCGCCTGCGAGAACCTGCGTAGTTCCGGAAGCGACACGGAGTCCCAGCTTTGGCCTTCCGACTCCTGGCCTATCTGGCTGCGCACCTCGTCGTTCACGTACATTGCGCCCTCCATGTTGTGGCCGGGCTCGTAGTAGTCGTCGGGCTCGCGCAGCTCCAGGGGCGGTACGAACGGGTAGGCCACGTCAGGGCCATTCCTCAGCGGCAGCGCCACCACGGCAGACCCGGGGGATGTCTCCTGCCCATTCTGGTTCCTCATGCCGCAATCCAGGTCTACTATTCCCACGCCATCGATCTCGCGCATTTCGCGAACGCGCGCCCACACGGTGAACACGTCGAAGGGGTAGTGCATCGCCCTGTACTGCATCTGAAGCTTCCACAGCCAGCCGCCCTGTCCGACCCAGTCCTTGAATATGCGGGCTATGGGATGCTTTCGCCAGTTGCCGTTCGCCACTATGTCATCGAGTTGGAACACCGACGTGGCGAACTTGTAGTCGTAATGGAACCTTTCCCAATTCTCCTGCGCGGCGCACCAGCGCGCGATGTGGGCGTTGCTCCAGGGGCCGTACTCCTGGTTCGGCAACTCCATGCCCACCTCTATGTCTTCCAGATAAACCTGATCTCCCATGCTGTGTATCCTCCGAATCGCTCAAGCGCGAAAGGTATGGCCGCGAACCAACGGCGCGCCAAGCATAGGCAAGGCGGGTCGTTCTGTCAACGTGTGCGGGCAGTCCTCGTGTCATTCCGAGCGGAGCGAGGCGCAGCCGAGGAATCCAAGGCACCCGCCGGCAATTGCGCCCGGCCAAGGCCACGCTCGTCTTATATGGGACCGGTCGCCCCAATGAGCGGGTATGGTGTACAACCGCTTTAGATTCCTCGGCTACGCTCGGAATGACAGGGGGAATTCCCCTGCTCGGAATGACACGGGGAGAAATCTCCTGTTACGGTGCGATGGGCGCAAGGGTAGGGGCGGGTTTCAAACCCGCCCGGGCGTTGCGCCCGCTATGAGTGTATCTGCACCTTGATGGAGCCAGTGGACTTGTCGTAGGCGGTCTCGAAGCCGCGCTGGATGTCGTCCAGCGAGTACCTGTGGGTCACCATCTGACCCAGTTCGGCCTGGCCGCGCGCCATCATCTCAATGGCGAGCTCGTAGTCGTGGCGTCCGTCCAGCACGTTGTAGCAGGACGAGAACGCGATAGTCTGCTCCTTGAGCATGGGGGGCAGCCAGTCGACGGTGATGGGCACGCGAAAGCCGCCGACGATGACGATGCGGCCCTGTCGCCGCGTCACCTCGATGGACTGCACCGCGGTCGCCTCGCTCTTGCCGCCAACGGTCTCGATCGTCAGGTCGGCTCCGCGGCCGTCCGTTGCTTCCGCGAGGGCGTCCCAGAACGCCGGGCCGTCCGGGGGCAGCGCGTCGTCGGCGCCCAGGCGCTTGGCCATCGCCGCCTGCTGCTCGTGGCGCGCGGTGGCGAACACCCTGCCCGCGCCCAGCGCGCGCGCCGCCGCTATGGCCGTCAGCCCGATGTTGCCGGAGCCCAGCACGGCGACCGTCTCGCCGCCTTTCAGATCTCCGCGCCGTACTCCGTGCACCGACACGGCCAGCGGCTCAACGAGCGCGCCCTCCTCCCAGGTCAGCGAGTCGTCGAGCGGGTAGCACCCCGCGGCCCTGCGCAGGATGTACTCCGCGAATCCCCCTCCGTGTACGTCGTCCTTGCTTTGGCACTGCACGAACTGCCCCATGCGGCAGAACCAGCAGTCCCCGCAGGCGCGCCCGTGGCCTATGGTCTCCACCGCCACGCGCTCGCCTAACCTGGCGGGATCGACGCCCTCGCCGACCTCGACAATCTCGCCCGCGACCTCGTGTCCCGTGGGCAGGTCGTCCGGCTCGGTCTTGTCGGCGTTCATCAGCAGGTCGGAGCCGCAGATCCCTACGGTGTGGACGCGCACCACCGCGTCCAGCGGCCCCGGCACGGGCTTGGGAAGCTGCTTAATGCGCATAACGCCCTGGCCATCGAACAGCGCGGCCTTCATTGTCGACATTCTGGCCTCCTACTGCGTATTGAGTGGCGGCAGCACGCGCCTGATCCACTCGGCGGCATCGTTTATCGTCCGTTGGGCGATTTCATGGCCCATAGGGTACTCGTGGTACTCAGGTGCATATCCCTCCGCCTCCAGAAAGCTGATCGCCTCACGGGCGCTCTCGACGCTGACAACCGCGTCCCGCGAGCCGTGCGCGACGAAAATAGGCTGGTCACGCTTGTCGGGCAGTCTGCTCCTCAAGCCGCTGGGGTCGGTTACCCTGCCGCTTAGGGCGAGCACGCCGCGGAACTTCTGCGGCGAGGGAAGCCCCACGCGATAGCTCATCATGCAACCCTGGGAGAAGCCGCCGAGAACCAGGTTGCCCGGCTCCACTCGGTAGGCTTCCATCACCTCGTCGAACAGCGCCTCGAGCATGGTTTCGGCGGCCTCCGCCTCCTCAGGTCCGCCCGCGCCGCCCGGCTGCGTCCATGCGTATCCCACCATTCCCGGGCCTAACTGCACCTGCATCGGCGCGTTAGGGCATACGTAGACGTAGCCCTTAGGGTCGATGGCGGGAGTGAGGCCCGCCAGGTCGCCCATGTGCGCGCCAAAGCCGTGGAGAAGCACCACCATAGGGTATTGGGCGTCCGTGTCGTAGTCGTCCGGCTCAATTGCCAGGTACCTAAGCGTGCTGCCTTGTCGTTCGATTGCGCGCACGGTGCCCTATCACCTCCCGTGGGTCTCCTGCTGTACAGAGGTTAGCGTTCCTTGTCGCCGATGACAAGCCCGGTCTCTCCCTGTGGTACCGTGCGCCGACGTTGCATACCATCCACGACCCGCGCCATGCGCAAGGACACGCGCTTGCGTTCGGCGAGAGGCGTGGACTAGAATCGAGCCGAAAACCGGGACTCACCAAACAGAGGATGGAATGAGCAAACTTATCGACATGCTTGAAAGGGCGACAGCCCCTTCACAGACTCCCATGGGATTCGGGCCTGCCTCGCGCCGCGGCGATCAGGCGCCTGCACTGGCTGTCATAGGTCGTGCCTTCGCCTCCGAGGTCGAGCACGACCCCGATCTCGCACAGGCGGACGTGGATGCGGTGCTGGTCGAGTTGCATGCGGGCGCCCGGCAGGACTCGGTTGAGGCGGCTATGGATGCCCTGGAGGGCCGCGTATGGGGTTTGAGCTTGGACGAGCGCTCCGGACCCGAGGTCGTGTCGGCCGCTAAGGAGCGGGGTTGCGATTTCTTGTCGCTCGACGAACTCGGCGCGCCGGCGTCTCTGCTGAGCGAGGAGAGTCTGGGTAAGCTGGTGTCATTACAGGGCGACGTTGAGGAGCGCACCGCTGGAGCGATTCGCGGTCTCGGCTTCGACGGTGCGCTGTATCTCCCGGCGGATGTCCTTTCGCCTCTCACCCTCAGGCGGCTCATCGCCGTCCAGACCGTTCACCGGCTGTTCGGGGACCCATTCTTGGTCTACGCTTCCGGTGAGCTGTCGCAACCGGAGTTGAAGGAGTTGAGGGACGCGGGCATCGCCGGAATCGTCGTGGAGCTTTCCGGCAGGGACGATATCATTAGAATACGGAATGACATCAGGAATCTGCCCAGGAGCAGGCCGCGGGCGAAGCAGAGGCGAAATGTCGCGCCCCTTGTGCCGTCCGCACATCCGGACCACGCGGAAGTCGACGACTACGACGACGGGCGCCTGCCCGACTAGCGCCCCAGCGGTAGTCTGTCGATCAGGTACTGCGGCAGGTTGTGGCCGCGCATCTTCTCCTGCGTCGCCGCAACGTCGTATTCGACCCTGTGATGCGTCACTGTGGAGGCATCCGAGTCGTACACCGCGTAGCTCGCCGTAGGGTCGCCGTCTCGGGGCTGTCCGACGGAGCCGGGGTTGACGATCACCTGCTCCTCCTCCAGCGCAACCGGCGCGTCCAGCGGGAACTGCATGAACTCCGCGCCCTGTGCGGCGGGACGGCAGATGAACGGTATGTGGGAGTGACCTACCAGGCACCAGTAGGTTTCAAAGTGCGTGAAGCTGGCCACCGCCGCCTGCACCGTCACGACGTACTCCCATATTGGGTCGCGGGGGCTGCCGTGGACCACGGTGAACTCGTCCAGCTCGAGCCGCAGCTCCAGGCCGGACAGGTGTTTGACGTGCTCAGCCGATAGCTGCCCGGCCGTCCAGCGGTTGGCCGCGGCGGCGTACGGATTGAATGCCTCCAGGCTCAGCCTGCCTATGGCGGCGAGATCGTGATTGCCGGCGACCGCCCGAAGGTCGTGCCGGAGCAGAAGGTCTATGCAGGCGCCCGGGTCCGGGCCGTAGCCCACCACGTCGCCCAGCGACCAAACCTGGTCGAACCCGCCCCGCGAGCGCGCTTCTGTCATCACGCTCTCCAGGGCCTCGAAATTGCTATGTACGTCCGAAACTATAAGCGCCCGCATGTGATACTCCGCCTTGAGCTTGCGGCTGGTCCGAAAATATAATACTACGATGGGCGAAGGGTGTGGGGCGCGACCAGTGAAGTTGGGGCGGATTTTCGCCTGAGGGGGCCAGGAAGATTGGCCGACGACAACATGACCACAATAGTCAGCCGGTCGCCCGAGCACACGCGGGCTATCGGCAAGGCGCTTGGGAAGTGCGCTGAGCCGGGCGATGTCTTTCTGCTTGCCGGCGATCTGGGCGCGGGCAAGACGTGCCTCACGCAGGGTGTGCTCTGGGGGCTGGGTGGCGCCGAGTACGCGAGAAGCCCCACGTTTGTGCTGGTGTCCCAGTACGTGGCGCGGTTGACGCTTCACCACGTAGACCTGTACCGCCTGGACTCGTTCTCGGACGTCGAAGGCCTGGAGCTGGACGAGTACCTCTACGGTGACGGCCTTTGCGTGGTCGAGTGGGCCGACAAAGCGGAGGGCGTCTTTCCGGAAAGCAGCCTGGCCATCCGACTTGAGGTTATGGGCGAGTCTACGCGCCGCATCACCTTCGAGCCGCCGCGTCGGCGGGCGGAGTGGCTGACGAACGCGCTCAGCGGGGTTTTGGTGTGGAGCTGTCAATAGATACTTCGACTACCTGCGCCGCGGTCGGCCTTTCCGATCAAGGAGAGTTCGTCGCCGAGTACCGCTGGCGGTCGCGGCAAAACCACTGCGTCGAGCTCGCCCCGGCGATCCGGGATCTAATGCGGCGCACCGGCGTCGGTATGGGGCGGCTGGAAGCGGTGTTCGTCGCCAGGGGGCCGGGCGGGTTCAGCGCCCTGCGCGTCGGCATGAGCGCGGCGAAGGCGCTGTCGGCGGCGCTTGACGTCCCCCTCGTCTCGGTCAACACACTGGACGTGGAGGCGGCGCCGTACCTGCCGCTGGGGTCGCCGGTGGCCGCCGTCATTCCCGCCGGACGGAACCGGCTGTACCTCGGCGGCTACGCCGCGGCGCCGGACGGCGAGCCGCCTTCGTACCGGGTCATACAGTCGGACGAACTGGCGCGGCTGCTGTCACCTGGCGACGTGGTGTGCGGCGAAGCGGCGGCCGAGTGCGCTGCCGCGGCCGAGTCCGCCGGCGCGTGGGTAGCGGCAGCGTCGCCTCCCACGCGCGGAGCCGCCGCGCTGGCGAGGCTGGCCTACGCGCGCCTGGAACGCGGTTGCAGCGACGACCGCGCGGCGCTGCAACCGTTGTATTTACGCAGCGCGCAGGTGGAAATGGCCCGACGTACCTGGGGCGCGGCCGGATAGCCGCAAGGCACCACGCCTGGGGTTGAAAGATAGGAGCTTACGGAATTGGAACGAACTCTGGTACTACTGAAGCCCGACGCCGTGCAAAGGGCGCTTGTGGGCGAGATAGTTTCCCGCCTGGAGCGAAAGGGGCTGCGCTTCGCGGCGATGAAGCTGATGCGCGTCAGCGAGGAGCTGGCGCACAGGCACTACGGCGAGCACGAGGGCAAGCCCTTCTTCGGGGAACTGGTCTCATTCATCACGTCGGGGCCTGTGCTCGCGATGATCGTGGAGGGGGAGAACGCCGTCGCGCTGGTGCGCAGCCTGATGGGGGCCACCAACCCCGCCGAGGCGTCGCCCGGCACGGTACGCGGCGACCTGGGAATCGCGATAGGGATGAACCTGATTCACGGCTCTGACTCAAGTGAGTCAGCGGCCCGAGAGACGGCGCTGTTTTTCGGTGACGGCGAGACGCTGGATTACCAGCGCGACGTCGACAGGTGGATCACAGAAGCCTGACCACCTCTACCGCGCGCGACCACGCGCCCTCGACGTCATAGTACTCGCGCTCATCCGGGCCGAACAGGTGGACGATGAGATCGCCGTAGTCTTGGAGCATCCAGCCTGAGCCTGGCGCGCCTTCGCGGTGGTGCAGGGCGGCGCCCGCGGCCTCCAGGGCCGCCTCGATCGCCTCGGATACGTCGCGTAGCTGGCGCGTCGATTCGCCCGTCAGGATGATGAAGTAGTCGGCGAAGTCGCTGAGCCTGCGGATGTCCAGCATCACGATGTCCGAAGCCAACCTGTCCGACGCGGTGTCCACCGCGATCCGAGCGTACTCGGCAGGGTCTGTGGGCGCGTTCTGCGTCATGCGCAGATTATAGTTGGCGGCCCCGTCGCGGTCAACGCGGACGCACCGCCGCCTAACTCGCGTGCCTCAGGCCGCTTTGCTACAATAGTCTACACTTATGGCATACACTTCCCAGGTTCGCCCCTTGGGAGAATCGAGGATCCATTGACAAACAAGGGACGGGTTATCGTCGCGATGAGCGGGGGCGTAGACTCCTCCGTCGCTGCGCTGTTGCTCATGCGACAGGGCTACGACGTGGTTGGAGTCACCATGCGGCTGTGGTCGCTCGAGGACCCGAACGCCCCAGCGCTGAACAAGCGATGCTGCTCCGTGGAGGACGTGGAAGACGCCCGCCGGGTGTGCCAGGTCATCGGCGCGCCCCACTACTTCATGAACTTCGAACGCGAGTTCCAGAGCCACGTGGTCGACTACTTCGTTCGCGAGTACGACCGCGGACGCACGCCACACCCATGCCTCGCCTGCAACGACAAGATCAAGTTCGACTTCCTGTTGCGCCGAGCCATGTTCCTGGGAGCGGACTACGTCGCCACCGGCCACTACGCCCGCATCCGGCGTGGAGAGGACGGCTTCCGGCTGCTGACGGGCGCGGATGGGAGCAAAGACCAGTCCTACGTTCTCTTCACCCTCCGCCAGCCCGAGCTCGAGCGGCTCCTCCTACCGATTGGCGAGTACCCCAAGAGCGAGGTTCGCGAACTGGCCGCAGAGGCAGGTCTCCCGGTCGCCACCAAGCCCGACAGCCAGGATATTTGCTTCATACCGCACGGAGACTACCGCAAGTTCATTGGTGAGCGCTCCACGCCCAGGGCAGGCGAGCTGGTGTCCACCTCCGGCGAGGTTCTCGGTGAGCATCCCGGAATACAGTTCTTCACCATCGGCCAGCGCAGGCGGCTGGGACTCAAGGGCAACACCGGCGCGCCGATGTATGTGGTGGAGATCGACGCCGACTCGAACCGCGTCGTGCTTGGCCGTGAGGACGACCTGCTGAGGCAGTCGTTCTGGGCGTCGAAGGTCAACTTCACGGCAGGCGCAGCACCCAGCGGCCCGCTGCCCGTCGAGGCGAAGATACGCTACAAGTCGGCGCGCACCGCCGCGTCGATCGTTGCGCACGGCGATTGGGCCGAGATACGCTTCGACGTGCCCCAGCGGGCCGTCACTCCCGGCCAGGCGGTAGTATTCTACCGCGGTGACGAAGTGCTGGGCGGTGGCATCATCGAGCTGGAGCCGCCGAGCGTTGCCGCGTGACTCCGGGCCGCGCCGCGCGGCGAAGCGCCAGTGGCCGTCGCTCGCCCACGAGCGGCGACTGCGCGCAGAGGGCATCTCTCCCGTCGCCGGGTTGGACGAAGCAGGACGCGGCTCCATAGCCGGGCCTGTCACCGCCGGCGCTGTCGTGCTGCCGCCCGACGCTCGCAACTGCCGCGAAGCCCCGATTCGCGACAGCAAGCAGCTCACCCCCGCGCAACGGCAGCGGGCGCTTTGCTACATCGAGTCCATCGCGCTCGCGGTGGGCGTTGGGCACTGCTCCGCCCTGGAGATCGACGAGATGGGCATCGCCCCGGCCACGCGCGTGGCCATGAGGCGGGCGCTCGAGTCCCTGCCTCTGGAGCCGTCGTACCTTCTCCTGGACGCCTTCCCTCTCCCCGGAGTCACGACGCCGCAGCTGGCGATAGTGCGCGGCGACGCGACCTGCATGTCCATCGCCGCCGCTTCCATCGTCGCCAAGGTGGCACGGGACCGGCACATGACCGAACAGGACGAGCAGCTGCCGGGCTACGGCTTCGCACGCCACAAGGGTTACGGTACTGCCGAGCACGTTCGCAACCTTGCGCGGCTGGGTCCGAGCCCGATACACCGGCGCACCTTCGCGCCGCTGAAGCTCACCCTGGCGCTCGGCCGATGACATCGCGGCAGGGTCTTGGCAGGGCCGGGGAAGAGCTGGCGCGCCGGCGACTGGTCGCCGACGGACGTGTCATCCTTGGCGCGAACTGCCGCACGAAGAGCGGTGAGATCGATCTCGTTACGGAGAAGGACGGCGTGGTGGCATTCGTCGAGGTGCGGGCGCGCCGCGGGAAGGCGTTCGGCACACCTGAGGAGTCCCTCACTCGGCGCAAGCTCGCCCGCATGGTTGCCTGCGCGCACGAGTTTCTGGCCGCGCGGGGTTGGGAGCACCGGCCTTGGCGCATCGACGTGGTGGCCGTCGAGATGGACGTGTCCGGCAGGCTGCGGCGCGTGGAAGTGCTCGAAAACGCCGTCGGAGGCTAGCCTATCTCCGCGGGAGGCCTGCGTTCACGCCAGCCAGTACACCGCCGCGCTTGCGGCCGCGTACAGTCCGATGAGCCCGGCACTCTCGTAGGTGATGAAGCGAGTTGGTCTGCCGCGCGGCCGCATGGTGATCGCCACTAATACCAGCGCCGTCATGAATATGGCGAAGACGGCTGTGAGGGCGTGGACCTCGGAGGCGGCCGACCAGATTGCCCCGTCGGTAAATGCGACGTCATCGAGGAACAGGATGAACCCCATGTTGAAGACGTTGCTGCCGAGTATGTTGCCGATGGCCAGGTCCGGCGCGCCTAGCCGCACGGCGGCGAACGACGTCGCCAACTCCGGCAGCGACGTGCTGAACGCCAGGAACTGCGTCCCGACAAAGCTCGCCTCCAAGCCCATCGTCTCCGCGATGCGGTCGCCGCTGTTGGCGAGCCAGATGGCCGCGCCAACGACCAGGGCTGCCGAGACCAAGTACCTGGCGAAGGCCCCTTTCAGAGTGGCGTCGGAGTAGTCCTCGCCGGTCTCCACTTGCTCCTCGGACACCTGCGACCGGTATATGAGAAACATCGCCAGCAGGAAGAGGGCCAGCAGCAGTACGCTCAAGGGGCCTATGTAGAACCCGTTCATGGCAGTGGTGGCGCCGTGTACGAGCAGCGCAATCGCTGCCAGCCCGATTACGGCGATGCCGAGCGCCCCTACGACGACCGTTGTTGGCCCTACCTTGGTCAGCAAAGGGCCGTCGCGCCAGTAGAGATCGAGCAGCCCAATGATCAGCAGGTTGAACAGGTTGCTGCCGAAAGCGTCGCCCAGGGCGAGGTCCGGCTCGCCGAGCAGGCCAATGGCGCTGACGCCGGTGCCGAGTTCGGGCAGCGAGGTTGCCGTTGCCAACAGCACCACACCCACGAACGAGCGCCCCAGACCCGTCTTGAAGGCTACGACGTCGGCGGACTTGGCGAGAAACCAGGAAGCGCCCAGAATGATCGCCGCGGCGGCCGCGAGCTGCAGCCAGAGCAGGGTGATGTCCAAACAGTCCTCGGTAGCCGCGGGCCCCACGGCAGGGCGGTGAGAGTCGGAGCAGTCGCGGAATCTACTTCGCGCCGCGGTTGCTGTGGAGCAATTCAGGCCGTTCTCGCCACTTATCGAGGAAGCGGCGATAATTCTTGCGGCTCAGCTCGTCCCTCTCACCCTCCGGCAGTTCGCTCCAGACTCGATGCTCGTGCAGCGCTATGGGCAGAGTCGGGTCCGCGATAATCCGGTAGCCCCGGTCCTTGAAATGGAAGCTGTAATCGATGTCGAGGTTGCGGTAGAAGCGGAAGCTCTCGCGCATCAGGCCCACGTCGGGCAGGCACTCGCGCCGGAATGCGAAGCAGTAGGCCTGCATGGCGTCCATGTCCCCAGCCTCGCCCTCGCCGTCGTGGAAGTGGTGCAGGTCGTCGGTGCGCAGCCCGAACGGTCCGGCCACGCCCACGCTCTTGTCCTCGAGCATGGCGTCGAGAGAAGTGAACAGGTCACCCACCACCTCGGCGCTTGTGTCCAGCAGCACTACCAGCTTGCCCCGGCACTGCTTCAGTACGATGTTCTTGGCGGCGGCCTCTCCCAGCATGTGATCGGTGTGAATCACCCGCAGCCTCGGATCGCCAGCCGACGCCTCCTCGAGCCAGTCCGCCGCGCCGTCGACCGAGCCGTTGTCCACGACAACCATTTCGACGTCGCGACCCTCCGCCCACTTGAGCGCGGTGAGCACGCAACGCTTCACGTCTTCGACGTAGTTGCAGGCGACGATCCCTATGCTCAGGTCGGCGGCGTCGGGCTCCTCGACCAGCGAGGGCACCTCGGCTGGCGACGAGTAGCTCTGCCAGCCCTCCTGCCGCGTCTCCCATGCTGTCTTGGGCCGGACTCGGGTGCCTTTCGTGGTGTCCTCCACCATGTAGCCCGCGTCGGAAAGGGTGTCGCGAACGGCGTCCGCGCGGGCGTACTCGCCACCGGCGCGCAGCCGCAAGCGCTCGCTAACGCGAGCCTTCACGTCGTCCGGGACCATATGGGCTGTGGCCGGTTGCTCCAGCCCGAGTCCCAGGATTTCGTCATACGCGCGACGAGGCGCAGCTTCAGACCCGCGGGAGCATCCGAACGGGCCAGTTCCCAGGTGAGCGCCAACGCGCCGGGCATGTTCAGGTCATCGTTTACGAGACGCACGAAACGATCGCGCCACTCGATGAAGGCATCCTCATTCGAGTCGCCTTCCCCGGGCGCCGTGCTCCACTCCCACACCCTGTTCCGGAGCCTGTGCAGGCCGCGCTGCGCCGCTTTCAGCGCGGTAAACGTGAAGTTGAGCCTGGTGCGGTACCTGGCGGTCAGGCACAGGTAGCGAAAGGCGAGGGGGTCGATGTCCTGGCTCTCTATGTCGGCGAGGATGAACGAGTTGCCGGCCGACTTGGCCATCTTGACGCCGTCGGCGAGCAGGTGCTGGCCGTGAGTCCAGACGCTGACAACGGGTTCGCCGGTGAACCCCTCGCTCTGGGCGATTTCGCCCTCGTGGTGCGGGAAGATGTTGTCGACGCCCCCGGTGTGCAGGTCGAAACGCCGGCCCAGGTACTTCACGGACATCGCCGAGCACTCGATGTGCCAGCCCGGAAAGCCCTCGCCCCAGCGGCTGGGCCACTTCAACTCCCGGCCCGGCTCCGCCTGCTTCCACAGCGTGAAGTCTCGCGGGTCTCTCTTGAGTGGGTCGGCCTCTACGCGCACCGCCTCCAGCAGTTCCGCCTCCTGGATGTTGCCGGAGAGCTTGCCGTAGCCGTCGAAAGACGCCACGTCAAAGTAGACGTTGCCGTGCACCTCGTAGGCGTGGCCGGCCTCAACCAGCCTCTCGACGATCTCGAGCATCTCGGCCACGTGATCCGTGGCCTTTGGGAAGTGCATCGCCGGGATGATGTTAACCTTCAGTTCATCGGCAAAAAAGCGCTCTGTGTAGAACTGGGCAATCTCGGCGGGCGTCTTGCCCTCGGCGATGGCCGCGGCGATAACCTTGTCCCCGCCCTGCTCCAGCACCTCCTGGCGCATGTGGCCCACGTCGGTTATGTTCTTTACGTGGGTGACCTCCAGATTCTGCGCCTCGAGCGCGCGGCGAATCCAGTCGGCCATCAGGTAGGAGCGAAGGTTGCCGATGTGGGCGTCGCGATATACGGTGGGGCCGCAGGTGTATATCTTTACTCTGCCAGCCTCAAGAGGAGATAACTCCTCCACTCGCCTCGTAAGAGTGTTGTATAGCCTAAGCACCTTGTACCACTGTCCTCGAAATTGTCGCCAATTATACGACCAGCCGCGTGTACTGTCTAATTCGGCGCCGATGCGGTGTGATACCGCGGAGGGCCGGGACTCTACAATTGTACGCCAACGCCCGGCTCAGGACTATGGAGTACGGGCGCTCGTGCGGCGAAAATGCTTTACAATGAAAGCTGGTCGGCAGTCAATGTCGCGCCGTCGTCGGCACAATTCCGAAACGACGACCTCAACCCGCGTAGAAGTTTTCCCCTCACGTGAACTATGGTAACCATCAGGCAGATTTTCGACTTACAGCAACTCGACTGGGAGATCGCCTCCCGCGCGAAAGCGCTGGAAGATACACGACTACGGCTGAACGACGTGTCGGCCATAGAGGCGGGGCGGTGCCGGCAGACCCTGTTGGGTAGTCAATTGGCCGAGGCCCGGTCGGAGCGGCAAAAGCGCGAGGTGGCCGTGAGCGGACTGGAGCGCCGGCTGGAGAACCTCGACCGCAGGGTCTACGGCGGCTTCGTCACCAATCCGCGCGAACTGGAAGCCAGCGAGGAGGAGCGAGCTTTTCTGCTACAGCAGAAATCGGAAGAGGAAGACGGCCTGCTTGAGGCGTTGGTACAGTCCGAAGAACTGGAGGAGGAGCTTTCGGCGGCGGGAGAGCGAATAGTCGCGCTTGAGTCGTCCCGCGCCTCCGAGCGCCCCGGCTTGCTGGAGCTCGAACAGCGGCTCGACGACCAGCTTGCGAGGCTGCGCCAGGCCCGCGACGACGCACTGCCGCTGCTGCCTCCGGCGACTCTTTCGACCTACGAGTCCTTGCTCAGGAGCAAGAACGGCCACGCGGTGGCACGCGTAGAACGGTCCGTCTGCCAGGGCTGCCAGATAACCCTTCCCACTATGGAGGTGCAGCGGGCCAAATTGTCCTCCGGAGTGGCCCTGTGCAGCAATTGTGGCAGAATGATTTACGTGGTGTGAGCCGAGCATGAGAGCAATTGGCTATTTCCGCCCCAAGGAGGGGCCCAAGTACGTGGAGGCGTTCAAGGGGGCCTTCCTCGACTACTGCGACCGCCACGTGCACCAGCCGGTCGAGACTTATTACGACTACATCGGCAGCGGCAGGGACCACTCACCTAACTTCCGCGCGATGGTCGAGCACATGCGCCGCAGCGCCAGCGGCTATCTCGTCGTGGTGCCGGACGCGACACACCTTGGCAGCGACCTGGAGACCGTCGCGCGCGCTGTCGTCGAACTGGAGGCGCTGGACGCAAAAGTTACGTGCGACGACGACGACATGCCCGACCCACTGCAGAACAGCTTCCAGAGGCTCACCGTCAAGGGCGTGTCCCGCACGCGGAGCAGCCGCATCCAAGCGTCCATGCGCCGACGCGCCATGCAGGGACTGGGACTGGGGAAGCCGCCCTACGGTTACCGCATCGGCTCGAAGGGAACTTTGGAGGTGGTGCCCAATGAGGTGCCGGTGGTGGAGCTGATCTTCCGCTTGCGCACCAAAGAGGAGCTTGGCGTTCGGCTCATCGCGCGCCACCTCAACGAGCGGGGCATACCTACGCGGCGCGGCGGCAAGTGGAACATGGTCACGATTCGCGACATCCTGCGCAATTCCACCTACATCGGCACCTACCGCCGGTTCGGCATGAGCGTTCCGAAAAGCCATGAGGCCATAATTCCGCCGCAAGTCTTCCGGGCCGCACAGGAGGTCACCAGGGCGCGCCGGCCTATAGGTCGCGTGGTGAACGCCCAACCATTCCTGCTGTCGGGGCTGGTGGTCTGCGGATACTGCGACAACAAGATGATGGGTGTAACTCGCCGGCAGAGCTGGAAGCGCAAGGACGGGCGCCGAGGCCGAGGGGTCTATCGCTATTACCAGTGTCAGTCCCGAAACAACCAGAGCCTGTGCGGTTACCACACGTGGCGCGCGGCCAGGCTCGAGGGCGCGGCTATGGGGCAGTTGAAGCAAGCCCTTCGCTACAGGGAATTGGAGGCGCGGCTGGACCCGGAGGCGGCGAAGAGCCGGCGGGACGAGGTCAAGGCAGCCTTCGACGCCCGCGTACAGAACGCCGAGCGTCGTTTTCTGCAGAGCATGAGGCAGGCGGCGATGGGCAAGCTCACGACGGTAAGGCTCGGCGAATACCTGGACGATCTGGACAGCGTGCGGAATGCCGCCAAGAACGCGGACAAACCGCTCGACGTCGACAAGACGCTGGAGAACTGGGATTCGCTGGAGATGGAGGACCAGCAGCGCTTTCTCAGCGAGCACGTGTCCCACATCATCGTCAAGGACGATTCCGTAGACGTGGCTGTCTAGCCCACGGCCTCTCTCCACACACTCCGACCTGCCCAAACGTGATACAATTCCTGTGTCGAGGTGGCCGGGCGGCCGCCGTCGCGGGTGCCAACCGGCGCGCGTGAGGGAGGAAAGTCCGAGCTCCAAAGGGTAAGGATGCCCGCTAACGGCGGGGCGGGGCGACCCGACGGAAAGCGCCACAGAAACATACCGCCGCCCTCCCAGAGGGGGCGGCAAGGGTGAAAAGGCGAGGTAAGAGCTCACCGCCTTGGCGGCAACGTCAAGGGCCAGGCAAGCCCCATCCGGAGCAAGGCCAAATAGGGGGAACATTGGCTTACCCGGCCATTCCCCGGGTTGGCCGCACGACCCAGCCGGCAACGGGTGGGCTAGATAGATGGCCGCTGTCCCGGTTTTTCGGGATACAGAACTCGGCTTACAGGCCGCCTCGACCTTGCGGGCCTGGACGACGCGATCCGTCGAGGCTCGCGCCTGGCGCCTAGCCTCATTTTCTGTACTGGCAGCCCTCCGACCGGACCTCTAAAGGCAATGCGAGCCCAGCAGACTACCCCCGATTCTTTCGTCACGCCCGAACCGGAATACGTGCGCCTAACCCTGGAGGGCATGGCCCCCCTGGGCGACTGCTACGCGCCCTTCGAAGGGCAGACCATCAACGTCTTCGGTGGCCTGCCCGGCGAGCAGGTGGTCGCCAGGATCGTGCGATTCCGCAGGCGACGGCGCAAGTTCGTCTCGGCCATTGTCGAGCGCGTACTGTTGCCGTCCCCGCACAGGGTTGCGCCCCCATGTCCACTCTTCGGGCCGTGCAGCGGCTGCCAGTGGCAGCACGTCAGCTACGAACACCAGCTCACGCTCAAGCGTGAAGCCGTCGCGAGGGAGATTGGCCGCTATCCTGAGCTGGACGGCGTGACCGTCGCCCGCACCGTGCCAAGCCCGCAGCCGTTCAACTACCGCAACCACGCACGCTTTACGGTCAGACGCAGCGGCTCCCTCGGATTCACGAACCGCATCACACGCAGGTTCGTCCGCGTCGACGAGTGCATGTTGATGACTGCCGGCATCAACGGCGCGCTCGCCGAGCTGCAGGACAAAAGCTCGGAGACAACGCAGCTTTCGGTGCGCTACGGCGTCAACACCAGCGACTTTCTGGTGCAACCCACGCTGCAAAATCCCGCCATCGGCCTGCCCTCGGGCCAGTCCCATTACGTCGAAGAACTGCTTGGCAGGCGGTTCCGCGTCGCCTCTCCGTCCTTCTTCCAGGTCAACACCCACCAGGCCGAGCACATGGCGCGCATGTTGCGCGACAGACTCGAACTCGCGATCACCGACACGCTTCTGGACGCCTACGCGGGCGTCGGCACGTTCGCGGTGCTGCTTGCGGGGGAGGCGGGCAGGGTGATCGCGATAGAAGAATCGTCCGCCGCCGTTCGCGATGCGGCCCTGAACGCGGAGGGCGTGAACAACGTGGAGTTCGTGGAGTCCAAGACCGAGGACGCGCTGGAGACGCTGGACGTACCGGTCGACGCGGTAATTCTCGATCCGCCGCGTTCGGGATGCGAACACCGCGTACTCACCGCTCTGGCGCGCCTGGCCCCGAGGCGCATCGCGTACGTGTCGTGCGATCCTTCGACGCTGGCGCGAGACCTCGCGATTCTGGCGGGTTCCGGCATGACTGTGCTTGGAGTCGAGCCGCTGGACATGTTCCCGCAGACGTACCACGTGGAGATCATCGCGACGCTGGACGGCCGTGGCAGTGGGTCGTAGAGGCGCGTTGCGGCCGCATCGCACCCGTTGGACTGGATCAACATCATCAATTAGAATGTGCGCGCGGCTGGCGCCCAGCGCGCGAAACTGGGCCGCAGGAATTCCCGCCCATATGAACGTATACTCGCCGGCCGGTCCGGCATCTTGGCAGGTCCCACGCGTGGTGCTGGCCTCGTCCTCCCCGCGCAGGCGGGAACTTGTAGCCGAACTGCGCCTGGACGTGGAGACCCTGAGCCCCAACGGTTTCGAGGAGCCGCCCTCGCCGGGCGAGACTCCCGAGGACTACACCCTGCGTGTGGCCGAGGACAAGGCCGATCAGGGCGCTGCGCTCCGCCCCGGAACAGCCGTCATCGGCGCCGACACCTGCGTCGTATTCCGCGGCGACATCCTGGGCAAGCCGGCAAACGCTGCCGAGGCCATTGCCACGCTCAGGCGGCTTCGCGGTGCGGAGCACTCGGTGGTGACGGGCGTGTGCGTGCGAACCAGCGGGACAGCGCTTACGGCGGACTGTGACGGGCTAAGCATGTCGGTCCGGCGCACGCGCGTGTGGATGCGAGACTACGCGGACGATGAGATCGACGCCTATGTCGCGTCGGGCAAGCCGTTCGACAAGGCGGGTAGCTACGCGATCCAGGACAGCGACTTTTACCCTGTGGACAGATTCGAGGGCTGCTACCTCAACGTGGTGGGCTTTCCGCTTTGCGCGCTTGTTGAGACACTCGCCGCCCAGGGCATCCGCGCCGCGCTGCGCCGACCGGAGCACACCGCTGCGCTGTGCGGCGGATGCGAGCTTACGGGAGGCGGCGCGTGAACTTTCTTGGCATGGGCACACCCGAGATACTGGTCGTCTTGCTGATAGCCTTTCTCTTGCTGGGGCCAGAGCGCATGATCAACGCGGCGAAGACGCTCGGCAAGTATGCCGGCGAGATGCGCCGCATGGCGTCCGAGATTCCCGACCTTACCCTAGGTGGGACGGAACGCGGCTACGGCGAAGGCCCAATCGTGCACAGGGGAGGCGGGCCGAATCCTAGCGTGCGCCCTCGAACCGAAGAAGGTAAGGACACCGGTACACCCGGCGACGAAGGGGCGGAGGCAGCACCGGAAGACGACGGGCCGGTGGCATTCCGCCGTGGAGGGCCGGCTCAGGACGCGCCCGACGCGACGCTGGGCCAGGACAGGCCATGAGCGAATCACGGCTGCCATTCGGAGAACACATCACCGAGCTGCGCAAGCGCCTGACTCGCTCCGTCATCGCGGTGGTCGTGTGCACGGGCGTCGCCTTCATCTTCCACGAGCAGATACTCGTGCTGCTGATGGGTCCGGCCCAGGGATTCGCCAGCATACCCAACGGCAAGCCCATCTTCACGGAACTGACCGAGTTCATCAGCACGGCCATGAAGGCATCACTGGTGGCGGGCCTGTGTGTCTCGTTCCCGTTCGTGCTCTACCAGATGGTCATGTTCATCGCGCCGGGCCTCACACCGTCAGAAAGGCGGTGGCTCTATGCGCTTGTGCCGGCGGCGGTCGGCGCGTTCGCGCTGGGAGCGTTCTTCGGATACCGCGTATTGTTTCCGCCGGCAATCGGCTTCCTTCAAAGCTTCGGTAGCGGCGTCGCTACGCCGATGATCAGAATCGGGAGTTACGTCGGTCTCATGCTCACGCTGCTGTTCTGGATGGGCGTGGTGTTCGAGATGCCGGTGGTGTTGTTCTTCCTGTCCAGGCTGGGCATAGTTACGCCGCGGTTCCTCTCGCGCCAGCGCAGGTACGCCATCGTTATGGCGTTCGTGCTGGGCGCCGTAATCACGCCGACCTTCGACCCCATAAACCAGGCGCTAGTCGCGCTGCCCATAATCGCGCTGTACGAGGTCAGCATATGGCTGTCGAAGCTGGCGCAACGCGGCCGCGAGCGTAGCGCCTCGAAGCTCGGCCTGGCTGACACCGACGCCGGGACGTAGCGCAAGCGTCGCGACACAAAAAACGCTCCGGAGCAATCCGGAGCGTTCCTTCTGGGTTAGCTGTTCGACTTGGCCCTATGCGGAGCCGTTCTGCTTTCCGCTGGCTGCCGCCTCACCCTGAGTCGTTGCGCCGGCGTCAGCGTCCGATGACTGAGAGGTGCGGAATTCGCGTATCGCCTTGCCTATCGCGCCGCCTATTTCCGGAAGACGACCCACGCCGAAGATGACCATCACGATCACCAGAATGATTATCAGCTCCAACGGCCCTAATCGAAATGGCATCACGCCCCCCTTCCAAGTGATAGAGCCCGATATGGCGACTATACTAGCCCCAAGCCATGCCCAGCGTCAAGCTCCGCGCCGCATTTGTGAAGAATTGCACTAGAAGTCGTCTGCCAGGGCCTGATATCCGCGTCGACATTTGCCAAGAACCGACAGAGGAGGACGCACTTCCATACAGTTTTCGTTCTGGCATATGGTGGCATGGCACCTACAGCTTGCAATAGAGGTTGCGAAATTGAGTTCAATTGCCTACTCTTGTGGCGCTGGGAGGCTCACCATGTCGACTGATGCAGTTACGTTGTTTACGGAGTGTCACGGACTCTACGTCCGCGGTGTAAGGGTGGCTGTCCGAGAGAGGATGGAGGCTGAGCACGGTGGGGACTGGTGGAACAAAGGCGTGTTGGCAAACCTCAGCCAAGACCAGCGGGAACAACTAGGGCCTGTTCACACTACGTAGAGCGTCGAAGATGATTGCGAACAAGACAAAGCCGGCATAGAGCGCATCGAGCTTGTCATAGCGCGTGAATACTCTTCGATACCCCTTCAATCGACGGAATAGACGCTCCACTTCATTCCGCCTCTTGTACAGTTCTTTGTCATACTCCCAGGGGTTCACTCGACTTTTCAGTGGTGGAACAACAGGCGTGAACCCCATATCGAACGCCAATCGGCGTGTTTGGTCGCCCGAATATGCGCGATCCATCACCAGAGGCGGATTCCCCCGTTGTGGCCCCAGCCGGTTGAGCAGTTTGCGCCCCTCCGGTCCATCGTGGGCCTGGCCCGGAGAGAGCGAGAACGCTATGGGTGTCCGATCATCCGCGGCAACCATATGAAGCTTGGTGGTCCATCCACCTCGGGACTTGCCGATGGACTGTGGTCCGTTTTTTTGGCCGCGCCCGTGCCGTCGGGATGCACCTTGACGGAGGTGCTGTCCAGTGAAGCTACCTCGATGGTGACCTTCACAATCCCCTTTCGCTGAAGCTGTTCGAATACTCGGTCGAGCACTCCGCTCTTGGCCCAACGGTTCATGCGCACGTAGACGGTGTGCCAGTTGCCAAAACGACTCGGCAACCCTCGCCACTTGCAACCGTGTTCTGCGACGTACAGAATAGCGTTGAGCACCCGTATGTTTGGAATGGTCACATTGCCACGCTGCACGGGTAGGTACGGCTCGATGAGTTGGTAATGAGCTTGTGTAAGTTCCATACGTGTATGATAACATGTCCAGACCCACTAGTGTGAACAGGCCCTAGAACGTCTAACTAGAACGCAGGCAGTAAGTACACTCGAAGAATTGCTCGACGTGCCACATTTCGGCTACCTGGTTTGCCGCTCAGGCCTGTTTGCCGATCACTTCGCAGACGCCGCAGCTGCGTTCGGCAAATTTCGTGGCCTCGTTCGAATCCGGAATGCATGGGCACACGTGCGAATGGAGAACACTTCTGTGGCGCGGATTGTTCAGTCCCTTGAGACGATGGAGGACCTCCTTTCGTCACTCAGGCGCAGAGAGGCACTGGACATCTCAAGAATCAGAAACAGTTTTTCTGTCCCTACGGCGACGTTGGAGAGCGACTCGGATGAGATACTAGAGGAGGATAGTTTGGACCCCTTAGAGGATTACGACGCGGGACTCGCCCCTTATGCCGGTGATTTTGATCCAATGTCGGTCTGGTCTCATCTGCACTCGTACCTCGTGTTGGACACGACTGTGGTCGCAGTTGAGGATTCACGATATCCAAATCGCATACGCGTGACCGTTACGAACGAGTCCTCAACAGACCACGAGGCGCCAGAGATACACTTTAGAGATGTCTCTGTGATTGTTTATACATCCAATCGTTCCCGATACCGGCTCACGGAGGGTTCTGAGAGACATGAATGGCTGCCCCCGGGGGAGAGCTTCACTTTCGAAATTGGCATGCCTTTGAGGCAGATGGCCTTCACTGAGTTTGAACTTGTTAGTTGCGTTGACTGGGATCGACTATTCTCTCATACGCGCAGGGAGATACTGCCGAAGGACTTCGTTGGTCCAATTCTGGACGAGTTGTTGGTGAACTTTGAATCCCTTGGAATCATGGATTTTCTGGACTCCGTGCTCAATTCGATTGCCAGAGTTGGACCCGATATGACGATGCAAGAGGCGGCGAATCTTCGCGCCGAGCTCCGAGAGTTTCGGGAAACCGTCGCTCAGAAGGTCGAGGCTATTGGAAACATTCTGGCAGCGTTCATGCTAAACAAAGAAACGAGGCCTGGTTCGCATTTTGGGGAACTAGCAGCATTCTTGCATGGCCTATCCGCGAAAATTAGGGCCTTGGACGAAGCATTCGGTCAAACAGACTTTGAGCTAATTGATCAGGCAATCAACGAATTGGAACAGTCCAAACTCGCGGTTATGAGGCTAGAGAACGCCATCAAGGGAATACGTGATCGTCCAGACTGACGAGTGACCACAGGACTGTTCATTGGGTGAACGGCTGCTAGACCGCGTCTGTTGACATGCCTGAGCGGGCCATGGCCCCTCCGCTTACGGCCGCGGCAGGCGGTGGCGCGGGTTGGGGTGAGTGAGCACGGCGGTGTTGAAGAGGTTGTCCGGCATCCGGCCAAGCAGCACGCTCGCGACCTCTCCCGAACCGCGCTCCTCCAGCTCAAGCACCGCTTCCTGCGAGAAGAACGCGACGTGCGGCGTCACTATCACGTTGTCCAACTCGAACAGCGGGTGATTTTGAGGCGGCGGCGTCTGTGCGGCCACGTCGAGCCCGGCGCCCGCTATCTGCCCGCCGGCCAGCGCGTCATGCAGGGCGGCCTCGTCGATCACCGCGCCCCTGGCCGTGTTGATGATTACGGCGCTGCTCTTCATCAATGCAAGCTCGCGCGCGCCGATCATCCCCTCGGTCTCCGGCGTGAGCGGCGTGTGGAAAGTAACGTAGTCGCTTTGCTGCAGTAGCTCACTCAGGGCAACAAGCCGCGCGCCGTGGGCCGCCGCGTCCTCCTCGGTTAGGCTGGGGCTGTACGCCAGCGCTTCCATTCCGAACGCCCTCGCCTTCGCGCACACGGAGCGCCCGATCCGCCCGAACCCCACGATGCCGAGCTTCTTGCCGCGCAGCCGGGGCATCGGCATGCCCAACTTCAGGCTGTCCCAGCCCTCGGACTTGACGGCGTTGTTGAAAAGCGTGATGCGGCGGTTCCAGTCCAACAGCAGCGCCATCGCGTGGGACGACACCTCGTCCACGCAGTAGTCGGGCACGTAGGTCACGGCGATGCCCAGTTCGGTGGCAACGTCGACGGCGATGTTGTCCACGCCCACGCCGAATCGCCCGACGACTTCCAGATTCTCGGCCTCGCGCACGACCCGCTCGGTGACCAGTGCGAAGCATGTGAGGATGCCGTGTACGTCCTTCGCCAGTGCTGCCAGCGTATCCTCGCTGCCGTCGGGCGCTACCACTATCTCCGCGTCGGCGCGTGCGAGTACAGCCCTCTCCGGCTCGACGGAAGGCCAGACGTGATCCGTGATTAACACCTTGTACTTCATTCGCTCGGATTCGCTTTGCCGCGCACGCCTTGGGCCGCATTGGTGAGCCAGGCGTAGACGGGGGTTCTGCACCCTATGTTACTACCGGCTGGGGGCGCATGCAAAAGGGCAGCGTGGCGGTAACCGTCCCGTAGGCGGTGGGGAGATGTGGACGGAGTCCGAAGGCACGCAGTCCCCCTGAAAGAACTCCGTGTTCTAGGCCGCCATCAACTCGCCGAGGTCAAGGCCTTCCTCTCCACTCCATACCCACTGCGTCAGTCCCAATCCGTTCATCATCCCCTTCATGCTCTTGTACCCTCTGATGGTCTTGTATCTTATCTTGCTTCTGCCTATCGCCCTCTCGGTACAGTTGTTGGTCTGCGGCATACCCGGCGCTCGCCGGTGGCATAACAGGCTCCTCCACTTCTGACACAACTCCACCACCAGCCGCCTCAGCTTCGCATTCCTCCTCACCCAACGCTCCATCTCAAGCAACTCTCGACCACCCCACTGCGGCAACTCGGTCAGCAGCCACCATATCCTCTCCTTGTAGTAGTCCCATTCCTCTCCCTCTATCTCGCCGAGACGGTTCTTCACGTTCTTGCGCACGTGCGCGACGCATACCTGGTGGTCCACTCCCAGCCGCTCCACCACAGGCTTGTAGGTGCTCAGGTCGTCTGTGACCATAGCCTCCACTCCGAACTTGCCCACGTATCCCTCAAGCCACCTCACGAAGCCCTCGCCGTCACGCTCAACCAACACGTCCATCCCCACAAGCCGGCCACTCTCTGCGTCTGTGACGAACCCGACCACCGTCTTCTCGCCCTTCAGTTTGACAACAGTCTCGTCGGCGCCCATCAGCCTCACCTGGCCGCGCGCCCTGCTCAGCCAGCCGCTCAGCGCCCCAGACCCAGACTCCTGCACGTCGCGCCACACGCTCATCCTCGAAAGTTCGCGGCCCATCGCCGCCAGCAGGTGGCTCGCCGATCGCAGCGACAACCCCAGGGCCCAGCTCAGCGCGGCCAGCCCCCGCAGCCTCAGGCTCTGGTCGTGGCCGTCCACGCCCTGCGGATAGTGTCGGAACGTGCGGCGGCAGTCGACGCAACGGTATCTGTGTACGGTCACCTGGCTGACGTAGAGGTCCTTGACGGGCTTGGCGACCGCTCCGTGTCTGTTCAGGAACACAGAGCCGCAGTGTGGACAGGCCAGCGGTCGAGTGTCCGGATGGAGCTTGACCTGCGGAAGCGTGAATCGTACTCTGGTCATCGGCGGGAGTCCTGCTTGGGGATTGTGCTTCATACCCAAGACTACCAGGACTCCTCGCTTTTCGTCACCCCACCGCCTGTGGGACGGTTACGCGTGGCGGCCTAGGGAAACGTCATAGGCTTGAACATGCAGCCCTCCACGAAGATGTCGAAGAAGTCGGGAGTGGTCTCCAGCTCGACGTGATGCACAGTGAGGGCCAGCCGCTCGATCTCCCGCCGCTTCGGCCCGGAGAGCAGCATGATGGTTGCGCCCTCCAGCGATGCGTTGCCCACCTTGACTATCCTGTCCGACGGCAGGTTGGCGATGAACCCGATGGCGGCGGCGTTCCCGACGTTCACGTAGTTGGCGAATCCGCCCGCCAGGTACAGCCGTGAGACCGACCCCACAGGCTCGCCGAACGCCCTGAGGACGATGTACTGCCCGGCGTAGTTTGCGGACTTGGCCTGAGCGAGTGAGCTGACGTCCGCGCGGGAGACCGCGATGCCCGACTGCTCGTCTAGGACGAACTCGTTCACGCCGTCCTCGAACGCGCCAAGGAGATTCATTCGCCCGTTGCGCCTCAATTCGGCAAGCGTGTCCACCAGTCCCGAGCCACAGATCCCCTCCGGGTCGACGCCGCCGATGGTCGAGTAGCGCACCACAGGTCCGTTCAGCGATACGGACTCGATAGCGCCGTCGTAGCCGGGCATTCCGTACGTGATCTGGCCGCCCTCGAACGCCGGTCCCGCGGGACAAGAGGCCGCGAGCAGCCTGTGGCGGTTTCCCACCACGACCTCCGTGTTGGTGCCCACGTCCACCAGCATCGCGAGACCCTCTTCCTCGTCCATGCCCACCGCCAGCATATCCGCCGCCACGTCCGCGCCCACGTGGCAGCCGATGAGCGGGCCACCGTAGACGTTGGCCTGGGGATGCACCCGCAGGCCAAGCCGCCCGGCCTTCACGTTGAGCGCCGTGCCGGATCGCTCGCCCGCCTCGAGCTCCAATTCGACCACGGACTTGTAGGGCCTTTCGCCGATGCTCTGCACGTCCAGGCCGAAGAAGATGTCCCGCATGGTGGAGTTGCCCACCACGACGACCTCGTATATCTGCCGGCGGTGGAAACCGAGCCGCCGCGCCATGTCGCCAATTTCGAAGTTGACCGCCGATAGGAACACCTGCCGTAGCTCCCCCCGATGCGGCCCGCCGTCGTAGGAAATGCGGTGCATGACGTCGCTGCCGCCGAAGCGCTGAGGGTTCTCAAAAGATGCGGTGTGCAGCACCTCGCCGCTCTCCAGGTCGGCGAGGTTCAGCGCGACCGTGGTTGTTCCGGCGTCGATGGCGAGGCCGTACACGGCACCTCGGTAGGTGTCTACGCGGCTGCCCTCGAAGTAGACGCTGTCGCCGCTGCGCGAGGTAGGCGGCTCGGGGTCGACGGCGCGGCGCACGCCGGCGGTGAGGATACGCGGCTGCCGGCGCAGCAGCGCGAACTCGACGTCGGCAACCGTGTCGACGACCGCGGTCTGGCACGCCAGGCGGTAGCCACCGCGCAGGAACGCCTCCTCCGGCGTGAGTTGCGTAAGCGCCTCCATGCCGCGCTTCACCTCGACTATGCACTCGTGGCACTCGCCGTTTCTGCCGCATGACGTGGGTACGCGGACGCGCAGAGAGTCTGCGTAGTCGAAGATGGTCTTGCCGGCTACGGACTCGAGCCGGGCCGAGCCGTGGAGTACTGGACACATGACTGGCGACGCCGGGCGCCTACGGCGAGGGGCCGTCCATCATCCAGGCGCTGCGGTAGTCGAGATCGTCGCTGCCGACGCACAGCGGCAGGCCACCTGGCGGCCCCTCTTGGCTCTGGTTGCGGCAGCCGAATGCGGCGGTGCAGCGGTCCTGGACGTTCTTGTAGGGGCAGCGCCGCCTGGACACCTCGTTGACGGTCGCCGACATGTCCTTGAATATGCCGTACAGCCGGGCCATGCTTGCCCGGTAGCGTTCCCTGTCGACCGGCTGGGTGATGGTTTCCGCTCCTAGTCGGTGGCCGCGACTGGCGTCGCGCTCTTGGCGAAGTCCTCGAAGCCGAGAAGCCTTCTGGCGAGGTCCACGCACTCGATCGCGTCCTTGCCATAGCCGTCCGCGCCCATGTCGTCGGCGAACTCCTGCGAAACGGGCGCGCCGCCCACCATAATTTTGACGAACTCGCGCAGCCCGGCCTCCTCGAATGCCGCTATGGTCCTGCCCATGTTGGGCATAGTCGTCGTGAGCAGCGCCGACATGCCCAGTAGCTGGGCGTCGTGCTCCATCACCGCGTCCATGAACTCGTCCGGGGAGGTGTCTACGCCCAGGTCCTCCACGGTGAAACCGGCGCCTCTCAGCATCATTATGCAGAGGTTCTTACCGATGTCGTGGAGGTCGCCCTTCACCGTGCCCATGACGACCTTGCCGACGGGCTCTATGCCGGAGGCCGACAGGATAGGCTCGACGTGGGCCATGCCGGCCTTCATCGCGCGTGCCGCGACGAGCACCTCGGGCACGAAGATCACGTTGTCGCGGAACTTGACGCCGACTATGGCCATGCCAGCGACTAGCCCATCGTCCAGAATGGTGTTTGCGGAGAAGCCGTCGTCGAGCGCCTGTCGCGTCAGCCGGTCGACCTCGTGGTGGTTGCCCACGATGAGGTTGTAGCTGATGTCCTGCATCAGCGGGTCGGCCTCGTCCCACTGCGCGCGAATGTGGTTCTGTTCGAAAGGCTTGGTAACGTAGCCGAGCTCGCGTTCCAGCCCGGCGTGGACAACTGGCATGTTTGATGCACTCCCGCGAATGGCCCCGGCGCCGGCGGGGTTGTGGGGATTCTAGCACGCGGCGGATGGGTGCGCCACACTCGGCCCGGCAGGATGCGCGCCGGCTACGCGGCAGCCGTCGGCGTCAGTGGGACTCGTGCCACTCGCGGACGCTCTGGGGAATGGCGATGAGATTTTCGAGGCGCGTCGCCAGAGGAACGGCGCACTCCGGGGCGATCATCTGGACGCCCGCGTCCAGGCAGGCGTACACCTCTTTGCGCACCTCGGCGGGGCCGCGCGCGTACAGGGTATCGGGGTTATTGATGTTGCCCACCAGCCCTATGCGGCCTGCGGCCACGTCCATCGCCTTCTGTGGGTCGTTCTTGGAATCGAAGTGAAAGCTGGCCATTCCCGACTGCGCGATGTAGTCCAGCCTGTCCAGCGTGTTGCCGCAGATATGCAGGATAAGCGGCACGCGGAGCCGTTCGGCCATTTCCTGGTGGATTTCGAGCAGAAAGCGTCGGTAGTACTCGCCGCTCACCAGGTCGCCGGTGGCGTGGTCCGGGAAGGTGAGCGCGTCGGCCCCGGCGGCTATCTGCGCCTCGCCGAACAGCACCGAAATCTCCTTCAGCCTGTGCAGGCAGCGCAGCACCATGTCGGGGTCGTCGACCGTCATCAGCAGAAAGCTCTCGACGCCGAACACGTGGTATGCGAGCGTCCAAGGCCCCATGGTCTTGCCGATGATGGCCGCCTCGCGGCCGTAGTCGCGCTTCAGAAGCTCGATGGACCTCGTGATGGTCAGGTTATCGGGGTGTTCGAGAAAGCCCGGCGGAATGCGGATGTCGCCTTCGCCTTTCCAGATGGGGTTGTACATGCGCACCGTGGGCCAGTTGTCTTTCTCTTCCCACTGCATGTCGCAGCCGAGAGCGGAAGACTCCTGGATGATGGTGAAATACGGCATTATCGCGTCGAAGCCCAGCTCGGTATACCCAGTGGCGGCCAGACGGGCGGCGAGCTCCGGGTCGCGGCAGGCGGCGGGG
Source organism: Dehalococcoidia bacterium (assembly GCA_965217705.1). Classification (GTDB taxonomy): domain Bacteria; phylum Chloroflexota; class Dehalococcoidia; order Lucifugimonadales; family CATOSD01; genus CATOSD01. The sequence goes on along the minus strand of CBDCJA010000001.1, from coordinate 343,003 downwards.
AAGGGGGCGTCGACGAGGTCCATCAGCTCGACCGTCGCGACGTTGGTGGGGTTGGCGACCGGCGTGCGGTCCACCGGCCTGCCGGCGAGGGCGTTCAGCACGCGCTCGCGCGGTGTCATGGTTTCGTTAAGCGGCATGGGGGCAATCCTTTGCATGTTGGAGTCTCTTGGCTCATTCCCTGGGCGGGATGTAGATTACTTGGCCGCGTCTTATGGCGATTAGGCTTGCTAGTATCTCGGGGACAAGCGTTCTCAGGACTTCTGTGTCGTCGCTTCCGGGCCTGAGAACATTAATCGCCAAGTCACTGTCACTCAAGTCTTGCTGATCTTCAATGTTCTGGTCGAGTGTGATAAGCACGTCGAACTCGTCTCTTGCCAGAGCAAGTAGTTCACCATTGACTCTGCTATTCCACCCCATGAACCTGGCAGTCGACACGTCGTGGCCGGGTATGTCGTGCCTGAAGGCATGTGGCATATTCTCATCGAACAGCAGCTTCATAGGCGACGCTCTCTAGCAATCCCCTTGACATCTCCAATGTTCTCACCGCCTGCTCCCGCTCTACAGAGGGGAAGTTGTCGAGGAAGCAGTCGAGGGAGTATCCGTAGGACAAGTAGTTGAACAGGCTGCTGACAGGTACTCGCGTGCCCTTGAACACGGGCGTCCCGCTCACGCGCTGTCTATCGCTGTGAATCGTGATGTTGTCACTAACTCGCTGCCTCACGGCCTTGAGCGCCTGCTCCTGGCTCACTTGCGGGAAGTCTTTCAGGAAGGTGTACAGGTTGTCCACTTTGTCTAGGTACTCGAACACGTACCGCACTGGGACGTCGGTGCCCTGGAACACCGGGCCGTCCGTCGGAACGTCACCGAGGTCGACTACTGGAGGCAGCAGGTCTCCTGGCTTGTAGGTGGTCGATTCGCCATTCGAGACGATGATGACCGTATTGCGGGCTGTTCTGGGTTTTGCGGCAGGCATGTCATCCCTCACTTCACCAACTCGTCGAGACGCGGGCCGAATACTTCACTGAACTTCAGCAGGCGCTCGACCATCCATTGCCTTATCTCATCCAGCGTGTCATCGTCGTCGTCGATACTGCCTGGCCTGACGGCCGAGATACGACATGCCCTGCGGTTATCCAAGCGTTGCCACTCGAACTCGCCACCAATCTCGGATTCTATGGCCTCGCTGCTTTCAGCCAGTTCGTCAAATCGGCCCTCATTCCAGAGCTTTTCACCGTTGTCGATATAGACTCCAACCCTAGCTCTTCCGCCCTGAGCAAAACTGGCGCGATAGCCAAAGCCGCTAAATCCAGTGGTGAACGAGGCCCAGCTTCTTGTCCCGGCCCGGCGTGAGTTTGTGAACCTATGCTCGTTACGGAGTTCATCCACGAGGGCCTGGAAGAAACTCTGGTACGTCTTACCCCTCTCAGAAACCTTTTCAGTCCCCGGGCGATCCCGACAGCCTGTTTGCGCCACTCGTTGGGAAATGCTACCAGTCTGAAGTTGGGAGCGGGACGGGAATCATCGATCTTCCAGAGTTCGACCTCTACACCGAAGAACTGCGTATCTCCACCCGTGCGGCGATTGAGCATGTCCAGGGCTTCCCGGTGTTCGCTCTTGAACTCTTTGGCGATCCAGACTGCCACTGTTGCGTCAAACCCGGCCGCATATGTTAGCAACTGTCCCAGATGCGTACGGTCTGTTGACTCCAACTGATTTTCGATGACGACCAGTCCACCGTTAACAGTGTCTCGCGCCAAGATATCGAGGGAATAGGACCCTACTGGCGCCTCTTGCGCCTGCAGTTCAAGCTCTAGTTCTAGCGCGTCTCCAAGCTTTGACAGGTTATTGGCGAGCCACGGGGTGAAGTCTGTGGCTTCGCCTGGCCAAGCCATCCTCAAGTCAACTCTCTCAATGGACGCTAGTTCATGATGTGTCGTCATTTCCAAGCCCTTAGTTGATCCGAGTTATCCTTCCCATCAGATGCTTACCGAATGTACTTAGTTGGCACCTTAACATCTACGTCGGCGGGGTGAAGCCGAGCGTGCCGGTCGTCATCTGGCCTCGTAGCGCCTCCGCCGCCATCATGCCCTCGACGCTGGATATGTTGCGGGAGTAAGGCATCAGCAGTCGCACCAATGGGTCATGGCGGCTGCCGCAAGGGAAAGCCACTTCGCGGTCGCCGACCTTCTCCATCTCGCCGTAGCGTAAGAACCCCGCGACCACCATGCGCAGCCGGGCGCCCGGGTTGGGGGCCTCGCCTTGGCCGGCCACGCTGTACACCCAGCGGCCGTCGGACTCGCCGCCTGTCACCACGAGCGTCAGAGGAGAGCGCAGGTCCTTAATGGACATTACGCCGCTGGGCGGCGCGAAGTCCGGGGCCTTGCCCACCGCCTGGCTGAGCAGAAACTTCAGCGGGCGCTCGTGCACCTGCCCGCAGCCGAAACGCACCTGGTTGTGGGTTCCCTCGACTGGTTCCACGCCTCCGAGGGCCACCAGTTGGCCGCGCACCTGGCGAAGGCGCTCCTGCGCGCCGTCCTTGCGGCTGAACGTCCACACGGTGCAGATACCCCCCTTGACGTAGAGACCCACGCTGATGTTCTCGAAGTTCGGGTCCATCGATACAAGTTCGAGGCAGCGCCCGTACTCGCTTATCACGTCGGCAACGCGCGCGGGCTCGGCTGTGTTGGCGGTGTTCATGTCGAATGCCCCCTTTCGCGCCGTGAGAACAGTCCAATAGGCGGTTTCATCGTCGGCGCGTCACTCTGCCGCCGGCGGGCGGGTCTCAGGCTTGCCCGACCGGGTTCGCCGTCAGCTTTGCTATCCCCGCAGAGCCCTCACCAGAGCCCGGATGTGCTCAGGGCCGGTGCCGCAGCACCCGCCCACGATGTTCACGCCGGCCTCCTCGACCATGGCCTTGAAACGCGGGGCCATGTATTCTGGAGACTCCGGATAGACTATCTCTCCGCCCCTGGCGACCGGTATGCCCGCGTTGGAGTGCACCAGCAGCGGCGCGTCTGTGGCCGCCCGCAATTGCATCGCCAGCTCGAGCATGGTGTCCACGCCGTTGCCGCAGTTCGCGCCCACGACGTCCGCGCCCGCCGCGCTCAGCTCGCGCATCGCGACGCCGGGCGGTGTGCCCATCATAGTGAAGAAGCCTCGCGGGCCTTTGTCGAAGAACATCGTCGTGAAGACCACGAGGCCGGTATTCTCCCTGGCGGCCCTGATTGCGATCTTGGCCTCTTCGACGTCGATCATCGTCTCGATGTTCACCGCGTCCACGCCCCCCTCGGCCAGCGCGGAAATCTGCTCGGCGAAAGCCTCGTACATCTGGGCCTCGGTGATGGGGTCGTCCTTCAGCGGGTCGTTCAACACCTCGCCCGTAGGGCCTACGGATCCGACGACGAATCGGCCCGGAGGAGCCTCGCTTCGCGCGTGCTCCGCGGCGAGCCTGTTGAACTCCCGGACCCTTTTCTCGAAGCCGTAGTGGCGCTGCCTGACGCGCGAGCCGCCAAAGGTGTTGGTGAGCACCAGGTCCGAACCGGCGCCGAAGTATGCCCTAGCCATCTCCCTCACGACTTCTGGACGGCTTGCGTTCCACTCCTCCGGGTCTCCGTCACCCAAGCCGCGCGACTGCAGGTACGTGCCGGTCGCGCCGTCGGATATGAGCGTTTCCCTACTTTCCAGCCTGCGCAGCAGCTCGGCGCCGCCATGTTGCGTCACGAGCTTGCCTCCACGTCGCCGCGCAGCCAGTGGTCCGCCGCGCCCGGCCGGGGGTCGCGGTCGCCTGTCAGGTGGAGTTGGCGGATTCTGGTGACGAAGTCGTGCGGGAATCGAGAGTTGTACAGCGCCGCCAGGGCGGCGGCCGCCTCTTCCACGCCGCCGTCCGCGTCGGAGTACTCGCCCCAGTCCCACGCCATCAGGTACTCGTCCCCGCCCGCGCTGCCGTCGAACATCGCCACCGCGTCCACGCCGCGTTGAAACCTGTCGTCGAGTTGCACAGACACGACTCGCGCGCCATCCTCGGCCTGCACCTGGACGGGGATCTCTTTCCAGTACATGATTCGAACTCGCGTCAACTGCGTACGGCACCTGGCCTCTAGAGTGCGGACGGCATCGCTTCGCGCGCCATCCTCTGAGGGCATTATAGCCGCCCCGCACTCAACTTTCACGGTGGAGCCAGCTTGTGCCCGAACGTCCGCTTGTGCTATGTTCCTACGTGTTGATTTTCACAAGCGGGGAAGGTGGCCGCCGCCGGGGCAGCCACGCCCAGAGGGACCGATGTTCGACCACGACGTGCTAATAATTGGCGCTGGGCTGGCAGGGATGCGGGCTGCTCTCGCGGCGGGCGAAAATGGCGCGGACGTAGCCGTGGTGACCAAGGTGCACCCGGTTCGCAGCCACTCCAACGCCGCCCAGGGCGGCATCAATGCCGCGCTCACTGACCGCGGCGACGACTGGAAAGAGCACGCCTACGACACCATCAAGGGCAGCGACTACCTCGGCGACCAGGACGCGGTTTCGATTATGTGCATGGAGGCGGGCGAGGAAGTCATCAACATGGAGCACATGGGGGTGATTTTCAACCGCGACGAGGAGGGTCGTCTCGGCACCCGCGCCTTTGGAGGGCAGCGGCGAGAGCGCACATTCTTCGTGTCTGACTTTACCGGACAGGCGCTGCTGCACGTGCTCTACGAGCAGGTGCTCAAGGTGGGAGTGCGCATTTACGAGGAGTGGTTCCTTCTGTCGCTCATCGTCGAGGACAGCGAGTGCTGCGGCGCGGTGGTGATGGAGATTCGCTCGGGCGAAATCCACGTTATCAGGGCCAAGGCGGTGATAATGGCTTCCGGCGGCTTGGGCCGTGTCTTCGAGCCTAGCACCAACGCGCTCATCTGCACCGGCGACGGCATGGGCATCGCCTACCGCGTCGGGGCGTCGCTGATGGACATGGAGATGGTTCAGTACCACCCGACCACCCTCAAGGGCAGCGGCGTGCTTATTACCGAGGGCGCGCGCGGCGAGGGCGCCTATCTGCTCAACGCCAATGGCGAGCGCTTTATGGAGCGTTACGCCCCCAACATGATGGAGCTGGCCTCCCGTGACGTGGTGTCTCGGTCGGAACAGACGGAAATCAACGAGGGCCGCGGGATCAACGGCTGCGTGCTGTTGGACGTCCGGCACCTGGGGGAGCGGCTCATTCGAGAGCGGTTGTCCCAGATTTTGGACATCGCCCGCGATTTCGCAAACGTAGACCTCCTTACCGAGCCGATTCCCATTCAGCCTGGGATGCACTACCAGATGGGCGGCATCAAGACGGACGTGGACGGCCAGACCCAACTTCCCGGCCTGTACGCCGCGGGCGAATGCGCCAACGTGAGCGTGCACGGCGGCAACCGTCTTGGCGCCAATTCGCTGTTGGACACCCTGGTGTTCGGCCGCCGGTCGGGTGAGCACGCCGCGGAGACGACCAGGACCAAAAGTCACAAGGCTATCACCGACAGGGCCGCCGAGAGCGACCGCTCGTATATCCAGGGATTGCTCGATCATGACGAATCGGGTGACATGTTCGGCAAGATCAGGATGGAGATGGGCCAGGTGATGAACCGGTACCTGGCCGTGTACAGGGACCAGGAGGGCATGGAGTACGCCCTGTCTAAGGTCAGGGAGTTGAGGGAGCGCTTCAGGCGCGTACACGTGCCCGACAAGGGCAAGACCTTCAACACCAACCTGATGTTTACGCTGGAGCTCGGCTTGATGGTCGACTGCGCCGAGACGATTGCCCTGAGCGCCATCGAGCGCAAGGAAAGCCGAGGCGCCCACACTCGCACGGACATGCCGGACAGGGACGACGAGAACTGGCTCAAACACATCCTTGTGAAGAGCACCGAGGACGGCCCTCAGGTGGACCACCTGCCGGTGGTCATCACCGACTGGGAGCCGCAGGTGCGCACCTACTGAGCTAGACCTCCCAGGGTCTAGCGTACCTTGGTTTGGATTAGGATTCCGGTCAATTGACGACAGACAGGATAAGCAGACTCGAAGGCGCCTATGAGCAGGTCGACAAGCGGCTGGACGACCCGCAACAGTCTATGACGTCTCTGAGAGGCGACGTGAACAACCGATTGACAAGCACCGAAGCTCAGGTGATCGCTCTGCGGAATGAGGTGAGCAGCCGATTCGAGAGCTTGGAAGGCCAGGTGAACAGCCGATTCAACCAGCTTCTCATCCTTGTGGGTGGTTCCTGGATTACGATCATGGCAGGGATGCTGGCGAAATTCTTTGGCAAAAGTTAGTCCCGAGCCCAGGCCGTGCAACACGCCGGTCACGCCCAACGAAGGGGCCAATACATGGAAGTAACCCTTAGTGTAAGAAGACTCAACCCGGACTCCTCAAGGCCCGCGCCCTTCTTCCAGGAGTACATGCTGGACGTGGAGGAGTCGGCGACCGTCCTGGATGGTCTTATAAGAATCCGGGAAGAGATCGACGGCACGCTGGCGCTGCGGTGCTCATGCCGCAGCGCCATCTGCGGCTCGTGCGCGATGCGCATCAACGGCGAGGCGGGCCTGGCCTGCAACACCAAGATTGTCGACGCCCTGCCGCGGGGAGGTGGCGCCATCGTCGTCGAACCGGCGGGCAACATGCAGGTCATCAAAGACCTGGTGGTGGACTTCCAGCCTTTCTGGGACAAGGTGCGCGCGGTGGAGCCCTGGCTGCAGCACAACGGCCCGGAACCCGAGCAGGAGCACGTTGTGCCCAACGACGACATGGTTCACCTGGCCGGAGTGATGGCCTGTATAATGTGCGGCGCCTGCGTGTCCGATTGCACCGTGCTCGAGGTGGACTCCAATTTCCTGGGGCCGGCCGCGCTCGCCAAGGCTTACCGGTTCGCCGGTGACCCGCGCGACGACGCGGATGAAGACCGCCTGGCCCACCTGAACGAGTACGGCGGAATCTGGGACTGCACCCGCTGCCTCAAGTGCGTTGAAGTGTGCCCCAAAGACGTCGCGCCGATGGACCGAATCATGGGCCTGCGAGACAAGGCGATGGCGGCGGGGTTCACCCAGTCGTACGGTGCCCGCCACGCGGCGGCCTTCACCGACCTGGTGGGGCACAGCGGCACACTCGACGAGCTGCGGCTGCCGGTCAAGACGTTCGGTGTTACCAACGTCAAGGAGATGCTGAAGCTGGCCCCGGTCGGGCTGCGCGCCCTTCGCGCGGGGAAGGTGCCGCCCTTAATCCACAAGAGCATCCCGGGCGTCGAGAACGTCAAGCGCATATTCGAGAAAGTCGAGAACAAGCGATGAAGTATGCGCTCTATCCCGGCTGCGTTTCGCGCGGGGCGTGCCGGGAGCTGTACGCAGCGACAATAGAAGTTTGCCGCAGGCTGGGCATCGAACTCGAACTGGACGTCATGAGCAGCGCTTCCTGCACCGGAGCGGGAGTGCTCCAGGAGAAGAACCAGCGGCTTGGCGACACGCTGAACGCCCGCAACTTCGCGCTCGCCGAGCGGGGCGGGCTTCCGCTGATGACGATCTGCAGCACTTGCCAGGGCGTCATGTCACAGGCGAATGAGCGTATCACTTCGGACGGCGAGTACCTCGAATCCATAAATGCCGATCTCTTGGAAGAGGGCCTTGTATACAGGGGCACCGTCGACCCCCGGCACCTACTATGGATCATCGTGGAAGACATCGGCGTCGACAGGCTGCGGAGCATGGTGGTCCGGCCTCTCACAGGCTTCAAGTTCGCGCCCTTCTACGGCTGCTACATAGTGCGGCCCAGGTCAGCCCTGGGTTTTGGCGACTACCCGGAGCGCGAGGACTCGCTCGAAAGCGTAATAGAGGCCGTGGGCGCTGAGGTCGTGGACTACCCGGGCAAGACGCTCTGCTGCGGCTTTCCCATTCTCACCATCAACCAGGAGAATTCCCTCAACATGGTGGCCAACCACACGCTGGACGCGAAGGGCCGCGGCGCCGATGCGATGGTGACGCCCTGCCCGCTATGCCACCTCAACCTCGACGGATATCAGCCGAATGCGGCCTCGGCCGCCGGCAGGCCCATCGGCCTGCCGGTGCTGCACCTTCCCCAGATGCTGGGGCTGGCGCTGGGCATCGACCCCAGGGCCATGAGGCTGAACAAGCACATTGTCTCCACCAAGAGATTGCTTTCGCAGGTTGCGGTCACGCCCTAGGCAGGGCGGGCGCACCGGCGAAGAAGGGTGATCAGTGTACAGACAAGAAGAACCCGATGTTAGCTTCGATCAGGTAATGGATCGCATCCGCTCCATTTTCGGCCGTTTCAGATTCGGCGGCGGCGGGGCGTTCGCGCTGTTCGTGTTCGGCCTGTTCTTCGCCTCCCTGGTAGCGTGGCTGGCGACGGGCTTCTACACAGTCCAACCTGGAGAGCGTGGCTCCCTGCGGCTGGTCGGCCGGTTCGTCAACACCTCTGAGGCGGGGCTGCACTGGTTCTGGCCGTCGCCGGTCGGCACGCGCGACATCGTGGCCGTAGACGAGGTGCGCAGCCTCGAGGTCGGAGTCAGGGGCAACGCCCCCGTCCTGGACGAATCGCTGATGATCACCGGCGACGAGAATATCGTGGACGTCCAGCTGCAGGTGCAGTACGATATCAACGACATCGAGCTCTTCCTGTTCAGGGTGAAAGACCCCGCCGGTGTCACCATCAAGGACGCCGCCGAGACGGCTCTGAGGCAGGTGGTGGGCGCGCGCGGCATTGACGACGTGCTGACCACCGAAAAGGAACAGGTCCAGATCGAGACAAAAGACAAGCTCCAGGACCTTATGGAGACTTACAAGACGGGTATCCGTATTCGTGAGGTAAAGCTGCTCAACGTGAGGCCGCCGGTGCAGGTGCAGGACGCCTTCGACGACGTGGTGAGGGCGCTTGAGGATAAGCAGCAGGCCATCAACCTGGCCGAGGCATATCAGGCCGACGTTGTTCCCAAGGCTAGGGGTGAGGCGGCGAGACTCACGGAGGAGGCCTTGGCTTTCAAGGCCGAGCGCGTGAATCTCTCGACAGGTGAAGCCGATAAATTCCGCTCCATTCTCCGCGAATTCAGGCTCTCCGAGGAAGTCACGAGGCAGAGGCTCTACCTCGAGGCGATGGAAGAGATCTTGCCCAGCGTGACCAAGTTCATTGTCGATAGCGAGAACAGCGGTAGCCTGCTGCAGTTCCTCCAACTTAACGAGCCGCCGGCCGTTACGCCGGCCGGCGCGGGATCGCCGTAAGGGAAGGCCATGCGTGCACTAGCATTTCTTCTGATATTAGTGGTGATCCTGACGGCCGTGATCGGGCCGCAGGCGCTTTTCGTGGTCGACGAGACCAAGGTCGCCGTGGTGACGCGCTTCGGCGAGCCGCGCACCACTATCAGGAAACCGGGCCTGAACGCCAAGCTGCCCTTCGCTGAGACCGTGAACTACTTCGATAAAAGGCTGCTCATCTTCGACGCGCCCGCAGAGCCGTTGCTTACCAAGGACAAAAAGACCCTGGTTATCGACGTGTATGCGCGCGGCAAAATCGTCGACCCGCTAACCTTCTTCCGAACGCTATCCACCGAGTCGCGCGCCCAGGACCGCGTCATCGGCATCGTATCGTCCGAGCTGCGCCGCGAAATCGCCAACGACAATCAGTCCGAGATTATCGATGCCACCCGCGAGATCATCATGAACAGGGTTCGCGACGCCGTTGCGCCCATTGTCGCTGAGTTCGGCATCGAGATTGTCGACGTGCGAATCAAGAGGGCCGACTTCCCGGAAGCCATCGCCGAGAGCATCTACCAGCGCATGAGGGCGGAGCGGTCGCGCATCGCCAACCGCGACCGCGCCGAGGGCGAGGAGGCGAGCCTCCGCATCAGGGCTACCGCCGACAGAACAGCCGTCGAGATACGCTCCGAGGCCCAGCGAAACGCCCAGATCATTCGTGGTGAGGCCGAAGCGCAGGCCATCTTGATCTTCGCTGAGGCCCTGGAGGAGGACCCCGAGTTCTATCGCTTCCAACGCAGCCTGGAAGCCTACAAGAAGTTCCTGACGACGAACACGACCGTAGTGCTTCCCGCGGATAGCGACCTTTTCTACTTCCTCCAGTCGCCCGAAGGGTCGGACGACTCCCAGTAGGTCCGCCGACCTGCCGCCGCCCGGGCGCTCAGCCGCCGGGCGGTCGGCGCAAAAGGCTCTCCGATAATGCCCTGCGGCGGCGACCTCCAGCCCAAACCCTGCCCCACCGCAACCTCGCGCCACAGCGTCGACGTGCACGCTTTCGAGCAGTTTCAGGACGCAGTAAGTGCATCCCACGTCGCCCAGGTGGCTGGCCGCGCCTTGGACCTGGAGGCAGCGTCAACCCCCTACTCCCTCAGCGTAGTAATCGCGGACGACGCCACCGTAAGAGAGCTGAACGCAGCCTATCGCGGAATCGATGAGGTGACGGACGTCTTGTCCTTTGCTTTCGGAAGCGAAGGGGAATACTATGGAGAAGGCGAGCCGGTGTTCAGGCAGGACGATGACGCAGGATTCGTGACGCCTGATTGGGCCGGGTCCGAACTGGGAGAGGTCATCGTGTCGTATCCTCAAACCCTTCGGCAGGCGGTGCGCGCGGGACATGACCCGCATGACGAGCTGGACCACCTGGTGGCCCACGGCGTGCTGCATCTGCTGGGCTACGACCACATGAACGACGAGGAAGAGGCGGAGATGAGGGCGAAGGAGGCGCTCATCCTGGGGGAACACCCCGCCGATGAGTGAAGTATTCTACCGGAAGTGGAGGCCCAGGACTTTCGGCGAGTTGGTGGGCCAGGACGTGGTCACCCAAACGCTGGGCAGGGCCGTGGCGCTCGGCAGGGTGTCCCACGCATACCTCTTCTGCGGTCCGCGCGGCACAGGCAAGACCAGCGCGGCCCGCATTCTGGCGAAGGCCGCCAACTGCCTCGCGCCCGATGAGGGCGAGCCCGATAACACTTGTGCCCTTTGCGTGGCCGCCAACGAGTCCCGCTCGCTGGACCTGGTGGAGATCGACGCCGCGAGCAACCGCGGCATAGACGACATTCGCAACCTGAGCGACAAGATCCACTTCACGCCCAACGAGTCCCGCTATCGCGTCTACATCATCGACGAAGTGCACATGCTCACCGAGCCGGCCTTCAACGCGCTGCTGAAGACCCTCGAGGAGCCGCCTGGCCACGCCATCTTCATCCTGGCCACCACGGAGGCCCACAAGGTGCCGCTGACCGTCGTGTCGCGATGCCAGCGCTACGATTTCAGGCGCATCTCGGCCGACGACATCACCGCCAAGCTCGCCGAGCTGTGCGCGGTTGAGCTGGTGGAGTACGAGGAGGAGGCGCTGCGGCTGATTGCCCGCGCTGCCGGCGGCAGCCTGCGGGACGCCGAAAACCTGCTCGAACAGGCGGTGGTGTCGTACAACGGGGTGCTGACCGATGACAGCCTGCGCGACATGCTGGAAATGGGAGGCGACGAGCTGGCCCTACAACTCGTGGAGCACGTCGCTAGCGGTGACGTCAAGGACGGGCTCGGGCTCATCGACCAGTTCGCGCGGGACGGCAGCGACCTTAGGCACCTGCTCACGGGGGTGATCGAGCACCTTCGCGGCGCGATGCTACTGTCTGCCGTCGGCGAAGCCCCTTTGGGCTTCTCGCAGGAGACCGCCGCGAGGCTGCGGGCCGTGGCCCGCGACGCGCCGCTCGAAAAGCTCGTGGCGGCGCTGAAGAGCTTCGGAAAGGCGGACCTGCGCCGCGACGCCTTCTCGCCGCTGCCGCTGGAGCTGGCGCTCGTCGAGTCCTGCACGGAACCGGCGCCCGTAGCCGCGATGCCGGCCGCGGTAGCGCCGGCGGTGGAGGCCGCGCCTACCCGTCCATACGCGCCGGCGCCGCAGCCGAGGCCTGTCGCGCGGCCTGCCGCGACGGTGTCCGCCCCGCCCGTGGACGTAAGTTCGCCAGAAAACGGGAACTTGGCCCCGGCCGCCAGGCTGGAGAGACAATGGCGCGAAGTGGTGCGCGCACTCCGCCACGTCGGCGCGACCTACAAGCTGGGCGCGCTTCTGCGTGACTGCAAGGAGTGGGACATACAGGACGGCGTCATCACGCTGAAATTCGCGCACAGCTCTCACATGGAGCGCACCGAGGAGGAGCTTGGCAATCGCGCGAGCCGCGACGAGCTGAAGCAAGTATTGTCCAAAGCTATGGACGACACGTACGAGATCAACCTGGCAATGGCCGAGGGCGCCAATGGCGCGACGAACCGGAGCGCGTCCAGCAGGAGCTATCTGGTCCGGGCCGCCCAACAGCTGGGCGCAACGGTTACGAGCGAGCAGGAGGTCGAGACACCTTGATGAACCGAAAGATGATGCGGCAGGCCCAACAGCTGCAACAGCGAATGGCGAAACTCGAGCAGGAGCTGGAGAGCGCGACCGTCGAGGCCAGCGCGGGTGGGGGAATGGTCACCGTGGTAGTCACCGGCAAGATGGCCGTGCAGTCCGTGACGATAGACCCTGAGGTTGTCTCGCCGGAAGACGTGGACATGCTCGAGGACCTGGTGCTGGCCGCCGTAAACGAAGGCCTGAGCAAGGCCCAGCAGTTGGCCGCGCAGAAGATGGGCGCCATCACCGGCGGCCTGAACATCCCCGGCCTCACCTAGCGCCGCCCCTGTCGACGTCCGATACCCATATTTCAGGTTACGCCATGACGACAGACGGAGTGCCGGCGGCCGCGCCCGTGACGAGACTGGTCGAGGAGTTCCACAAGCTCCCCGGAATCGGTCCCAAGATGGCCAATCGGCTGACGTACTACCTCATAAGAATGCCTGAAGAGGACGCCCGCTCGCTCGCCGAAGCTATAGTGGCGGTCAAGGAGCGCATCATCCTCTGCTCGCAGTGCTACAACATCGCGGACGTAGAGCCGTGCGCCATTTGCGCCAACCCGAACCGCGACCGCTCGCGCATCTGCGTAGTAGAAGAGGCGCTGGACATAGTTGCGCTTGAGCGAACCGGGTCCTATCGCGGTCTGTACCACGTCCTCCACGGTGTCATATCGCCTATGAACGGCATAGGCCCCGACGACCTCCGCATTCGCCAGTTGCTGACCAGGCTGGACAGGGAGTCTGTGCAGGAAGTCATACTGGCGACCAATCCCAACCTCGAAGGCGAGGCGACGTCGATGTACATTCAACGCCTCATCGCCCCCCTGGTGCCGCGCGTAACGCGCCCCGCGAGGGGCCTGCCCGTAGGCGGCGACCTGGAATACGCCGACGCGCTGACCCTGGGTCGCGCCATCGAAGGTCGACAGGATTTCGTTTAGCGCGCCGAACGCATTTGGGAGAGCGCTCGCCTCCGCGCCGAGTTCGGCGCCATTCCCTACTACCGCCGCTGGAACGCTGATGCCGCGCAACAGAACATACAGCACCGAGGCCATCGTGTTGAGGCAGACCGCCCTGGGCGAGGCGGACCGTGTCCTCACGCTGTTCACGCCAGACCTGGGCAAGCTGGGCGCCGTTGCAAAGGGCGTGCGGCGTCCGGTCAGCAGGACGGGCGGTCACCTGGAACTGCTGAACCGAGTTCGCGTAACCCTGGCGCAGGGCAGGACGCTGGACGTGGTTACCGACGCCCAGGCGACCCAGACCTTCGCGGGCCTGCGAAGTCGGCTCCAATCCATATCGCGGGCTATGTACGCCGCTGAACTGGTGGACCGATTCTGCATCGACCGGTCGCCCAACATCCAGATCTACCGGCTGCTGCTGCAGGCGCTGACGCTTCTGGACGTCGGGCCGGATGCGCCGGTGTTGCTGCGCCACTTCGAGCTGATGCTCTTGGAACATTCCGGCTATCGGCCCGAGCTGTTCTGGTGTGTCGAGTGCCGCGCTGAGCTTCAGCCATCGGACCACGCCTTCAGCAACACGTTGGGCGGCGTACTCTGTCCCGATTGCCGGCCGGGCGCCGACGGCCCGCTGACACAGGTGTCGCTGGGCGGCATGAAGGTGTTGCGATACCTCCAGCGCACGCCGGAGCTGGGAGCGTCCGCCAATCTCAGGGCGCCGGCGCGTGTGGCGGCGGAACTGGAGCGCATGTGCCACCTGTACGTGCGACACATTCTCGACCGCGAGCTCAAGACCGCCGCCTTCGTCAACACCGTAGCCGGCCTTCGCCCTCAGCCCCGGGGAGACCTCGGCGCGTAGCGAAGACGCGGCTGCGGACCGCGGACCTCCTTAGCGCCGGTGGCGGGCGAACGTAGGCACCATCCAAAGCGGAGATACAAACTTGCGTTGTCGGTTTGGAGCCGGGCGTAGTATCATGTTAGGCGGCTTTCGCGGCCACGTGCGCACTGCGCGCAGGGACGCGGCCCTTGTCAAGCCCCTGTAGCTCAGGCGGATAGAGCATCGGTTTCCTAAACCGAGTGCCCCGGTTCGAGTCCGGGCAGGGGTACCATCGTTCTTTCTGCCGCTGTCCCAGTCTGCCCCATATGGCCCTGAATTCATAGCTGAGAGGCCGCGAATCGGTACCCAGTCACTCCCCAAGTTCCCCCCACTATCCCGCTTCAAGTGTGGTAATATTTTTCGGCGTCGGGGGTAATACCAACTGGGCGGATGACCGTCCGTGAGCCTGGCCCAAGCCCGCGAAAAGGCGGCGGACCTCCGGTCACCGCGTCAGGAGCACATGAGTCTCACAAGGTGGTGAGTGGTCTTACTACCAGCGCGTGCGGATGGCGGTTTGCGGGGATTTTATGCGGCGTGTCCGGATTGTCCGCCACGTGTCCGGATTGCCCCCCGCCCTTGACAGACCATCCGGTCAACCACCATAAACGCGGGGCCAGGTGGCCCTGCTAGTCCCGTGTGACCTTGCTCTCCAGTCGGCGCCGGTTCGGGTCGCGATCACCCGTATCGTGTACTCGGTGCCGTTGGTTAGGTTGGGGATTGTGTGGCTCGTGGTCGAACCCGAATCGACCACAAACCGCCGGTTGCTGTTGTGATAGCCCTCGTCGCCCGACTTCCACTGGACATTGTAGCCCGTGGTGCTGTACACCGCCGTCCAGTTCACCGTCACCGTCTGGGGGGTATCCCAGTTCATCCGCGTGAAGGTCAAGGCGCCCGAGGACGGCGTCAGGGTCACGTCTGTGCCCGAGTACCCTGCTACAGTTACCGTGACATTGTTCATCGGCTGGCTGTTGAGGACCGCCGTGTAGCTATCCCCGGTCGCGTCCTCCTCCGTAACAGTCAGCGTTGTCTTCGACACCGTGACCCCCACCCCCAGGTCAACTACCCGGAAGACCGACGAGAGCCCGTACATGGGGCGGTTGAAGATTTCGGACTCTGTGATGACGCCGCCGATGGGACCGTTGCCAGTGGTGCTGGACTTGGGCCGGCCGGCGCGGGGCGCGGTGTCGTCAAGGGCCAGGGTGTTAGCCTTCGTACCGTCGTGGGCGCAGCCGGTCCAGGGGTAGTTGGAAGAATTGGAGGTATCGGGCCCGTCGTTCCCAAACTGGTCCTTGTCGTTGACCTCGTCGTCCCAGTCTCCGTCGTAGAAGTCCTCGTAGTCGTCGGTAGCCTCGTTTCCGTTGAGCCAGTAGATGGTGACACCCTTTTTGGTAGATGTGTAGGTGGTGCGGGTATGGGTGGAATCGGTGCAGCCGACCACCCTGAAGCCATCGCTGTAGGCCTGGATGCCGGCGTGGCCGGCCTTGGCGCGGTTCTGGACGAAGGAGTTGTAGGGCGCGATACCGGTGTGACTGGCGGCGACCCCGTTGGAGGAGAGGAACAACAGGCGGAAGGAGTCGCCGACACCTAACCCGGTGGGGATGAGGTTCCGTGTGGAAGAGACCGGCGTCAGGTTCCCGTTCACCTTGTGGCCGGGCAGGTTCCCGAGAGCGTTATGGTTCAGCCTCGCAGTCCGCCCCGTCGTCGCATGCGTGATGGCGCCCCCGTTCGCCTGCAGGCAACTGTTGCCTATGGAGATCCCGCTGGTGTCGCTATCGCCCGACTGCACCGCGTACTCGAAGGTCAGCGGCGCCGTTCCCGAGGCCGACACGTAGTCCAGGTTCTTGTTCGCCGGAGTCGTACCACCCGCGTTCGCAAGGCGGAAACGCAGGCGCGGAGTCCCGCCGGCGGTGTCCACCTCCACAGGGGTATCGAACGTCACCGTAAACCGGATCGTCTCGGTCTGGCCGTAGGTGTCCGACGTCAGAATCGGTGAAACTGGCCGGCATCATGATGCCGGCCTGGTCCTGATCGACCCTGGTGATGGTGTACGAGAACTTAGGTACCAGGTTGTCGCTCGAAATCGACGTGTACGAAGACGACCGCGTCGCGTTGCCGGTCGAGAGGTCGAGGGTCGGCGTGCCGTTCGTCGTATTCACCGCGAGGTAGTCACGGTCCACCATCGCCTCCAGCGGGTCTAGCTCCATCGCACTGAACGAGACGCTGGCGCTCGCATCCGGCGTCGCCGCCCCCCGCGCCCGTCTGAGCCACCAGCTTCACTTCAAGCGTGCCGGCTTCCTCGCCAACGGAATAGGTCGCCATCTCGAAGCCTATCGTCAGCGCCACCACAATGGACACATCGACCGAGGCCGGCGTCCCCGGGGCGTAGCCCGGCCGGCCTCCACCGCCGCCGTTAGCGTTCCGCCCGCGGCCGGGGCTCTCTGCGGGAAATCCTGGAAACTGGTGGCCGCGACTGTGAAGGTCTTCGTCGACTGGCCCGCGTCGATCGTAACTGTCTGCGTGAGCTCGGAAGCCGCCATGAAATCCCCGGTCTGCGTCAACGCGACCGTGACCGGCAGTGCGTCAATCGTCGAGCCGGCGCGCGTCAGCGTGTATGTGATGTCGTCCCCCTTGAACACCGCGCTCGACTTGTCCGCCTCGACGGTCACGGCCGCGCTGGTCCGTCCGATGAGCCCTATAGCTATCGAATCCCCTGAGCTCACAGTCCAGACTGGATTGGAGAGTAGGGCGTTTTTGTAGCATAAGTCGTCGATAGAGCATCCTTACCTGGATGGTCCATCCTCTTCAGCGTCTTTGGCCTGCGTGGCTGAATAGTTGCCACTTGGGGTGGCTGTGTTGGTGTCCTCGAACACCACGAAGTACGAAGCACTGGCGTCCAAAGTGGAATTGGCGGGAGCGGTCAAATTGTGCTTTCCGCTGGTCTCCACCGTGCCGGTGAGCACAAACAGACTTGAATCGGGGCTACCGTAGGCTCCACTCGAGTAGATGCTGATTTGCGGATCGATATTGGTGCCAAGAAAGGATGTTGACTGGAAGAAGACTGAGGCTAGGGTGTAACCTCCGGCTGCGAAGCAGGTGGTGAACTATTGTGCCACCACCTGGATTATGGTTGAGCCCGTGTTGTCGCCCTCGACAAGTGAGGGAACCGTGATCCCGTCGGTGAAATCGCTGTCGGCGATCGCGGTCCCTCCCAGGGTGACGCCGCTTACCTCCGCCCCGCCGTCGTTCACCGTCGCGGTCAGCGTCATCTCGTCCACCGCGTTGTCCACATCCGCCGCATAGACGTAGTTACCCGGCGCGAAGGTTGGGTCAAGCGTCAGATCGTTTGTCCCGTCGTTGTCCGTCAGCGCACTCAGCGTCGCGTCGTCGGAGGTGCTGGTAGTGGCGGCGTCCTGCTGGTGCTGGGGAACGGATATGGTCCTCCTTGAGGCCTTCGATCTTGTACCAGTCCACGTCTGGTTCCGACTCCCAGTACCAGTTCTCGTTGTCTCCCAGGAGGTTGGTTATCTGAATGTTCTGCAAAGGGTGCGGGCGGAGTTTGGCCCGCGTGGAAACATTTGGCAGGGTGTACCACCTATACCCGTCCGGCTGCACACGGTGAATCCTTACATTTTCCTACTTGACCAAGATTATTCGGCACCCACGGAGCACGATCGGGAGTTGATTCGTGAGGAGCGTTGGGGGGAACTCCTCCGCAGATGGAGGTCGGTTGTTCTGTCTTCACCTCCATTGCGCATTCAGTTTCCGAACCACTTCATTGCGCAAGCATTTCATTACTTCACAGATGCTGGCATATATCCCCTATGTAGCCGGCTCAATTCTTGGTCGGCTGTGAGAGCTTGACACTCATGACTTGAACCATCGGTGTCTGCCCGACCGATTTGAGACGACATGGATTTGGGGGGAGCGGAATAGGTCTGATTGTACTCTTCAGCAACCAACCTCCTGCTTCTTCAGAGGGTAAATATGCATCCAGTCGGTAGGTACATTGCGACCTTTTGAAGAGAAAGTTAAGGCGGTACATTACTCGAAGTAGCTTCCAGCACAGAGTGGATTCAAATGAGAAAGGTCCCTATGTACCGCGGCAAGAGAGCGGTTTCTGTGGAGTGAATCGGGTCGCTTATGTTGCGTCGGGCCGTCGATAGCCATTCGGTACGCCGTTTACCGCAATCAAGACGAACTGCAAGCCAACACGAAGCAGGAAATCGTGGTCTGGACTGGACAAAGCTGGTTTTCGGAGAACATGCGGCCGCCCCCTGTTGGGTTACAGGAACGGAAGATTGAACAGTGGTCCTTCTAGTACTCATGTGGGCATTGTCCGGCCCACACAATTCTCATGGTGCCTCTCGATGTTGAAGAGAATAGCTGAGACAGTTTATCCGCGGCTCTCAGGCTTCATGTGAGCAGGCAAGTACCAGGTCGGTTACGAGGCAGCCTTATCCATTTGGGTTCGCTGGTTCGTCTCGTTCGGCTTCCTCATCGAGACCAACTACCGCGTGGACTACGGGTCGCTGAGCCACACGTTGAACACGCTTTACATCTTCGTCTTTATGGCTGTCAATGGGTACGTTCACCTCCGTCTTCGATCGAACCGGACGGTGAAGCCGCTGTGGCTATATCTCTGGTCGTGGGGCCAGGGCTCGACATCGAGCAACAAGAGGAGAAATTCCTGTTCTACAGAGTTCTGGCTCTTTATGCCATGGTATACTTTGTCAACATTGTCACCAGATTCGAGCGACTTAGGAGATACGAGGCCATGGAACGTGAGCGGGAGCTTCAAAGAGAGCGGATCGAAATCTCTCAGACGATTCACGATACCGCTGCGCAGTCCGCCTACATGATAGGTCTGGGTGTGGAAACAGCCATAGAGTTGGCGGACGAAACGAACGAGGAACTGAACGCCACGCTCGCGGCGACATCCGCGCTGGCAAAGTCGGCTATGTGGGAGCTAAGGCGTCCGATCGATGCGGGCCACATCTTCGAGGGCAGAGAACTTGGGCGTGTGCTCAGGACTCACACCGCCACATTCACGACCATCACGTCGGTCCCCGTCGATATGATACAGTCCGGTGCCGAGCCATCTGGGCGGCAGGCTCATCGTGAATTCAGGCGGATGGGAGGCAGGCACGACGTTGTGCTGCGTAATTCCATATGAATAGGACGAAAGCGGAGACTGTGACCTCCTCAAGGGAACGGATCAAGGTAATGCTGGTGGACGACCATCCCATCGTGAGGGACGGCCTTCGAGAAGTGTTGGAACGCTCGGGAGGATTCGAGGTCGTGGGGCAGGCTGGAAACGGAGTGGAGGCAGTGAGGACGGCCAAGAGATGCGGTCCTGATGTCATCGTCATGGATGTGATGATGCCGGAAAAGGACGGCATTGATGCTTGTCGAGACATTGCTGATGTTCTACCAGATACCAGGGTACTGATGTTGGCGGCCTCGAGCGAAGAGGACGCCGTTATAGAGGCGATCGCCGCTGGCGCGAGGGGCTATTTGCAGAGGTACTCCGGAAGAGAGGAACTGATAGCTGCCGTTCGGGATGTTGCTGAAGGCCGGTCTGGTACCGGGTGACACCTTGAGGAGGGTCTTCGCGTCCATACGTGGTTCGTCTGAACGCGAGCGCC
This sequence comes from Dehalococcoidia bacterium, assembly GCA_965217705.1. Classification (GTDB taxonomy): domain Bacteria; phylum Chloroflexota; class Dehalococcoidia; order Lucifugimonadales; family CATOSD01; genus CATOSD01. The sequence continues at coordinate 323,151 of CBDCJA010000001.1, read as the reverse complement.
GGCGAGGTCCCCGTTTGTTGACCAAGCGGGAGCGGGATATCCTCACCCTGTTTGCCAGTGGCAAGCCCTATAGGCAGATTGCGGAGGTCGAGGGCAACAGTCCGATAACAATCCGGAACGCCATTTACCGCATACAAGACAAACTGGGGGTCAGCTCAAAACAGGAAATCGTGGTCTGGGCCGTACGAAACGGCCTTCTAGAAGACATCAATCCGGGTAGCTAGCACCTGCCGCTAGGGGCTTGGTAACACGGCCGTAGTGTGTACTACGGTTGTGGCCTCTGCTCTTTGCCGCGCATCAGTCGTCGCCGGCGAATCGCGGCATTACCTTCGTGGCGAACGTTTCCAGGTTCTTCAGCGTCTTGATCAGCGGCATACCCATGTGCGTGAAGCTGATGAGCAGATAGTCGAGGTTGCACACCTCCTGTAGCTCCTGGATCCTCTCCACCACGTGGTCGGGGGACCCCACCAGCAGCGTGCGCGGCTCCAGGAAGTCCCAGTCCAGCTTCACGTCCGGGTCTAGTTCCTCGCCAGGATTGGTGAAGACCTGCCTGCCACGAAACGGATCGTTGAAGATGAACGCAGACATAACGGCCTCCTCCGCGTCCCGGCGCGCCTCCTCCATCGACGACGCGACGTAAGTCGAGCGCATCACCGCCTGGTCCTCGCCCAGCGCGAACGGTCTCCCCTCCCGCTCGCTCCTGGCCCGTGCGTAGATCTCCATGCGCTGCCTTATCCTGCGCGCCGGGGGCTGCCAGTAGCACGCCTTAAGCCCAAGCTCGGCCGCGGTCGTCACCGACCGGTCCGTGGAGACCGTCATCCACAGCGGCGGGTGCGGCTTCTGGAGCGGCCTCGGCGTCACCCTCAGCTTCGTCACCCGGTCGCCGTCCTGCCAGTCGGGGTTGGACGGGTACTTGGGGTGCGAAAACACGGTGTCGTCGACGGGGAAGCTGTAGTTGGACCCTCGATACGAAAAGTACTCGTTGGTCCATATCCCCCGCACCACCTCGACCGTCTCCCTGAACAGCTCCCTGTTTTCCCTGTCCTTGCGGGGGTCCGCGTTCGGATGAAACTGCGGGCCCTCGTAAGGCCAGATACCCCTGCCGAAGCCGACCTCCACGCGCCCGCCGGTCATGTTGTCCAAAATCGCGAGGTCTTCGGCGAGCCGTATGGGATGCCACCACGGCGCGATGTTCGCCATCTGCCCGATGCGTATCCGGGACGTCCGCGCCGCCAGGTCCGCGCCGAGCAGAATTGGGTTCGGCAGGTCGCCGATTCCGTAGGGGCCGAAGTGGTGCTCCCCGAGCCACATGGCCTCGAAGCCGAGCTCCTCGGCCAGGACGGTCTGCTGCCTCAGGTTGTCGATCATCTGCTCGGCGTCGGCCGCCTCTCCGGCGGAATTCGCCACGGTGGTAAACGCCGCGAACCTCATGGACGGAACCTCCCTTCTGCCTGGACTTTCGACGCCACTCCGGCGGGCGCGGCTTTGCGCCGCCGAGCTGTCGTGTTACGCTTTGTCGCCACCATACTACAAGGAGATTCGCCATGTCAGCAGGCCGGAACCGGGGCTTGGTCCAGACCGTGCTGGGTCCTGTACACCCCTCGGAGTTGGGTGCCACCACCACCCACGAGCACCTCTACATCGACTTCTCCTTCATGTACCGCCCGGCGCAGGACTCGCCGTCCCCGGAGCTGGCGGACGCGCCCATAACCCTGGAGAACCTCGGATGGATACGCCGCAACTGCTACAGCAACCGCGCCAACCTGACGCTGATGGACCTGGACACGCTCGTTGATGAGGTCGGCAAGTTCCGGGAAGCCGGCGGCGGCGGTCGCCCAGAGAGAGACGGGCGCGGCGATACTGGTCCATCCGGGTCGCGATCCGGACGCGCCCCTGGAGATACTGGAGCTGCTCGCGGCCGGCGGAGCCGATCTATCACGTGTGATCATGGGGCACCTGGACCGGACCGTCTTCGAGTTCGACGCGCTACAGAGGATAGCCGCGTCTGGGTGTTACCTCGAATGGGACCTGTTCGGCAACGAGGGGTCCTACTATCCGCTGGCCGAGCTCGACATGCCCAGCGACGCCCAGAGGCTGGGTTTCATAAAGAGCGCTGCCGACGCCGGCTATGCCGACAGAATCGCCATCGGCCAGGACATCTGCACCAAGCACCGGCTGACCAGATATGGCGGGCACGGCTACGGCCACATTCTCGAGAACATCGTTCCAAAGATGCGCCGCAAGGGGTTTTCGGAAGATGTGATTCGGGCGATAACCGTGGACAACCCCGCCGCGATACTCGCCCTGGCATAGGGCAGCCAACTCAGTAACGGCATATGTCAACCACCAGCGTCTAATCGCCTGCTTCATAGCTTCGCTGGGTTCACAGTCCCATGTTGATCTCGAGGATTGTTCTGTCTACAGTCAACTGCGGCCCACCAACGTGCATGGTAGACAGGACCATCTTCGAACTTTGGCTGGGCGGCCTATGAGCCTCTGGACCGCCACCTTACAGCGTGTTCGATCTTCTTCGGTGGGACAGGCATGGCTCGTACCCGGCGGAGCGTTCGAGCCGATTCGCCCCCTGAACGACAACCCAACCGGAGAACCAAGATCATGAGGCTACACTACATCGACGAGTCCGAGGGTCCCAGCTACTACGTCCGCTTAGCCTTGGGCGTGGGCACCGAGCCGTGGAACGACCTGTACCGCTGCGTTTGAGACTGGTGGCTCGAGCTGCGGGTCCGCTGCACCGACTCCACAGGCCGGGAGCTACACACCTGCGACGTGCTTGCCGGTCGGGACAAGCTGGCCCCGATCGAGGTTCCGTTTGCTTGGGGTGTATCCCTAGTGGACCGAAATCTTTGAAACGACGGGTAGTAATTGCGGTTGAACTCACCTGGTACACGACAGTGCAGGTTTGAAACCCGTTCGTTACCCTTCAATACTAAGATGCTGAACCACTAGTACCTAGTCAACTTAATTATTGGAGGGATAGAGTCGGTGCAGTTTAGTGCGAGCATCCTGGATCGAGAAGCGCCAGTCGATGCTGGCACGATCCGTATTGCGTTCTTCTTGGAGTGCATGGACACGCCGCCTCAGGACAGTCTCATCAGGAACACGCCGCCTCAGACAGCCGCGGCTGAACACGCTGAGCTCGATTTCGGCCATGTTGAGCCAGCTTCCATGCTTGGGAGTGTAGTGGAACCGCAAACGTCTGGCGATGCGTCTGGCTTCGTCAGGCACAAAAGCCACATACAGGGACCCGAGTCTATGGGTGTTGAGGTTGTCGAGGACAACCCGGACCGTGTCGGCTTCTGGATAGGCTTCGTCAACAAGCCATTTCATCTGGTGTGCAAAGTCCTGTCGTGTCCGCCGTTCCGTGATGGCTACGTGTCGGTAACCCGCAAGGGGTTCGATGAACATGAACAGGTTGCGTGTTCCCTGTCGTCGATACTCGGTGTCGTATCTCTCGGGCTGGCCGGGTCGTGCCGCAGTGGGTTCGCGCACGTCCGCCAACAGTTGAGTAGAGGACTCGTCGAAGCACACCACGGGCTGTTTGGGATCATGCGGTTCGTGGTACACGTCCAGTACCTCCTCCATGGAAGCAACGAAGTCGGCGCTCACCTCCGGAATGCACCACTCTTTCTTCTGCCATGGCTCGAGTTCGTTTTTTTCAGACGTTTGCGAATACCCTCGTGTGATATGGAGTCCACCAGACCCAGTTCCACAGCCTTGTCTGACAGCAGTCTCAACGTCCAGTGGTCGTGCCCGTCAGGTGCGCTGCTGCAAGCCAGGGCGATCAGGAGTGCCTCACCTTTCTCGTCCAGCTTGGGAGGTCTGCCAGGACGAGGCCGATCCACCACTGCGCCCTGTAGTCCTGCTTCGCAAAAGCGCCTTTTGATACGGTATACAGTACCTGGAGACACGTCCAGCGCCTCGGCTATCCGATGCACAGTCCAGCCGTCGTCAGCCTTCAGTAAGATCCGCGCCCTGGCAACCTCTCGTACGGAACTCGTGCCCCCTCGGACGAACTTCTGCAAAGACTCCCGCGCATCATCTGTCAGTTGGACCACATACTTCTCTCGACTCATTTCAGCACCCTCCATATGAAAGCGAGTTCATCAGAGTGTACCAGTTCTTATATTCATACAAAACTAGGTTGACTAGGTACTAGGTACTAGTACCTAGTCAACTTAATTATTGGAGGGATAGAGTCGGTGCAGTTTAGTGCGAGCATCCTGGATCGAGAAGCGCCAGTCGATGCTGGCACGATCCGTATTGCGTTCTTCTTGGAGTGCATGGACACGCCGCCTCAGGACAGTCTCATCAGGAACACGCCGCCTCAGACAGCCGCGGCTGAACACGCTGAGCTCGATTTCGGCCATGTTGAGCCAGCTTCCATGCTTGGGAGTGTAGTGGAACCGCAAACGTCTGGCGATGCGTCTGGCTTCGTCAGGCACAAAAGCCACATACAGGGACCCGAGTCTATGAGTGTTGAGGTTGTCGAGGACAACCCGGACCGTGTCGGCTTCTGGATAGGCTTCGTCAACAAGCCATTTCATCTGGTGTGCAAAGTCCTGTCGTGTCCGCCGTTCCGTGATGGCTACGTGTCGGTAACCCGCAAGGGGTTCGATGAACATGAACAGGTTGCGTGTTCCCTGTCGTCGATACTCGGTGTCGTATCTCTCGGGCTGGCCGGGTCGTGCCGCAGTGGGTTCGCGCACGTCCGCCAACAGTTGAGTAGAGGACTCGTCGAAGCACACCACGGGCTGTTTGGGATCATGCGGTTCGTGGTACACGTCCAGTACCTCCTCCATGGAAGCAACGAAGTCGGCGCTCACCTCCGGAATGCACCACTCTTTCTTCTGCCATGGCTCGAGTTCGTTTTTTTCAGACGTTTGCGAATGCCCTCGTGTGATATGGAGTCCACCAGACCCAGTTCCACAGCCTTGTCTGACAGCAGTCTCAACGTCCAGTGGTCGTGCCCGTCAGGTGCGCTGCTGCAAGCCAGGGCGATCAGGTGTGCCTCACCTTTCTCGTCCAGCTTGGGAGGTCTGCCAGGACGAGGCCGATCCACCACTGCGCCCTGTAGTCCTGCTTCGCAAAAGCGCCTTTTGATACGGTATACAGTACCTGGAGACACGTCCAGCGCCTCGGCTATCCGATGCACAGTCCAGCCGTCGTCAGCCTTCAGCAAGATCCGCGCCCTGGCAACCTCTCGTACGGAACTCGTGTGCCCCCTCGGACGAACTTCTGCAAAGACTCCCGCGCATCATCTGTCAGTTGGACCACATACTTCTCTCGACTCATTTCAGCACCCTCCATATGAAAGCGAGTTCATCAGAGTGTACCAGTTCTTATATTCATACAAAACTAGGTTGACTAGGTACTAGAACTCTATCCCCTGCTGCGCCTTGATTCCCCTATCCTCGTAAGGATGCTTTATCAGCTTCATCTCGGTCACCAGGTCGGCGCATTCTATCAGCCCCTGTGGGGCGTATCGTCCTGTGATTATGACGCGCTTACAGCGCTCCCACTGCTCCACGGCGAGGGCGGCCGTCCTGTCCATGTCCTTCGACAGCCACGTAAAGCCGTCGCCCAGTCCCTCGATGGGTATGCCCAGCTTTGCGGCCGCGCGGTGCTCGCCGAACTTGGCGCCGGTGTGCTTGATAAACTGGAACATCCTGATGCGAAAGTCCCTGCCCCAGGCGCGGAAGATCACACCGAGGGCCGCCGTAGTCTTGCCCTTACCCTCGCCCGTGTTGACGATCACCAGCCCGTGCCGGACTCACCAGCTCGGCGGGCCGTTCTCCGCTCTCCGGTTCGCTCACGCTTCACCTCCCGCGCACTGCGGCTGCCCCGTTTCTGCCTGAAGCCGCCCAGGCTTTGGATTTGATGCCTCGGCGCGCGTCCTTCACATTCGGGGAATGCCCGTCGGCCGGCCCGATGAGACTCACGGCGAGAGCCCCGGTAACAGGGTCCCGGTAGACCGCCGACTTCACTCCAAATGCCGATTCTATCGTCTCAGGCGTCAGCACTTCGACGGGCGGCCCTTCCGCGAGCACCCGCCCGTCTTGCAGCAGCACCAGCCGGTCGCAGTAGCGAGCCGCCATGTTCAAGTCGTGAATGGCCGCGACCGCCGTAAGTCCGTCGTCGACGAGGTCGCGCACCAGGTCGAGCACCTTGAGCTGGTGGAGCACGTCCAGGTTCGACGTGGGTTCGTCAAGCAGCAGTATGCGGGGCTGTTGCGCCAGGGCGCGGGCGACGAACACCCGCTGACGCTCCCCGCCGGACAGCGTGTCGAGCGTCCGGTCGGCGAAGGGTTCGGTCTCCGTAAGCCGCATCGCGTCCCTGGCGACCCTTTCGTCTTCTCTGCCCTCGATCTGGAAGCGGCCCAGATGAGGGTATCTGCCCATCAACACCAGCTCGACGGCAGTGAAACCGTGGGTGTACGGCGCGATCTGCGGAACGAGCGAGAGCCCCGTGGCGACCTCCCTGGAAGACAGGGACTTGATGTCGGCCCCCTCCAGCCTCACCACGCCGTCACGGTGCCCCAGGGCGCCGGATATGGTCCTCAGCAGCGTGGACTTCCCGGCGCCGTTCGGGCCAATCAGGCCGACGAGCTGACCCTCGCCCGCGCACAGGCTCACCCCTTGCAGCAGCGTCTGTCCGTCGATTTCGTAGGTGACGTCCTTGGCGTCGATCGTCTGCGGTTTTCGGTCCATCATTGCTCCTCCACCAGGCTGAAGGAAGCTGTGGAAGGCTCTGGGAAGTCCTCCGGCCACAGTATCCGCGCGAGGTCCTCGGCTGCTCGAATGTTCCAGTAAGAGAGGGTGGTGAAATGCTTGCTCTCGACCACGTACACGCGGTCGTTGGCGATTGCCGGAATCTCCGCGAGCGCCTCGTTGTCGAGCAGGCTCTGTCGGAACTCTCCGGCCCCGTAGTCGATGGGCTGGGCGATGATGATGACGTCGGGATTCATGGCGATAACGCCCTCGAGGCTGGTCGTCTGGTTTGCATCGATGCCCGCCTCTTCTGCCGCGTTTATGCCTCCGGCGGCCAGGATGACTCCGCCCTCGGTCGAGTTGCTGCCCGCGACCCACAGCTTGTCCGAGTACTGCGTGAGCGCGAGCACGCGGGGGCGAGGCTCGGCCACGCTCGTTACCGCGACGAGGGCGTCATGCCGGTCTCGAACCTCCGCCGCGAACTCCAGGGCACGCTCCTCCTCGCCGAAAATGTACGCCATGAGGAGAATGCTGTCGATTCGCGCCTCCGGGTCGTGCTTGAGCTCCGTCTGGACTACCGGGATACCGGTTTTTGACAGGGACTCGATCGCCTCCGCCGGAAAGAACGGGCTGGTGACGACGACGTCCGGGGCCTGCGCGATGATCGTCTCCGGGTCCCGAGAAATCTCGGCTATGTCTTGCACCAGCGCGGCGACGTTGGAGAAAGTAGAGCTCTTGGTGGCGCCTCCAACCCCCACCAACCGGCTCCGGTGCACCAGCGCCAGCGTTATCTCATCGTGCCCCACGGAGGCGGTGATGATGCGCAACGGCTTGGCGGGTATGGTCGCCTGTCCGTTCAGCCCCTCGACTTCACGCGGCCAGCCGAAGTTGGCGGGGTCGAGGATCCCCTGGACGCCTTCAAACGGGTTCGGAGCCGACTTGGGGGTCGGGGTTGGCTGTGGCGCCGCGGTAGGTTCGGGCGCCGGCGCTTGTGTCGGAACGGCGGTGGGAGTCGCGGCCGGCGCCTGTGTCGGAGCGGTGGTAGGGACCGCGGTTGGCGCTCGCGTCGGCGTCGCGGATGGGGCAACCGGGGCCGGGGATTCCGACGAACACGCCGCCAGCGCCAGCAGCAGGGTTAGCGAGACGGCGAGGATGCATAGCTGTCTGATGATCATCAGGACTCCTTTCGTTGGCAGGCGCTCACAGCGAGTAGACCTGGCGCTTGTTCTTGATGAGCAAGAAGATGAAGAACGGCGCGCCCACGAACGCGGTGAGAACACCGACGCGGAACTCGGCGGGCTGGACGATGGTTCTGGCGACGGTGTCGGCCACGATGACGAATACGGCGCCTCCCGCGGCGCTCATAGGGACCAGTACGCGGTGGTCTGGCCCCAACAACATCCGGAGGACGTGGGGCGTCACCAGGCCTACGAACGCGATGGTGCCGCTCACCGCCACGGCAGCGCCGGTCGCCAGCGCTGCCGCTGCCAGAAGGGCCGGACGCGCAATGCCCACTCGCACCCCCATCGAACGAGCCTCGTCATCGCCCAGCATGAGCAGATTGAGATCGCGCAACATCAGCAGAATCACGAGGAAGCTGCCGACGACCAGCGGCGCGGACGTCCAGACGTGGTCCCAGGAACGGGAGTCCAGTCCGCCGGCGAGCCAGAATAGAATCTCGCGGAGCGCCCCGTTGTCGGGGAGGGCGATGATGATCGCCGAAACGACGGCGCCCAGGAAGGCGTTGACCGCGACTCCGGCGAGCAGCAGCGTGGCCATCGAGAAGCGGCCGCCGACGGCGGCGATGCCGTAGACAAGGAACGTGGCCGAAATGGCCCCCACGAATGCGAAAGTGGGAAGCGCGAGAAAGAACAGGCCCGCCATTCCGGTGGCGATAGCCACAACAGCACCAACAGCGCCGCCGGCGGATACGCCTATGATTCCGGGGTCTGCCATCGGGTTGCGGAACAGCCCCTGCATGGTCGCCCCGGCAACTCCCAACGCGGCGCCGACCGACGCTCCCACCACTATCCTGGGAAGCCTGATCTGCTCGATGACCAACTGCTCGGTGCGCCCGAAGTCGGCGAGGTCGAGCCCGAACACGGACAACACTATGGAGGCGACGTGGCCGACCGAAATGTTGACTGGTCCGACGCTCAGCGAGACCAGCGACACCGCGAGAATCAACAGCCCGAGAACTGAGGATCCCACCGCCAGTCGAGAAACGACGCCGGCTTGGCGGTAGCCGCGCAGGGTGGCGGATCCAAGGGTCCTCGACAAGAAAACACCTCCGGCGGTTCTCCGCTGGAGGTGTCGCTTTCGCTCCGGCCGGGGCTGGTGCTCGACGGCCGAGGGACCCTCTCTGTGGCGGAGAGCGGTAACCCCCCGTATCAGGCAGGTCTCCTGGCTCGCGGGTGGATTTCGTCCGCCGGACCCTTGCCATTCGCAATCTCGGCAGTGGGCCCCGGCACCAAATCCCGCTTACAGTGGCGCTACCGCGGCGGATTCTCACCGCCTTCCCTATTCTCCCTGGACGGGCACCTGTACGGGCAGTTTGCTGTATGTCAGTGGTGCGGGGAATGGTATGCGTTCGACAGGGGCATGTCAAGTGATGCCGCGGATGGAGCCTGTGTCAGATCACTAGGTGCGACAGAAATCGTCATGCCCGCTGCCTCTATCGTCATGCCCGCGAACGCGGGAACCCAGGGGGGGCAGGGGCCCTCCGTGTGTTGTCCGCCTAGTAATCTGGGACAGTCTCGGTCCGATCGGTTGACTTGACCCTCCCCAATCTGCCTGCTAGACTCGTGGCGAAAGGTCAGGTGAGGATTTATCGCGGTAGTCGTAGACGACATTCCGCAGACGTACCGCTTAGGTGCCATGCATAGATGTCGCAACAAGCGTAAACCGAAAAGCCGCTACTTGACGGTCGCGCGAGTGCGTGGCCGCCAACGGCATGTCCTCCCTTGCGAGCCTTAGCTTCCTCACCCAACCCGACGGGACTACAGGTCCCACTCTCCAGTCCCCCAGTTTCCAGCCCTACTGCCGGCTTCCTTTGCAGCCCTTCCAAGGCCGCGTTGCGGACATTGCCGGCAACACTGTGGGCTAAGAACTGACTGACCCTGGCTGCCCTGTGCAGTTCGGGCTTTGACCCTGACCTCGGCGTCATTGCGCCTACGCACGCGGTACGACAAGGCCACCAGGGCATTCTACTCAACCAGAGATACCATTCTCAGCGCTCCGTCGCGAAACAATACAAGAGGTGTTCAAATCAACACGAAACTAGCTTCAGCCATTGAAACAAGCCCGGAATGGGTAAACGAGCTGAGTCGCCAGTACTGGAACTCTGCCGTCGTGAGGGCGGGCATCAACCTGAAGATGTTCCCTCTCCTCGAGGAGGAAGCGCTGAACTCGCGACAGGTCTCCGACCGCCTGGGAGCTGCGCCACGGTTCATGACGGCCTTCCTCGAGGCGAACGTGGCCCTGGGACTGCTGGAGAAAATCGGCGAGGACAGGTACACGAACTCCGCCATGTCCGCCGCCCATCTCGTGCCGGGCAAGCCAGGCTACGTTGGCGACCTGGTGCTGCACATAACAAACTATTGGCGAAGCTGGGGCAACCTGGACAAGCTCATCATAGAGGGCAGAACCGAGCTCCCGTTTGAAAACGGCTTCACGGACGTCCCAACCTACTGGTCCGATTACATGAACGGCCAGCACAATCGGGCGGTAGCTGGCCAGGCGGACAACCTGGTGAGTAGCGTGGACCTCAGGGGCAAGAGGAAGATGCTGGACCTGGGCGGAGGCGCCGGTAGCTACAGCATCGCTCTCTGCCATCACAACCCGGAACTGAAGGCTTATGTCGTCGATGTGAAGGAGCCCCTGGAGATTGCGGCGGAGCAGATTGCCGAGAGCGGCCTCGAGGACCGCATCGGACTGGTGGAAGGGGACTTCGATGAGGTGGAACTGGGCAGTGACAGCGACGTGGTCCTGATATCCGGTGTCGTGCTCATCAAGTCGGAACGGGAGTGCCGCCGTGTGATGCGCCGCGCCTACGATGCACTGGTGCCGGGGGGCACGGTCATCGTTCAAGACTTCATGCGGCTGGATTTCAGTCCTGAGCGCAGCTTCATGGACACCATGATGGACTTGTACGTGCTTATCGGTTTCAGCCCTGGAGCCGGCGACCGCCATGGAGAGGAGTATGTCTCCTGGCTGTCGGACTGTGGCTTCATCAACATCGAGGAGACAGCTCTGCCGACGCAGTTGGCCATCATCACGGCTGAGAAGCCACAATAGCCTACAGCCCGACTTGGGGTGAACCACCAATGCTGCGAACCCGATTTACAGAACTGCTGGGTCTGGGCTTCCCCGTAATGTCCGCCCCAATGAGCAACCACAGCGGCGGCCAATTGGCCGCGGCGGTCTCGGAGGCCGGCGGGCTGGGCACCTTTGGCGGCACCAACGAGCTCGGCCCCGGCTGGCTGCGCCAGCAGCTAGCGCTCATCAGGTCGCGGACCGACCGGCCCTTTGGCGTGGGGTTCATCACTCAGCGCATCGGGGCCGACCCGACCAACTTCGAGATGGTCTTGGAGGAGCACGTGCCGGTGGTGGTCTTCTCATTCACCGACCCGCAACCCTGGCTGAGCCGGGCGAAAGGCGCCGGCGCATTCACCATCTGCCAGGTGCAGTCGGCGGAGTTGGCAGAACTTGCGGTGCTGGCAGGGGCCGACGCGCTGCTGGCCCAGGGTAACGAGGCCGGCGGCCACACCGGCCAGATGAACTTGCTGCCGCTGCTGGTAGACCTCGTTGAACGATACCCCGAGGTGCTGGTTCTGGCCGCCGGCGGCATAACCTCGGGGAGGGCCCTTGCCGCGGTTCTGGCCGCGGGCGCCCAGGGTGCGTCACTGGGCACGGCCCTGCTGGCCACGCCGGATGCAGTGGAGGTGCCGGAGCCATTCAAAGAGCGGATAATCTTGTCCGACGGACAGGACACGGCCTTTACGCGGCTCTACGACCTGCTCGGCGATTCGCCCTGGCCCGAGGGCATTGCCGGCCGCGTGTACCGCAATCGCCTCGTGCGTGAATGGGACGGCCGGGATGCGGACGTGTTGGCCCACCGGGAGGAGCTGGTTACGGAAGTGGCAGCCGCCCGGGCACGTCAAGACCCGGAAATCTCCTCAGTCTACGTCGGCCAGGGCGCGGGGCAGGTCAAGGAAATTCGCCCCGCGGCGGATGTTGTGCGTCAGATCTGCGAGGACGCAGAGCGGATTATTAGAGAGTTGGGCACGAGGCGTGTCGGCTAGCCCCCGCACAGGAGCTTCCTACCCGTAGACCTCGAGCACCAGCTCCTTTGGCCCGTCGCCGTTTAGTCTCGTCTGGTCCTGCGGACACGCGGACACCACGGCGATGAGGTCTTCCATGGCCTGGAGAAGCACGTAGTCCCCGGGCTTCGCCATGGACTCGCGGGTATCGCGAGTTCCCTGCAGGTCGCTTATGGGCGTGTTCTGGAATAGGTTGACGGGGTCTGGATAGCCGGGAGGCGAGTATCCCAGTTCCCTCAGCGCGCCGTTCAGGTTCTCCCGGCAGCTCGGGTGGCCCTCGATGCCGAAGTCTTCCAGGTAGCGCAGCGTGTCGCACGCCGGGGCCAGCAGATCGTGTACCCCGACCGTGTCCTCCTCGAGAACGAACAGCGGCTTCCGCCTGATGCTGTAGAGCGGTTGCCCCACCTCCAGGCTGAACTTGCCGAGCCTGCTCCGGGTCTGGCTGGGCGAGAGCGTCTCGTCGAGTGAGTCCTGCATGAAGGCGAACAGGTCTCCCACCTGCGGTCCCTGCTCCGCGATCACCTTGAGCCGCTGGCCCCGCTGCACGAGGACCCCCTTGCCCGACTGCACCGGTACGGTCACGCGGGTGATTGGCTTGCCGTTGGTGGTCATGTTCTCTCCTTACTCATCTTCGACGTCGAAGACCTTAGGGCCGATGATCCCCAGAATGAACTGCGGAGCCAACATGTTGGAGCGGTCCGTCGGGTCCAGTCGCGGAGAGGTCTCGCAGAAGTCCATCGAGCCTATCGGGAACTTGGACAGCTCCCAGAGCATTCGCATCGCCATCATGGGTGTTATCGCCGCGAACACCGGCGAACCCGTTCCGGGCGAAAACCCCGAGTCCACGACGTCGATGTCCATGCTCAGGTATATGTAGTCGCAGCCGTCGATCGCCAGTTCCCCCGCCCGGCGCGCAATCTCGACAGGCCCCATCTCCTGGACGTCCAATCCTGTGAACACCGTCGCGCCGTTCTTCTTGATGGTGTCGGCCTGCTCAGCGTTCACGTATCCGTCTGTGCCTATCCACACCATGTTCTTCGGTGAGACTACCTCGATCTCCGAAATGCGGCGGGCATTGGTGCCGTTGCTGTACTTTCCAAACAGGGGAGTTATGTCGGTAAAGTCCAGGTGCCCGTCGATGTGTATGTACCCCACCCTCACGTTGGGATTCAGTTCCGCAGCCGCCCTGGTGAAGCCGAGGCAGGATGGGTAGCCCACGAAGTGGTCGCCTCCCAGGCAGACGGAGAACCCGCCCCGCTTCACCACCTCGTACACTCCCCCGGCCATTCCCTCGACGGCCCTGTCCATGTCGGTCGGGTACGAGTTGTAGTCCCCCACGTCCACCAGCTTGCTCTCCGTAGGAAGGCTCAAGCGGCTGCCCGACCCCACGTGTATGAGGCCGCCCTCGCCGGCGGGCCGAAGCTGGTCCGCGAGCACCTGCGATCCCTCGCGGATGCCCCGCGGGCCGTACCTCGCCCCCGCCCGGTGCCCGTGCGTGGAGTCGTGCGGCGCCCCGCCAATGGCGACCATGCCGGGCTTGATGTCCTCGAAATTCGCCTGGGGAGATTTGAGAAACGTCGTCGATCCGGAGTACCAGGGGACTGCCTGTCCTGTAGTCATGGCCTACCCTCCTCGCAAGGGCGTCACGTCGAAGATCCTGGGCGCGATTATTCCCAGCAGTAGCTCGGTTGACATCATGATGGAGCGCTCGGACGAGTCGATCCTCGGCGACACCTCCACAATGTCCATGGCCGCGATGGGATACTTCCGCACCTCCTGGAGCATCTGAAGGCATATCTGGGGGGTGATCGCGTCGTTGACCACGGACCCGGTAGCAGGGAAGAAGCCCGTGTCGATGAAGTCGATGTCCAGCGTCATGTAGATGAAGTCGCATCCGTCCGCGGCGTGCTCCGCCGCCCTGCGGGCGATCTCCACCGGGCCCTGTTCGTGAACGTCCAGGGCGGTGAACACCTTGCCACCGTTCTTCTCGATGAGCGTGATCTGGTCTTCGTCCACCCAGCCGTGTATGCCGATCCAGGCCATGTTTTGGTGGGAGATCACGTCGATCTCCGAGATGCGTCGCGCGTTCGACCCTTGGTTGTACCTACCCCACACCGGGTTCACGTCGCCGTAGTCCAGGTGGCCGTCGAAGTGGATGTACCCGATCTTGACGTTGGGATCGGCCTCCGCCACCGCCCGCGTGTAGCCCAGGCACGACGGATAGCTGATGTAGTGGTCGCCGCCCATGCACACCGAGAAACCGCCGCGCCGCACCACCTCGGCCACCCCTCCAGCGATTCCCCCTATCGTTTTCACCACGTCCGTGGGATAGACGTTGAAGTCCCCCACGTCCACGAGCCTCGTCTCCGAGGGGACTGTCAGCCTCGTGCCGCTGCTGAGGTCCAGCAGGCCTCCGTCCGCCGTGTTTTCGAGCCTCTCGGTGAACGCCAGCGAGCCCTCGCGGATACCCCTCGGCCCCATGCGTGTGCCGAAGCGGCTCGCGTGAGTGCTGTCGTGCGGCGCGCCGCCGACCACCACCATGCCCGGAGTCACCTCGCCGAGGCTCACCAGGGGAGACTTCAGGAACGTCTGCGCTCCCGAAAACCAGGGCAATGTCTCGGCTGCGGTCATATGTCACCCCCAATTTGTATGGAGAGCCCAATCTGCAATGCGAGAACGTATGACCGGCCCATCAGGCCGTTCCCATGATTCGCGGATAGATGAACCTGAGTATCAGGTGAACGCCGAACCGCTGGCCGGTCTTGCCCAGTCCGTCGACCTCGATAATCGGGTTCAGCCCGCACAGGTCGAGCGCACCCACCTTGGTGTGCGTGAGCACGTCCATGGCCTCCCAGAGGTCGATGTTCCTCATGCCGTCGAACGACGGTGCCGCCGTCCCGGCCACGTATCCACCGTCCAGCACGTCGAGATCCACGCTCAGGTAGATGGAATCGCAACCGTCGCCCGCTAACTCCGCCGCCTGCTGCGCGACCGTCGCTATCCCCTGGCTGCGCACGTCCGCCAGCGTGAACACGTTCAGCCCCCGCTCCCTGGCCATCTCCCACTGCTCGCTGCGGATGTAGCCATTGGTCCCAACCCACACCATGTTCCCGGCCTCCGCCATGCCGCCGTCCAGGATGCGGCGCGCCGTGGCCCCCCGCCAAACCCTTCCCCACGCGGGGTCCTCGTCGCCGAGGTCCAGCTGGCTCGAAAACTGGATGTAGCCGATCTTCGAGCCGCCGCGCTCCAGCACGGCGTCCTTGAACCCCTGCACCAGCGGATAGGTGATGAAGTGGTCGCCGCCCATCATGACGGGCAAGGCCCTGGTGCGCGCGATCTGGTACATGGACTCGCGCAGGGAGGCTTGATTCTTCTCCCATTCGATGGCGTAGACCTCGAGGTCGCCCAGGTCCTTCAGGCTCTCGCGGACACGCTCGGGGTTCACCTTCTCCCTGCTGTTTATCTCCACCGCACCGGACCCTCGCCCCTCCATGTGGGGGGCATAGTAGTTGGAAGTCTCCCTGTACGCGCGCGGCCCGAACCTGGCGCCGATGCGCGAGGTGGTGGACATGTCGTACGGCACGCCGGCCACCGCGATTTTGCCTTCGCCCAAATCGGCCGTGGTGGACGCCGGCGCCCTCACGAAGGTGAGTATTCCCGCCGTTCTCGGTAGCGGATCCTTTCTAAGAGGCATGAGGCTCCTGTCTCGAACACGTTGCGGTGCGGGCAGTTACGCCCTGTTTTGGTGACGGCGCCGCGGCCTATAGGGTGTCGAAGATTTTCGGCGTGATAAGGCGCAACAGCGACTCCGCCGCCATCCTGGAGGTGCGGCCGGAGTGGTCCAGTGCCGGAGAGTTCTCCACGAGGTCCATCGCGCCGATCGGATACTTGGCCAGCTCGTCCAGGATCTTCAGCAACGCCATGGGGGTCAGAGCGCCCATCGTCACAGACCCGGTGCCGTTGGAGAACCCGGCGTCTATGACGTCGATGTCGAAGCTCATGTAGATGTAGTCGCACCCCTTCATGGCCAGCTCCCCGGCCCTCTTGCCGACCTCCGCCGGGCCCATCTCGTGGATGTCCTCGCTCGTGAAGATGGTCCCCCCGTTTCGCCTGATGGGTTCCACCTGGTTCAGGTTGCACGGGCCTTGGATGCCTATCCACACCATGCTGCTCGGGTCCATCACGTCGATCTCGGATATGCGGCGGGCATTCGTGCCGTTGTTGTACTTGCCGTTGGGCGGCGACTCGTCGGCGAAGTCCAGGTGGCCGTCGATGTGGATGTACCCCACCTTGACCCGCGGATTCGCCTCAGCGGCGGCACGGCAAAACCCCAGGCAGGACGGATAACCCACGTAGTGGTCGCCGCCGAGACACACCGACCAGCCGCCTCGCCGCACCACCTCGGCAACACCCCCGGCCATGCCCTCCGTGGCCTTCATCACGTCCGTCGGGTAGCTGTTGAGGTCGCCGATGTCCAGCAGGCGCGTCTCCTCTGGCAGCGCCAACCTCTTCCCGGTGGAAATGTCCAGGAATCCGTCCGACGACGCGTTTCGCATCTTGTCGAATATGGGCAGCGAGCCCTCCCTGATACCCTTGGGGCCGAGCCGCTCGTTGAACCGCTCTCTCATGGCGTGGGGAGCGCCGCTGATCACTACGTTGCCGGACCTTATGTCCTCGAAGTCCCCAAGGGGGGAGCGCATGAACGTAGCGGGACCGGCGAACCAGGGCAGATTCTCTGAAGAAGTCATTTCACACCTACTCCAAGCCGTATCGGCCTACGACCACGCCAGGACCTTCTCGGACATGAACCTGACCACCAGCCAGACCGCGAAGCGCTGACCCGTGGCTCCGGACATCTCCACCGTGGGATTCATTCCCACCAGGTCCAGTGCTCCGACCTTGGTCCTTCTGAGCACGTCGACCGCCTTGAGCAGCTCAACGTTCGTGATTCCGTCGAAAGTCGGCGCGCCCGTCATCGCAACGTATCCGCCATCTAGCACGTCGAAATCGACGCTGAGGTAAACGGCGTCGCAGCCGTCTCCGGCTATCTCGGCCGCCCGCTGGGCGATTCGCACAATCCCCTCTCGCCGGATGTCGGCCAGCGTGAACACCGATAGACCCAGTTCCTGTGCTAGCTCCCACTGGTCCGTCCTGATGTAGCCGTTCGTGCCGACCCAGACCATGTTCTTGGAGTCCACGGTCCCGCCGTCCAGTATGCGTCGGGCCGTCGCCCCTCGCCACACACGCCCCCAGACCGGGTCCTGTTCGCCCAGGTCGAGCTGGCTGGAGAACTGGATGTACCCTATCTTCTTGTCGCCGCTCCCAGCCACGGCGTCCTTGAACCCCTCCACGAGCGGATAGGTGATGAAGTGGTCTCCGCCCAGGATAACGGGCAGGGCGCCTGTGCCCGCGATCTGGTGCATGGAGTCCCGCAGCGCGGCTGCCGTCTGGTCCCAGTCGACGGGATAGACGTTCAGGTCTCCAAGGTCGATTACCTTCACGCCCTCGGGGGACTTCATCCTCTGGCCGGTCGTTATCTCCACCACCTCTCCGCGGCTGAGATATCCGCCGTAGTAGGCCGAGGTGTCCCTTATGGCGCGTGGCGCGAATCGTGCGCCTATCCTGGAGGTGCAGGAGAGGTCGTAGGTCACCCCCGCAATGGCGATCATGCCCTCTTCCAGGTCCTCGACGTCGCCCTGCGGCGCGCGCATGAAGGACATGATGCCAGCGATCCGAAGCTGTTCCTCTCCCTTGTTCAGCGTCATTCTCTCCTCCTTAGTCCCTTCTCCCTCGGTGGGAGAAGTCAGGCCTCCTCAGTCCCTTCCCCCTTGACGGGGGAAGGGACTGAGCCTGCCCCGTGCTCGATACGGGGATGGGGGTAAAGGCGCTAGCGCAACCGCCACTCATCCCCAGCGAAAGCGGTCAGCCCGCGAACACCCTGGGAGCGATGAGCTCGATGATCGCCTCGGCGGCCAGTCTCTGTGAGCGTCCCCGGATGTCGAGGTCGGGGGCGACCTCCACCACGTCCATCGCACCAATCGCGGAGGACTGGGAGAGCTCGAGCATCAGCGCCAGCAGCTCGGCCGGCGTAAGGCCCCCGATGATGACGTCACCTGTTCCAGAGGCGAACCCCGAGTCCACGACGTCGATGTCCAGGCTGAGGTAGATGGAATCGCAGCCCTCGCCCGCCGCCGCCAGAGCCTGGCGTGCAGTTTCCTGGACACCCTGTTCCTTTACGGTGTCCGCGGTGATGACCGTGGCGCCGGAATCGTTCGCGAGCTCCCACTCCCTGTACGGGATGTAGCCCTGGGTGCCAACGAAGGCGATGTTCTTTCCCTCGACGAGGCCGTTGTCAAGGATGCGACGCACCGTCGCGCCGTGCCAGTCGCTGCCCCAGACGGCGTCCTGGTCTCCCAGGTCGAGCTGGCTCGATAGCTGGATGAGGCCTACTTTGCCGCCGAGCGCGGACCTGAAACCCTCGACTAGAGGAAATGTCACGTAGTGATCGCCCCCCAGTATCACGGGAAACGCGCCTTTGCCCACAATGGCGGACACCGCGTCCCTGCACGAGGCCATCGTCCTGGCGAGGTCCATCGGGTACACCGGCAGGTCCCCCAGGTCGATCAGCGTGTCCTCCCGCGGCAAGCTGATGGTGCGTCCCGTCAGGACGTTCACCATCGACTGCGAGGACGACCCCTGCACGTCGAATATGAAATCGGCGCTGGCCTCGCGGATGGACTTCGGGCCTAGTCGCACGCCTTGGCGAGAGCTCGAGGTGCCGTCGTGCGTTATCGACGCCACGGCGACCGCGCCGGTGTTCAGCCCGTCTACGCTGCCTCTGGGCGCCCTGGCGAACGTGTTGATGCCTGCGAAGGATGGCAGAAGGTCCCTTTCGTACATGGCTCCTCCTCGGAGTGGCAAGCCCTCGCGGCCCTAGCTTCGTTGGCTGAGTCCCGCCAGAAAGGCCATTAGCAGGCTTGCCGCGACTCTCGCTGTCGTCTCGTTTTCGTCCAGATACGTGTAGAAGTCCACCAGGTCCAGCGCGGCCACCTTCGACTCCTGTCCCAGTAGGTACATGGCTTCCGACATGTCCGCCCCCGAAACGCCGCCTGTCGTGGCCGTCCTGGATATGTAGGCAAGCGGAATGTCCAGCACGCTCCCGTCGACTGTCACGTACACGGCGTCCGTACCGTCCGACGCTGCCGCCAGCGCCCTGGCAACGGCCGCGTCGATTCCCTCCCTGCGCACCTCGCGGGCCGTGATGATCGTCGCGCCGTTGTCGATGGCGTACTGGTGCTCAGCCTGGGTGCCGACGAATCCGTGCAGCCCCACCTGCGCGACGTTCTTGCCTTCGATGCCCGCCCCCGATTCGAGGATGGCCCTTATCGGCGTGAAGTCGGTCGGGCCTCCCTCGTCCAGGCTGCGCGTGTCGCTGCGGGAGTCGAAGTGGACTATGCCCAGCTTCTTGCCGGTGGCCTTGGCATACGACGTAGCCGTCAGCCACGTAACCGCGCCGGCGCCTCCCAGGACGACCGGAACGTACGACGAGTTGGACTCGAACAGCGGCGGAAGCGTAGCCTCCAACCGTCTAATGTTCTCATCCACGTATGTCTGGTGAATCGATACGTCGCCGACGTACCTCACCTTCAGGCCCTGCACGTCGACGCCGAAGTCAGGATTGAACGTGGTGAAGTGTACGAACGCCTTTCTCACGTTGTTGGGCGTTTCGGTGAGCACCGAATCGACCATCGTGGAGGTGTCCATCGGCACTCCGATGATGCCGACGTCGATCTCCTCCTCGAAGTCCCATTCGGTTATCCAGTTGCTGACCCTTCGTTCGTCCAGGCCCTCGGTCTCCGAGAGCACTATTAGCTGTGGAGGGTCCAGATACTCGAGATTCAAGGCATTCCTCCTTGGGGACTACAGGTTTCCAAGTCCCTTTCCCCTTGACGGGGGAAGGTTAGGATGGGGGTGAGGCATAGATGACAACCGCGGCTACCTTCGGACTACCCCACCGGCCCACCTACCTGTACACCCTCTGCTTCCGCTCGTTGACGCCCGTCAGGAAGCTCATGATGATGTTGACCGCAAGCTTCGACGTCACGTCTCGCACGTCCTTGATGCAGTCGATTTCAACGAGGTCCATGACATTCACCTTGGGATGGCGTCCCAACAGGTACATGGCTTCCAGTATCTCGTGCGAATCCAGGCCTCCGGGAGCCTCGCCGCCAGTGCCTGGGCCCCAGGGCGTGTCCATCACGTCGATGTCCAACGAAATGTAGATCGAGTCCGTACCATCAGAAGCCTTGTCCAGCGCTTCCTTGATGATGTCCCTGATTCCGCGCCTTCTCACCTGCGCCGACGGATACAGGCTGATTCCATGCCCCCTGTTGTACTCGAAAAGCTCCGAAGAGCCCAGAAAGCCGTGAAAACCAATCTGCACCGCGTTGTTCCCGTCCAGGTGTCCGCCCTCCAGGAGTTGCCGGAACGGCGTGCCGGACCCGGGTCCGTTGGTGCGAAAGTCCCTGGTGTCCGGGTGGGCGTCGAAGTCTATCAGCCCCACTGTTTCGTTGCGTGCTCCCTTGAACGCGCGGAAGGACGGCGCCGCCACCGAGTGGTCGCCGCCGAGCACGATCGGCACGAATCCCGAGTCGATGTTGTACACGTCAGTGAGGGCGTTCTCGATGTTCTCGTGGCATCGGTACACGTTCGTCGGATGCATGGCGACGTTGCCGACGTCCCTCACCTTGAGGTCGACCGGGTCGGTGTCGAAGTTGGCGTTCCTGGTGGCGAACTTGCGCAGTATCTGGCGGATCACGTTGGGCGCCGCCGCCTCGCCCGTGTAGCCGTAGGGAGCGCCGATGATAGCCGCGTCTATCTCCTCCTCGTAGTCCCAGGGCGTTATCCAGTTGCTCAGCATGTTGTAGTGCTGAATCGGGCGCGTCTTGGTTATGACAGGAGGCGGTAGCATTAGCTCTACTCTGCCGCTATCGGGAGCCATGGTTTCTCCTTTCGTTGGCCTCCTCTCCCTGGATGGGAGAGGATTGAGTGCCTGCCCTGAGCTTGCCGAATGGGTGAGGGTGAAGGCAATGCGTGTCTTTCTGGCACCCCCATCCCCGTATCGAGTACGGGGCAGGCCCTGACCTTCCCCCATCGAGGGGGACGGGACTTGTAGGATTGTTCCTCAGACCGGGTCCACCTTGTCGAACAGCCTCGGGGCCAGTACGTTGGTTATGCCCCTGCTCGCCAGCATCACGGTTCGTCCGGAGTGGTCCCACTCCGGCGCCACCTCGCACAGGTCGAAAGCCCGCAGGGTGTCGTACCCGTTGATGATGTTCATCGCCTGCAGGAACTCCCTGGCCCGTATCCCTTCGAACTCGGGCGCTCCGGTGCCGGGCGACTCGGCGGCGTCCACGACGTCGATGTCCACGCTGACGTAAACGGCGTCGACGCCGTCCGAAGCAGCCTCCATCGCCTCTCGAACGATCTCCTCGATCCCTCGCTCCTGTATGTTCCGCGAAGTCAACATTCTCAGATCGTGCTGTCGCTTCAGCGCATACTGGTCGGTGTTCAGCCCGTAGCCGTTCAGGCCGACCCACACGATGTTCTTGAAGTCGACCGTCGGATTCTCGCTGATACGCCTCACCATCGTCCCGTGCGTGTAGCGTCCGCCGATGCTGCCCGTCTCGTCGCGAAAGTCCGTGTGGCTGTCGAAATGAACGTAGCCCAGCCGGACGTTGTGCTGCCTCTCCTGCATGCCCTTGGCGAAACCGGTGAAGGAGGGATAGGAGACGTAGTGGTCGCCTCCCAGCACGATCGGGAAACCGCCGCGCTTGACAACCTCCGACATGCCCTGGATCACGGATTCGGTCGTCTTCATCAGGTCCGTGGGATAAATGTTGAAGTCGCCCAGGTCCGCCAGCTTCAGCTCGTCCTTCAGCCGCAGGCCCTCGCCCGTATCGACGTGAATTCGCGTAGAGTCGATAGCGGTCTCGAACGTCCCACGCCCGGCGAGCGAGGCCTCCCGGATCGCCCTCGGACCAAAGCGGGCGCCGACCCTTCCCTGTGGGATTCCATTGTCGATGGGCACTCCCGCTACGACGGCCAGTCCTTCAGTGACATCCTCAACCTCGATGCCAGGTGCCCTGAAGAAAGAGACCAATCCTCCATAGTAAGGCATCACTTCCCGTTCATACATGGGGACCCTCCTTGCATGGGGTGATTCGGCGCGGTATGTCCATGACTATACATCTCCGGGTTGCCTCAGGCAACACGGACTTTGAAGTGGCAGTCCCTTCCCCATTGATGGGGGAAGGCTAGAGCCTGCCCCGTACACTATACGGGGATGGGGGTGAGAGAGTCACCCCCTCCAATGCTTCCTCACACTAAATCCTCTCTCAAAGGCGCTGCCCGCCGGCGGGCCTTGGGCGTACCTAGAGTGCCCGGCGGGGAACCTCGTCTACCTGTACTGGGAAGTCCGCCTTCAGGGCGCGGATTGCGTCCGCGAGCGACGAGCGCACGTCCATGTATTCCATCCCCAGTTCTGCGCGGGACTTGGTGCTGTCGATGCTGGGCCGTACCCCGAACCGCGGCGGCGAGTCCGGAAAGCCGGATCCGGGAAACGCCGCCATTGGCGAGTCGTCGCTCTCGGCAGCCACCTGCGGTGGCGGGTAACCGAGAGCCTCCGCGAGAATGCCGAAGTAGGCTTCAGACGCTAGCGTCTCCGCGCAAATCAGGTAGCGTTCGCCCGGCTTCCCGCGTTCCATCGCGAGAATCTGTCCTCTGGCCACGTCATCCACGTGGACGATCGGGGCCTTCAACTCGGGGTCTACAGGGTCCAGCTCCCCGTCCAGGATGAAACGCTTTACGGGCGGGTTTAAGTTGCGGTCGCCCGGCCCATAGATGAGAGGGGGATTTATTGCGGTGACGTGCATGCCGCTCTTGGCGACTGAGAGCGCCTCCAACTCTCCCAGATACTTGCTGTGTCCGTATGGGTGGAGAAACCCGTACCGGGGCTGGGTCCGCTCGTCGACCACGGCGCCCTTCGGATGGACGCCGAACGCCGTGATGCTGCTGGTGTACACGGCCCTTTCGATGCCGACCCGTTTCGCGGCCTGGAAGACGGCCCTGGTAGCCGTGACGTTGGACCGATAGTAGTCCTCCGGCCTGGCCCAGTCGTTGTCCACCAGGCTGGCCACGTGGTGCAGTTGTCCGCACCCTGCCATCGCCTCGGCGAGAAAGTCCGCGTCGTACAACTCGCCCCGAACGATCGATACCCCGAGGGACTCCAGGTGGCTCGTATCGCTCGTCGCCCTCGCGATTGCGGTAATCGCGTGACCCTGCTCGACCAGCATATCCGCCAGCCTGCGCCCGACGAACCCCGTGCCGCCTGTCAGAAAAACTCTCGCCATCCTAAACCACCTGCGCAGGGACGCGACAGCGGGCCCCTCGACCACATCCTCCGCCTGGACCTGCACGCGCTCGAACAATCGGAAGTTAACAGCTTGACCCGGACGTGTCAACGCGCGCCGCCCACGCGGAACCTGTATCAGATTACTAGTTGCGACAGAAATCGTCATTCCCGCGAACGCGGGAACCCAGGGAGGCAGCGGCCCTCCGTGTGTTGTCCGCCCAGTAATCTGGGACAGCCTCCCGCTCCTCCCCGCCCTTGAATCCTACGCACATTCGTGCTATTGTCCACCTGACGAGGAACTGACCCCGCGACCCAATAGTCCCTTACCCCTCGATGGGGGAAGGTTAGGATGGGGGTGAAGGTGCGTCTCGGGTGCCTCCGACTACCCGTCTCATTTCTGTCACATACTTCCGCTTCCATTCCCGATTCCGAGCTCACCAGCCGCACCAAACGGCACCGACCGCCAGGCTTCCCAGCTATGAAATGAGACAGAATGCGACAAAATGCAACAGAATGCGGTGAAATCCTCGCCTACAGGCAGCCTATGGCCCTTCCACACCTGCCGCGGCCTGCCCGCCCGAAAGTATGAAGCTGGACCGAGCCAGGCTCGGCTCACGCCACGATGTCCTCGCCGCGCGCTGGCTTGACACTTCACTCCGCGTGGCCATAACCTGCCTGCAATCGGAAGAAGGGTAGGGCCGAGAAAGGGAAACGAGGTGCGGCATGATCGATGTACCGTTGAAAGTAGACCTGTCCAAATCGAAGGCCTATTACGAGGAGGCGCGCCAGTACTCCCCCGGAGGCACGCCCGATGGCAAGAGCTGGGAGCGGGACCTCTTCTACATCGAGCGGGCCAAGGGCAACAGGCTGTGGGACCTCGACGGCAACGAGTACATCGACTACAACGCCGGCGCAGGCCCCATCATCCTGGGCCACTCCCACGACGAGCTCGACCGGGCCGTGATGGAGACCATATCGACAAGGGGCGTTCAGGTGGCCCAGCCCCACGTGCTCGAGGTCGAGCTGACCAGGAAGCTGCGGGAGATCATCCCCTGCGCCGAGCAGAGCGCCCTCTGCAACGCCGGCACCGACACCCTGCAATACGCGGTGCGCATGGCCCGCACCTACACCGGCCGCTGGAAGGTGGTGAAGTTCGAGGGCGGCTACCACGGATGGGCCGATGGCCTCGCCATCAGCAGCAAGCCCACCCTGGATGAAGCGGGATCGCTGTCGAGCCCCAACACGGTTGCCGACACCTCTGGAGTGCTCCCGGCCATCCTCGACAACACCATCGTGCTACCCTACAACGACCTGGACGCCGCGAGCGAACGCCTCGAGAGGGAGAAGCGGGACATCGCGTGCGTCATCGTCGAGCCTATCGTCCACGGCCACGGAATCCTTCCGAAACCCGGATTCCTCCAGGGGCTCCAGGAGCTTTGCCAGTCGTGCGACGTGCCGCTCGTGCTGGACGAGATAATCACCGGATTCAGACACGACCTCGGGGGGCTTCAGAGAAAGTGGGAGATTGAGGCGGACATGGCGGTGTACGGCAAGTCCATGGCCAACGGCTACGTAATCTCCGCCGTCACCGGACGCGAACAGTTCATGTCCACCCTCGCCCCGGACGGCCCGGCGTTCTTCTCCGGCACGTACAACGGCAACCCGCTCTCGGCGGCTGCCACGCTTAAGACGATCGAGATTCTAGGCCGGCCCGGCTTCTACGAACGCCTCTACGAGATGGGAGACACGCTGAGAGGCGCGGTCAACGGCGTCATCGACGAGCTGGGCGTCGACGCGACCTGCTACGGCTACGGCTCGGTGTGGGGGCTATACTTCCAGAGGGAAGCGCCCTCGAACTACCGGGACATACTGCGCTACCAGGAGACCGGCGGAATGCGGAAGTTCGAGGCCTACGCCCGGCACATGCTCAACAACGGCATCTTCGTACAGCCGGCCAGGGCGGCCCGCAATTACCTGTACGCCGCCCACACCGACGAGGACGTGCAGCGCACTATCGACGCCACCACCGCCTTCCTGAGAGAGCACCAGTCGGCGCTCAGGTAGGCTACTGGCGTCTAAGAGGGTGTGTGAGAAGTCTTGTATATATATTAGAATGGAGGCATGAAACGCAAACCATACCCCAGCGACCTGACCGACGAACAGTGGGATGTTCTGGCTTCCCTACTCCCATCAGCCAAGACCGGGGGAAGGCCACGTACTGTAGACCTACGGGAGGTCGTCAACGGCATTGTGTACGTTCTGCGCAACGGCTGCACGTGGCGAGCCATGCCGCATGACCTCCCACCTTGGGGCACCGTGTGGTGGTATTTTCGGGAATGGAGACAGGATGGTACATGGGAACGAGTCCATGAGGCCCTGCGGCCCAAAGTTCGGATGGCCGAAGGCAGCAACCCGACACCTAGCGCGGCCATCATAGACAGCCAGTCTGTTAAGACGACGGAAAAAGGGGGCCTCGTGGCTATGATGCTGGCAAGAAGGTCAACGGTCGAAAGCGACACATCATTGTAGATACCATGGGGTTGCTGCTGGCGGTGGTGGTGCATCCTGCCAATATCCAGGATAGAGATGGAGCGAAGCTGGTCATCGATAAATTGACAGGGCGGTTTCCCCGCATGAGGTTGGTCTGGGCCGATGCTGGCTATGCTGGAAAGCTGATCGAGTGGGTCTGGGCCCTGACAGGCTGGGCGCTCGAGATTGTCAAGCGCCCCAGGGACAGCCACCACTTTCAGGTGCTGCCGCGAAGATGGGTGGTTGAACGGACATTCGCGTGGCTCAGCAGGTGCCGTCGGCTGAGCAAGGACTACGAAGCTCTGTCCGAGACAACGGAGGCCTGGATCCACATAGCTATGATTCATCTAATGCTCCGACGCTTAGCACCAACCTAATTTGAACTTCTCACACACCCTCTAAGACGAGTGGATCGGGCAGCCTCCTGCCGCCTCAGCCCCAGTTCCGGCGAGCCGAAACCGGGGCACCGTGCGGCGCTACCGCGCCGCCTGCAGCGCCTGGTCGACGATGTCCACCCCGACCAGCTCGCTCCACGCGGCCAGCAGACGCTTGCTGACCGGGCCCGGCACCTCGTCCCCTATCTGCCTCCCGTCGATGGTGGCCACCGGCAGGAGTTGATAGATCGAATTGGTCAGGAATGCCTCGTCGGCTGTGTAGGCGTCGTATGGCTGCAGGTCCTCTTCCACCACGGGAATCTCGAGCTGCTCCGCGAGGTCGAACACCGTCATTCGCGATATGCCCTGGAGGATGCTCCGGTCGCTGGACGTCCGGATCGCTCCGCCGGAGACGATCATGAAGTTGCCCCCGACGTTCTCCGCGATGTTGCCGTCCTGGTCGAGTAGCACCGGGTATGCGTTGGGGTCGATGTCGGCGGCCTGGAGCTGGGCTTGCACGAAGTTGGCCCGGCTGTAGTGCTTCGCCTTGGGGTCCAACGAGTTGGCCGAGTAGCTTCGGGCCGTCGGAAACACCACCGAGGCGCCCTCTTCGTAGTACCGGCCGTGGCCGAAGTCGATGGGGAGAGCGGTGACAATCACGGTCGGGGAGACGGTTTCGACGGGTATGCCCTGGCTGTAGGAGGGCGACCTGCCCCGCGTGACCACCTGCCTGACCGTGAAGTCTCCGCTTGGCGACCTCAGGCTTTCGTTGCGGCGCACGACCTCCTCGGTGACCTCTCCCATCTCCTCCTGTGTCAGGCCGGGGTCCATGCGGGTGTACTGGAGCGAGCGGAACAACCGCTCCATGTGCTCCCTCAACCGGAATATCTTGCCGTCGAATGTGCGCTCGACGTCGTACACCGAGTCCCCCATGAGGAAGCCCCTGTCGAAGGGGTCAATCTTCACCTCGCTGTAGGGCACCCAATCCCCGTTGAAGAACGCTGTGAACTCCTGCATCTTCTCCTCCTGTTCGGCCTCAGACTCCGTTCGCCTCATCGTTGACTACGCTTTCGGTCCGCCCTGCGGATCGTCTCTGCTCTTCACGCCCGCTAGGAACGCCAGCATCAACCCCAGGTATGTTCTGGCGACTATTTCCTTCACGTCATTGAAGGTGTCGATGCCAACCACGTCGAGCACCCGCACCTTGGGATTCCGGCCAATCAGGAATAGGACATCCTCCATCGTGGTCACGGAAAGCCCTCCCGGCGCGGACGCCAACGCCGAGCCGCTCGCCGACATCTCCAGCGCGGTGGCGTCGACGCTGACGTAGATGTCGGCCACCGACTCGCCGATTGCCGTCAAAGCTCTCTCGACCAACGGCCCCACACCTTCATGCCGAGCCTGGCGCGCCGTCACCAGCGTGACTCCGTGGTCGGCGGCCCAGCGCCGCTCCTCCGGAGAGCTGAGGAACCCGTGGCTGCCGACGTGGAAGACGTTGCTTCCCGACACCCCAACGTCCGAGTCCAGTATGTCGCGGAGCGAGGTGGCGTCGCTGGGGCCGCCCTCGGACACCGCGCGGCTGTCCACCTTGGAGTCGAACTGTATAATGCCGATGCTTTCGCCTCTGGCCCCGGCGAACGCCCGCACTATCGGCGCCGTAATTGTGCCGTTGCCGCCCACGACCAGCGTCACCATTCCGGGAGCGAGGTCGAACAGGCTCGCGAACACCCCTTCTATTCGCCTGTGGTTCTCCTGCACCTCCGTAACGTGCAGGGCGACGTCGCCCACGTGCCTCACCTTCAGCGACTCGATGTCCACGTCGACGTCGGGATTGTAGGTCGTGAAATAGACCATCGCCTTGCGGATCGCATTCGGCGTGGAATCAGCCCCGGTGGGAAGTATGGCTCCCTTCGCGATGGGCACCCCGACGATTCCTACGTCAATGGACTCCTCGAAGTCCCACTCGGTAACCCAGTTGCTGACGCGCCGCTCGTGCGCAGCCTCCCGCTGGGTCACGCGGATGATCTGAGGGGGGTTGAGGTGCTCTATGGCCGGACGTGTCATCTTTTGTTCCCCGTTCGCTATCCGTGCTGAAGGCGGCGCTCTTTGAGCCCCACCAGGAAAGCCACCAGCAACCCGACCGCCATTCGGCTGGTTATGTTTCTCAGGTCCTTCGCGGGATCAACCTCTACAAGGTCCAGGGCTTTGACCTTCGGGTGCTTCCCTAGCATGTAAACGGCCTCGATGGCCTCACGCGGCGCCATTCCGCCCGGAGCGGGAACGCCTGTGCCGGGGGCCGAGGCGTCTTCGATGGCGTCTATGTCGAAGGACACGTATATCGCGTCCGTGTCTTCGCTCGCCTGGGCTATGGCCTCGCTCATCACGGTGCCGACCCCTCGCTGCCAGACCTCCCGCGCGGGAATCTCGCGAATGCCCTTGCTCTGAGCGTACTCGCGCTGCGGGATGGCGGCCAGGGAACTGTGAAGGCCTATCTGCACCGCGTTTCGCCCCTCGATATATCCCGCGTCGATCACCTGCCGGAACATCGTGCCGGCGGTCGGCCCGGAGAACGAGGGGTCGCCCAGATCGTTGTGGGCGTCGAAATCAACCAGGCCGGCGCGCCTGTAGTCGTTGCCCTCCCTGAACGCCCTGATGGACGGCGCGGCTATGGCATGGTTGCCACCGATGACGATGGGGATGAAATCGGGCGACTCCCGGTAAAGCTCGGCCAGCCCCTCCCGGATGTTGGAGTGGCACGTCAGAACTTCCGTGGGGTGCATTCTGATGTCACCGATGTCGCGCACCTTCAGGTCGCTGATGTCCGTCTCGAAGTCGAAGCTGCGCGACGCGAACGCGAGAAATCCCTCTCTGATGGCGTCGGGCCCGTCGCCGGTGCCCTGGAAATTGCGGTTGAAGTCGAAGGGCACGCCGATTATGCCCACGTCTATCTCTTCCTTGAAATCCCAGGGAGCCACCATCTCCGACAGCATGTTCATATCTGGGCTGACGATCATGTTGCGAGAGAGCTTGAGGCCGGGCGGTATGAGGTGTTTTGCCACTAGTAAACTCCTTAGGCCTATGCCCGGTTCGTACATTGCTTGGACGCGCCGCGACTAGTATGTGAGCGGAAGATAGCATTGTCTCAAATGGCTGTCAAAGGGCGTCCGTCCAAGCCGGCTGGCTCTCCGTCTACCACTCACGTGATCCGACCGGGTGCGGCTCTATCCAACTCGGCCCGCAAGGCAATTGTATGGCAGACAGCCTGGTGATACGCTCTCAGCGTCAGGAGGCTGAATCGGCTGGAGGTCAAACTGTTGCTCAAGAATGCGCCGCGCCCGAGTTCGGCCTTCTGGGCACAGGTCCGAGGAGTTCGGACTCTCAGGTCGTTCCAGCACCGCGAATACCGCTTTCTGTGGACGAGCACGGTGCTTTGGTCTCTGGGCTCATGGATGCAGCGGATCGCCACGTCCTGGTTGGTGCTAATCCTTACCGAAAGCCCGGTGTTCGTGGCGTTGGCCTATGCCCTGTACTTCATGCCCAGCTTCTTCGTGGCGCTGTTCGCCGGCACAGTCGCCGACCAGGTTAATCGCCGCAGGCTGATGATGGCGGTTCTTGGCATAAACGTGGCCGCCAGCTTGGCGCTGACAGTCCTCGTGATGACCGAGGTCGCCCAACTGTGGTCGATCTTGGTCATCGTGGGAATCATAGGGGTCGGTACAGCCTTCAAGATTCCGACCTCTCAGACCATGGCCTTCGACGTTGTAGGTCCCGAAAGCGTACTCAACGCCGTGTCGCTGCAGTCGGTAGGCATGAGGGCCGTAGGAGTGCTGGGAGCTGTTGCCGGGGGAGCGTTGATCGAGACGGCAGGCATGGGCTACGCCTTCATGGCCGCCACGCTGAGCTACGCCCTGGGCCTCCTGATGATCAGCCTGATGCGTTACAGAGCCAGATCGCGCCCCGAATCGCGCGGCCCATTGGCGGCAAACATTCTGGAAGGCATGAGAATATTCACGCGCTCACGGTCGCTGTCGACAGTCCTGCTGATGGCGGTGCTGGCAGAGTCTTTCGGCCTGGGAGCGCTTGCCATGCTGCCTGTGCTGGCCGCCGAGGGAGCATTGGGCGTGGGGCCCGACGGTCTGGGGATAATGCAGGGCGCTGTCGGAATCGGCGGTGGGATCGCCGCGGTCACCATAGCCTCATTCAATTCGATCGGCCGTAAGGGGCGCCTGATTCTCATAGCCTTTCTGTGTTACGGCCTGGTCACGATCCTCGTCGGCCAATCGAGCCTGTTCCCGCTGACTGTTCTTGTTCTCTGCTGCTTTGGCCTGGCGCAGTCCACTTTCGACACCATGGAGATCGTCATCCTTCAACAAAACGTGCCGGACGAAATGAGGGGCCGAGCGATGGGTGGGTGGCTCGTATGCGTGGGAGTGGGCCCGTTCGGCTCTCTGCTTCTCGGCTATCTCACCGAGTTGGTCGGCGTCCAGCGCGCCATAGGTTTCGGCGGCGCGCTCATAGTCGTGGTCGGACTCATTTTGATGGTTGCCGCATCGAGGGTGCGCGCCATACGATAGGTGTAGGCCTCGGGCGTCTCCGGCTTATGCCGACAGGTCCCCGCGTTCCGCTTGCGGAAGGTGGCTCAGGGCCTGGTCCACGAAGTTCACGCCGGCAAGGTCGCTCCACGCCGCCAACAGCCCTCTCGTGATGGGCCCGGGCATTTCGTCCCCAATGGGCCGCCCGTTGAGGGTGGCGACCGGAGCTATGGAGTAGCTGGTGCTGGTAATGAACGCCTCGTCCGACTGGTAGACGTCGAAGGGTGTGTAGTCGCCTTCCTGCACAGGAATGTCCAGAGTCTCTGCCAGTTCCATGACTGTCGCCATGCTTATGCCGGGGAGGACGTGGCGGCGATTGGGCACCTTTATCACGCCGTCGGCCACGAACATGAAGTTGGCCCCCGTGCACTCGGCCAGGTTGCCGTCCATGTCCAGCATCAGGGCAACCGCGTCGGGGTGCGTTTCCTTGGCCTCGAACTCGGCCATGAAATGGTTCATCTTGTTGGCGATCTTCGCCTTTGGAGAGAGACTCTGCGGCGGCGTCCGTCGAACGGCAGGGGTGACCACCCGTGCCCCATCCACGTACTGCCGCGCAAAAGTCGCGAAAGCCAGCGGCAGGCAGTAGATCGCCACGTTCGCGCCTTCGTGGAGCCGCGTGTCGATCAGTCCGCGGCTGACAACGTGGGTAATGGAGTAGTCGTCGCCTGGCCCCAGCAGGTGGCGATTCGCCGCCACCACGTCTAGGGTGACCTCCTCCATCTCATCCTTCGAAAGCTGCGGATCGATCCGAGTGTAGAGAAGGGAGCGATAGAGTCTGTCGAGGTGGGCGCCAAGCTTGAAGGGTTCCCCTCCAAACGTGCGAGTCATGTCGTAGACCGAATCACCCCAGCGAAACCCCCTGTCGAAGACGGAGATGACGGCCTGGCTTTCCGGCACGGTGTTGCCGTTTACGTATGTTACTCGCTCTGTACTCTGGGTCATGCTTTCTCCTTCCATACGCTGAGATCAACGATTTCACGGTCGCGTTGACACCCATTACTGGGCCGCTTACACTCGCAACAACACGCGCTAAAGGGCCATTCTGGCGTCACCGAAATTCCATCCCAGTATGTAGCTCATCGGCTCAGGGGGCGAAATGTCCTACAACTGGTACATCGCGGTAGCCCTGCTCATACGGACCATTGTAGGTCTCGCGCTCTCACTCGTTTTGGGTACGTGCGCCATGTTTGTCATTCGCACCTTTTTCGCAATCGCGGAGGGCGAATGGTCTCGCTTAATTTTCACCTTCTTGTGGTTCTCGTCGGTGGGCATCGGAGGCGGGCTTGGCGGGTTCATCGCGTGGCTGAACCTCGAAAATGTCCGCACGTCCCAAAAGTTGTTCTTCACCACTCTGGGTATCGTGTTGCTGGCCGCGATCGGCGGGGCGTGGGGTGGTTACTTCTACAAGGTGGTACTGACCGACTCACTGACTCCTTTCACCGGAAGGGCGGTCACTTCCACGGCTATATTCGGGGCGGCGGTCGCGGCCAACCTCGTTGCCGTGCCGATCGGCCTCTACTGGCGCAATCGCCACGGGTGGTAGCCCGGTCTTCACCGTTGTCGCGGCCCGCGCCGCACAGCGAAGTCCCGCTTCAGGATAGCCTCCATAGGCTCGGGCCAAGCCCCGTCCGCTTGCGCAACACTTTCCGCCGGCCGGATACGGCGCGCCGGCCAGCGGCTTCGCTCGCTCTTCAGGGGGTTGTAATACTCACCGCCTGTGGTGTTCGATTGCCGTTCCAGCGAAGTGTGAGTTAACGCTTCTTGAACAGCCAGATGTATGCAGCCTCCCGCTTTTCGACCTCCCAGTCCCAGTCGTTCGAGACCCCGTACACGAAGTTGAGCTGGTACAGGCCGAGACCGGCGTAGGACTTGTTGAACGCGTCGAAAGCCTCTCTCCACTTCGCGGTCCGCCCCGGACCGATCGGCATCACCCGCGCCTCGTGGCCCAGCCTGAGGTAATCGTTCACATATTCGTCCTCCCAGACACCCGGGGAGGTCTCCTCCCAGCCGCACCAGTTGTTTTTGCTCCTGTCCGGATTCAGCCACCTCCACCACCAACCCGCGGGGTCGCCGTGGGTGTCCACGGGCAGCCTGAACTGGTAGTCCCAGTCGCAGGCGCCAGGGCTTGCCTTCTCTTCTCGGATGGCGTCGTCAGCGATGAACGCGACCGCATTTATGCCTGCCTTCGAGACCATGTCGGCGACTACCTGGTTTTGCCTTACGTCCTCGTTGTATACACCGCGGGGAGCCAGGAATTCGATCTCTTCGCCGTTGTACACGCCCTCCGCCTTCAACTCCTCGACGAGTCTCTTGGCGTTGTCGAGGTCAAAGTTCGGGAAGGGCGGCGCGCTCTCGTCGTAGAGATCGCTAGTTGTGGGCACGTTAAACCTCAGCAGGGCGCCGAACCCGCCGAGCACGTCGTTGAGCACTGTCTCCCTGTCTATGGCCTCGCTGATCGCCTGGCGAAGCCTCCTGTCCTTGAGTGCGGGCACGCGACCAACGTTGATGTAGTAGACCTGGACGTCGAACTGCCCCTTGGACATGATCCGATGGTCCGGGCTGCCGTCGATGGTTTCCACCTGCGGTATGAGTGGGTTGACCAGCCAGTCGATCTCGTCGTTTAGAAGCGCCGCCAGCCTCGTGGCAGGGTCCGGGATGGCGTAGACAGTCGCCTTCTCGGGCATCACGGAGGCCTGGGGACCCCACCAGTCCCGGTTCGCCTCCAAATCTACCTTCTCGAGCTCGGTCCACTCGACGAACTTGTAGGCGCCGGTGGCGCCGCCAACCGGCGCAATCCTGAAGTTGTCGAGGCCCACCTCCAATAGAAGGTCGATGTTTTCGACGCCGTTGTAGAAGTTCGTTTCTTCATGCGCCTGAATTGGATGTTGGGCCTTCAGTGTCCAGCTAAGCGTGTATTCGCTTTCCGCCACGACGTCGATCACGTCCAGGTAGTTGGGCGTTCCTCGCAATGACGACTCTGCATCCCTAACGTACTCGACGGCCTTCTTCAGGGCTTCGGCATTAAAGTGGTCGCCATTGTGGAAGGTCACTCCCTCACGGAGCTTGAATGTCCACTTGGTGAGGTCGCTGTTCGCCTCCCACGAGACAGCGAGCCTCCCGGACAACTTGTCGTTGATGACCTCGACCAGCGGGTCGTATATGTTCTTCTGGAACAGCACGTTCTGTATCGAGGCCCTGTCACGGCTGTACATGCTGTTGGGTTCCGCGCCCTGCGCCATCCTGACGTGCCCAGACGCTGTGACGTCGGCGGGCGCCGCCGTCGCGGCGACCGGAGTTGGCTGCGCCGCCGCGGCAGGGCCGGTTGCAGGGTCATCCTCGTCGCCAGCGCCTCCGCAGGCGAGAACAATCGTCATGACACCTGCCAGGACAATGACCAACCATGTCTACCGCAGTCGTAGGGTCAACACACGCCTACCTCCTAAACAACGCAACTAGAGAAAATCCCAATGGTGTCGGTCGGCTTTACAATTCCTTTCGCAAGAGAATCGGCACGCTCCACAGCCATCACTAGCGCGGCAGTCGCAACCAACCTCGTTGTGGTGCCGACGGGCCTTTACTGGCGCATTCGCTGCGGATGGTAGCCTAGTCGGTGCCTCGCAGAGCGGGATCCAGTATGTCTCTCAGCCAGTCTCCAATCTGCTGCACGCCCAGCACTATCAGGGTGAGCGCGATACCCGGGAAGCTCGACAGCCACCAGCCGTTGTGCATATAGCCTCTGCCCTCCTGTAGCATCTGACCCCAGCTTGCCGTTGGGGGCTGGATACCCAGGCCCAGGAAGCTCAGCCCGGCCTCCAGCAGAATCACCCTTGCCATATCCAGTGTAGCCACCACGAAGAGGGAGGATAGGGCATTGGGCAGGATGTGGCGGATCATTATGATCTGCGTGTTGGCGCCAACCGCCTTCGCCGCCGTGACATACTCCGTTTCCTTGATGCTGAGAACCTGGCTCCGCATGGTGCGCGCATAGGTAACCCACCCCGTCAGCGCGATAACCAGCGTCAGCTTGATGAGGCCGGGGCCCAGAGAGCCGATTATGGCTATGGCCACCAGGATGCTGGGCATACTGAGCTGGATGTCCGCCAGCCCCATGATTACCTCGTCGATGTACTTTCGGAAGCCGGACTCGCCCGAGTAGAAACCCGCTATCAGACCGGCTGCTGTACCGGACACGGCGCCGATGACCACGGCCGCGAAGCCGATGCCAAGCGAGATGCGGGAGCCGTGTAGCACCCGGCTGAGCACGTCCCTGCCGAGGTCGTCGCTGCCCAGAATGTACGTCCGGCCGCTTCTCTCGACGGCAGTGAAGCTGGGAGGCTCGAGTACGTCAGTCAATTCCTGGTCAAGGGGATCGTAGGGGGAGACCACGTCGGCCAGGATGGCGCCCAAGGAGAACAGGATGAGCATGACTATCCCGAACCACGCCATGAACCGGATCCTCAGCCGCTTCATCTTCTGAAGTAGGCTGAGATCCGCGTTTCGCCGGAATGGCGCTGCTGCGATGCCTGTATCCTGCATGGTGTTACCGGAAGGCTAGTTGTACCTGATCCGCGGGTCCAGAAAACCGTAGATCATGTCTACGATGAGGTTTACCAGGACGAATATTGAAGCGATGACGATAATCGCGGCCTGCACCACAGCGAAGTCCCGCTTCTGTATGGCCTCGATGGCCTCGCGGCCGAGTCCCGGCCAGGCGAACACCGTCTCCGTGATGACCGCTCCCGCGAGGAAGAATCCCGTCTGAATGCCTACGATAGTTACCACGGGTATCGCGGCATTCTTCACCGCGTGCCTCAGAAGGACGGCACTCTCGTGAAGCCCCTTGGCCCTCGCCGTGCGTATGTAGTCCTGCCTGAGCACCTCCAGCATCGCCGAGCGTGTGATGCGCGCGATGACGGCCATTGGGAGGAAGGCCAGCACAATTGCCGGCAGGACGAGGTGCTTCAGTCCATCCAGCGTGTGAAAGCTGAAGTTCAGCCATTCGACCCCGAAGAACGCCGTGGCGTCTCCGCGTCCGTGTGTGGGGAACCACCCAAACTGCACCGAGAAAACCAGGATCAGGATAATGCCCAGCCAGAAGCTGGGCCAGGCCTGGCCTATCACGGCAATGGACATCACCGCCTGGTCTGACTTAGACCCCCTCTTTACGGCGGCGTAGATTCCCGCGGGAATGGAGAGAACGATGGTAATGATGAAAGAGGATACCGCAAGTTCCAGTGTTGCCGGCAGCCGCGCGCTCACGAGCGAGAGCGCGGACTGATGCCTCCAGATCGAGTCACCCCAGTCGCCGTGAAGAATGTCCCACCAGAAGTCGCCGAACTGCACGATGAGGGGGCGGTCGAGTCCGAGTTGCTTGCGGATAATCTCTTCTTGTCCGGGTTCGACGCGATCACCAAGCATCATCCCCACGACGTCGCCGGAAAGGCGAGTCGTGAAGAAGACGATAGAGGAGATTATGATTAGTACGACCAAGGCGCGAGGTATGCGTCTTGCAAGGAATCTGCCCATGTGGACTTACACCTCACCTCTCGGCCGTGAAGCCTTGCCTAATCGACACCGGCAGGCTATTGCTCGAATGCCCGCCGGTGCCTGACATGGTATCTAGTGGCTTATGGGACTGGCCACTTGTGTTGTCTGACGCTTGGCGTTGTGGAGCGCGTGACTAGCGCTTTTTGAACAGCCAGATGTAAGCCGCCTCGCGCTTCTCTACCTTCCAGTCCCAGTCGTTGGAGACGCCGTACACGAAGTTGAGCTGGTACAGCCCAAGCACGGCGTGGGACTTGTTAAGAGCTGCGTAGGCCTCCTTCCACTTGGCGTTACGAGCCGCCCCGACGGGCAGAACACTGGCTTCGTTGCCTATGCGGATCCAATCGTTGATGTACTCGTCCTCCCAGACGCCGGGAGAGGTCTCCTCCCAGCCGCACCAGCGCACGGTGTTAACCTCTGGGTTCACGCTTCGCCAGTGCCAGCCCTCCGGGTCTCCATGCGTGTCCACCGGCAGTCTGAACTGGTAGTCCCAGTCGCAGGCGCCCGCGCTGGTCTTCTCTTCCCGGATGGCGTCGTCCGCGATGAACGCCACGGCGTTGATGCCTGCCTTCGACACCATGTCTGCTACCACCTGGTTCTGCCGCACGTCCTCGTTGTACACGCCCCTGGGGGCAAGGAACTCGATTGGCTCATCGTTGTACAGGCCCTCTGCCTTCAGCTCCGCGACGAGCCTTTTGGCGTTGTCGAGGTCGAAGTTCGGGAACGGCGGCGCGTTTGCGTCGTAGATGACGCTGGTCGTTGGCACGTTTCCGTGAAGCAGCGAACCGAACCCGCCGAGAACGTCGTTGAGGACGGTCTCTCTGTCGATGGCCTCGCTTATCGCCTGGCGAAGCCTTCTCTCCTTGAGCGCGGGCTCGCGACCCACGTTGATGTAGTAGACCTGGACGTCGAACTGCCCCTCGGACATGATCCGATGGTCCGGGCTGTTGCTGATCGTCTCCACCTGCGGTATGAGCGGGTTGACCAGCCAGTCGATTTCGCCGCTCAGTAGCGCCGCAAGCCTGGTCGCCGGGTCCGGTATTGCGAAGACGGTCGCCTTTTCGGGCATGACGCTTGCCTGTGGGCCGAACCAGTCCCGGTTCGCCTCCAGCTCCACCTTCTCCAGCTCTACCCAGTCCACGAACTTGTAGGCGCCAGTGCCGCCTCCAACGGGGCGGAGCCTGAAGTTGTCGAGACCAACCTCGTTCAGCAGGTCCACGTTCTCGATGCCGTTGAAGAAGTTGGTCTCCTCGAACGGCTGAATCGGGTGGGGCGTGTCCAGCGTCCAGCTGAGGGTGTAGGGACCCTCCACCGTGATGTCTATCACGTCCTGGTAGTAGGGAGTGCCCCTCAGGGCCGGTTCCGCGTTCATCACGTGCTCGACGGCCTTCTTCGCCGCCTCGGCGTTGAAGGGATCGCCGTTGTGGAACGTGACGCCCTCGCGGAGCGTCCAGGTCCACTTGGTGAAGTCGCTGTTCGTCTCCCACGCGGTGGCGAGACGGCCGGACAGCTCGTCGTCGATGATCTCTACTAGCGGGTCCCAGATGTTCTTTTGGAACAGCACATTCTGGAGTGACGCCCTGTCGCGGCTGTACATGCTGTTGGGTTCCGCGCCCTGC
Source organism: Dehalococcoidia bacterium (assembly GCA_965217705.1). Classification (GTDB taxonomy): domain Bacteria; phylum Chloroflexota; class Dehalococcoidia; order Lucifugimonadales; family CATOSD01; genus CATOSD01. The sequence goes on along the minus strand of CBDCJA010000001.1, from coordinate 285,031 downwards.
GCCATCCTGACGTGCTCTGAGACTGTGACGTCGGGGGGAGCCGCCGTCGCGGGAACCGGAGTCGGCGGCGCCGCCGCGGCGGGCGCCGCGTCCGCCTCGTCGGCAGCGCCTCCGCAGGCGAGAACAATCGCCATGACACCTGCCAGGACAATGGCCAGCCATGTGTACCGCATTCGTAATGACAACATCCGGTTACCTCCTTTGAGGAAGGGAAAGAACATACCGAAGCTCCTCAGAAGACGTCCCCATGGTTCGTCATCGAGCTTGTTTAATGTTGGTGGTACGATAGACATTCGCTTAAGGCTTGTCAACTCACAGAGTCAGGCCGGATTTCCATTAGCCCCTGTTGTGTGAGTTCAGCGACAAGACGTGCTTGGGACTGCCCCAGGCCAGACAAGAATGGCTGGCCGATGGGAATTCCGCAACTCACACGTGTGCCTGGGCAGACCTGGTCGGTCACGAGAATTCGCCCAGGCAGTCAATCGGAGAGAGCGCGTCAGGGAAGTTGACGCCTAAGTCGACCCGTTTGGGAGGAAAGCTATGGAATCGAAGCAGATAATTCGGATGGCGCTGGAGGAGTACTATGAGGAACTGACGATAGCGTTGGATGGCCTCACTTCGGAGGAGCGCCGCTTCCAACCCGGCGCCGAGTCGCACCACATCGACTTCGCCGTCTGGCACATGTCCAGGGTCGAGGACAGCTGGGTTCAGCCCTTCGCCAGGGGTGTGGAACAGGTCTGGACTAGCGAAGGATGGTCGGACAAGCTTGGCATCCCGCCCGGTGACGGAGGGTATGGATACTCGGCCGACAAGGTCCGCAACCTGCCGAGCTTCGAACTGTCCGACGCAATCGACTACTACGAGCGCGTCCGAACGGAGACTTTCGCCTACCTCGACTCGCTGACCGACGACGACCTCGACTGCGCTCCGGGCCGCGGAAACTGGCCCGAGTACACTATCGGCCGGATGTTCAGCCACCTGATCGTGGAGCAAGCGCAACACACAGGCCAGGTCGCCTACCTGAGAGGCATTCAGCGCGGCTTGGGCGTGGACAGGTAGTTCGCCAGCCCTGCACTGGTAGGGCAATGCCTCAGGCGGAACGGGCAGAGCATTCGCCTCTGTCCCCTCAGCACCCGAGCGCGCACCCGTGACCGCCCTGCCGGTCTTGCCAGGACAGATTCTTGTCGGTGTGACAAAAGTGGTGGTACAACTAACGGGTGTGGGCATCATACGGCTGGGCGATCAGGAGCATCCCGGCTGGGTAGTGGGAGTGGCGGCGTAGATGATCATTGAGGGTTGGTCGCTCCTTGACGCCTTGTATATGGTCTTTCTCACCTTCACCACCGTTGGCTACCAGGGGGTGAACTGCCTGTCGCCTGCCGGCCGTGTCTTCACGATGTTCGTGACGGTGTGCGGCGTTCACGCGGATGGGCCGGGGTCGTCCGGGAGGAGTTGACTCATCCGCATTCTCACGAGGCGCAACTCCTCGTATGAGTAGTCGTCGCCCAACAGGTCCTTTACGGGCCTCAGGAGATCGCCGCCTGCCTCGAGGAATGCGCGCTCGATGCGCTCGTATCGCCGTGGCTCTGGCATGAGGTGCGCGATGCCGGGCGCGCTGCCTTCTCTCGTGAGCTGCTCCAGGTGGTTGATTACGCTGCCCTCGGTGATGCCGCGGCTGCGGGCGATCTCGGCAATTGCCAGACCCTCGCGCAACAGGTCGAGTGTCACCGCGTGGGTGCGGCCGCTGCCCGGGGTTGTCCCGGAGCGGCTCAGTCTCGACGTGACGGCAGACGGCTGGCGACCCAACTCCGCCGCAATCTCGTCGATCGAACGGCCTGACTCGAACATGCTCTTAAGCTGCTTCTCTTCCTCTGGCGTCCACATCTCGTATGCGCGTGGATGCGACTGCCTGGCCTGGTCAATGTGCGAGGCATCCTCATGTGCTGGTGGTGAAGCCTGCGAATGTTCAGAATCGCGCGATCCGCCAGTGACGCCGTTCCTTTCCAGCAGCTCCCTCAGGGGCCGCAGCCGGCTCGGATGGCGTAGGCCCCTCAGGGCCTTGCGCTCTATGTGACGCACCCGCTCCCTGGATACGCTCAGGCTCGAGGCTATCTCCTGAAGCGTGTGCTCGCGTCCGTCTTCCAGGCCGAACCGGCGGCTGATCACGTTGGCCTCACCGTCGCGGAAGGTGGAGAGTACACTCCCCACGTGGCCGCGCAGCGTGTCGCGAACGGTATCGTCCAAGGATGAGAGGTCGACAGGGCGGTCGAAGACCCGCGAAAGCAGCCTCTCGTACGGCGTCGGCGAGGCAGCGGGTACCTCCTCGTTCGGCGAAGTCGCACCCGGCGTCGCTCCGGTCTCGGCCACGTGCTCGGCGATGACCGCGAGAAAGCGGTCGCCGAACTGGTCCGCCTTCGCCGCGCCCACTCCCCTGACATCGAGGAGGGAGTCGCGGTTCGTCGGCAAGCTTGACGCCATGTTGCGCAGCGCAGCGTTGCTGAATACGACGAACGCGGGGACGTCTAGCGAGTTTGCAATCTCCAATCTGAGTTGGCGCAGTTTTTCGAACAGGGCGGCATCGTGCGGGGCGGCATCGTGCCCTTTCGATTCGCCTTTCTCGCTGGGCCTGCTCTCGGTCCTCCTGAAAAGCTCAATCTTCTCGCGGCTCTTGAGAAGTTTCCTGCCATCGGGGGTGACCGAAAGCGTTGGGAACTCCCCCGTCGCCCGCGCGACCAGTCCCCTTTCGATGAGCTGGTCCACGATGTCGATCAGCTCATCTTTCGACGTGTCTCGGGCGATGCCGTGGACGGACAGCCTGTCGTGGCCCAGCTCCAGAATGCGCTTGGCGCGGCTGCCCCGGAGCACGTCCACGACGTAGCTCGCGCCGAATCGCTCACCGGTGCGAATGATTGCGGAGAGCACTTTCTGGGCAGTCACCGTGCCGTCGTAGGCGCTGCCGACAGGGGAGGGCGCTTCTCTCGCCAAGCAGTGGTCGCAGGCGCCGCAGTTGTCCTGCACCAATTGCTCGCCGAAATAGGCCAGTAGAAACTTCCGGCGGCAAGTCCTGCCGGCTCCGTACTCGACCATCTTTGCGAGCCTCTCCTTAGCGGCGTCCCGCTCCGGCGCGCTCTCAATCTGGTCGATGAAGTAGTCCTGCTTCATCTTGTCAGCAAGGGTGAAGAACAGCACGCACTCGCTGGGTTGACGGTCCCTCCCGGCTCTGCCGGTCTCCTGGAAGTAGCCTTCGATGGTCTTGGGCAGGTTGTAGTGGACGACGAGCCGGATGTTTGGTTTGTCCACGCCCATGCCGAAGGCTATCGTCGCGACGATGATGGGAATCTCGCCGCTGATGAACCGCTCCTGGGTCTGCCGGCGCACGCCGTCTTCCAGCCCGGCGTGGTAGGGTAGCGCTCTGAAACCATTTCCGGACAGGCGCGACGCCACATCCTCCGTGTCCTTGCGCGAGAAGCAGTAGACGATAGCCGAGCCGTCGCCAAGCTTTCTGAGCATGGCGTCCAGCTGCTCGAGGCTGCGCCGTTTGGGGGTCACCCTGTAGGTGAGATTCGGGCGGTTGAAGCTGGAGACGAACCGCTCGGCCTTGGGCATCCTGAGCTGGTGGAGTATGTCCTCGCGGACCCTCTCGGTGGCCGTGGCGGTGAGCGCGATCACGGGCGTGTTGGGAAACTGGTCTCGCAGCGCCTGGAGGTTGCGGTAGTCGGGCCGGAAGTCGTGGCCCCATTCCGAGATGCAGTGGGCTTCGTCGATGGCGACAAGGCTCGGCTCTACGGCGTGCAGAAAGTCGATGAACCGCGGCATAACCAGCCGTTCCGGCGCGACGTAGAGGATGTCCAGGCGGCCGTGATATGCGTCCATCTGGACGCGGCTGACCTCGGCCTGTGTCATGGTGCTGTTGATGAACGCGGCCCTGACGCCCTTGGACTTGAGCGCGTCGACCTGGTCCTTCATCAGGGCGATCAGCGGCGAGACTACCAGGGCTACGCCGTCGAGCAGCACCGCCGGAAGCTGGTAGCAGATGGACTTGCCGCCGCCCGTCGGCATGAGCACCAGCGAATCGCGCCGGGTGAGCACGTTCCGGATGACGTCTTCCTGGTTGGGCAGAAATCTATCGTGCCCAAAGCGCTGTTTGAGCAAGCCCGCCAGGTCGATATCGGCCGTCTTACTGTCGCTCATGCTCTTGAATTCCTGGTCGGCGCCGAGAATTTGCGGCGCAAAATCGCGAATTCTGTCTTATTCTGTTTCATTCTGTCACATCTCGTAGCTGGGAGCCTTGGCTGTTCGCGACAACTTGCAACGCTGACGAGACGAAAACAGGCAAGAAAGTTACAACATGTGACAGAAATGAGACAGGTGGCGGGAGGTCCCAAGGCCGCGTATTCACCCCTATCCCCGTATCGAGTACGGGGCAGGCTCCAACCCTCCGCCATCAAGGGGAAAGGGACTCTCGGATCGCGGGGCCAGTCCCACGCCGCCAGCAGAATAGCACGGATGTGCGTAGGATTCAAGGGGGCTGGCCGGCGGGCGTGTTGGCCCGCCTGCGTCCGGTGGTGTACAATCGCCCCGGTGAATTTTCCGCCGGCTCGGCGCTTGGGGTGCTTCAATCGACCAGCAACTCGCAATAGAGGCAGCCACGCTGACGGGCATCGGGATGGCCACGGCGTTCGGCCTGCTGCTCCTGTTGATCGTCGCCGTGGTCGCGGTCAGGCTGATTTGCCGTGTGCTGTTCGAGCGCGGCGGCGCGGAGACCGGCGACCCCGGGCCGGACGCGGACGAGTCGCGGGACAAGGCGCTGGCCGCGGCGATAGCCGTTGCAGCGCTCGCTTCACGCCCCAGGCTCATCGCGCGCCGCGAGGACCGGGCCTGAGTGGGTGACGGCGCGTTCCACGTGAGCGAACTGAGAGTGTACATTTGACCGAGCTCTTGGACTTTATCGGCTCGACGGGCTTCGCGAACTTTGACTGGCGACACGGGGTTATGCTCCTCGTCGCCTTCGTCTTCATCTACCTCGCCATAACCCGCGACATGGAGCCATATGAGCTGATACCCATCGGCCTTGGCATCATCGTGGCGAACCTGCCGCTCACCGGCCTGATGGAACTGCCGACAGCGGAATCGGGATTCCAGGACTCGGGCGTGTTCGGCGTGATCTTCCACTACGGGCTGTCGTTCTGGAACATTCTGCCGCCCATCATCTTCCTCGGGCTCGGCGCGATGACCGACTTCGGGCCGATCATCTCCAATCCCAAGACGCTTCTCCTGGGCGCGGCGGCCCAGGTGGGCATATTCCTCGCCTTCTGGGGCGCACTCGCCGCAGATCTGCTCCCATGGCTGTCGTTCTCACTGAAGGAGGCTGCCGCAATCGGTATCATCGGCGGGGCCGATGGCCCGACCACGATCTTCCTTTCCGCCAAGCTGGCCCCCGAGCTACTGGGCATAACCGCCGTAATCGCCTACTCGTACATGGCCACGATCGCCTTCATACAGCCGCCGATCATGCGCCTGCTCACGACCCACAGGGAGCGCGAAATCGTGATGAAGCCGCCGCGGGAGGTGTCCAAGCGCGAAAGGCTCATCTTTCCGCTGGCGGCCATGATCATCATCATCCTGGTCGTGCCGCGCGCCGCCCCGCTCATAGCGATGTTCATGATTGGCAACCTGTTCCGGGAGAGCGGCGTCGTTCCCCGCCTGACCAATGCCGCCTCCAACGAACTGCTGAACATTGCCACGATTCTGCTTATGATAACAGTGGGCACACAGCTATCGGCGGAGCGCGTGTTCAACTGGGAGACGCTGGCAATTCTCGGTCTTGGGTTGGCGGCCTTCGCGTGCGGCACCGTTGGCGGCCTTCTCTTCGCCAAGGTGATGAACCTGTTCTTGAAGGATAAGATCAATCCGCTAATCGGGTCGGCGGGGGTGTCGGCAGTGCCGATGGCGGCGCGCATTACCCACCACGTGGGGCAGGAAGCCGATTCGAGGAACTACCTGCTCCAGCACGCGATGGGGCCGAACGTGGCGGGCGTGATAGGCTCCGCCGTAGTGGCGGGCGTGTTCATTTCGCTCGTGTAGCTCCGGACGGCTCCGTCTCCCGGCGGACCTGGACAGAGGACCTTACAGCGCATGGCTCAGACTCTTCGGGTGAACGTAAAGGGCAAGTGGTACACCGTCGAGGTGGGCAGCCTCCTCGAACGGCCCGTGCGCACGCTGGTGGACGGCGAGCCGTTCGACATCGACATCGAGTCGATCCCTCCGCAGGCGGAGGATCAGGCCGAGCCGGAGTCCGCCCCCGCGCAGGCGTCGACAGGCCGGCCGGACAACGCGCCCATCGAGCTGAAGCGCCTTCCCACGCCCGTAAAGGAATTTCGCTCGCCCATGCCCGGCGTCATAATCTCGGTAGACGTGAACGAAGGCGACGAGGTCATAGCCGGCGACCAGATCTGCGTGCTGGAGTCGATGAAGATGCGCCAGGTCCTGCGTGCGGACTGGTCCGGCGTGGTGCGGCACATACACGTTTCACCGGGCCAGCAGGTAATGGACGGCAACCTGATCGCAGAGTTGGAGTAGCGGCCCATCGCATTGCGGGAGAGCCGCTGGGAGGCCAGGACAATGAACGAGCCGCGAACTTGGGCGATCAGGTCGGCCCGCCTGTTCGATGGAACAGGAGAGCCGCCAATAGACGATGCGGTCGTACTGATCGAGGGGGAGCGAGTGGCGGCAGCCGGTCCGGCTTCCGACGTTGTGATTCCGAACGGCGCGGAAGTGCTGGACGCGGGTGACGCGACGCTGCTGCCCGGCCTGATCGACGCGCACGTTCACATGCTCCACACCGGCTCCGCGTCCAGCGGAGTGGACTCCCGCGCCATGAACGACAGGCAATTGCTGCTGGTGGGCGCACGCAACTCGCTTGCGGCCCTGAAGAGCGGCCTGACGACCGTGCGCGATTGCGGCGACCATGATTACATGACGCTGACGATGCGCGACTCCATCGCCGAGGGAGTGCTGCCCGGCCCGCGTATGCTCTGCTCAGGTCCGGTCATCACGTCCACGGCGGGCCAGCTCTGGTGGACCGGCATCGAGTGCGACACGCCGGACGAGCTTCGGCGGGCGGTGCGGACGCTGGCAAAGAACGGCGTGGACTTCATCAAGCTGATGGGTTCGGGAGGCAACGCGACGCCAGGGTCGAACCCCGAGGTGTCGCAGTACGACGAGGAGGGCTACCGCGCGGTGGCGGACGACGCTCACCGTCTGGGCAAGAGAGTGGCGGTCCATGTCCACGGAGTGGACGCCATTCGCATGGCCGTGGACGCGGGAATGGACACGCTGGAGCATTGCCCGTTCCGCGCGAACGGCGGCATCGAGTACGACGCCGCGCTGGCCGAGGACATACGACGGAAGGGCATCATCGTCAGCATCGCCATGCCCGCCACCTGGTACAGGCTTCGCGCGGAGGACATGCGCGACGTGCGGGCGCACCCCGGCCACCTGTGGGAGAGCCGGCCTGAGAGCATCCGAGCCATGTACGAGGCGGGCGTCAAGCTGGTGGTGAGCAGCGACCAGGGGTCCACCGGCACCGCGATAGACGAGCTGCACCTGCTGATGACCTACCTCGCGGACCGCGTCGGAATGTCGCCGGAGGCCGTAATTCACGGCGCGACGGGGTTGGCGGCGGAGGCGCTCGGCCTGGAGGGCGAACTGGGCACCGTCGAGCCCGGCAAGCTGGCGGACCTCGCGCTGGTGGAGGGCGACCCATTCGCCGACATGTCCGCGATGGCTAACGTGCGGACGGTGGTCAAGGGCGGGCGCGTGGTGGTGCGCGACGGGGCGGTGGTGGTGTAGGGGGGGTGACCTTTTCAGAGTCCTTTCCCCGTTCTAGGGAAGCACCAAAAGTCCCTTCCCCCTCGCAGGGGGAAGGTTAGGATGGGGATGACGAAAGGACATGCTGAGGATTACGACAATCATAACCGCAGTTGTCGCGCTGTTCGCTAGCATGGCCTGCGGCAACGCCACGCCGACTACCGATTCCAAAGAGAATACTTTGCCAAACAATGAAACAAACACACAGGTGACAGAAACCAACGCCAGTGCCATGCGACGCGATATTGAGAGCATTTGTCGCTGGCGAAAGGCCTATCTAATTGTGCTTGCTGACCGCTTTGGAACAGGACCGGGAATGACGGATGATGAATGGAACAAACTAGGGCCTGTTCACACTAGTGGGTCTGGACATGTTATCATACACGTATGGAACTTACACAAGCTCATTACCAACTCATCGAGCCGTACCTACCCGTGCAGCGTGGCAATGTGACCATTCCAAACATACGGGTGCTCAACGCTATTCTGTACGTCGCAGAACACGGTTGCAAGTGGCGAGGGTTGCCGAGTCGTTTTGGCAACTGGCACACCGTCTACGTGCGCATGAACCGTTGGGCCAAGAGCGGAGTGCTCGACCGAGTATTCGAACAGCTTCAGCGAAAGGGGATTGTGAAGGTCACCATCGAGGTAGCTTCACTGGACAGCACCTCCGTCAAGGTGCATCCCGACGGCACGGGCGCGGCCAAAAAAACGGACCACAGTCCATCGGCAAGTCCCGAGGTGGATGGACCACCAAGCTTCATATGGTTGCCGCGGATGATCGGACACCCATAGCGTTCTCGCTCTCTCCGGGCCAGGCCCACGATGGACCGGAGGGGCGCAAACTGCTCAACCGGCTGGGGCCACAACGGGGGAATCCGCCTCTGGTGATGGATCGCGCATATTCGGGCGACCAAACACGCCGATTGGCGTTCGATATGGGGTTCACGCCTGTTGTTCCACCACTGAAAAGTCGAGTGAACCCCTGGGAGTATGACAAAGAACTGTACAAGAGGCGGAATGAAGTGGAGCGTCTATTCCGTCGATTGAAGGGGTATCGAAGAGTATTCACGCGCTATGACAAGCTCGATGCGCTCTATGCCGGCTTTGTCTTGTTCGCAATCATCTTCGACGCTCTACGTAGTGTGAACAGGCCCTAATAGATTACACTCATCAGCAAGCTCTCATGATAAACAATATCACGCAGGAACGATGGCAGGAATTGGAAGAGTTTTATCCAATGCTTGTATCGCAGTACAAGGACATACTGCGGGAACAACAACGTATGGGGAATGACCCTACTGACGATGATTGGTATAACCTATACATGAACTATGTGACTAACATGGCAGATACTTGCATAGCCTTGGGGGTAACTGTCAAAGTGAAGGACATATATGACGCAGCCGGCGTTCCCTTGAGGCTCCCGTAAGGGGAGGTTACTATGTGGTGGCGACAGAAAAGGGAAACGCGAAATGGCAATGATGGAACCTTACGAGTGGAAGTACGTCGGCGTGGACGGCTGCAAGGCAGGCTGGTTTTGCGTGGGATTCGACGACAGCGGGGGCTACGGCTTTGGTGTGGCCGCCACGTTCGCGGACCTGCTGGATGCGGTTCCTGACGCTGAGTTGGTGCTGGTTGACATCCCCATTGGGCTGCCAGAGGGCCCCGACGAACGAGAATGCGACCCTCTCGCCCGAAGAATGTTGGGTCAGCCCCGCAGTTCGAGCGTGTTCCGAGTGCCAGTACGTCATGCTGTCCAGCAGGCGGCGTCTGCGCCGAACTACCACGCCGCAGCTTCCTGGGTCCAGTTTCAAGCTACTGGAAAAAAGCTCTCCCTACAGTCGTTCTATTTTTCCCCCAAGATTGCCGAGGCCAACAACGAGTTGGCAACTCGTGGCGGCAGGCCGCGTGTTCGGGAGATACACCCCGAACTGTGCTTCTGGGCGTTGAACGGCAAAAACTCAATGAAACTCCCTAAGCGAAAGCGCCGCCAAGATTCCGAGAACTTGGGGGAATTGGAACGCCTTCAAGTGCTTCGCAGGATCGAGCGACAAGCCGACGGGATATTCCGACAAGCCCTCAACAGATTTCGGCGGAATGTTGTTGCGGGAGATGACGTCCTGGACGCTCTCTCTGCCGCTGTCACGGCCCGCTTGGTTTGTACTGAGCCGGACGGGAAACGAAGCGCGCCCACGAACCCGCCAAAAGACAACAAGGGCCTGCCTATGGAGATGGTGTACTGGCTGCCGCCTAAACCCTAAGCGGGCCTGAACTTTACCAGTGTCGTCTCTGGCGTGACCGCATCGAACACGGCCACCACCGGCATGTTTATCGCCAGCTCGTCGTGCGGGCAGTCCACGATGTTCGAGACCATGCGCACTCCCTCGTCCAGCTGTACTATCGCGTACAGGTAGGGAGAGTCCGCGCGAAACGACGGGTGGGCCGGCTGGTGTACGATGGTGTACGAGTAGACGCGCCCCCGACCGCTCGCCGCCACCCAATCGAGGTCGGACGACAGGCACTCGGGGCATAGCTCGCGCGGGTAGAAGAACACGGTCGAACAGGTCCGGCAGCGCGGCAGAACCAGCTCGCCGCGTCTGGCGCCTTCCCAGAAGGGCGCGGTGAACTGCGGGTTGATCGGAACCGGCAGCGGTTTGTTGTATTCTGTGGTCATTTGGGACATCCTCCGGCCTTCGAGGGACTCGGACAGGTTGGACTGCGCCAGTTTCCGGCTGTTAGAGCGTGTTCTCGGAACCGAGAACCAGCGAGCACATCTCGCTCGCCGTGCCCCCTCAACCATTCACCATGCATAAGTCGTTGAGGGCTACCTGCCTCACGCCCGCCTTGCCCATTATCTGGCGCGCCCCTTCTATCACGTGGCGGAAGCCGCCGGCGAGGCCGGGCTGTCCGCCCGATAGCTGGCCGCCGTCGGTGTTTATGGGGAAGCTGCCCTTGAAGGTGGTGTCGGTGGACTCGTAGAACGGTCCGATCTCGCCCTTCTCGCAGAATCCGGCATCTTCGAGGCTCACGGCCACGAGGATCGTGTATCAATCGTAGAATTCGGCGAACTGCATGTCCCCCGGGGCATAGCCCGCCATGCGGAATGCGCGCGCGGCAGACACCCTGGTGGGGGTCTCGGTGATGCGCGGAACCTGCCAGATGTTGGCGGGGCCCTGCTCCAGCCCGGCGCCCAGGATGTACACCGGCCGGTTGGGAAGCGCCTTGGCGCGCTCCGGCGTGGTCACGATGCAGGCGGCGGCGCCGTCGCAGGGCATAACGGTTTCCAGAATGTGGAGCGGGTAGTTGATGTAGCGCGAGTTGAGGACGTCGTCGGCGGTGATGGGCTGGCCGTAGAACGCGGCGTTCTCGTTGGGCACCGCGTTGAACCGCTCGTCGACAGCGACCTTTGCCATCTGCTCAGGGGTGGTGCCGTACTCGTACATGTGGCGGGTGAACATGAGGCCGTAGCCGGTGTTCGCTCCGGCGGCCGGGCCGAACGGCTCCTCCCACTCCGAGCGCACGTCCGGAGGACCGCCGCCGCCCCGCTCGGCGCGGGAGCTGCCTATGACGACCAGGACGGTCTCGCACAGCCCGGCGTTGATGGCGGACGCCGCGACGGTGGTGGCCGTCGCCCCGCTCGCGCCCTGCATGGTGACTCCGGTGGCGAACGTGGGGCGTATGCCGATGTATTCGGCCATGGCGGCCGGCGCGGCGCCGGAGCCGTCGGTGACGATACCGTCGATGTCGCTCTTGCTGATTCGGGCGTCCTGGATCGCCAGGCGCGCCGCCTCGGCGTTGAGGCCGTACAGCGTGCGGTTGGGATGTGTGCGCCGCGTGGGCACTTCGCCGATTCCCACAATCGCGGCCTTGCCTCTGAGTGTCACGTCGGGCACCTCCTGGTTCGGTATGGGCGCGCCCCCTGGCGCGCCCAGGAGCCTCGCTCAGGGCGTCATCCTACCACAAACGCGTAGGGGGCGGGCAGAACCGCGCAGGCCCGGCAGCGTCCGAATTCTCGGTGATGTGGTATAGTAGGCAATTGCGCGCGGGCGCGTCCCATCCTGTGGTCCAGCGGTGGCAGACCTATGACAGTGCTGAACGCTATCAGACCCCTCATGTCGTCACGGAGGCGCAGAGAGGTGTTGGTGGCGGTCACGGCTGCGTACATGCTCGTTCAGTTGTCCAGCATGCCCGTCGCCCTATCGCTTCCCACGCTCGCCACCGAGTTCGGCGCGGGATTCGACGACACAGCGTGGATCGTGACCGTGTACCTGCTGATGCTGGGCAGTTTCGTGCTGCTCGGCGCGCGCATGGGCGACCGGTTCGGCCACGAGCGCGTGTTCGCTTTGGGGATCGTCGCCTCGCTTGTGGGCTCCCTGCTCATCGCCGTGTCCAACGATCTCTGGCAGATCGTAATGTGGCGCGGCCTGACAGGCTTCGGGTCGGCCATGATAATGGGCAACGCCAACGCTATACTCGCCGTCACCTACCCGGCGGAGATGCGTGGCCGCGCGTTCGCCATGCCCATCGTCGGTGCGCGCTTCGCCACGCTGTTGGGCATGTTCCTGTTCGCGGTGTTTCTGCAGTTCTTCACCTGGCGGCTCGTCTTCGTGACGTTCCTTCCGATGGGATTGATTGCGGCGGCCGCCGCAATCCCGATGATCCGCAGTAGCAAGCCGCCCTCGCCGGAGGAACGCGAGGCTGCCGCTCCGGGGGGCATCGACTGGATTGGCGCTTTCCTGCTCGTGGCCACCGCGGCGGTGCTCGTCCTTTCCGGCAGCCACCTGCACGCGGGCGAGGAGTCGTTCACGTCCCAGGATGGCCTGATCTACCACCTTCCGATGCACGGCTTGTTCCTTGTTCTGCTGCTTGCCTTCGTGTTGGTGGAGTGGCGATTCGCGAGGGCGCCCATCGTGGAGCTGCGACACTTCAGGGAGAAGTACTTCTCCATGTCGCTCATCTCCAACACCACCTTCCATTTCTCGATGTTGGCGACCATGACACTGGTGCCGATACTGGTGGAAGAGGGCTTCAACCAGGAGCCGATAGTGGTGCCGTTCGTGCTGCTGCCCAACCAGGTGATGGGGGTGTTCGTCTCGATGGCGGCCGGCTGGGTGTACGACCGCTACAACCCCAAATTGCTGCGGCCCAGCGCGATGCTGATGATAGCCGGCGGCTTCCTGGTTCTGGGCCTGTTCGCTCGCAGCGTGAAGTTGTGGATGATCCCGATCCTGATGTTTCCTATCTCTATTGGCTCGTCCATCTTCAACCCCATAAACAACGCGACGGTGATGAGCTCGCTGCCGCTGCGGCACCGCGGCATTGCCTCCGGTATGCTCGAGACGACCCGCGAGATGGGCCACGCATTTGGCGGCACGGTGTCGGCCACGGCGCTCGCGATGGTGTTGCCGGCCGGAATCGCGCACCTGACGAGCGAGCAGGCGAGCCCGCACTATTTCGAGGGGTTCGTGTTCTCGTGCCTGCTGGTGGTGTTCGTGATGGTGGCGGGCGGCGCGGTCGCCTACTTCCACAAGGCCGCCAAGGCCGAACCGCCGCCGGCGCAGCCGCGACCTTCCTATGAATCGGCGGGAGCGGACGGATGAGCCGGTAGTACGGAGCATAGATGAGACTGGAGGCGCAACAATGAGTCTTTCCGAGGTCAAGGCGCTTACGTTCGACGTCTTCGGCACTGTCGTCGATTGGCGGGGCAGCCTGATTCGCCAGGGCAAAGAGCTTGGCCGCGAAAAGGGCCTCGACGTGGACTGGGCGGTTTTCGCGGACAGGTGGCGCGGCGGATACGGCCCGTCGATGGGCCGCGTCCGCAGAGGCGAGCTGCCCTGGACCAGAATCGACGATCTGCACCGCATGATCCTGGACGATCTGCTGGTCGAGTTCGGCATCGACTGTCTGGACGAGGAAGAGAAACGGGACTTGAACAAGGTCTGGCACAGGCTGACGCCGTGGCCCGACTCGGTGGAGGGCCTCACCAGGTTGAAGAGCGGCTACGTCATCGCCACGCTGTCCAACGGCAACGTCGCGCTGCTCACCAACATGGCCAAGTACGGCGGCCTGCCCTGGGACTGCATTCTGTCCGCCGAGTTGATGAAGCACTACAAGCCGGACCCCGAGAGCTACCTGGGCGCGGCCTACCTGCTGGGACTCGAACCGCCAGAGGTGATGATGGTGGCCGCCCACAAGGGCGACCTTCGCGCCGCCCAGAAGGTGGGGCTCAGGGCCGCGTTCGTGCCGAGGCCGGGCGAATGGGGGCCGGACCGCGAGATTGATTGCACCCCCGAACCTGACTTCGACGTCAACGCCACGGACTTCAACGACCTGGCGCAGAAGCTCGGGTTGTAGCGCGCCAAACGAGGGAGAACCTGACAAGGAGCGGAACACATGGGAAGACTGGATGACAAAGTTGTGGTGGTGACGGGCGCGAGCCGCGGAATCGGTGCCGAGATTGCCAGGGTGTTCGCGGCCGAGGGCGGCAAAGTCGTCTGCGCCGCGCGCACACTGCGCGAGGGAGACCACCCGCTGGAGGGATCGCTCGACACCACGGTCGCCCAGATACGGGAGGCCGGCGGCGAGGCCACGCCCTCGACCGTCAACATCTCGCTGCCCGAGGACTGCGAGCGGCTGATGCAGGAGGCTCGCGACGCTTACGGCCCCGTGGACGTGCTGGTGAACAACGCGGCGCTCACGTACTTCATACCGATCAAGGACTATCCGCTGAGGCGCTGGATGCGCTCCTGGGCGGTCAACTTCCACGCCCCGTTCATACTCAGCCAATTGGCGCTAGAGGATATGGTGCCTCGCGGCTCAGGCAGCATAGTGAACATCTCGTCCGGCGCGGCCATAGGCCCCGGGCGCGGTCCCTACCCCGACGCGCCGGCCAACAGCGGCGGCACCTGCTACGGCGCGGAGAAGGCGGCGCTCGAACGCTTCTCGCAAGGCCTGGCGCAAGAGGTGTACCAGCACGGCATTTCGGTCACCTGCTTGTCGCCGTCCCAGGTGGTGCCCACGCCGGGCACCGTGTTTCACAACCTGGTGAGCGGCATGGACGACCCCAGGGGCGAGCCAGCGAAGCTTATGGCGCAGTCGTCGCTGCTGCTGGCCAGCGAGCCGCTCGACAAGGTGACAGGCCGCGTCACGTACAGCCAGCAGATACTCAAGGAGTTCGGCTGGATCGAGGACGCCAAGGGCACCGGAGTGGACCCGGCGAGGCCCGGCAGCGGCTACAGCCTGGTCTAGCCTGCCTTGGCGGCCAGCGCAAAAGCCAAGTGAGGGGAGGACACGCCATGCAGTCTTCGCACGTGACCGTTTCGCAGCGAATGCCCAACGCCTTTTGACTGGGTTGAGGCGAGTTCCTTGCCCGTGAGGTAAACAAGCTGCCCGGAATAATCGACGTTTCGTTCGAGATGGAGGCCCGCATGGCGTCGGTCACGTACGATCCGGCCGAGGTTGGTGAAGACGTGATACGCGCCGCGATCAGCGAGGCCGACCGCCGGTCCGCTGCCGAGGGCGAGGCGACGCCGGAGGTGGGACTGCTGCTGGGCGAGGAAGACCCCGGCGACGATGGCTGACAGCGCCCCCGAAGGCTTCACGTCGCCGGACGGCCTGGCGCTCGCCCAGCTTCTTGCCGATAAGCTCGACCTCGCGCTGCCGCCGGTGGCGCTCGCGTTCGTAGAGCGTGAGCCGGCGGGCGTCGCTTCGCTCGGCAAGCTGCCGCCGTCGTTCTGCACCCTGTGGCGCTGGGCGGAGGAGCGGCCGATGTACGTGTCCGCGGAGCAGCATACCGGCTGCGAAATCGGCGGCATGGTGGCCGGGTTCGTTTCGGAGGAGGGCCGCGAAGAGCGTCTGGCAGCGCTGCTGGAGGAGATGTGCGAGGCGGGACAGGGCGAGATGGACGAGATCGCCCGGACGCCCAGGTTTCCGGGCGGAAACGCCGGCGTGGTGTACGGACCAATGTGGGACATGCCCGTGCCGCCCCAGCTTGCTCTCATGTGGGCAACCCTGCCACAGATGGGCGTGTTGCAAGAGGTGATGGGAACCATCCTGTGGCGCAACAACTCGCGGGGCGCCGCGTTCACACGGCCCGCCTGCGGCGTGCTGGCCATAGCCAACGAGAGGGGCATGCCCGCCATGTCGCTGGGGTGCCTGGGAATGCGGGTCTACACCGGCATACCGCCCGGCCACTTCCTGATGGCCGTACCCGCCGGACGGCTGCCGCAACTGGCGTCCGGCCTCGCCGCCAGGGATGACGCCAGTGAACGTATGGAGCACTACGCCGAGCGGATGCGGCAGGGCCGCCCGGCCTGATACCGGGCTTGGGCACACCCCGCATGGAGGGGAACGATATGGACCTCGTCATCATCAACGGCAACGTTCACACGATGGACTACCGCGACACCCTGGCGCAGGCGGTCGCCATCCGCGGCGGGCGAATCGCCGCCATAGGCTCCAACGCCGACGTGGAAGAGCACCGCAGGCCGGGCGTTCCCGTGATCGACGCTTCGGGCCAGACCGTGCTGCCCGGGTTCATCGAGCCGCACGACCACCTGGCGGCGCAGCCCTCATGGAAGCTGGCCGTGGATGTCAACACGGACCCGAAACTGACCATCTCCGACGTGGTGGACCGCGTGCGCGAGCGAGCCGTCAATACGCCCCGCGGCGATTGGATCATGGGCGTCGGCTACGACCAGACCTACGTGGCCGACATGCGCCACCTCAACAAGCACGACCTGGACGCGGCGACGTCCGACCACCCTGTCTTCATCTCGCACGTGTCCGGCCACCTCGCCTACGTGAACAGCATGGCCATGGAGTTGGCCGGCATACACTCCGAGCGCGAGGACCCGCCCGGCGGCCGCTTCTACCGCTTCGAGGGCACGCCGGAGCCGAACGGCGTGTTGGCGGAGCTGCCGGCGCAGGCGCCCGTTATGGAGCACATGCCCCCGTATTCGCAGGACAGGCTGGTCGAGGCGTTCGCCGAGGCGCAGCTAGACAACCTGCGGGTGGGGGTGACGTCGGTGCACGACGCCGCTGTCGCCAACTTCTTTGGTTCGAGCGGCTACGACCTGTACAACCGCGTCAAGGACCTGGGCCAACTCAAGCTCAGGGTCAACATGTTCATCCTGTACGAGTCGCTGAAGGAGATGGACTACTCGGTCCAGACGGGAGACGGAGACGAGTGGCTGCGAGTCGCCGGGTGCAAGATAGTGTCCGACGGCTCGATACAGGGCCTGACCGGCGCGCTGCGCTCCCCCTACTGGTGCGACCTGAACGAGAAGGCGTGGACCATCTATCCCCAGGAAGAGCTGGACGAAATGGTCTTCGACCTGCACCGCCGGGGCTACCAGGTGATTACTCACGCGAACGGCGACGCGGCGATCGACTCCATACTGGACGCCTACGAGAGGGCGCTGGCCAGGCTGCCCCGACCCAACCAGCGCTTCCGCATCGAGCACTGCCAGATGTGCTGGCCCGACCACATCAACCGCATGAGACGG
This sequence comes from Dehalococcoidia bacterium, assembly GCA_965217705.1. Lineage (GTDB taxonomy): Bacteria > Chloroflexota > Dehalococcoidia > Lucifugimonadales > CATOSD01 > CATOSD01. The sequence goes on along the minus strand of CBDCJA010000001.1, from coordinate 267,653 downwards.
CTGAACGTGATCCCCAACTACTTCGCCAGTCACGTCTTCTACTGGGGCGACCGACACCGCGACATCTACCTTGGTCCGGACCGTGGGCCGCACATCAGCCCCGTGGGTGCGGCCATCCGCGCGGGCCTGCGGCCCCTGTTGCACAACGACACGCCGGTCACGCCGGTCAACCCCCTTATGTGCGTGCAGAGCGCCGTGAGCCGTATGACCCGCGACGGCGACGTGCTGATGCCGGAACTGGCCGCCCCGGTGCTCGAGGCGCTGCGCGCCGTGGGGAGCAACGCGGCATACGGCGCATACGAAGAGGACATCAAGGGATCGCTGGAGGTGGGCAAGCTGGGCGACGTGGTGGTGCTGGAGGAGGACCCGTTCGTGGAGGCGGGCCACACCCTGAGCCAGATCAAGGTGGCCGGCACCATCGTCGGCGGTCGGCTGATGTACGACACCGATAGCCTGTCGGTGGGGTAGGGGGTGTCCCGGCTCCCCGCTTTTGACCGCCGAAAGTTTTGGCTGTCTACATCCGCGTAAACCGCCGCCGCCAGCGTGCGGCCCGGAGGGAGCATGTCCGAATTCTCTTTGAAGGTGGGCGACGTGGAGATTGTCGCCCTTTCCGACATGAATCTCCCATTCCCGACACCCCTTGCCCAGCTATTCCCCGGAACCGACGCCAGAGACTGGGAGCCCTACAAGGAACGCTACCCCGACACGTTTGACAGCGACCACATGCAGATTGAGATAGGGTGCTACCTGCTGCGGTCTCAGGGCCGGACCATACTCATCGACACGGGATATGGGGAAGGCCCCATCGAGTCCATAGGTGGACGTCGAGGAGAGTTGATGGGCGATCTCGCCGCCAAGGACGTTAGCCTGGAGGAGGTGGATACCGTCTTCATCTCCCATCTCCATTCGGACCACGTGGGCTGGAACGTTGTCGAGCGGCACGGCGAGCTCGCTCCGACCTTTCCGAATGCCCGGTACCTGGCCCACCAGGCCGATCTCGACCACTTTCGCAGGCCGGAAGTACAGGCGGCTCTGCCCTTTCCTTTCATGGATAGGTGCGTGGAGTCAATTGTCGAAATGGGCCTGTTCGACGCCCTGAGCGAGGATACCGACCTGACATCGGAAGTGCGGGCGCTGCACACGCCCGGTCATACGCCGGGCCACATGAGCGTCCTGGTCCGCTCGCAAGGAGAGGCGGCCCTGATTCAGGGGGACGTGCTGGTGCATCCGGCACAGGTGACCGAGGACGACTGGAACTGTATCTTCGACTACGACTGGCCGCTGTCTACCGAGACCCGCAGGAAGATGTTGGACGACGTGGAATCGCAGGGAACCCCTGTTATATCGTGCCACTTCCCGGCCCCAGGGTTCGGGACGGTCAGACGCAAGGAAGGAAGGCGCTACTGGCAGGTGGGACTGGTCGAGTAGAGACGATCCGCACACCCGGAGCCAACCGTTTCAGCCTGCCGTGCCACGCTCCTTCTCTATGAGGGTCCGCCGCAGTATCTTGCCGGATGCGTTCTTGGGGATGGCGTCGGTGAACTCCACCTCGCGCACGCGCTTGAACGTGGCGACCTTGCCCGCGACGAATGCCATTACGTCGTCGCCGGTCACTTCCACACCCGGCCTGCGCACCACGAACGCCTTGGGAATCTCGCCCGACTCTTCGTCTAGCTTGCCGATGACCGCGGCGTCGGCGATGGCCGGGTGTTCGAGGAGCAGGCCCTCGAGCTCGGCGGGCGGAACCTGGAAGCCCTTGTACTTTATGAGCTCCTTCTTGCGGTCCAGTATCCACACGCTGCCGGCCTCGTTGGCGCGAACGATGTCGCCGGTGCGCAGCCAGCCGTCCTCGGCTATGGTCTCGGCGGTGGCCGCGTCGTTCTCGTAGTAGCCCTTCATCACCTGGGGCCCGCGAACGAGAAGCTCCCCTATCTCTCCCGCCGGCAGGTCCCTCTCGCCCGTCTCCAGGTCGACCACACGCTCCTCGGTATCGGCCAGTGTTGGGCCGACGGAGCCAGGAGCCGCCAAGTGCGGCTCCGAGAAGTCGACGTTGGACACTGGGGAGAGCTCGGTCATGCCGTAGCCCTGGATGACCGGCACGCCGACGGCCTCGGCCATCTTTTGCTGCAGCTCCGCGGAGCACGGCGCAGCGGCGAGGAACCCGACTTTGAGAGCGGAAAGGTCGTAGTCCGATACGCCCGGATACAGCGTCAGTCCAAGGGCGACGGGCGGCACCGTATAGAGCTGCGTAACGCGGTGGCGGGACATCAGGCCCAGCAGCGCGTCAATGTCGAACCGGCCCATCATAACTTGCGTCGCGCCCGTCATCATGGCGGCGTTCATCAGAGCCTGCATTCCGTAGATGTGGAACAGCGGCAGATGCACAAGCAGCACGTCATCTGCGGTGAGCGTGACCGACTCACCGGGCCTGACCACAAACTGCGCGAGGTTGGTCGTCAGATTTTGGTGCGTGAGCATGACGCCCTTGGACAGGCCGGTGGTGCCGCTGGAGTATGGCAGTGCGGCGAGGTCCTCGATGGGATCTATTCGCACGTCCGGCACGGCTGAGGGCGCGGACTCTATCAGACCCCAGAACGAGTCCGAGTCATCGGCGGAGTCCTCGATCACGATGAGACGCTCGACGCCGGGGGCCGCGTCCCTGGCAAGCCGCGCCATTTCGAGCACGCTCTCGTGTACGACGAGAATCCGCGAGCCGCTGTTGTTTAGCTGGTGGGCTATCTCGCGCTCGCGGTATCCGGAGTTGATCGTGGACGCGACGCCGCCCGCCTTGATGATTGCGTAGAAGGCTATGACGAACTCGACGCAATTGGGCGCGATGAGTCCAACAGGGTCGCCCTTCGCCACGCCCAGGGTCGCGAGCGCGGCGGCGAATCGGTCGCTGTACTCGGCAAGCTGCGCAAACGTGTAGCTTCTTTCGCCGTCGATCACGGCGATGCCGTTGGGGTCGCGCCCGGCCGCTCGCGTCAGAAGCGCCTGCACCGGGTAGGCCTCGTATGGGGCCATCGAACGCCGAAGATTTTTCAATTCCAACATAGCCGTCCTCGCTTGTGTCTTGGTCAAGACCTTCCAATGCGGCACCCCGGCGGGCGGGTTTCAAACCCGCCCCTACAGGCTGTGCCCGCCCGCGAGCGCGTTACGCATTTTACCCAGTTGGCGCGTAGGTCCGCCCTGGTGCTGTACCCGCGCGAGCGAGTTCCGTCAAGACAAATAGATTACCAGGCCCGCGTGGGGATAAGTCAGCTCCAGGTTTGCGCCGCGCTCTCTCTGCAGCGCGGTCGCGTAATCTATTCTCGCAGGGTCGGTTTCCGGCAGCGTGTGCGGGCACTGCTGGCGTCTCTCCTCCTGCGGGCACAGGTGCATCCCCGCCTGGTGGTCCCAGAACCCTACCAACTTCATGGGGAAGAACAACACCTCAGACGCGTTTCGCAGGTCGGCGATGGTTTCGCTCGCGCGAATGCCGCCGTCCGTTTCTATGCTTATGGTGATTCGCTCCATACTAGGTTACTGCCTCCGCGTTCCGGTCGTAAACGCCACTCCGGGGTCTTTCCCAAAGTCCAACCCGAACGTCACGTGGACGGGCCGCCGGCCGAGAAGTGGTCCCAGCCGCCGGCGGCAAGCCCGACCTCGCGTCCCGCGGCGTCCAGTACCCTTACCGACGGCGGGCCTTGTACGATCTCGCCGATTGCGTGGACGGGGATTTCGAGCGCGCGGACGGCGCTCTCCAGCACGTCCGGCGGCGCGGTGAAGAGCAACTCGTAGTCCTCACCGCCGCACAGCGCGAGCTCCAGCCATTCGCCTGGAAAAGCTCGCCGCAGGCAATCGTCGGCGGCCAGGTGCGCCCCGTCCAGCACGGCGCTCACATCGCTCGCCTGGGACATCTTGCCGAGGTCTGCCACTAGACCGTCGCTGACGTCCATTGCGGCCCTCACCCCCGCCGCGGCCAGCGCCGCGCCCTCCGCCACACGCGGCGCTGGCCGGTTGTGCGTCTCGCGGAGGTGACGTGCTGTCACGGCGTCCATACTGGACTCGAGGCCGCCCGTCATCATTCGCAACCCGCCCGCCGAGCACCCCAGGTGGCCCGTCACTGCGATGGCGTCGCCCGGCCTCGCCGAGTCCCGCGTAAGGAGGCGTTCGCGTCCGTCAAGCGTCTGCGCCGCGCCTTCGAGCGCAACTGTGACGAAGAAGGTGGGCGACTTCACCACGTCGCCGCCGACGAGGGCGCCGCCGTAGCGACCATGGGCCTCAATCATGCCGGCGTACATCTCCAGCAGACCGGACACCGGCAAGTCCGGGCGCAGTCCCAGCGTGACCAGCGAGCACACGGGTTCGGCGCCCATTGCGGCGGCGTCGCTGAGGTTCACCGCCAGCGCCTTCCAGCCCAGGTCATGCCAGGGCGTGTTTGCCAGATCGAAGTGTACGCCCTCGACCATCGTGTCCGTGGTCAGAGTCCTCAGTCCCGCGGGTGCGCTCAAGGCGGCGGCATCGTCCCCGATGGACAGCCGGACGCGAAAGCCGCGCCGGCCCAATCCCGCAATGAGGGTGTCGTTGTCGTGCGCGACGGCACGGGCCAACATCTCGATTAGCCCGAACTCTCCCACGTCTTGCACCAGCATAGGCCGCATTATACGCGCCCTCAAATTGTCCGTCCAACAGCGGGGACTGTCCACGAAGGGCGCGAAGGGCACGAAGAATGGCGGGCCTGGCGGGCTCGTGGTTCTGCCAACTCCCGCGCACTTGGAGTATGATCTGTGCATACCCTACGGGAAAGGACGACTTCATGACGAACAGAAACACCGAGGCCGCCCTACGCTACCACCTGGGCACCAATCATCCCGATGGCAGCCTTATGGACAGAAACCACGTGTGGGATCCCATGAACCCTCCGCTGCCGTTCAAGTTGTACAGGTACGTGGATTCCGTGCCCCTCGCGCTCGATGGCCCGCCCACCGACCTGCCGGCGCTGACCGCCATTTCGGTGAACGACGGCAAGGCCGGGGCGGTGCGAACGCCGGGATTCGAGGCGCTGAGCCGGATTCTACATTTCTCCGCCGGCATCACCAAGACGCTGCGGCGCCCCGGCGGGCCGATGGCGTTTCGCGCCGCCGCTTGCACGGGCGCGCTGTTCCATATCGAGCTTTACGTGGTTTGCGGTGACATTCAGGGCCTGGACGCGGGTGTTTATCACTATGACCCGGATGGGTCATCACTGGACCTGCTGAGGGAGGGCGACTACCGTCTGGCCGTCGCTAACGCCGCAGGCGGCGAGCCGGGCGTTGCTTCCGCGCCGGCGACCATCGTCTTCACGGACGTGACGTGGCGCAACGCCTGCAAGTACCAGGCGAGGGAGTACCGCCACGCCTTTTGGGACTGCGGCACGATATTGGCGAACACGCTGGCGACGTGCTCCGCGAGTGGCGTTCCGGCGAGAGTCGCCGCCGGCTTCATGGACGACTCTATCAGCGAACTGCTGGGGCTGGACCCGTTGCGGGAGCTCCCGCTCGCGGTCGTGCCGCTGGGGTCGTCCGTTAATTCGACGTTTCCGCCACAGCCGCCTCTTCGCCCTGACGAGTTCGAGACGGCGCCAATCTCCACCTATGAAATCGACTTCCTCGCCATACGTGAAATGCATGCGGCGTCGTCCCTGGCAAGCTACGAGGAGGCCGAATCCTGGCGGGTCGAGCCGCCGCAATCGGCCATGCCAACGCCCGCCGGGCGGCTCACGCCGCTGCGCCCCGAAACTGAGGAAGACGCGCCGCCAGATTCCATAGAGAGCGTTATTTTGAGAAGAGGCTCAACGCGCCGATTCTCCCGGGAGTCCTTATCCTTCGCTCAGCTATCGACTGCGCTGGAGCGTGCGACGAGGGGAGTGCCCGCCGATTTCCTGGCGGCACCCGGCTCCGCACTCAACGACATGTATCTGCTGGTCAATGCGGTGGATGGCCTCGCCCAGGGAGCATACGTCTTTCACCGGGACAGGCTTGCGCTGGAGACGCTCAGGGAGGGCGAGTTCCGCGCCGAGGCGGGTTTCCTTGGGCTGGGCCAGGCGCTCGCCGCCGATGCCAGCGTCAATCTCTTCTTCATGTGTGATCTCGCGCCCGTACTGGAGCGGTTCGGCAACAGAGGATACAGAGCGGCTCAACTGGACGCCAGCATAACCGCGGGGCGGATCTATCTCGCCTCATATGCTCAGCGTTTCGGTGCGACGGGACTGACTTTCTACGACGACCAAGTCACCGACTTCTTCTCCGCACACGCGCGGGGCAAGAGCGTCATGTTCATGGTCTCGCTGGGCAAACGGGGCGGCAACTGATTCTCCACGAAGGACTGAGGAGTTAAGAAGGGGGCGGAAACGAGAACCGGCGAATCTTGACCTGCTCCACCGCCGAGTTGACCAGCTCCCGCACGGGCAGCTCGGCCTCCAGCCTGTGCACCACCTTTACGTCGCCGTGGATGACCGGGTGGGCCGGCACGAACAGCGAGCAGCAGTCCTGGTCCGGCAGAATCGACACTTCGAATGTGCCTATCTCGCGGGCGATGTCTATTATCTCGTTCTTATTGAAGCCTATCAGCGGGCGTAGGATAGGCATATGGCCCGCCTCGTCGATAGCAGCGATGTTCTCCATGGTCTGCGAGCTGACCTGCGCCAGGCTCTCGCCCGTGACCAGCGCGATCGCGCCGTGCCGCCTCGCCAGCTCCTCGGCGATGCGCACCATGAATCGGCGGTACAGCACCACGCGGTATGACTTCGGCGTGGCGACGATTATGCGCTTCTGCACCTCCGCGAACGGCGCCAGGATGAGCGTGGAGTCGTACTGGTAGCGCGAAAGGTGCATCGCCAGTTCTTCAGCCTTCTCGATGGAGGACGAGTCGACCAGTGGGTAGCTGTGGAAGTGGACCAGGTGCGTGGGGCTGCCCCGCTTCATTATGTGCCAGGCCGCCACCGGTGAATCGATGCCCCCGGACAGCAGCGTCATCGTCTGGCCGCTTACGCCGAGCGGCAGGCCGCCGTAAGCTTTCATCTCGTCGAAGTAGACCAGGATAGACTTGCCGATCACGTCCACGAATATTTCCAGATCGGGGTTCGACAGGTCCACCGCCGCGCCCGTCTGCGCCTCGACGTAGGCGCCAAGCTCGATATTGATGTCCAACGAAGTCTTGGGGAAGCGCTTGTCGGCACGGTTGGCAGTGATGCGGAACGTGTCGAACGTGCGGTGCCCCAGTTGCTCGGAGAGGAGCGACCTGACCCTGTCGAGGTCTGGCGGCACCTGCCAGGCGCGGTAGTACTTGGCGACGCCGAAGCACTGCGACACGCGCTCGCGCACCAGCGGCCAGTCCACGCCCTCGGGCAGGCGCAGCGCAACGAACAGGTGGCCCAACCAGACGCGGGTGACGCCGGTGCCCATGGTGGCGCGCTTCAGGTTGTGCGCGAGCTGCCGGATGAACATCGGGCGGTTCTTGCCCTTGAGCGCCGCCTCGTGGAACCTTACAATTACATGGGTATCCATGCCGACATTGTAACCGAAATAGCGCGCCGTTTTCGCGTACGGCCGGGTTGCGGTGTTATGCCACTGGACTTCCTGTAGAATATGAGCGGCTCGCTAACCGCCTCAACCAGCCCCCGCGCACCATTGGCTGCCGATTGGGGGCGTCCCCTGGACCCTTCGTTCACCTGGAGCAAGCAGGGGAAAACCACGTAAGGAAGAATTCATGACAGATGCCGCCAACGACCGTCCCAACCACATAGCCGACGCCACCGCCGAATTGGAGGCGATACTGGCTGAGCGCGTCATGGTCATGGACGGCGCCTGGGGCACGATGCTGCAAGGCCGCGGCCTGGAAGAGGGCGACTATCGCGGCGACCGCTTCCGCGACCATCCGCGCGACATCCGGGGCAACATCGACGTGCTGTCGCTTACTCGGCCGGACCTGGTGATGCAGGTACAGCGACAGTACCTCGAGGCCGGCGCTGACCTGCTCAGCACGAACACCTTCACCGCGACGTCCATTTCCCAGGCGGACTACGGGCTGGAGGAGCACGTCTACGAGATGAACCGCGAGTCCGCCCGGCTGGCGCGGGAGGCCGCGGACGAGTTCAGCGCCAGGAACCCGGACAAGCCCCGATTCGTGGTTGGGACGCTGGGGCCGACCAACAGAACGGCGTCCATATCGCCGGACGTGAACGACCCCGGCTATCGAAACGTGACGTTCGACGGCCTGGCGCGCGCCTACGGCGAAGCGGCCCGCGGCCTGCTGCACGGCGGAGCTCACGTGCTGATGGTGGAAACGGTGTTCGATACGCTGAACGCCAAGGCGGCGCTGTTCGCCATCCAAGGCCTGTTCGAGGAACTTGGCGTGCGCGTGCCGGTGATGGTGTCGGGCACCATTGTGGACGCCAGCGGCCGCACGCTCAGCGGCCAGACCCCGGAGGCCTTCTATGCTTCCGTCTTCTCGCAGATGCCGCTGCTTAGCGTGGGCCTCAACTGCGCCCTCGGCAGCAGGGAGATGGCACAACACCTTGCGGCCCTCAGCGGCATCTGCGAAGAGTTCGTGAGCTGCCATCCGAACGCGGGGCTTCCGAACGAGCTTGGGGAATACGAGGAAACGCCCGAGTTCATGGCCGCGGAGGCCGCCGCGCGCGTGCGAACCGGCCACGCCAACATCGTCGGTTCCTGCTGCGGCTCGACTCCTGTGCACACGCGCGCCATCGTCGAGGCGGTGGCGGGTGTGGCGCCTCGCCAACGGCGCGAGGGTTCCGGCCGCACCTACCTGAGCGGAATGGAGTTGCTGGAGATTCGTCCAGATTCCAACTTCATCAACGTGGGCGAGAGGACAAACGTGACCGGCTCGGCGCGATTCAGGAGGCTGATACGGCGGGGCCGGTACGAGGAGGCGATCTCCGTCGCGCGTCAGCAGGTGGAGGACGGAGCGCAGATTATCGACGTGAACATGGACGAAGGGCTGCTCGACTCCGAAGCCGCTATGCAGCGTTTCCTAAGCCTGCTTGTCGCCGAACCGGACATAAGCCGAGTGCCCATCATGATCGACAGTTCCCGCTTCAGCGTCATCGAAGAGGGGCTGAAATTCGTGCAGGGCAAGTGTGTGGTCAACTCCATTTCGCTAAAGGAGGGTGAGGAGGAATTCCGCGCCCATGCGCGGCTGGTGCGGCGGCACGGCGCAGCGGTGATAGTGATGGCGTTCGACGAAGAGGGCCAGGCCGACACGGTGGAGCGCAAGATTGAAATCTGCGAGCGGTCGTATCGCATCCTGGTCGACGAGCTGGGGTTCCGGCCGCAGGACATCATATTCGACCCCAACATCTTCGCCGTCGGCACGGGCATAGAGGAACACGACCTGTACGGCGTCAACTACATCGAGGCGGTGAGGCAGATCAAGCGCAAGTTCCCGCTCTCGCACGTGAGCGGCGGCGTCAGCAATATCTCATTCTCGTTCCGGGGGAACGACGCGGTCAGAGAGGCCATCCACTCGGTGTTCCTCTACCACGCCACCCGCGCGGGCATGGACATGGGCATTGTCAACGCCGGCCAGCTCGCGGTGTACGCGAACATCCCGGACGAGCTGCGAGAGGCCGCGGAGGACGTCGTCTTGGCGCGGCATCCGCAGGCCACCGAGCGGCTCGTCCGGCTCGCCGAGACGGTCCGGGGCGAGGCCAGGGAGCGCGTGGTCGACGACGCCTGGCGGGGCGGCACGGTGGGGGAGCGCCTCTCGTATGCCATGGTCAAGGGCATCGACGACCACATAGTCGACGACGTAGAGGAGGCGCGTCTGGGCGTCGCGAGGCCGATCGAGGTGATCGAGGGCCCGCTCATGGACGGGATGAACACCGTGGGCGACCTGTTCGGCTCGGGGCAGATGTTCCTCCCACAAGTCGTGAAGAGCGCACGCGTGATGAAGAAGGCCGTCGCCCACCTGGTGCCCTTCATCGAGCGCGAGAAGGCCGAGTCGGGCGCGCCGGGCTCCAGGGGCAAGATAGTGATGGCGACCGTCAAGGGCGACGTCCACGACATTGGCAAGAAAATCGTTGGCGTCGTGCTGGGCTGCAACAACTACGAGGTCATCGACCTTGGCGTGATGGTGTCGTTCCAGGAGATACTGGACACCGCGGCGGAAGAGGAAGCGGACGTCATAGGGCTGAGCGGGCTGATCACCCCCTCGCTCGACGAGATGGTGACCGTCGCAAAAGAGATGTCGCGACAGGAGTTAAGCGTGCCGCTGCTCATCGGAGGCGCGACCACCTCCAGCGCCCACACCGCCCTGCGGATCGACCCGGAGTACCCGCATCCCGTGATGCACGTAAAGGACGCCTCGCGCTCCGTCGGAGTGATGGGCCGGCTTATGAACCGGGAGTCGCGTGAGGAGTTCGCCGTCGAGGTGAAGCGGGACTACGAGCGCATCAGGGTCGATAGGGCCGCCCGCGGCCAACGGACTCGGTTGCTGACGCTGCGCGAGGCGAGGCGGCGGCGCGCCGAGCTCGATTGGGCGTCCGCCGCGCCTCAGCCAACCTTCCTCGGTGTCAAGGCCTTTCCGGACTACCCGCTGGACGACCTGCTCGACCACATCGACTGGACGCCGTTCTTCACCACCTGGGAGATGAGGGGGCGCTATCCCGACATCCTCAACAGCCCCACCTACGGCAAGGAGGCCCGCTCGCTGCTGGACGACGCGAAGGCGATGCTGAGTCGCATGGTGGACGAGCGCATACTAACCGCCAACGCCGTGGTGGGGTTCTGGCCCGCCGCGTCCAACGGTGACGACGTGATTCTATACGAGGACGAGACTCGCGACCGCCCGCTGGCCGAGTTCCACTTTCTGCGCCAGCAGACCGACCGGGCGCGCTCGAGGGCCGGCTCCGACCCCGCGAATCTGTGCCTGGCGGACTTCGTCGCGCCCGCCGACAGCGGCGTTGCCGACCACATGGGCCTGTTCGCCGTGACGGCGGGTGTCGGCCTGGAGGAGTTCGCAAAGGCTCTCGAACGAGAGCACGACGACTACAGCAGCATAATGGCAAAGGCGCTGGCGGACCGGCTTGCCGAGGCGCTGGCCGAGCGTATGCACGAGATCGTCAGGCGTGAGTTATGGGGATACGCCAGTGATGAGCGGCTGACCAACGAAGAGCGGATCAGGGAGAAGTACCAGGGGATACGGCCGGCGCCGGGTTATCCCGCGTGCCCCGACCACACCGAAAAGGGCTTGTTGTTCGACCTGCTCGACGCCGAACGCTCGGCGGGTGTGAAGCTGACCGAGAATTTCGCCATGTGGCCCGCGGCGTCAGTGAGCGGCTTCTACTTCGCGCACCCGGACGCGCGGTACTTCGGAGTGGGACGAATCGGACGCGACGCGGTGGAAGATTACGCGCGGCGCAAGGGGATGGATGTGCGAGAGGTGGAACGCTGGCTGCGGCCCAGCCTCGCCTACGACGCCTGAGGCCGTTGGGCCGGCGGCGTAGTGGCCTGTGCTAGCCGCGCGCGGCTACCTTGTAGTGGCTTCTCAGGCAGCGGGTGCAGATCTTGACGCGGCGAGGCTGGCCGTCGACTCTGATCGTGGCCCTCTGAACGTTTGCCATCCAGCGCGTGCGCGTGCGCCGCTTCGAGTGGCTGACGTTGTTTCCCGACTGACCGGACTTGTAGCAGACCTCACACCTTGCCATGATTCACCTTTGACACCCAGAGGATGTTCAATTAGTATTGGGGCGATTCCCGGCCCCGGGAGCAACCCTTAAACCTTAGCACAGCCAATCGCTTTCGGCAATTCGGGGGCGAGGCCCCAATCGGCTGGCATTCCACGCGACTGCGGGCCGCCGCATCGAGGCACAGGCCGACACATGACTCACTACCCCGCTTCCAAGACTCGCTGCGATGGCGACGACCTGCGGGCGATGTTCGCCGCCGCCGCGGAGCTGTTTCAGCACAACGTCGATCTCCTCAACAGGCTGAACGTCTTCCCTGTTCCCGACGGCGACACCGGCACCAACATGTACCTTACGTTGGTTGACACGCTTTCGCAGGATGGCGAGAGTGTGAATGTGCCGGCGCGCGATGTTGCCGCATCGATGGCCCGCGGCGCTCTCTGGGGCGCAAAGGGCAACAGCGGCGTGATACTGTCCCAGTTCTTCAAGGGACTCGCCGTGGGGTTGGACGACTCCGAGGACTTTGGCCCGCCTGAGTTCGCCCATGCCCTGCAACTCGCTCGCGACTTCGCTTACAAGGCGGTCGGGCAGCCGCGGGAGGGCACGATGCTGACGGTGCTGCGTTACACCGCCGATGCTGCCCTCGAAGCCGGCGACTCCCCCGACATGGCCGCTCTCCTCGCGCCGGTAAGCGAAGCTGCCCGCCGCGCCGTGGCGCTCACCCCCACGATGCTTCCGGTACTGCGCCAGGCCGGCGTCGTGGACGCTGGCGGACACGGGGTTCTCGTCATTCTCGAGGGGCTGCGAATGTGGGCCGCGGGCGAGACTCCTTTGGAAGAGGAGCTTCCACCACCGGACGCCATCGGAGTAGGGGAGGACGCGGGAACGGTGTCCGACGAGTTCCTCGAGGCCGTAGAAGAGGAAGAGTTCGGCTACTGCACGCAGCTGCTCGTCGAGGGAGAGGGGCTGGACTCGGACGGCGTGCGGGAGCGAATGAACGAGATGGCGCGCTCTGCCGTGGTGATAGGCGACGCGGCGGCGCTGAAGGTGCACGTCCACGTCGAGGACCCCGGGCCGGTCATCAGCTTCGCCGTGTCGCTGGGAACGCTCAGCCAGGTCAAGATTGAGAGCATGGATGAGCAGCACCGCGAATTCTACGCCGACAGGCGGGAACAGGACGCGCCGGCAGTGTCGGAGGCCCCCGCGGCCATAGTGGCCGTGGCGCGAGGCGATGGCATAGAGGCGGTGTTCAGGAGCATCGGCGCGGCCGGAATCCTCGCGGGCGGCGACACCATGAACCCGAGCGTGGGCCAGATCCTGGAGGCCGTAGAGGCGGCGCCGTCCGACAACGTCATCTTCCTGCCGAACAATGGCAACATCGTGCAGGCCGCTCGCCAGGCCGCGGCCATTTCCGAAAAGAACATGCACGTCGTGCCCTCAACCTCCATACCCCAGGGTGTGGCCGCCTTGCTGGAGTTCAACCCGCACAAGCCCACGGATGAGACCGCCGCCGACATGGAACTAGGCCTTTCGAATGTTCGCACCGGCGAGGTGTGCCTGGCCGTGCGACAGGTCGAGCTGAACGGCGTCGCCGTGGAGGAGGGGCAGGTGATTGGCATCCTGGACCGCGAGCTCGTCGCCGCCGGGGACGCGCCCAGCGACGTGCTCCTCGCGCTGTTGGAGAGGGCAGAGGTCGAGGAGGGCCAGCTTGTGACGCTCTACTACGGCGATCCTATAACGGAAGAGGAAGCAGAGCAGGCCACCGCCGCCGTGGAGGACGCAATTCCCGGTGTGGAGATAGAGACCGTCGACGGTGGCCAACCCTATTATCACTACGTCGTCTCGATAGAGTAGCGCCGCTCTCAGGTCTGGCGGCCTGTGCCGTCCACAAAAGGAGTGATCTTGGCTGTAAAAGTTGTCACCGACAGCGTCAGCGACCTGCCTCCCGCACTTGCCGCGGATTTCGGCATTTCGATCGTGCCCGCCAAGGTTATGTTCGGCACGGAGCAGTTTTCCGACGGCGTGGACATCACCACGGACGAGTTTTTCCGGCGCCTCACCACCAGTGCTAAGCTTCCCACCACCTCGCAGCCCTCCGTCGGCGACTTCGTTCAGGTGTTCGACAGTGTCGGCGAGAACGCTGACGGCATTGTCTGCGTTACGGTCTCGTCCCAGGTCAGCGGCACGTACAACTCGGCGGTGCAGGCCAGGGAGCAGACCGCCGTGGCATGTCCAATCGAGGTCGTTGACTCGATGCAGGCGTCGATGGGGCAGGGCCTCGTGGCGCTTGTCGCCGCCCGGGCGGCGCAGTCCGGCGCGGACCTGTCCGCGGTGGTTGACGCGGCGAATGACGCGCTGGCGCGGGCGCACCTGCTGGGCCTGCTGGACACGCTCGAGTACCTGCAGAAGGGCGGGCGAATCGGTCGCGCGAGAGCCTTGGTAGGCACGCTTCTCAAGGTTAAGCCCATAATCACGGTACAGGACGGCCTGGTGCACGAGTTCGGCAAGGAGAGGACCCGCGCCAAGGGCCTCGCCAAGATGCGTGAATTCGCCGAGCAGCAGGCGCCGTTGGAAGAGGCGAGCGTGATGTACACCACCAGCGACGCCGGGCTGGAAGGTCTGACCAGCGCGCTGACTGACGCTCTGCCCAGCGGCAAGAGACCCGTCATCGCCAGGATGGGACCGGTGTTGGGTACCTACGTTGGCCCCAACGCCGTTGGAATGGCCCTGCTGACCGCGCAGCGCTAAGGTCGCCGCCGCGGCCACGGCCGCAGGCGCGCCGCTCCACCCACGCACATCTATGGCTACGAGGCCCGGCAGCCGCACCAAGCTGCAGATCCTGGCGAACATCCTGCGCCTCGAGGCACGGAAGGGTTACGTCAACGAGGTGGTGACGGGCGGTCTTGACAAGTTCCTCGAGCTGGCGTCCGACGAGTTGACGCCGATCTTATCCGATCTCCCCAGCTACGCCGGTATGACGCGGGCAGAGCGTCGTGAGTGGGCCGAGGGCGTGATGCGGCGCATAGCGACAAACGCCTGGGAGGACGGCCCGGTCCGGCGTCCAGCGACCCAGACCGCGCCTCAGACGGTCACCACCACCGATGCCAGCCCCCAGTCTCGCCGTCCTGCGCCCGCACGCCCCCGCCGTCCGCGTCCGCCGCCCCCGCCGGTGAACGTCACTCTGTCCGATAGCGTGTCCCTTCTGCGCAGCGTAAACAAGCCGCATCTACCGAAACTCGAGAAGCTCGGCGTCTCGACCGTGGAGGACCTGCTGTACCAGTTCCCGCTGCGCCACCTCGACTACGCGAACATACGCAAGGTGAACGAACTGGTCCCGGGCGAGGAGCAGACGACCGTCGTGACCGTTTGGGAATCCTGGCTGGAAGGGCGCGACCCTCGCCGGAAGTCCACACATGCAGATTTCGGAGACGATACAGGCAACCTCCGCGTGATCTGGTTCAACAACCCATGGGTGGTGAGGAGTCTCAAGCCGGGGATGAAGGTCGCGCTGAGCGGGAGAGTGGGCGCGTTCGGAGGCCGACCAACGCTCCAAAACCCAGACTATGACATCGTGACAGAGGGCGACGATCTGGTGCACGCAGGCCGCCTGGTGCCGGTGTACCCGCTGACAAGGGGGCTGTACCAACGCACGGCGAGACGCATGGCAAAGGAGGCGCTGGACGCCGCGCTCGACAAGGTCGAGGAGCCGCTGCCCGCTGCCATGCTGGAGAGGCTCGGACTGATCGGCGTGCGCGATGCCATCTCGCAGATGCACTACCCAGACAGCGCCCAGCACTACACCAACGCGCGGAGCAGGCTTGCATTCGACGAGCTGTTTGTCATGCAGCTCGCGGTCCTGTCGCGCCGGCTACGCTGGCGCGAGGCCGACGGGATACCGCTGGAGGCAGATTCCGCGAGGCTGTCGGCGTTTCTGGAGTCGCTCCCGTTCCGGCTGACCGGCGCCCAGGCGAGGGCGCTCGACGAGATTCTGGCCGACCTGCGCGACAGCCGGCCCATGAGCAGGCTGTTACAGGGCGACGTGGGCAGCGGCAAGACCGTCGTGGCCGCGGCGACGCTCCTGGCGGCGGTATTCGACGGCTACCAGGGAGCGCTGATGGCGCCGACGGAGATTCTGGCCGAACAGCACTACCTCAGCGTCACGCGAATGTTGTCCGGCGGCGCCGAAGCGCCCACGCTGGACGAAAACGTCGTCAGGCTGGCGATTCCTTCGCTTGGGCGCCCCGCCGTGGTTGCGCTACTGTTGGGAAGTATGCGCAAGCGGGTAAAGGACGACCTGCACGGACGAATCGCGGATGGTGAGGTGGACATCGTAATCGGCACGCAGGCGCTCATCCAGGACAGCGTGGATATGCCCCGTCTCGCGGTGGCGGTGGTAGACGAGCAGCACCGCTTTGGCGTGATGCAGCGGTCTTCGCTGCGGGGCAAGGGAGTCCGCCCGCACATGCTTGCTATGTCGGCCACGCCGATACCGCGGTCTCTCCAGCTCACGGTGTACGGCGACCTCGACGCGTCGATAATCGACGAGATGCCGCCGGGCCGCCAGCCGGTGCGCACGGTCCTGGTCGCGCCCGAACGACGCGCCGCCGCGTACGAGGGCCTGCGCCGCGAGGTGCTGCAGGGCAGGCAGGCGTTCGTGGTCTGCCCCCTCGTCGAGGAGTCAGAGGTGATCCAGTCGCGCGCGGCGGTCGATGAGCACCAGCGGCTGTCGTCTGACATGTTCCCCGACCTCAGGCTGGGGCTGCTGCACGGGCGCATGCCCCTGCGCGAGAAGGAGCTGGTGCTGGAGCAGTTCCAGCGTGGTGAGTACGACGTTCTGGTAACCACTCCTGTCGTGGAGGTGGGCATCGACGTGCCCAACGCCACCGTGATGCTGATAGATGGCGCGGACAGGTTCGGGCTGGCGCAGCTTCACCAGTTCAGGGGCCGCGTGGGCCGGGGCGAACATCGCGGCCAATGCCTGCTGCTGGCGGACGCGCCCGGGCAGGACGCGCGGGAGCGGCTGAAGCTGATGGAGCGAATCCAGGACGGATTCGTGCTCGCAGAGGAGGACCTGCGGCTGCGCGGCTCGGGCGATCAGTTGGGAACGCGCCAGAGCGGCCTGCCGGACCTGCGCGTTGCGCGTCCCAGCGACCAGAGCCTGCTCGCGCTCGCACGCCGAGAGGCGCAGAGGCTGTTGGACGAGGACCCCGATCTGGAGAAGGAGGAACACGCCGTGCTGGCGCGCCGGTTCCGGAAGCTGGCGGCAAACACGCCGTTCGACGCGAGCTAGGCGGGAGGCGTTACGCGAACGGTAATGACGTCGGTGTCGTGATACTGCTGGTGGCGCACCGAGGAGGACAGGCCGCGCAGCAGGCGAAGCGACATCTCGTTCTCCTCCGGCGGTTCGGAGTCGTGCTGTTGTAGCTGGCGCACCTGGTCCTCGATGTTCGCGTCGCCGCCGCTGCCGATGAACTCCAGGTCGGCCCCGCCCTGGTCGCTGGACGCCACCACTATGAGCCTGCGCTCTGCCTTAGGCTCGTCCAAGGCGTCCAGAGCGTCCAGATTGTCCAGGTTTAGGTCAAGCTCCAGGTCCAGCGGGGCCAGGATCAGCAGCGTCTCCTCCGAGACCTGGCTCAGGCGCTCCTTCATCTTGTCGTCCCAGCCCCTGCGAGCCGCAAATCGTTCAAGGAACTTGTTCAGTTCGGGAAGGGCGTCGATTTCCAGTTTCGAGTGGAAGCGCATTCTGCGGGGATTGGTAAACTCGAGGTACAGGATCATCGCCACCGCGGCCAGTCCGCCGGTGGTGATTCCGCTCTTGAATAGGGCCGCCCACACCGGGCCGAGGTCGGGCAGGTGGAAGAGGCCGAACTGGAACGCGGCCCCGATCCAGAAGCACACTCCCGCGGCGATGAGCTTTTGCGAGTCGGCCTCGCCCTGTATCACCGTGCGGGCGCCGTCCGCGAATAGCGTACCCGTGACCATCAGCAGGTAGCCGGTCATTACCGGGCCGGGAATGGTGCTGAACAGTCCCGACAGTTTGGGCACGAAAGCCACGGCTATGAAGATGAATCCGATGCAGTAGCCCACCCTGCGGGAGGCGACTCCGGTCGTCTGAATGAACGAGCTTACGCCCGGGTTGATTATGTTCGGCACCGCTCCGAAGAGGCCGGCCAGTAAGTTAGTCGCTCCGCCTCCCGCCATAGAGCCCTGCACCTTTCGAAAGTCGACCGCGTCGCCGGTGCGCCGCGAGGCGCGCTGCAGGTTAATCGCGGCCCCATTGGTCTGGATGGAGATTATGAGCCCCATGAAGATGAACGACGGCAGCAGCGTCCAGAAGTGGAAGCCGAATTCGAAGTCGAGGCCGGGCCACTCCCGCGGCAGTCCCACCCAGTCGGCATGAATCACGACCGTAGGATCGTAGATGCCGACGACGACGGCCCAGATGCAGCCGGCCACTATGCCTATCACCGGGCCCCACAGCCGCAGCAGATTCGACCCACGCAGCGACAGCGCGGCAACCACCACCAGCGTCACGAACGCGGTCGAGGTAGCACCGATTGGGTTCTCCAGCGACGCCCTGTCCAGCAGGTCGAACACCACCGACGCAAGGGTAATGGATAGAATCATCATCACGGTGCCGCCAACAATCGGCGTGACGATCCTGCGCAGTAAGAACAGCCACTTCGCGATGACTAACTGGATTGCCGCCGTCACCAGGACGAGCGAAGAGAGCAGGATTGGTCCGCCGTCCTGTACCGCGGCTATGCAGAAGGGTATGGAGAACGCGGCAGTGAACATGGGGACGAAGGCCCGGGCGCCGACCGGCCCTATCGCCCTCGCCTGCATGATGGTACTGACGCCTATCACGAGGAGCGAGGCAAAGACCATCCAGGTCAGATAAGACGGGTCCTGTCCGGTCGCCTGCGCCACGATAACGGGGGTGACGAGCAGCGTGGCCGAGGCTATGAGGCTGAACTGCACGCCGTAACCGATGGATGAGAGCAACGGCGGATTCTCGTCCACGTCGTAGCGCAGGTTCTGTGAAGCGGGAGTTGTCAAGTCTGCCTCCGGCGGCCGGACCGCGGCACCGCCGCGCGGCAGCCTAAAGATACCACAAAGCGCTTGGCTTGGTGGGCAACTTTTCAAGGGCCGTGGGCCGTCCTGGCGCGAAGATAGGCGAGAAGTGACTCGCGGCACGGCCCTCGATCGTGCCGCCGTGCGGCGGCGGCGCGCGTCCGCATTGCGGCAACAACCCCATATCCACTATCATACGTCCACCGCGCAGAGGCGCCATCGAGCGGGGAGGGGCCATGCCAAACGACGATTCGCTAATCGACGAGCTGAAGGCGGTCGTGGGCGAACAGTACGTCATCCACACGCCGGAAGACCTAATCGTGTTCGAGTACGACGGTTCGGTGGACAGGGCCATGCCGCTCGCCGTCGTCATCCCCTTGACCGTGGACGAGATTTCGAGCGTCGTCACGCTGGCCGCTGAGCACGGCCTGCCTATCATCCCCAGGGGCGCCGGCACAGGTTTGAGCGGCGGCGCCATCGCCGAGACCGGCGGCATTGTGCTCGCGCTCACGCGCATGACACGCATCCTGGAGGTCGACGACGACAACCGCGTGGCGGTCGTGGAGCCGGGACTCGTCAACCTCGAGCTCACCACCGCCGTTTCCAGGCACGGCCTGTACTACGCGCCTGACCCGTCCAGCCAGCGCGCCTGCACTATCGGCGGCAACGTGGCCGAAAACTCTGGAGGCCCCCACTGCCTCGCCTACGGCGTGACCACCAACCACGTGCTCGGCATGGAGGTCGTGCTAGCGGACGGCTCGGTCGTGTGGATGGGCGGAAAGACGCGCGAGAACCCGGGCTACGACCTGCGCGGCGTACTCATCGGCTCGGAGGGCACCCTGGGGGTGGTGACCAAGGTCGCGGTGCGCCTGTTACGTCAGCCCGAGGCTGTCAAGACACTCCTCGCGGTCTTCAAGCACCTCGACGACGCCAGCGCCGCCGTGTCGGGCATCATCGCGGCGGGCATCGTGCCGGCGGCCATCGAGATGATGGACGACCTCTGCATTCGCGCCGCCGAAGAGGCCGTACACGCGGGCTACCCCGACGACGCAGGTGCCGTGCTGCTGGTGGAGGTCGACGGGTTGATCGAGTCGGTAGAGGAGGAGGCCCAGGAGATTGAGGAGGTCTGCCGCCGTTACGGCCCGATGGACATACGCACCGCGACCGACACCGCCGACCGCGAGCGCCTGTGGGCGGGACGCAAGGGCGTGCTTGGCGCGCTTGGGCGGCTGGCCCCGAACTACTACCTTGTCGACGGTACGGTACCGCGTACCAAATTGGTCGAGGTGCTGGGCAGGGTTCGCGAGTTGTCCGCAGAATCGGGATTCCCCATCGCCAACCTGCTCCACGCCGGCGACGGCAACCTGCACCCGTCCGTGCTGTTCGACGAGCGCAAGCCGGGCGAGACCCGGCGGGTGCTGGACGTAGGCGGCGAAATCCTGCGGGTGTGCGTGGAGGCGGGCGGCGTGCTGTCGGGTGAGCACGGAATCGGGCTTGAGAAACAGGAGTACATGCCTCTCATGTTCACCGACGACGACATGGAGGTCATGGCACGGCTCAAGCCCGCGTTCGCGACCAACGACATGTTCAACCCGGCCAAGATATTTCCCACCGGGGCGTCCTGCTCCGACCTGTCGCGCTCGGCGGCGGTCGCGAGGGCGGGCGCCGACGCCTGGATATAGGCGTCGGGGCTGCGCAGGCCATGTCGGGCATTCACACGCAGTCGTTCGGGCGCGTGCCGTCCGGCTCCGACTCCTACGCCGTCGATGGCCTGCGCCCCGAGACGCTGCTTCGGCCCGGGGACATCCGCGAACTCGGCTCATTTCTGGCCTACCTGAGCGGCCAGTCACTCGCCACCGTACCCTGGGGCGGCGGAACGCGGATGACGCTGGGCAACCCCGTAAGACGGCTGGACGCCGTGGTGGACCTAAGCGGAATGAACAACGTCGTGGCCCACAATCCGGGCGACCTGACTCTCACCGTCGAGGCCGGCATAACCCTGGAGAAGCTCCAGGAGACGCTCGCCCCCCACGGCCAGTTCCTGGCGCTGGACGCGCCGGTGCCGCACCGCGCCACAATCGGAGGCACCCTCGCGTCGGGGGCCTCCGGCCTGCTTCGGTGGCAGTACGGCAACGCGCGGGACCTTGTAATCGGCATGAAGGTCGCGATGGCGAACGGCGCCGTCGTCAAGAGCGGAGGCGAGGTCGTCAAGAACGTGAGCGGCTACGACATGGCCCGGCTTCACCTCGGAGGGTTGGGTACGCTCGGCATAATCGGCGAGGTCTCTTTCAAGCTCACGCCGCTGCCGCGACTGGAGCGCACGCTGGTGGCATCGTTCGCCAGCATGGAGAACTGCATCGGCGCGGGCGTGGACATATTCCAAAGCCACGCGACGCCGCTTTCGCTGACCGCGTTCGACGGCTCGGTCAACCGGCGGTCGCGGGCTTTGGACGCCGACGCCAGTTGCTATGTCGCGGTGCGGCTGGGCGGGCGGCCGCGCTCGCTGGAGCGCCAACTCAGGGACTGCGCCGAGCTGTGCCGCGAGGCCGGCGTGGTCGAGGTCGACACCATCGAGGGCGACGCGGCGGCCAGGTTCTGGCGCAAGCTGGTGGACTTCGGATGGGACGAGGAGACGGCGCCGCTGGCGGCGGCCCGCACGTCTGTGCTCCCCACGGCCATAGGCTCCTTGCTCAACAGCCTTGCGACGCCCGGGCCGGACGGTTCCGAGCTACCGGCGGTCATCGCCCAGCCGGGTTACGGCGGCCTTTCGCTGTTCTGGTTCGAGGAAGAGGATGGCCGACTGGGGGAGACCGTCGTGAAGGCCGTTTCAAATGCGCGCGCGTCGGTACACGCCGCGGGGGGGCGGCTTGTGATCGAGCGGTGCCCGCCGAGCGTTAAGGCCGCCCTGGACGTCTGGGACGAGGTGGGCGAGTCCATTGGCGTGATGCGGCGCATGAAAGAGCAGTACGACCCGGGTTCGATCCTGAATCCGGGCCGGTTCGCCGGCGGAATCTGATGGCGGATAACTGGAAAATGGGGCACGGGCTGGCGTTCTCGGGGCCGGACGCGCCGGACGAGGACGAGCTGTACCGGTGCGTGCACTGCGGCTTCTGCCTCCAGGCGTGCCCCACCTACATCGAGACCGGCCTGGAAACGGAGTCGCCGCGCGGCCGTATCGCGCTGATGAAGGCGGTCAACGAGGGCCGCATCGGCATCACACCTGGAGTCGTGCGCCACTGGGACCTGTGCATACAGTGCCGCGCCTGCGAGGTCGCCTGCCCGTCGGGAGTGAATTACGGGCGGCTAATCGAGTCGACGATGACACAGGTGGAACGCGGTCGACGAAAGGGAATGTTGGCCAGGGCCGTGCCGGCGGTGATGGAGAGCCGGCGCAGGCTCCGTCTGGTCGTTGGAGTGCTCCGCGTCTACCAAAGCTCCGGCCTGCAGTCGCTGCTTAGGAAGAGCCGCGCGCTGAGTCTGCTGCCCGGAAGCCTCGCGGAGCTTGAGGGCTCGCTGCCCGCCATCAGGGGCGCCAGCTTCGAGGCCGAAGGCCAGATCATCCCAGCGGTCGGGCGGCGCCGGGCAACCGTCGCGCTGCTGTCCGGCTGCGTCATGCCGATGGTGAACGGGCCGCAGATGTCGGCAGCGGCGCGGGTGCTGGCCCGAAACGGCTGCGACGTCGCGGTGCCGCGGGGCCAGGTGTGCTGCGGCGCGATAAGCTCGCACGTGGGCGACCTGGACTCGGCGCGGAAGCTGGCGCGCCGCAACATCGACGTGTTTCTGGACGCCGGCGTCGACGCCGTGGTCGTCGCGTCCGCCGGCTGTGGAACGCGCATGAAGGAGTACGGCCACCTGCTGAGGCGCGACCGGGCCTACTCGGCGAAGGCCGAGCGGCTCAGCGGGATGGTCAAGGACATTCATGAGTTCCTCGTCGACCTGCCGTTCGAGCCGCCGGTCGCGAGACTGGACTATCGCGTGACCTACCAGGACTCGTGCCACTTGGCGAACGCGCAGCGCGTCACGGAACAGCCCAGGCGGATACTGCGGTCGATTCCGGGCGTGGAGTTCGTGGAGCTGCCCAACGCCTCCAGGTGTTGCGGCGCTGGCGGAACCTACACCATAACCGAGCGCGAGTCGTCGCTCCGGGTGTTGGCAACCAAGATGGCGGCCGTTCGGGAGACCGGCGCGGACGTGGTGGCGACTGCCAATCCGGGCTGCGTGATGCAGCTGCAATACGGAGCGAGGCGCGAGGGTCTGGCGGCGAGGACGGTATACGTGACGGACTTGCTGGACGAGGCATACGCGCTGGAAGACGCGCCCGGTGAGTCGGTTGACTAGTCCAACCCCCGGCTGAACGCCTCAACTTGGGAAGAAGTCATTGACAAAAGGATGGAGGAATACGCATGGAATTGGGTCTTAAGAACAAGGTGGCGCTGATAACGGGCGGCAGCGACGGCATAGGTAAGGCCGCGGCCAAGGTGATGGCGTCCGAGGGCGCGAAAGTGGTCATATGCGCACGCCGCGCCGACGTGCTCGAGCGAGCCGCCGCTGAGATCAAGGATCAGACAGGCGGTGACGTGATGGCCGTGCCGACCGACGTTACGGACAGCGACCAGATTCAGGCGCTGTTCGACCGGGTCATCGAGGCGCACGGGCGGATAGACATACTGGTGAACAACGCGGGCACCTCCGCGGCGGGGTACTTCGAGAACGTGTCCGACGAGACGTGGAGATACGACATCGAGTTGAAGGTGTTCGGCGCCATCCGCTGCTCGCGGCTGGCGATTCCGCACATGAAGGCCCAGGGCGGCGGGCGCATCATCAACATAACGACGCCCGGCGGCAAGGCCCCGGCGGCCCACTCGGTGCCGACCTCGGTCAGCAGAGCGGCGGGCATCGCCCTGACGAAAGAGATGTCGAAGGACTACGCCGCGGACAACATACTCGTCAACACCGTCTGCATCGGCCTCATCAAGAGCGGCCAGCACGAGCGGCGCTGGGAGCAGCAGAACGCCGAGCACCCGGACTTGACGCTGGACAAGTGGTACGACCAGATGGGGCAGCGCGTGCCGCTGGGGCGCGTGGGCGAGGCCGATGAGGCCGGCGAGCTCATCGCGTTCCTGGCTTCCGACCGCGCCAGCTACATCACCGGAGTGGCCATAAACATCGACGGCGGCACGTCAGCCGTAGTCTAGGCTCCCGGGGCCGCCTGACGGGAGAAGCCGGGCCGGGCCCCTACGGGGCGCCGGTCTGGCCTCTGTGGCGGAGGGCGTGGTCGATGAGCACGAGCGCCATCTGCGCCTCCACAATCGGCACCGCGCGCGGCAGAACGCACGGGTCGTGGCGGCCTCGCGCCTCGAGAACAGCGGGGTTGCCGTGCTCGTCCACAGTCTCTTGGGGGCGCATGATGGTCGCCGTTGGCTTGAAAGCCGCCCGAATCACGATGTTCTCCCCGTTGCTGATGCCGCCCTGTATGCCGCCGGAGCGGTTGGTGCGCGTCCTGATTCGGCCAGCGTCATTGTAGAAGAGGTCGTTGTGTTCGGAGCCGGTCATCGTGATGCCGTTGAAACCGGAGCCGACCTCGAAGCCCTTGCAGGCCGGTAGCGAGAGCATGGCCTTCGCGAGGTCGGCCTCCAGCTTGTCGAACACCGGCTCGCCCAGACCAGGCGGCACTCCCCGCGCCACCGCTTCGACCACGCCGCCCAGGGAGTCGCCGTCCTTGCGGGCCTCCTTGATGCGTTCGATGATGCGAACGGCCATGTCCTGGTCGGGGCAGCGCGCGATGTTCGCTTCCACCTCGGATTGGGTGACGGTGTCGGAGTCCACCTCGGCTGCGAGCTTCCAGACTTGCTTGACGTAGCCCACTATCTCTACGCCGTAGTCGCGGGCGAGCAGCTTCTTGGCGACCGCTCCCGCGGCCACTCGACCGACGGTCTCGCGCGCGCTCGCGCGGCCGCCGCCCTTCCAGTTGCGAATGCCGTATTTGGCGTCGTAGGTGTAATCGGCGTGGGAGGGCCTGTACTTGGTGCGCATGTGCTCGTAGTCCTTGCCTCGAGCGTCCTGGTTCCACACGCCTATGAGTATGGGAGTGCCGAGCGTCAGGCCATCGAACACGCCGGAGAGTATCTCGGCCCTGTCGCCCTCCTTGCGCTGCGTGGAAATTTCGCTCTGGCCCGGCCTGCGGCGGTCCAGCTCCTTCTGGATGTCATCGACCGACAGCTCGAGCCGCGGAGGGCACCCGTCGACCACCACGCCCATGGCGTCTCCGTGGGACTCTCCCCAGGTGCTGATCTTGAATAGCTGTCCCAAAGTGCTGGCCACGTGGTTTGCACCTCCGTTCGTCGGGGGTATCTTGCGCCGGCCCCATGCCGCTACCAACCGGTCGCTTCGTATGGTATCATCGCAGGCGAGCGGGCCGGCGGCAAGTCCGCGGCCGTCTTGGCGTCCGCTCTTTGGTGGTTAAAGCGGGCCCGGGTTGAACACCTGTGCGCGCCTGTCGCGCTTGCCGCGAATGAGCGTCGCGCGCAGCCCGGGCCCAAAACCCTCTCCTCTCCCGATCCCTTAGCGCCCTACGCCTCGCAACGCCCCGCGTTTGTTATGGCCAAACCAACTAGATGAACGATAACGACGGCCCAGCGCCTCCGGAGGAGGCCGGCACAAGCGGCGCCGCACCGCCGACGCGTACCCGCGCCGCTCCCGGGGGAGCCCGGCGCCGACCGCCGGACTCAGGCGCCGAAGGTGGGTGGTGCAACTCATTCAAGTCGCTTTCCAACAGGCATTTCCTCTTCTTATGGCTGGGGCAACTGGCGATCATGGCGGGTATGCAGATGCAGATGCTCGCCAGGGGCTACCTTGTATACGACCTCACCGACTCCGCCACCATTCTCGGCATAGTCAACGCCGGCTCGTCCGTGCCGATGCTCAGCCTGGTCCTGTTCGGCGGCGTAATCGCCGACAGGGTGGACCGCAAGCGCATAATCCAGGCGGGTCAGGTTGGGGCGTTGCTCATCGCTCTGGGCGTCGGCATATCCATAACTACCGGCACGGTGACCTGGTACCACCTGCTCACGGCCTCGGTGCTACAGGGCGTGTTGTTCGCGCTCATGGGGCCGGCGAGGCAGGCGATCATTCCGCAGATGGTGGGAAGGGACCTGCTGACGAACGCGATGGCGTTGAATGCCGCCGCTATGAGCATGACCACCCTTGTCGCGCCCGCATTCGCGGGCAACGCCTACGCGCTGTTGGGGCCGGACCGCGTCTACTACATCATCACCGGGCTGGGTCTGCTCGCCGTTGTCTTCACGACGTTCATACCCGGAGGGCGTAGCACGTCCGGCAGGGGCGCGGGAACCGCGTTGGAGCAGATTCGCGCCGGTTTCGAGTACATTCTGTCCAGCCCGCTGGTGCGGACACTTCTCTTCATGGGGCTGGCCACCACTCTGCTGGCGATTCCATTCCGCTTTTTGCTTCCCGTGTTCGTGGTGGACATCTACCAACGCGGCCCTGAGGCGATGGGGTTGCTGACGGCGGTCATGGGAGGCGGCTCGCTGATCGGCTCGCTCTACATCGCGTCGCTCGGCAAGCGCAACCGGGGGCTGATTCTGATAGGCGCGAGCTTCGCCTCCGGCATCGCGCTGGCGCTCGTGTCGGCGATTCCCTACTACGCCTGGGCGGTGGGCTTCATGGTGTTGCTGGGCCTCGGCGACGCGGGACGCCGCGCGCTGAACCAGTCCCTGATAATGGAGGTGTCTGAGGACCAGTATCGCGGGCGAGTGATGAGCGTGTTCATGATGAACTTCGGGCTGATGCCGCTCGCGGTGCTGCCCGTGGGCGTAATCGTGGACTGGCAGGGAGGCCAGGTGGCGATTGGCATACTCGCGGTGATGCTCATCGCCACCGTGACCTTCGTGCTCGTGTTCTCCCCCAGACTGCGCAGGCTGCAGTAGCCGCGCAGGGGGAGCGGCCAGGGGCTTCTGCCTCTTACTCTTACTTCGCGTTGGCGGCGCGAAGCTCCTGGGACGCGGACTCCACCTCGTCCAGCCTGGCGGCTATGACCGACGGCTTGAGGCCGGCGGCGTGGTCGGGGTAGCCGGCCCGCTCCAGCATCGGCGCGAGCTTGCCGCCCCTGAACAGGTCGAGCGCCCAGCGCAGCGGATCGGGCGCGGCGGTCATGTCCAGGTACAGCCGCTGGTTCTTGGCGCGGGGGCCGTAGTGGTAGTGGGGCGCGACTTCGAAGCAGTCGAACGTCAGCAGCTCGTGCTCCTCGCTGCCCACGTCGCCCAGCACGTGAATTGCGATTCCCCGGTCGTTGGCCAGCTCACGGAACTCGATGCCGAAACGTATCGGCCCCGCTTCGACGATGACGTCACCGCGGTTGTGCACGACGGTGCTGCGGTTGTCGCGGGAAATCTGCCGGGCCTTTGCCTCTACTTCGTCCAGCGTCGCGGACAGCGCGTCCTCGTCGGCGCCGGCCGCGAGCTCCTCGTAGCCTGCCCGTGCGTACATCTCGCCGAGCCGGTTGCGAAGCTGGTCCAGCGTCCACTCCAGTGGATCGCCCTCCGTCGTCTTGTCCAGCATGAGCCGTTCGTTGCGCTTCATCGGCCCGTAGTGGTAGTGCGGCACGTGGTCGAAGCAGTCGAAGCGCAGAATCTCCACGTCTTCTCCGTCCACCTCGCCCAGCGCGTGCAGGCACAACCCCTGGTCGTTGAGTTCGTCGCGGTACTCCAGGCCGAACTTTATGGGGCCGTCGCCGATGATGATGTCGCCTAGCTCTGCCATGTCCTCACCTCCTGTCGCTCCACTTCGTGTAGGTTGGAGTGATTATAGCGATGGAATCCGGTGCCAAGCAAGTGCCGTGCCGTAGGATCGCGCCGCGCCCCGGCCTGGCTGCCCGCAGAAGCGGCCCCTATCCGCTCAGACCATGCCTATCAGCAGGTAGGCGTCGCGACCGTCCTCGTGGACGGGGTAGGGTTTCTTCTCGACGCGGAATCCGGCCTCCGACATCAGCCTCTCCCAGGTCGCGATAGGGTAGAGGCTGGTGACGTGGAAGTCCCGTTCGATAGTCAGGTCGCCCTCTCTGTTCCAAATGTAGAAGAAGAGCGATTGCACCGTGTTGTCGTCGGGGTCGGCGTCGAAGTTGTACTCGATGAAGGTGAACTCGAGGTCGTCGCGCTTCTCGGTGTGGTGTGACATCCACGTGCCCGGAAAGGTCTCGCTGAAGTCGTCGGGGGCGGTGATGAAGACGCCACCCGGCCTCAGGTGAGCGCGAGCCGTGGCGAAGGTGGCGCGCAGGTCGTCTTCCGTGAGCATGTACCCGATTGCGTCGTGGATGAGCACCGCGTCGAACAGCCGGCCCAGCCGCACGCTGCGCATGTCGCCTACGTGGTGCTCGACGCTCGGGTTGAGCCGCCGGGAGTTTGCCAGCATCTTCTCGGACAGGTCCACCGCGGTGGCGTCGAACTCTGCCGTCAGGTGGGAAAGGTTGTGTCCCCCGCCGACGCCGAGCTCCAGTACGTCGTGTCTGCCGGGGCCCAGCTTGTCCCGCAACGCCTCCCTCCAGTACGACGCCTCCTCGGCGTAGTGCCCCGGCGGGCTGATGAGCGGCCACATATGGGCGAACTCGTCGTACAGGCGGTTCTGCTTCATGGTGAGTTAGTCCCGCAAGGGCGAGTGTCAAACTTGCCCTTGCCGAAAGCGTATGCTTGCACCCTAGCTCGCCGACGGTACGTTGATGACCGGCACCTCCAGCTCGGTGAGCAGGTTGGAGAACAGGGCCACGTCCTCGTCGATGACCTGGTCCAGGGAGCCAAGTTGGGTGTCGATCTGGCCCGACACCTCCACGAACACGGTCGTCGCCTGATCTGTAGGGCCGGCGTCCGCTCGGCTTACGACCTTTGACAGGCTGGCGAGCTTGGTATTCAGACGGGTCGACATGCGACCATTGCCGGGCGCGCGCACCATCACAAGCTCGCCCTCGATTGCCGCCAGCTTGTCCTTGATCTGCGTCGCGGCCTCCGCCACCGGCTCGGCGGCGGGGCTTCCGGCGGCGCGGCGCTCCCACTCGTCGACCTGGACCCGCACGTGGCGCAGGCGGTTGACGGCCTCGTGTGTCTCAGACACCTTGTCACGAAGGCTGCTGAGCAGCGCGTGTTGGGCCTGGTATTCCTCGGGCGTCGTGGTGATGCGCGGGTCGGCGAGAATCTCGAACTGCTGAAGGTAGCTATGCCCGTCCACGTCGAGTCGGACCTGGTAAGTGCCCGGAGGCGCCTCGGGGCCGGCGAACATCGAATTGTAGGACAAACCGTGTTGGCTCTCACCCTCTATGGGCGTTGGGCCGGGGTGTCGCAGGTCCCAGACGAAGCGGTTCATGCCCGCCCCGGCGCGTACGCGCGGTGGGCCGTCGGCGTCGCTGGAGTAGCTCACTATCTCCGCGCCGTCGCCGTCCAGGAACGTGAGCGACACGGCGCCTTCCGGGGCCTCGGCCAGGTAGTAGCGCACCAGCAGGCCTTCCGGCGGGTTCTGTCCGGCGTCCAGGTAGACGCGGGTAACTTCGCCGTCCGGGCTTACCGTCTGGTCGTAGGTCGCAACGAGCGGATTCGGACCCTGGTAGTAGCGTCCGGTCTGCGGGTTGGCTACGTACTCCGGCGCGACGTAGCCGGGATACAACGGAAAGCGGTAGGCCGCTCCAGGCGCGAACAGGTGGTTCGAGCCTTGCGCCACCTCGTCGGTGATCTGGCGCAGCGGCGACACGTCGTCCAGTATCCAGAACGCACGCCCGTGCGTCGAAATCACGAGGTCGTTATCTTTCACCACGAGGTCGTGCACCGGCACGACCGGCAGATTTAGGCTGAGCGGCTGCCAGTTCGCGCCGTCGTCGAACGAGACGTATACGCCAGTCTCGGTGCCCGCGTAGAGCAGGCCGCGCCTGGCCGGGTCTTCGCGGACGACGCGCGCGAAGTCGTCCTCGGGGATGCCGTCCGTTATGGTAGACCAGGTCTTGCCGTAGTCCGTGGTCTTGAACACGTAGGGTCGTGCGTCGTCCAGCCTGTAGCGGTGGGCGGCCACGTAGGCGGTGGCGGCGTCGTGGGGCGACGGCTCGACAGACGCGACCATCGCCCACTCGCCCATTTCGGGCGGCGTTACGTTCTCCCACGTCTCGCCGTCGTTCCGGGAAACGTGCACCAGGCCGTCGTCGGAGCCGGCCCACAGCAGGCCCCGCATCGCGGCGGATTCGCCGAACGCGAAGACGGTGCAGTAGATCTCGGCGGTGCCGCCCTCCGAGGTGATCGGGCCTCCGGAGACCTGCAGCTTGCTCTCGTCGTTGCGGGTGAGGTCCGGGCTGATAATCTCCCAATTGTCGCCCTCGTTACGAGTCCTGAAGATGCGGTTGCCGGTGGTGTACACCGTCTTCTGGTCGTGTGGGGAGATCACGATGGGTGCAGTCCACGCGAAGCGGTACTTGAGATCGATCGCGCCCATGGCGCGCGAGGCCTCGGGCCAGGGATCGACGTCCTTCGCCTGGCCGGTACTGTGGTCATATCGGGTCAACTGGGTGCTTCCGCTGTGCGCGCTGTAGACGATGTTAGCGTTATCCTGGTTCACTGCGACGAATCCAGCCTCGCCTCCAGCCACCTGGTAGAGCTCGGCGGCGCCGATCACGCCCGAGCGGGAGCGGCTGGGCACCGACATCGTGAGGTTGTCCTGCTGTGCGCCGTAGACTCTGTAGGGGAACTGTGCGTCGGTGACCACGTGGTAGAACTGGCCCGTCGGCTGGTTGTAGATGGAGGACCAGGACAGGCCGCCGTTGTAGGTGACACAGGCGCCGCCGTCGTTGCCTTCAATCATCCGCTGCGGGTTGCGTGGGTCTATCCACAGGTCGTGGTTATCGCCGTGCGGCGTCGGCAGGAGCGAGAAGCTGCGCCCGCCGTCGATGGAGCGCCAGGCCGAGAACTCCAGCGCGTACACTGTTTCGGCGTCCTGAGGGTCGGCGAAGATGTGGGTGTAGTACCACGGTCGTCCGCGAATGTCGGACGTGTCCGTCAGCAGCTCCCAGTTGTTGCCGCCATCGTCCGAGCGGAACAGCCCGCCATTCCTGGACTCGATGAGCGCCCAGACCCTGCCGGGCTTGGCCGGCGACGCCGCGACGCCTATTCTGCCCATGATGCCCTCTGGCATACCCGGGCGGGACGAGATGTCCTCCCACGTGTCGCCGCCGTCGGTGGAGCGATACAGGCCGCTGTCCTCGCCGCCGCTCTCGTGTGTCCACGGGTATCTCTGGGCCTGGTAGATCGAGGCGTAGAGCACGCGGGGATTGTTCGAGTCCATGGAGATGTCGGCCGCGCCCGCGCGGGCGCTCTTGTGCAGCACCAGCTCCCAGGTCTCGCCTCCGTCTTTTGAACGGTACACGCCTCGCTCAGGGTTTGGGCCGTATGCGTGGCCGAACGCCGCGACGTAAACCACGTCTGGGTCCTGCGGGTGCACTCGCACGCGGGCTATGTGCCGCGTCTGTTCGAGGCCCACGTTTCGCCAGGTGGCGCCCGCGTCGGTGGACTTGTAAACGCCGTCGCCGTGCGACACGTTCTGGCGAATGCACGACTCTCCCGTTCCCACGTATATGACGTTGGGGTCGGAGTCGGACACGGCGACCGCGCCCACGGACGCTACGTTGAATTGCCCATCGGAGACGTTGCGCCAATTCGTGCCGCCGTCTCCGGTCTTCCAGACCCCGCCGGAGCACCCGCCGAAATAGAATGTTCCGGCGTGGACGGGGTCGCCCGCGACGGCGACTACCCTGCCCGCGCGGAAGGGCCCAATGCATCGCCATTCGAGGGCGTTGTAGAGCTGTTGGTCAACCGCTGCCATGTTTCGCCTCCAGTGTACGCTCGGGCCGGGTTACCCAGCACTGACGTTAGCACCGGCGTTGGGCAACGTCAACCGCGCCGCGGCCGGACGCAACCTGCCTGAGCCGTAGCCGGCCGCTAAGACGCGAATGGTATAATTCGCCGGTATGGGAATCGAAACACCAGGCGACGAGAGATCAGACCAGCAAGCGCCCGCCCCGCGGGACCGGCCTCTGCCCCACTGGCGGGCGCACGACGGCGAACTTGAGCGCCGCGCCTGTTCGCCACGGAGGATGGCGCGTGCCGCGCTGGGCG
This sequence comes from Dehalococcoidia bacterium, assembly GCA_965217705.1. Taxonomy (GTDB): domain Bacteria; phylum Chloroflexota; class Dehalococcoidia; order Lucifugimonadales; family CATOSD01; genus CATOSD01. The sequence continues at coordinate 235,760 of CBDCJA010000001.1, read as the reverse complement.
CAGTGCGCACGAGCCGCCTCGTGGCCGTCGCCCTCCTGCTGGTGTTGGCCACCGTCGCCAACATCGCCTACGACTGGTACGGCCCGCTGCCCTTCCACTCTCAACCCGCCTCGGACCTGAGCTCGGAACCCTCGCCCCAATCGTGGCCGATGCTCGGCCGGGCGCCCGACCGCAACGCCTACGATCCGGACGGAGCCTTAGCCGATCGGCCGGAGGTTGCGTGGCGATTCGATCTCGGCTCGCGACTCAGCTCGTCGCCCGTCGTCCACGAGGGGCGTCTCTTCATCGCGGGAGAAAGCGGCCGCGCGGTGTGCCTGGACGCGCGAACCGGAGAGCTGGTCTGGGAACACGATCTGGGCGCGGCTGTGCGGGCGTCCCCCGCCGCGGCCGGCGGCGTGGTGGTGTTCAGCACTCTGGACGGCAGCGCCACGGCGTTCGACGCTGGTACCGGCGAGCCGATGTGGCGGTACGCCTTCGAAGAGCAGTCGCTTTCGCCGCCCGCGGTGTTCGAGGGAGTGGTGTACGTCGGATCCAACGATTGGCACATCTACGCGCTCGACGTCCAGACCGGCGAGCTTCGCTGGAGGTACAAGGCGCTCGACTCGGTGCGGTCGGGGCCGTCGGTCAACGACGAGGCGGTCGTGTTCACGGACGTGACCAACCGGCTGTACACGCTCCGCCGCGACACGGGCACCTTTCGCATGGACTTCAAGACGGCCGGCCCGGCGAGGGGTGGCGTCGTGTTGCAGGACACGCTGGGGTACGTGGCCGACCGCGGCGGTCGCGTCCGAGCGGTGGACTGGACCGTTCGCGACCTGCCTTTCGAAAAGGCCTATCTGAAGATCAGGGTGCAACTGTTCGCATGGAAGATGATCAGCGAACCGCCCGTGATCAAGGGTTCTGTATGGTACTTCCGAAAGCGTGGCGAAGAGTACAGCGCCACGCCGGTGGCCGCGCACGACGCGGTCTACGCCGTGGCGCTTTCCGGCGCGGTTTTCGCGTTGGACAAGGGAGACGGCAGCTTGCTGTGGGAGGCGCGCACCGACAGAGGAGTCCCAGGCTCGCCGATAGTCGTGGGCCGGACGCTGGTGGTCGGGGACGCGGGTGGTGCGATCTACGCCTTGGACGGGCAAAGTGGCGCCGAGCTATGGACTGTACGGCTGGAGGATGGGCTTGTGGGCACACCGGCGTTCGCCTCCGGGACGCTCTACGTCGCGACGGCGTCCGGCGCGGTGTACGCGCTTAATTGAGACAGAAACTTGACACGGCAATGGCAATGGCGTATAAATGCCAATCCATGTAGGCCCCGCCATGCGCGGTCTTATCCCTGAAGCAGTACGGAGGTGAAATACACAAAGACTGCTGACACAGGTAAGAGGAAGAGAACGATGAAAGTCAAGTAATCAAGGAGGTTACATTTGAAAGCACTAAAACTGTTGCCATTGGCGATGATTCTCGCCTTGGCGCTGATATTCGCGCTGGCGTGCAGTTCAGCGGACGATGACGAAGATGACGCCGGCACAACTGCGGCGACGCCGCCCACCGCGGTGCCGGCCGTGGCGCCCACCGCGGCGCCGGCCGTGGCGGCCACCGCGGCGCCGGCCGTGGCGCCCACCGCGGCGCCGGCCATGGCGCCGCCCACCGCGGCGCCGGTGCATACCACGACGGGCGGCACAGTCAAGGTAGTCGGGCACGCCGGCACCTTCACGTTCGTTGACCCGCACGCGACGGGCCTCATCATGACCGGCTTCGTTGGTCGCCAGGTCTATGAGCAGCTGTTCACGCGGGACGGCGAATTCAACGTCAAACCGCAGCTGGTCGAGGATTGGAGCACCAACGACGACAGCACGGTGTGGACGTTCAAGCTGCGCGAGGGCAAGAAGTTCCACAACGGCGACCCGCTGAGGGTTGAGGACGTCATCGAGAGCATCAAGCGCAACGCGGTGCTGAGCAGCATCTCGCGTTCCTACTACAGAGGTTTCTCGGGCAAAGAAGCCAGCGACGACGTCAAGGCCGACATCGGGCACATGTTCGAGAAGGTGGACGAGACCACCCTTACGATCACGCTCGACAAGCCCTCCTCGTACATCCTGACCATCATGGCCCAGATAGACCCGTTCATGCCCTCGGTCATGCACGAGGACATTTACAAGAACCCCGCCGGAGGCAAGGGCGACGAGGCCACCAAGACGGCCATAGGCACCGGCCCCTTCAGTTTCGTGCAATGGGTGCCTGGCAAGGGAGTGTTCCTGGAGCGCAACGACGACTTCCTCGCAAGGACCGAGGCTTACGACTTCCTGTCCGGCAAGCTGGAAGTGCTGGTTGACAAGCAAGAGGTGCTGGTGATTGCGGACCACGCAGCCCGTGGGGCCGCGCTACAGACGGGAGAAGTCCACTTCCTGGACGACTTCAAACTGGACGTGGCAAAGACCCTCGAAGGTGATTCGAACATCCAGGTGCAGCGCGTGGGCCGCATGAACATGGGCACCACGAACTGGAACCAGTATAAAGAACCGTTCAACAACCCGAAGGTGCGCCAGGCGGTCGCCATTGCGCTGCCGATTGACCGCATCATGACGGCGGCCATCGGAGACGATGAATGGTGGCGGCAGTGCGCGTTCTACATCCACTGCGGAACCAAGTGGAGCGACGGTGCGCAGGGCTACGGCGACCAGTACCAGACCATTTCCGGCGACGCCGCGCGCGCCGCTGCGATAGTCGAGGCCGAGGGAGTCAAGGGCCAGCACGTTCGCGTAATCTCCGTGGACAGCACGTTCATCCCCGAGGCGGCCATTGTCATCAGGGAGACGCTGGAGGGCATAGGCTTCACGGCGGAGATCCTGGCTGTCGACACCGCGGCGAGTGGCGAGATGCAGCGTTCGCCGGAGCCGACCAACTGGGAGATGAGCATGGGCTGGAGCAACTTCTTCAACGGAGTTGACCCGCTCGGGCCTCACACCAACAGCTACACGAAGGGAAGGTATGACTCGTACTGGCAGGACCCAGGCGGAAAGGCGCAGGACATCCGCACGAGGTTCGCCGAGGAGCTGGACCCGGCCAAGCAGATCCAACTCACCAGGGAGTACGACGAACTCTACTGGGAAGAGTGGCCGCGCAACGTAGCCATGTTCTCCAATCCGCGCGCCTATCGCACGGACGTCCTGGAGGGCGTTGGCAACTGGCTGTACCCACTCGTCTACGGAGTGTCGGTTAAGCAGTAACGCTTAGCCAGCGTTTCGACAAGTCATCAATCGGCAGGGGCTGACGTTCTCGAAGGTCGCCAAGATCGAGAGGGCGTCAGCCTTTGCCATAAGTGCGCCCGCGCTTCGGCGCGGCGCGAAACGCCCCGGGAGGTCTCTCAGCATGGCGGTCAATCCAGGTCTACTGAACGCGCTCAGGTGGCGCAACATCGGCCCGCACAGGGGCGGCAGAGTCGGCGCCGTCGCCGGCCATCCCACTGATCCGAACGTCTACTACTTCGGCGCGTGCGCCGGAGGCGTCTGGATGACGCGGGACGGCGGCACCTATTGGGAGAACATCTCGGACGGCTTCTTCAACACGGCCTCCGTCGGCGCAATCGCCATCTCGGAGTCCGACCCCAACGTCATCTACGTCGGCAGTGGCGAGGGCTGTATCAGGATCGACGTCACCCACGGCGACGGGGTGTACAAGTCGACCGATGGCGGCAAGACCTGGCGTAACGTGGGCCTGAAGGACAGCCGGCACATCGGCAGGGTCCGCATACACCCCAAAGATCCCAACACCGTCTACGTGGCCGCCTCGGGCCACGCCTTCGGACCCAACAACGAGCGCGGCGTCTACCGCTCTACCGATGGCGGCGAAACGTGGGACCGCGTGCTCTACAAGAGCGATGACGCGGGCGCGATAGACATATCTATGGACCCCAACAACCCCAGGCTCATCTACGCGGCCATCTGGCAGCGCCAGCGCACCTTCTGGGAGATGTCCAGCGGTGGGCCGGACAGCGGGCTGTACAAGTCCACGGACGGCGGCGATACCTGGGAGGACATCACCAGCAACCCCGGAATGCCCGATGGTTTGATCGGCAGAATCGGCGTAGCCGTCTCACCGGCCAAGCCGGGCCGGGTGTGGGCGCTAATCGAAAACAAGGAAGATGGTGGACTGTTCCGTTCGGACGACGGCGGCGCGACGTGGGAGCACCTCACCGCCGACGATGGCATTCGGTCGCGCCCGTGGTACTACACCCACGTTTTCGCCGACCCGCAAGACCCCGAAACGGTATGGACGCTCTCTCTCAACTGCTGGAAGTCCACCGACGGTGGCCGTACCTTCACCGACGTGGGCACGCCGCACGGCGACAACCACGACCTGTGGATAGACCCGCGCAACCCGCTGCGGATGATAGAGGGCAACGACGGCGGCGCGACAGTCACCTACAACGGCGGCGTCTCGTGGTCCACCATCTACAACCAGCCTACCGCGTGCTTCTACCACGTGACGACCGACAACCAGAACCCCTACCGTGTCTACGGCACCCAGCAGGACAACAGCGCCATCAGCACGCCCAGCCGGACGTGGAAGGGCGCCATACCCTGGGGCGACAACTACACCGTAGGCAGCTCCGAAAGCGGACACATCGCGGTCAAGCCCGACGATTCCAACGTCGTCTACTCCGGTTCGATAGGCAGCTCGCCGGGCGGTGGTGGCAACATGCTGCGCTACGACCACTCCACGGGCCAGGTTCGGTTAGTCACCATCTGGCCGGAGATGTCCGGCGGGCAGGCGCCATCCGAGTACAAGTACCGCTTCCAGTGGACGTATCCCATAGTCTTCTCGCCCCACGACCCGAACACGCTGTACGCCACCGGCAACGTCGCGTTCAAGACCACGGACGACGGCACCACCTGGGAGGCGATAAGCCCCGACCTGACCCGCAACGACCCCGAGAAGCAGATCCTGTCGGGCGGCCCCATCTCCTCCGAGGGCGGCGGCGCCGAGGTGTACTGCACGATTTACGCATTCGTGGAGTCACCCCATGAGAAGGACCTGCTCTGGGCCGGCACGGACGACGGCCTGGTACACATCTCCCGCGATGGCGGCGGCAACTGGGAAGAGGTGACTCCTCCCGACGTGGAGGCCTGGTCTCGTATCGCGATGATCGAGGTCTCGCCGCACGACCCCGCGACGGCCTACGTGGCGGCCACGCGCTACAAACTGGACGACAACCGCCCGCTGCTGTACAAGACCAACGACTACGGCAAGACCTGGCAGAAGATTGTGAACGGCATACCGGAGGACGACTTCACCTGGGTAGTCAGGGAGGACCCGGAGCGGCGCGGACTGCTCTACGCCGGCACCGAGACCAACATCTATGTCTCGTTCGACGACGGCGAGTCGTGGCAGTCGATGCGATCGAACCTGCCGGTCGTTCCCATTTACGACCTCGTGGTAAAGGGCAACGACCTTGTGGTAGGCACACACGGGCGCTCGTTCTGGATACTGGACGACATAACACCCCTACGTCAGCTAACCGACGAGGTGGCGGGATCGGACGCGCACCTGTTCAAGCCGCGCACGACCCACCGCTTCCCGCCCGCCATGGGCCTCGGGCTGGACAGGCGCACCGGCGTCGGCAAGAGCTACCAGCTCGCGCTGGGGGTTCCCGCGACGTTCTACTTCGAGTTGGACGCGGAGGGCCGGTCGGTCAGGAAATTCGTCGACGCGGGCGACAATCCGCCCACCGGAGTCGTAGTGTGCTACTATTTGAAGGAGAAGCCGGAAAGCGAGGTCACGCTGACGTTCCTCGACTCCGGCGGTGAAGTAATCAAGAGCTTCTCCAGCGGATCCGAGGACGGGCCGGAAGTCCCCGCCGAGGACGGCGCCAACTCATTCGTCTGGAACATGCGCTACCCCGATGCCCGAAAGGTGGAGGGCGAGGCGATGCCGCAGACCGGGCGGGCGGCGGTCAGCCTGCTCGGGCCGGTGGCCGCGCCGGGCGAGTACCAGGTGCGGTTGGAGGCCGGCGGGCAGGTCATGGCGCAGGACTTCGAGATAGCGAAGGACCCGGGCGCTCAGGGCTCGAATGAGGACCTGCGGGCGCAGTTCGATCTGCTCATGGCGATACGGGACAAGATCTCGGAGACGCACGACTCGGTGTCGAGGCTGCGTTCCATTCGAGAGCAGGTGGCAGGCTGGAAGAGCCGCGCCGAGGGCAGGTCGGGCGCCGAGCCCGTGCTGGAGGCCGCGCAGCAGATAGAAGATAAGCTGACGGCGGTTGAGGACGAGCTGTTCAACTCTGGCGGTGAGACGAGAGCGACCGCGACCAAGCTTAACGGCAAGCTCGCGTCTCTGACGGCGGTCGTGTCCAGCGCCGACTGGGTGCCCACGCAGCAGTCCCACGGCGTGTTCGAGGACGTGTCGGCGAGGGTGGACGCGCAGGCGACCGTGCTGCAGAGCGCAATCGACGAGGACGTGCCGGCATTCGTCGCGCTGATTCACGAGCTGGAAATCCCGACTATCGTGTAGAAGGCGTTTCGCGGATGGCGAAGCGCCGGTCGCCCGGCGGCGGAGGTGCAATAAATGTGGCGATACATTGCCCGCAGAATACTGGTGAGCATTCCGGTGGTGTTCTTCGTCGCGCTCATCACCTTCTCGATAATGCGACTCGCGCCCGGCGATCCGGTGATGATGCTCCTCAGCAACGAGGACGAACAGCCTGACGCAGAAACTATCGCCAATCTCGAAAGACAGCTCGGCTTGGACAAGCCTCTTCCCAAGCAGTTCTGGGACTGGTTCGCGGGCGTGTTCACCGGGAACATGGGATCCTCGTTCCGCTCCGGGTTCGAAGTGTCGGAGTTGATAGGCCCTCGGCTGCAGCCGTCTATCTCTCTGGCCGTTCTGGGGCTGGGATTGGGGGTGATGGTCGGCGTGCCGTTGGGGGTATTGGCGGCGTGGAACGCCAACAGGCTGATTGACAGGGGGGTCATGCTGTTTGCCGTGCTTGGATGGTCGGTGCCCGGCTTCTTCCTCGCTTACATCCTCATCTTCGTGTTTGCAGTAAAGTTGGGCTTGTTCCCCGTGGTCGGCTACGTGCCGATCTCGGAGGGGTTGTTCGACTTCCTGCGCAGCTTGGCGCTGCCGGCCTTTTCGGTGGCGATAGCCATCATGGCGCTGGTGGCGCGCATGACCCGTTCGAGCATGATAGAAGTGCTGCGCGAGGACTACATCAGGACGGCGCGCTCCAAGGGGCTGCGAGAGAGAATGGTGATGGTGCGGCACGCTCTCAAGCCTGCGTCCATACCCGTCGTAACCATCGTTGGCATTGCCTTCGCGGGAGTCATAACCGGCGTTGTGGTAACCGAGACCGTCTATTCCATCAATGGTTTGGGCAGGCAACTCGTTGACGCGGTGATATTCAGGGACTTCCCAGTCATCCAATCGACAATGATGCTCGTTGCCATAAGCTACGTCGTCGTCAACCTGGTGGTGGATGTGCTCTACGTGTACATCGACCCCAGAATCCGATACTAGGTGAGAGAGTAACGATGAGTACGCAGCGGGAACATGCTCTGTCGGCAGCTGGAACCCATCCGCCGCTGTCGGTCAGGCTGCACAGATACGCGGCTGTAACGCAGAGGGTGCTGTCCAAGAATCCAAACATGCTTGGCGGACTGATAGTACTCTCCGTGATGGTGAGCATAGCGCTCGTCGCCGGCTATATCGACAAGATCGACCCCTATGCACTGGACCCGTTCACGCGGCTTCAAAGCATGTCCGCGGAGCATTGGTTCGGAACGGACAACATCGGCCGCGACGTTTATTCCCGCACCCTGCACGGAGGGCGCATTTCGCTGGCCGTCGGCGCGCTGGTGGCGGTCAGCGTGTCGTTGGTGGGAGCGGCATTAGGCCTGACAGTCGGCTACTTCCGGCGCGTCGACGAGGTCGTGATGCGCTTCATGGACGGCGTAATGGCGTTTCCGTCGTTGCTGCTAGCTCTCGCCCTGATAGCGGCGTTAGGAGCCAGCTTCATCAACATCATCATCGTCATCTCGGTGGTGGACACGCCTCGCATGGTGCGGGTGGTGCGCGGTTCGGTGTTGAGCGTGCGCGAGATGGACTTCGTGACGGCGGCCTTTGCGCTGGGGGCGAAAGCGCCCCGAATAATGGGGCTGCACATTCTGCCCAATATCCTTGCCCCGGTCATCATTCAAGCCACCTTCGTATTCGCCTCGGCGATGCTGACGGAGGCCGCGCTGAGCTTCCTAGGAGCGGGCATCAACCCGGAGACGCCCACCTGGGGCAACATGATAGGACAGGGGCGCACCTTCTTCCAGCGGGCCATCTGGATTATGATATTCCCCGGCGTGTTCCTGTCGATGACGGTGTTGTCCATCAACCTGGTGGGCGACGGCCTTCGCGACGCGCTTGATCCCAAACTGAGGCGGCGCGAGTAAGCCTCAGGCTGGCGCGGCGCTTGCCTGGCGAGCGCTGCGCAACGCAGCCGGCCCGTGGAGTGGAGAGGACCGCCCCTCTGCCGCAAAGGCAGTGGGGCGTCGCCTTGTACGGGAGCCGGCGCGTGCAATTCTTTGCCGCATCCTGGGATGGCGTGTTGCTCGAAGAGAGCGGCGGCCCGACCGGGAGGCAATTGCCTGACCTGGTTGACCATAGGGTGTTCGACGGCTGAACTTCCGGTTCGACTCGTCAAGCCGTGGATTCTTGCAGGGACTCAGAGGCGCGGTGTATCAGATTTCGTGTCACTAGGCGCTCAGCGTGATCATTTCCAGCACCTCGTGGCTGGATATGGAACCGATCAACTCGCCGGAATCTCTATCGACGACAGGTAGTACGGTGAGAGAGTTCTCGACCATGCGCTGGAGAACGTCTTCCACGAGTTCGTCGGCGTGCGCATTCGGCGTGATCTGACGCAGTACCCTCCTCAGGGAGGTCTGCTCCCAGTCGGTACGTGGAAGGTATCGCAACATGCTCAGCGAGACGATTCCGGCCAGCTTGCCCCGATTGACGACGACGTAGTCGTGCTGTTCCGGCAGCAGCCAGGTTTCGGCGAACGCCTTGACCGTCACCGACTGCTCAGGGTGGCTCCGAGAGGGGTCCAATATGTCCCGCACGCTGATGCCTTCCAGGGCGAAGCGAACCAGCGATGGCGGCACTCGACCATTCGGAGGTACGGGCTCGGAGTGCTTGAGCCTCTTGAGCGCGTAGCTGATGCCCATCGGCGTCAGCAGGATGTAGCCGAACATCAGAAGAACCAGCAGGGAGAACACTGCCTTATCGATTGCGCCTGTGTGGAACAAGAGGAGCAGAATGGCTATCTCGGCTACTCCCTTCGCCATAAGGCCCGCGGCTGTGGCGAAGGGGGCGTCCAGCCTTGTGATGTACGCGCTGAGGAACGAGCCGGCAAACTTGCCCGCCAGGGGCACGAGGGCCAGCGCTGCTATCGTCTCCGGCGGCAGAGTGAGGAACTCGAGGCTTAGATGCAGGCCGGCCGAGGCAAAGAACAAGGGTACGAAGAAGCCTTCCGCGGTGCCTCTCATGCCCGGCATTATGTCGCGCCTCACCTGGTATGGCAGCATGGAGAGTGCCGCGCCGAAGAGCAGCGCGCCGAGTGAGCCGTGAAGCCCAACGTGCTCTGCCGCGACGACGACCAAAAAGAGTCCACCCAGCAACACGCCAAAGGAGAGCTGCGGGACCTGGAGAAAGTGGTGCAGCGCGACGATAATCTTGGGAAGCACCTTTGTGGAGAAGAGCCACGTTACGATGGTGAATCCCACTATCTGCAAGATGATGGTCGACACGCTGAGCAGGTCTAGTGTGTGTCCGTGTCCTCCCGCGTAGAAGTGCTCGCTTATGGCGAATCCCACCACAAACAGGGCGATCAGCTCGGCGACCATCACGGCCGTAAATATCTGCACTCCAACGGGTTCTTTGAGGCGACCCTCGTCGATCAGCACCTTGGTGACCACGCCGAGGCTGGATAACGACAGCACGCCGGCCAGTCCCAGCGCGTGGGAGAAATCGAGGTCCAGATTGAGATCGAGGAGAATGTCAGTGGTAACGGCCAGGGACACCAGCAGTGATATGGTCACCGACAACACGGAAGCCAGGAACAGGCGGCCGCGAATTACCGAGAAGAATCCCCTGATGTCCAGTTCTTCCAGGCCGATGAGGAAGAAAAAGATGAATATGCCTATACTCAGGACGACCTCGACCTCGGCGCCCGCCTCCACCAGTCCGGTTACGGGGCCAAGGATGACCCCGGTTGTGGCGTAGGCGATAATGGAATTGAGGCCGAATCGTTTGAAAACGCCTTCCAACAGCTTGGCTACGACGATGAGCAGACCAATCACAAAAAGAGATTCGTGGAGTTCCAATCCGAAGTGCGCTCCCTAGTAGCCTCTACCCGCTGGCGGCGTTGATCGAAAGCTGAGCGATACGTAGGACGCTCTCTTTCAGGCCTTGGGGAATGTTCTGGTTCTCCGGGTGGCGCGGCAGTTGGCGGCCTGGCCGGTGTGGTGGAAAAGTCACAGCATTGCCCACGCTATTATGCCGAGAGACACATTTTAGTGTCAAGCGTGGAAAAGGCGCTAAGCGGATGGTGATTAACGATTCGCTGGCATACGCCGTAACCGGTCCACTAGCCTGGCGAATGAAGTCGCAATGACGACGACGAACTTGGCCTCCGCGTCCGCAAAGGCCTGCTTCACGTGGATTCGTGTCGCGACAGCGCTTAGCATGTTGTTGGCGACATCACTGTTCGCCTGCACCGGGAGCGGTGAGAACGATGCCATAGACGAGCGGCCGCGCGAGCCTGAGGCTGAGGCCCGTTCGCTGGAAGTGTCGCCCGAACCCCTAACGCAAGAGAGTGCTCAACTGGAGAACACCACTTCCAAGACGGATTCGGCACTACCGGATAAGGAGCAGTGGACCAAGGGCAAGGACAAGGGCCAGCCGGGGTCGGAGGCCACTGTCCTCGAGAGGACCGCCAGGCTGGCGGAGGATTTTGGAGGCGTGGTCCACTACGTCGACCACGCCGAGCGCGGGCAACGCTCGGTCCTGTTGGTCCCCCAGGAAGTCGTTGACGGCGAGACTCCGCTTATCGTGTCACTCCACGGCTTTGGTGGAGACGCTGCCTACCAGACGTCATACGTGCCCCTGCACGAGCGCGTCGACACTGATGGGTTCGCCCTGTTACTCCCCAATGGGTCGCTCGACGGCGCGGGACACCGCTTCTGGAACCCCACCGACCAATGCTGCGATGGCGGTAAGTCCGGCAAAGACGACGTGGCCTATCTCACCGAGCTGGTGTCGGAGGCGCGGAAGATCGAGGACTTCGGACCGGTGTACTTCTTCGGTTACTCCAACGGCGGGTTCATGTCGTACCACATGGCCTGCAAGGGTCTGCCGGGTCTGCGCGCCGTGGCAAGTCTCGTCGGCACCAGCTACGTCGATGACTCAAGCTGCGAGGGCGCACCGCCCGTGTCCGTGCTGCATATCCACGGAACCGCGGACGACGTGATCCTGTTCGGAGGCGACGTAAGCGAGCCTGACCCGAATGGCGGTGGCGAAACGGCATTCTACGCCGGGGCTCGGGAGATGGTGACGCGCTGGAGCTCGGGCCGGCTGCGACTGGCCAGAACAGCCACAGCCCCAGGCCACCTTCGACCTGGACCAGTACGTGCCGGGGTCTGAAACCCGGGCGTTCTACCTTGAGCACGGGTGCGCCGATGGGATCGCAATCGAGCTCTGGGTGGGCGAGGGCAGCGGCCATACGCCCGCTTATGGCGAGTCCTTTGTGAGCGCCCTGGTGGACTGGTTTCTCTCGCAAGACTAGCGGCCTCCTCGGACTGCCCTATCATACTCGATCGGGATTCCGCCTCGTCGGCCGTGGCCCCGGCAAGCATATTCCCCGGCCCAGGGTATGCTCGGACGCGGCGCCATAACATTTCGCAACTACCACCTCGGTAGTATCCGGGCTAATGCTCCAGCCTCGGTTGACACGTATTTTGTACATATCTAAAACCTTTCTTACATTGACTGAGTTGCTGCTCTGTGCGTTACCCTGTACTGCGAACGGTAGTAAGACTGAATCATTAGGCTGAACAATTCAAACAGGGTATCGCGGAGATACCACAGATTGTGGGGATCATGGCTACTAGTATCGCGATCGCAAACAGGAACGCCGCAGTCGCTCAGGCGCTGTCGCTTCTTCTCGGACGGGAGGATAGGTTCGTCGTTGCCGCAGAGGTGTCCGAGCGAGAACAGGTAATCGAAGTGGTGAAGGACACCAAGCCGGAGCTCCTTCTGGTGGACCCCGCTCTTCCCGGCCTGGACCTGGAAGGCCTCGTCAGGCAGGTGGCAGTCGTTTCTCCGGGCACCGCGGTAGTAGTGTTGACCGACTCGCGTGACGTCAGGTTCTTGAAGCGAGCCGTAGAATCTGGGGCCCGGGCGTACCTCTCGCTGGAAGGAGACGCAGACGAGCTCGTCCAGGAGCTGAAGCTGATCGCCGGCGGCCACGTAATCGCTTCCGGATCTGCCGCAAGGGACCTTTCCGACCTGTCCGGCAGGAGCTCAAACGGCACGAGCGACGGTCTGTCCGACCGGGAGATCGAGGTTGTAAACCTCGTAGCGCGGGGAGACACCAACAGAGAGATTGCCGAAACGCTCGTGATTGCCGAGAACACCGTTAAGGTGCATCTGCGCAACATCTACGGCAAGCTGAACCTCCGCAACCGCCAGGAACTGACGGCATACGTGCTCCATGCAGAGAACGACCTGAATTCGGCTTCGGACTAGCACGGGCCGCTTCCGACTCCTCACAAGGGCGCACCAAGCGCGCCAATCGGCGCCGTGGGCGTCCCGCACCCTTTCTTAAGCGCTTCTACCACCCCCGGGCAGGCTGTATAGCCCATGTAATGCGATGGGACTACTCGCCTGGCGTACTTCAACGACAGTGCCGCCGGGATAGGCGAAATAGCCCGAATGGGTGATGCGCCACCGCTGCCGCACCAGTAGGCTTAGATCCAGATTCGTAGCGGGCTGCGTAACCAGCACCGCTGCCAGTACGGACCAGGATCAAGTTGTTAAGGATGGCAACCATGCGGCACTCCAGCCTAACCGTGTCGGAAGAAGCGAGATACACTCTTGCCGGCCTCGCCGCCGAACATGCGGACCGAGGCGTGCCACGCCTGAAGGAACTGGATGCCGCCTCGCTTACGGTAGGCCATCCGGAGAACGACGACGTGGTCCTCAGAGGGCAAAAGGGCACCCTGCTCCTGGCGGTGAGCCGGCGGCTGATGGAACGGCTCGACGGCGATACGGAGCTGGTGGTCGGTCTCTCGGAGACGGGCGAACCAAGCTTCAGACTGGTGCGAAAACCAATGGAAGGACAAGCATAGGCAGGCTGCGCTCGACAACAGGCTCGAGTACGCAGAGTTGATCGGACGATTGGACAACAGCGGAGGTGAAATCGTGGGAAGACTTTTGATTGCAGTCGTTGGCATCGTTGGAGTGGCGTGCGGTGTGCTGGCTGGCATTCTCTTCGCGCCCCGAAAGGGATCGGAAACCAGGGAAGAGATTGTCAAGCGCTCCAGGCCGTTGCAGGAGTCCGCGAGGAAGGCCGCCTCGAGGGCACGTGAGAAGATAGCGCCCATTGCCAGGATGGCCGGGAGCAAAATCCCGCTGAGCGTCAAGCCGGGCAGCGCGTTCGCAGCGGACGTGCCCGCGGCCGAAGCCGACGGCGACAACCAGCCATTCGGCGAGGAGCGCGGCAACGGGACGACCAATGGCCATCATGCCATGCCGAATAGGGTCGGCGTCGACAGCTAGTGACCGCTCGGCCGGTCGGCGCCTGGGAACACCGGGTCGTCTACCCCGAACCAGAAGCAGGATGGCGTCTCCGTAGAGGCGCCCCCCTGCGCGCAGTCGTGTTGTTTCCGTCTGATGCTAAGAGCTGGAGGAAGCATCATGTTTAACAAGTTCTTGGTTCCAATCAACCCAGACGATCGAGACATTGCCAGCGGAATCGTGGCTCACGCGACGTGGCTGGCCGGCCGGCTCGCTTCGGAGGTGGTGTTTCTTTCCGTCATTCCATTCGATCGTACCAATAATGCGCCCGGTACCGCGGAGATCTTCGAGCGGGCCAAGTGTGACGTCGAGCGGCGCCTAAGGAGCCTGGTAGAGTCCACGGGGAGTCCGGGAGTCAGGCTGGAGACCCTGGTCGAATTTGGTGCGCCGGCCGAGACGATAGTCGAAACGTGCCGCCGGCTGGCGTGCGACATCATTGCGATGTCAACGCACGGCGGGGGTCGGCTCGCCAAGGCACTTGCCGGCAGCGTGACGACGAACGTGATCGCCTGCGCGCCTGTTCCGGTACTGGTGATCAACCCCACCATAGCGGCCGACTCGCTCTCGGATGCGGTCGACATTTCAACCATACACGTGGCGCTGGACGGCACCCCGGAGGCCGAGGCCGTGATTCCTCCCGTCGAGTACCTGGCAGTTAAGCTGGGGTTCAATGTCGTGTTGATGAGGGCCGTGGATGAGATCGACAGGAAGCAGGTGAGCCCGGCAGATGCCACGAGAGTCCTCCCGGACGAGAACGGAGTTCTGTACAGTCAGGAACACCGGGGGTTGGCGTCTGATGGAACCGCATCCGCCAGGAGAACTTCGACGGAGCCCTCCGCGAAGTATCTCGCACGTCTCACAGAGGACCTGAATAGGAAGGGCCTCAGCGCCAGGTGGGTACTGCTCGAGGGCGATGCGAAAAAGTGCTTCCTGGGTGCCGTCGAGGAGTCGTCCTGCAACATGATCGCGGTCACTCACAGCGGCAAATCCGGCCTGAGACGAAGGATAACGGGCAGCGTCTCAGAGGGACTTATCAAGAAGACTGGATACCCGGTCCTCGTTGTACCCACACGAGTCGCGGCGACTGTCGGCGTGTAGGCCCGGCCGGTGAAACGGGGTGGGGAGATGAACCAGCTACGGAGCCGCCTGAAGTGGCGCTTCTACTTCGCCAAGGCCAGGGCGGGCCTTCACGTCAGGCGAACGATGGTCGAAGGGGTGCTGCTCCTGGTGCCCATAGTGATCACATTCGTGATACTCAAGTGGGTCTGGGACTTCATCGACGGCGTTCTCAGGCCATCGATCGAGACCACGACAGGCGTCAGCTTCCCCGGGCTGGGCGTGGCCGCGTTGCTGCTCCTGGTGTATGTGGCAGGCTTGACGTGGGAACTGGACCTTGGCCGGCGGCTGTTGGGCTCGGGCCAACGCGTACTGATGTCGCTGCCGATAGTCAAGATCGTCTATGCTCCCGCGCGTCAGCTTATCCAGTCGTTCTCGGGCTCCGGCCCATCCGGCTTCAAGCGAGTGGTGGTGATCGAGTATCCCCGGCAGGGAACATGGATGCTCGGATTCCTGACATCGATAACGACGGCCAAAGATGGTGTCCGCATGGGCGTCGTTTACGTTCCCACTGCCCCCACACCCAACTCTGGGTGGGTGGCCATGCTGCCGATCGCCGAGGTATACGACACCCAGTTGACCGTTCAGGAGGCCATGACGATGGTGCTGTCCGGCGGTATTGCGACGCCCGATGAGATAGTGATGACCGAGTTCGACGAGCATCGGCCTGCGCTGGACGAACGCCAGGCAACCCAGCCGTAGCTGGAAAGCAACCACTGCTGCTCACGGCGGAACCCTGCCTACTGTCCGCCTGCCGCGGTTTCCCCCGCAATTCTGAAGCCCAGGCATTTCCCCGGCGTTACCGTGAGAACAGACGCCTTCTCCAAACCAGGAATGCGACTATGCCACCGGACATGACGGTTGCGGAAGCCAGGGCCGTTATCAGGGTGCCGCGCCTTCGGTCCTCTTCTCCTGTTCCGCCCTGGCCGGGTTCCTCCGTGACCTCGATGTCCGAGCTCCCGGCGCCTCCTGGATCGTCCGACGCCAGGGGTGTGGGCGTCGTGGTGGGCGGAACGGTGCGAGCGAACGTCACCGCCTCGGATTCTGTTGGCGTTGCGATCATGGCCGGAATGGGTATTCGTGTCGGCCAGGCAGTCGGCCCCGGCGTGAATGTGGGTGTCGGGGTCGGGATCACAGTCGGATCCCAGTAAGGAGGTATGGGGGGTACCGGTGTGGGTGTCGCCGTAGGGACGTGCGACTGCGCGCGCGAGCTCTTCGGTGTTGGGGTTGCGTCTCTTGTCGACACGCGGGAAACCGCAGGTACCGCGGTGGCCGTTGTCGAAGGCGTGGGCGTCTTCGTTGGCAACGGCGTGAGCGTTGGGGACGGCGTGAACGTTGGGGACGGCGTGGGCGTCTTCGTTGGCTTGGGCTTGTACGTCGGCGTAGGCGTGGGACTGTTCTCAGACTTTGGGGCAGCATTTCGGTTTGAATCTCGGTTTGGGCGATGTACGGGAGCGGTGGTGGTGACTTCGCGGTTGTTGTCGGCGTTCGTGTCGGAACCGATGTTGGTGCTCGTGCTCGTGTCGGTGCCCGATCCAATGTTCTCTGTTGTCGTGCTTGTGTCGGTGCCCGGTCCGACATTCTCGGTTGGAGTGCTCGTATCGGTATTGCCGTCGCCCATATCAATTGGGTACCAGAAGCCAATCTGATCAGTCCAGCAGATGTTCACCACGCCAGGCAGGCTGTCAACGGTGTAAGTGATCATGTACACGTTCTCGCCGTTGTTGACAGTGACTTCAGTACCAAGGTAATCAAATGTGTTGGAGATCTTGGTAGCCGAGACATTGGAAACACCGCTTCCGGCGCTTACGTGCGAGTTCCCGCTGGGTTTGGTGAGCTCATGCGTTGTGGAGACATAGAGCATGTGGCGGCCGGTCGACTGGTGCTCGGAGTCCTCTGAGCAACCATGGTCGCGCTCAAGGTCTCCCTCGTGGCCGAGTACACTGCTGGTCATCATCACGGCTATGACCGAAATGACGCTTACCACGGCAATCAGACTCGCTACTACACCCATGGAAGACGGGAGTCCATTGACCGGTCGGCGGCCTCTGAGGCGCGACGCTGTTGTCGACTGATTAGCTTTGTTCACGACGTTTCCAAACTGAGTCGAGTTTGACCCGGGTCTTTCTTTCATTCACCGAGCCAGGCGAACGGCGCGGGGCCCATTGGCTGTTCCAAGCATGATGCGTTGCGTGAATGCTACTGATGGCAGTTACGGAGCTTATAGGAGATTTGGGACTATTTTTGCAGCAGTTTCAAGGTTCTGCGATGTCAGCGTCATAGGGAGGGAAAGGACAGCCAAGGCAGTGAGGACGAGCATGGGAAACCTGCGGCCGCGCGGCGGCAAAACTAGGGAGACAGCGCGATAAGGACCAGACCCAGGACGATCGCGGAGGAGCCCAAGACCCGTCCCCGTCCGAACGGCTCATCGAGAACGAACACGCCCATGAGTACGCCGATGACAATGCCAACCTCCCGAGCCGGGGCGACATAGCTGACCTGGGAGAGTGAAAAGGCGGTCAGCACGAGACCGTAGGCGAGAAAGACCAGCAGGCCCGCGGCGACGATGGCCCAGGCGTTCGACGTCCACTCCAGTTTCGCTTTGGCCAGCCCGCACGTGTACAGAACGTATGGGGAAATGCCTATGGCCGAACCTAAGGTGAGAAGGTACATGTACAGGAACGGCTGGACGTGCGCCACGCCCTGCTTGTCCACCAGGCTGTATAGGGTGATTGTCATCCCGGTGAGGACCGCGTAGCCTACACCGGCGTCCCGGAACAGGACTGACGGCCGGGCGATGATCTGCCGGAAACGGCCCCACCACGAGACCAGGAAGATGCCGGCTATTATGACCCCGATGCCGAGTACGGCGGACGGGGTCACCTTTTCTCCTAGAATCAATACGGCCAGAACCGGAACGAGCATCGGCCCGATTCCTCTGGCGACGGGATAGACAAGGGACAGGTCGCCCCTCGAGTAGGCCCGGCCGAGCAGGATGAAGTAGAGGATGTGAGCCACCACGGATGCGAGAACCAACCAGTAGCCCGCCGACGACACCGGGTACAACAGGAACAGGACGATGCCCAAGGGCAGCAGCATCACGCTGCCGGCGACCAGGATCGCCCAGGCAAACACCTCCTGGTTGCCGGAGCGCTTCAGCAGCAGGTTCCAGGCGGCGTGGCAAAGGGCGGAGATTAGGACCAGACCCAGGGCAAATGCGGTCATGGCGGGATTATAGTCTAGCCGCAGCCGTATAGCTCGGCGGTTGAGTGTTGACGAACACCGGGATTTCCGGGAACATGGGCCGGACACGCTACCACTGGAGAGTGGAGATTGCGAAACGGGACGGGTCGCCGACTCGGCACAGGAGGCTGAACAATGGCATTGTCAATAGTGCGAGGAAAGTACGTCGTCTGCAAGGTCAACGACCCCTGGTCGGCTGATGTCATAACCGACGGAGCGGTCCTGCAACGAGACGGGCAGATAGAAGAGGTGGGCGATTACCGAGACCTGAGCCGCCGGCATCCAGAAGCGCCGGTTATTGGTTCGCCCAATCACATCGTGATGCCGGGGCTGGTCAATGACCACTTCCACCTGGGGCTCACGCCCTTTCAGATGGGAGCGCCTGACCTGCCCCTGGAGATGTGGAGCCTCTCCAGGGTGGGGACAAGGTTGATCGACCCATACCTGGACCAGCTTTACGGAGCGGTCCAGATGATCGAGACGGGCACTACCACGGTGCAGGCTATCCATTCGCCGCCGCGCGGCTTTGGGCCGTTGAGCATGGACATAGCGGACAAGGTGGTGAGTGCATACCAGACCTCCGGAATGAGGGTGTCCTACGCCCCCTCGATCGCCGACCAGAATTCCATGGTGGCGGGCGCGGACGGTGGGGAGGAGGACTTCGCTTCCCAGTTGCCGGAACACCTGGCGGACCGATACCGCTCGCTGATGGCTCCCAGCTACCTGCCCGTCGAAGAGGTGATGCCGATCCTGGAGGAGATCTGCCGGAAGTATGGGAACAACCGATACGAGCGCGTGCAGGTGACGATGGCGCCCAGCAACGTCCATCGCTGTTCCGATGAGCTGCTTGTCGCCCTGAAGGAGTTGGCGGGCCGCTTCAGCACCGGAATCCACATCCATCTGCAGGAAACGGTGTACCAGAAGCTGTACGGCTACAGAGCCTGGAACAAGACCCCGTTGCAACATCTTCACGAGCTTGGATTCCTCGGCCCGGAGGTTACCTGCGGACACAGCGTATGGATTACGGATGAAGACCTCGAGATAATGGCCGCCACAGGTACGAACATCTGCCACAACGCCAGCTCGAACCTGAGACTCAAGAGCGGGATAGCGCCCATGGGTCGCATCCTGGCAGCAGGCGTCAAGGTGGCTATCGGCAGCGATGAAGCCGGGCTGAACGACGATAAGGACCTGTTCCAGGAGATGCGCCTGGTGCTCAAGATTCATCGTGTGCCCGGCATAGAATTGGACCCGCCCACCGCTTACCAGGTGCTCCAAATGGCGACGGTCAACGGAGCCTATGCCAGCTGGTTCGGCGACCGTATCGGAACACTGGAGCCGGGGAAGCGGGCTGACATGGCGCTGCTGGACTTGCGGAACATCGAGCAGCCGTACCTGGACCCCGAGGTGTCGGTAGTGGACGCCTTGGTCCACCGCGGACGTGGGATAGACGTGGACACGGTCCTGGTCGATGGTGAAGTGGTGCTCCGTGACGGGCAGCCGACCAGGTTCGACAAGAAGGCGCTGTTCGAGGAGATACGGGGTGCGTTGGACCGCCCGCTATCGCCTCAGGAAGAGGACAGAAGAGAGGTGGCTCGCTTGGTGGAACCCCATCTGCGGCAGTTCTATCAGGGCACGTTGCCGAAGGACTCCCAGCCGTACACGGTCTACAACTCCAGGTCCTGAACGCCGGCTCAGCCTCGACGTCCGCGCTTGAAGGAGTCGCTACCAATGACCACTGAACCAGGAGCTCGAAGGATAGCCGTTGTTGGCGCAGGAATACTGGGCGCCGCCATCGCCTGGCGCCTTGCACAGCGCGGGGTGAGCGTCGTGCTCATCGACAAGGGGCGGCCAGGGCATGGCGCGTCGAGCCACAGCTTTGCCTGGATCAATGCCGGGGGCAAAGAGCCCATCGGCTATCACAACCTGAACCGACGCTCGATGGAGATGTGGCCCCGTTTCGCCGCCGCCGTCGGGGACTGCGGAGACCCGGACAGCGTAGGCCTTCGCTGGGGCGGCAAGGTGTCATGGGAGTCCGACCCGGCGGCAGCCGAGGCACTGGCGGCGCGAGTGCGGCTTCTCCAGTCCTGGGGCTACCCGACACGGTTGATCGATGCCGACGAGCTGGAGCGCCTTGAACCGGCGCTCGACGTGGGCGAGGTGTCCGCTGCCGAGTACAGCCCCAACGAAGGACAGGTGGAGCCGCAGATGGTGGTAGACGCGTGCCTGCGCCGGCTGCGTGAGATGGGATGCGAAGTCCTAGAGGATACTGAAGTCTTGGGTTTCGAGCAGAGTGGTGACGGCCGGATTCGCGCCCTGGGGACCTCTTCGGGCTCCCTGGAGGCTGATGTGGTGGTCGCCGCCGCCGGCACCGGGACAACGCGCCTTGCCGCCTTGGCGGGCGTCAGCGTGCCGCAGGCGAGAAGCCCCGGCGTGGTGATTCGGACGGACCCGCTCCCGCGTTTGCTCGAGAACGTGCCGGTCGTCTACGCACCGCCCCTGGACCCGGCCCGCCCGGAGATACATCTACGCCAGTGCGCCGACGGCCGCATGATGATCGGCGAAGGCGACCAGGAGAGTCTGGCCGAGGATGACTCCCAGGCCCACGCCGCCGACCTGCTGGCCCGTGCCCGTCGCTATCTGCCGGGCCTGGCCGGTGCACGGGCAGTCCCGGTGCCGGTGGGCTGGCGTCCCATGCCGTTGGACGGCTATCCGGTGATGGGGTTCGCGTCCGAGGCGCCCAACCTGTACGTGGCCATCACGCACAGCGGTGTTACCCTTGCCCCGGCACTGAGTCAACTGGCCACCCAGGAAATCTGTGACGGAACGCGGGCAGAAGCGGTGCTGGGGCCGTATCGCCCCCAGCGCTTTGCCGGAATTACCCCCGATGAGGTGGCGGCGGCGCCTAACCCCCGTACCGCCAAACGGCGCTAGCAGGGGAAGCTCACCCGACGAGGTGCGGCGATGGAAGTCGAGCTGTGCGCGCGGCATGTTCTGGCGTGAACGGCGCTCGTAAGTGTATAATTGGGACAGCTAATACATACTTGGGGAGCGATTACGTGAGCAAATTGAGATGGCTGGGCCTTGCCTCGTGCGTGGCGTTGGCCGCCGTGCTGTTGGCCGCGTGCGGCAGCGATGAGCCCGAATCCGACGTGGCTATGTCCCAGCCGACCACGGCCCCGGCGACCCAGCCGACCGCGGCCCCCACGGAGGTCGCCTCAACTGAGAGCGCCCCGGCGCCCGCTACGCCCACCCTGGCGCCCGTCCCATCGTCCGTGGAAGTTGGCCTCGACGTCGGGCAGCGTGCCCCGGACTTTACGCTGACCAACCTTGAAGGTGAGAGCGTCACGCTGGCCAGCCTTCAGGGTCGCCCCGTGATGATCTACTTCTTCACAACCTGGTGACCGGTATGTCGTGCCTCGTTGAGGCAGCTTAAGGAAATACACCCCGACTATGCGGACAGCGTCGACATACTCGCGTTGGGGGTTGACCCCTCTGAGGACGCTTCTGACATCCTCTCGTACAAGGACTCGCACGGTTTCATCTGGCCCATGACCTCTGCGAACGTGGAGATGTTGAAGGCCTACGGTGTAACCAGGCAGGCCGCCCACATGACCCTCGACGCCAGCGGAGTCATCGTATCCGAGCTTAGCACCAAGGCGGAGAAAGAGGAGGGCTGGCGAGAGCTTCTGGAAGCGCTGTCCGGCTCCTAGTTCCGGTGTCGCCCCTTGGCCACGCCAAGGGGCCTTTCAACGACCCAGCGACGTGTGCCTCCTCCTCCAGAGCGGCGATGCCGACTGACTGCGCTACTGCATTGACGCTCCAGGCGGGCTGAAGTTGCCGCACGGCCGCAGTCACGTCGGTCTCTGCCGCCATGTACTCCAGTCTCACATCTGAGTAGATGCCACGACACCTCCAGACGACTACTCCCCCCGAGTCCGATCGATGCGGTTCTTCCGAATGGCCCCTTTAGAGGGCCCGTATCCTGCGGGGCCGGCATTCGTCCAACGCCTTTTCTGGTAGTCGGCTCGGTTATGACGATCATCCTTGCCCTGTTGTCTCCGGGTGGCCCTCTTATCGACACGGTGAGTCAGTTCGATTTCGTCGGCGCAAGCGAGGTACTGGGCTGGCTCCAACAGCGGCCGGACACCGCGGCGGCGGACCTGATGGATCGGCTGATACGGCGCTACCCCGAGCGTTACAGCAGGCGTCAACTGCGGACCCTACAGCGCAGAGTCAGCAAGTGGCGCGGTGTGATGGCGAAGCAACTGGTGTATGCTTCAGCCGAAAGCAGAGGGGCCAATAGTGAGGCCCCGGCGCGCTCAAACCTCAACCCGCGAGAATTAGCTGCGTAGCACAAGGGCGCAAGGAGAGACCCCTTTCGTGGGCCGATTCGTGAAAGGCAGTAGGTGAAGAAAATGAAGCGCAGAAAACCTACGGGGAGGCTGACCCTGCTGGGCCTTGTAATTGCGATGGCCCTTCCGGCTATTCAACTGGCCTGTGTCTCCGATGTCTCAGCCGAAACGGACAGGGAAGCGCTGGTCGCCCTCTACAACGCAACGGACGGTGAGAACTGGGAGAGAAACGACAACTGGCTGACCGACGCTCCAATCGGTGAATGGTACGGCGTCACTACCGACGACAACGGCCGCGTAACCAGCCTGAATCTCTTCGATATGGGGCTGAGTGGGGAGCTGCCGCTGGAGTTGAGCAGTCTCTTCAACCTGGAGACGCTGCTCCTCTCTCGGAATGGGTTGAGCGGAGAGATACCGCCGGAGTTGGGCAGCCTCGCCAACTTGTACGTGCTTAACCTCAGCGAGAACCAGTTGAGCGGTGAGGTACCATCTGAACTGGGCCAACTCTCCAACCTGGAATCGCTGGTCCTCAGCTACAACCGGTTGAGATGTGTACCGGCTAATCTGCAAGACCGGTTAGACACGGAATCTTCCCACCTGGGAGACTTGCCCTTCTGCGTCTCCAATGTCTCAGCCGAAACGGACGCCGAAACGGACCGGGAGGCGCTGGTCGCCCTCTACAACGCAACGGACGGGCCCAACTGGGCGAACAATGAAAACTGGCTTAGCGGCGCTTCAATCGGCGAGTGGTACGGCGTCAGGACTGACGACAACGGCCGCGTAACATGGCTGTCCCTTTCTGATAACCGGTTGAGCGGTGAGATACCGCTGGAGTTGGGCAGCCTCGCCAACCTGAAAAGCCTGGAACTTGCTCAGAACCGGTTGAGCGGAGAGATACCGCCGGAGTTGGGCAGCCTCGCCAATCTGGAACAGCTGTCCCTTTCTGATAACCGGTTGAACGGAGAGATACCGCCGGAGTTGGGCAACCTCGCCAATCTGGAAGATCTGTACCTTGGAAGGAACCAGCTGTGGAGGGGATGTATACCGAACAGTCTGCAAGACCAGTCGGTTAGTGTCTCCGGATCGCCGTTCTGTGCATCGGCGCCCGAAACGGACCGGGAGGCGCTGGTCGCCCTCTACAACGCCACGGACGGGCCCAACTGGGCGAACGAACACTACTGGCTGAGCGGCGCTTCAATCCGCGAATGGTACGGCGTAACTACTGACGACAACGGACGCGTAACATGGCTCTGGCTCTATGGTAACCGGCTGAGCGGGGAGATACCGCCGGAGTTGGGCAACCTCGCCAATCTGGAAAATCTGTGGCTCTACGAGAACCGGCTGAGCGGGGAGATACCGCCGGAGTTGGGCAGCCTCGCCAACCTGAAAAGCCTGGAACTTGCTCAGAACCGGTTGAGCGGGGAGATACCGCCGGAGTTAGGCAACCTGGCCAATCTGGAAGATCTGTATCTCTGGGTGAATCAGTTGAGCGGAGAGATACCGCCGGAGTTGGGCAACCTCGCCAATCTGGAAGATCTGTACCTCAGCGCGAACGAATTGAGCGGAGAGATTCCGTCGGAGTTGGGCAATCTCGCCAATCTGGAGAGTCTGTTCCTTTCTGATAACCGGTTGAGCGGGGAGATACCGTCGGAGTTGAGCAGCCTATCCAACCTGAATCAGCTGAGGCTCAACAATAACGAGTTGAGCGGAGAGATACCACCTGAACTGGGCCAGCTCTCCAACCTGGAATCGCTGGTCCTCAGCGATAACGAGTTGAGGGGGTGTTTACCAAGCAGTTTGCAAGACCGGTTGATAATGGAATTCTCCGACCTGGGCGGCCTGCCCTTCTGCGAAGCCGTTCCCGTCTCCACAACCACTCCAATGTCCACAGCGACCTTCTCCGAAACGGATCGGGTAGCGCTGGGTCTGGCCAGCAAGACGATTGGCCGTTTCCGGCGGTACACGCCAATCGTGAATCCCGCAGTGGCCTATCCTCTCTAGTCCCGGTACAGGACGGGGCTGTCACTGGCGATGTCCTCGATCGTGATCTTCTCCGTGACGGTGATGGTGACGTTCGTGGACGTCCTGGACAACCTGTTTGGCAACCAGGAGCGGCTCGGCGGCGGCTATGAAGTCGTCGCGTTCGTGGGCGACGACTTCTTCGCGACGAACCGGTTCGGCATCGCGCTGCCCTCAGACCAGTTCACGCTGAACGACGTGGAACGACTACATGGACCCCGTGAACATCACCGTGCGGGATCTGGAGAGTGGGAACACGTTGGACCTGACTGTGATAGGGGTGCTGGACACTCTCGCTTCCGCCGGGCCGGTACCCGTGGGGTTCTACGTGTCCCCGAGACTATCGGCCGCGACGTCAAGGCAACTCTCTTCGAGAACGGCGTGGAAACCCCGAACGTGAAGGAGTCCATCGCCAAGGCTCAGACCTATCAGGTAGGAGAGGCTGCCCAACTCCGCCTGTATCTCCCCGCTCAACTCGTTGTCGGAGAGGCGCAGCCCTCCAAGGTTGGAGAGGCTGCCCAGCTCTGGCGGTATCTCGCCGCTCAAGCCGTAGCCGCCGAGATCCAGCCCTGGAACGCGCCCGTCGCGGTTGGTGGTGACGCCCTCCCATTCGCCGAGGGGAGCGTCGCTCAGCCAGTTGTAGTTAGTAATCCAGTTCTCACCGTCCGTTGCGTTGTGGAGGGCAACCAGGGCTTCCCAGTCCGTTTCGGCGGAGCCGGAGGCCGCGGGCGGCGCTGTCGCGGCCGCATCGGTGGCAGTGGACGTGGTCCCGCCGGACGGCTCATCTGAGCTGCAGGCCGCCAGCGCTGCCGTAAGGACCAGCGCAAGGACAACGCTTAACAGGGTCACGTATCTTGTCGTTCGTGTAGTGGTTGTTTTCTTCCTCCCCCTGTCTTTACCGGCACCATATGTCCAAAGATTCGTACGGATAGTATGGCGGAGTTGCTATGGGGATCAATGCTGAGACACCCGTTTCGCCACTCCCAAGTATGTGTTGGTAAGTCGGCTTCCGCGGGGATGAGCGGGCGCACGGGTGCTCGATCTTACTGCGAATGATACATCAAGGAGCTCGGCGACGGACCACCGAACACTTGTATCGTTGAAGTCCAAATGTCAGCAATAGCCAATCGAATCTCAGCGCGATGAGATGATTCGAACAACCGAGGGAAGCCCTCAGTGATAGGGAAGCACTGTGTAGGTCGCTGGTGGAGCTGGGGGGACTCGAACCCCCTGCCTCTTCAATGCCATTGAAGCGCTCTCCCAGATGAGCTACAGCCCCTCCCGCGCCGCGGGACCGACCGCCGGCGCAGCGCACCAATTCTAGCAAAGTGGCAGCGTCTTCCGCAACCGGACCGCGCGGCATGGCAACCATTCCGGGCTTGGGTTACAATCGCCTTGCCGGACTCGCCCAAGCCCCCAGCTAGCGGCAGTCGTTGTCCGGAGGGAAGGCGTGGCCGTTGGCTTCCGAGCAGATCAACGAGTCGGTGCGATACGAGCCGGAGGAAAACCCGCCGCACGCCGTTGCGGTAGGCGTGGGCGTGCAGGCGGCGCTGTCCATCCTCGCGGGCATTGTGCTCGGTGTGGTCATCATCGTCAAAGTGCCAGGAGAGAGCGAAGGCTACCTTGCCTGGGCCGTGTTCGCCGCGCTCCTGGTCGGCGGCGTGGCCACCATACTGCAGGCCGTGCGGGTCTGGCGCATCGGAGCCGGCCACGTCCTGATGATGGGCACGTCCGGCGCGTTCATCGCGGTCTGTGTCGCGGCGCTCGTCGAGGGCGGCCCCGCCACCATGGCAAGCCTCGTGGTGGTGTCATCACTCTTTCAGTTCCTGCTCGCTTCCAGGCTCTCGTGGTTCAGGCGGCTGCTCACGCCTGTCGTTGCCGGCATAGTGATCATGCTCATAGCCGGGACGGTCGTACCCATCCTGTTCGACACCATGTCGACGGTGCCGGACGACGTCTCGGCTTCCGCGGGGCCGGTTGCCGCCGCCGTGACGGCCGTCGTCGTCCTGGGGCTGGCTATGCGCGGCCCGACGCCGCTGCGCATATGGGTGCCCATCATCGGCATCGCCGCCGGCTGCGCGGCCTCCGTGCCCTTCGGCCTGTACGACGAGGCTCTACCCAAGGTGCTCGACTTCGCCCGCGGGTTCGCGACGCGCCACAGGTGGGACGCGCGGCAGCGGACAGACTGGCCGCCGTGAGCGAGGAGACGCTGGCCATACCTATGCAGTGCGCCGAAGAGGCTGTCGGTGTCGGCGCGGCTGGAAGATGGCGCGGCGGAGCTCGAGTTCACGTCCGCGCTGGAAGGCGACAACGTGGAGGACCGCCTGGCCTACCTCAGCGAGCTGCCGCAAGTGCCGGAGGAGAGCGAGATCTCCTACCGCCTGCTACGCCATTACGCCGGCGCGATAAACCACCAGAAGTACTACGGCATCGACGTAGTCTCGATGCGGGTGGATGGCCCCAGCCAAAGCGCCGCGCCGTCTCACTAGCGCGGCCGACCGATCGGCCGCGCGCAGACGTCGTGAGGACGGGATCAACCGTTACGGAAGGGAGAACACGTGGAACAGAGACAACTCGGGGATAGCGGCCTGTACACCTCGGCGATCGGTTTCGGTACGTGGGAAATGAGCACCACGATGTACGGACATATCGACGTTGACGAGGCGGCCCAGGCCGTGCACGCAGCGATCGATCACGGCATAACGCTGTTTGACACCGCCGAGGTTTACGGCCCGTACCACTCGGAGAGGCTGCTTGCCAAGGCGCTGGGCAACAGGCGCGGTGACATAGTCCTGGTCAGCAAGGTGGGCTTCCAGTACGACGAGGACAACCGGAATGCCGGCCGTAACTCCAGCTATGACCACGTCATCGCGCGTACGGAGGGCTGCCTGCAGCGCCTGGAGACCGACTACCTGGACCTGCTTCTCATACACTGGCCTGACCACGACACGCCTTTCGAGGAAACGGTGTCGGCTCTCAACAAGCTGAAAGAGGACGGCAAGATAAGGCACTACGGAGTCTCCAACTTCACGCCGGAGATGATGATCGAGTGCGAGCGATACGGCCACCTTGCCGCCAACCAGGTGGGGTACAACATGTTCGACCGCCGGATGGAGTCTGCGGTTCTGCCGTTCTGCGCCGAGCGGAACATCGGCTTCATGGCCTACGGCACGCTCGGCTTCGGCCTGCTTTCAGGCGCGTTCACGCCGGAGACCGCGTTCGGGGAGGGCGATTGGCGCAGCCGAGGGGTCGCGTTCGGGCTTCCGCTCTTCCAGCCGGAGGAATTCCCGCGGGAGCTGCGGGTCGTCGAGCGACTGAAGGCAATCGCCGCAGACCACGGCAAGAGCGTCGCGCAACTGGCCATCGCTTGGACTACCGGACATCCGGCGGTTTCCGTCGGACTGGTCGGAGTCAGGAACGAGTGGGAGTTGAAGGAGAACGTCGCAGCCGCGGACTGGAAGCTGGACGTCGAAACGCGCACACGCATCGACGCGGCGTTCGAGGCGGAAGGCGTCCCTACACACGTAGACTCGCCGCAGGCCGTGTGAGGCTGCGGACGCCGGGTGGTGGGTCCGCTACGGCGAGGGGGACTGGAGCCGGGTCGGGGTGTCGGCGATGAAGCCGGACAGGTTGAGGGCGGTGTGGATCAGGCCTATGTGCGAGTAGGCCTGGGGAAAGTTGCCGAGCTGCCGCTGGGTGACCGGGTCGAACATTTCGGCGAACAGGCCCAGGTGGTTCGACTGCGTCGTAATCACGTTGTGAAAATAGTCCATGGCCCTGTCGTTCTGGCCGGTGTAGATCAGGTTGCCAATCAGCCAGAAGCTCAGCAGCGTGAAGGCGCCCTCCTTCTGGCCGCCCAGCCCATCGTCGGTCTCGTCGGGCAGGTAGCGCCACACAAGCGGCCCTTGAGTTAGCTCTCGCTCTATGGCGTCCACGTTTGGCCGAACGCGGGGGTCATCACGCTCTATCAAATTCATGAACGGTATGCCCAGGTTGGATGCGTCCAGCGCCTCGCTGCCGTAGCGCTGCCGGAATGCCTGCTTGCTCTCCGACCAACCTTGACTCAGAATCTCCTGCTTGATGTCGTCGGCCGCCAACGACCAGCGGCGGTACAGCCGCCGCTGACCCATGGCAGCGGCTATGTACGCGGCGTGGTCCAGCGCGGCCCAGCACAAAGCCTTGGAGTAAACGAAGTGCTGCAATTCTCCCCGCACCTCCCAGACGCCCCTGTCCTTGCGGCGCCAGTTGCCCATGACGAACTCAGCCAGATACTGGACGAGTTCCCAAACCTCGGTCGGCAGCTCACCCTTGAGCACAAGCAGCGAGTGGATCGTGACGATCACCTCACCGAAAACGTCCATCTGGACGTGGTCCGCCGCGGCGTTGCCGATGCGCACGGGGCGCGAGTCCTCGTACCCGCGCAGGTGGTCCAGCGTGTACTCCCGCAGCGACGAAACCGGACTTATGCCGTACAGGATGCGCGTCTTGCGCCGGTGCAGGTTGCACTGCTCCAGCAGCCAGTTCAGGTATCTGTCGGCGCCGTACTCGTCGCCCAGGCGGTACAGAATGTCGACGGTGAAGCTGGCGTCCCGGAGCCAAGAGTAGCGGTAGTCCCAGTTGCGGGAGCCACCAATGGTCTCCGGCAGACTGGTGGTTGGAGCGGCCACGACGGCGCCGGAGTAGCGGTACATCATCAGGTGCAGCGCGAGGAACGAACGCACAACCGAATCACGCCACAGGCCCGTGTAGTGCATCCGCGAGACGAGACCCTTCCAGTAGGTCGCCGTCGTCGCCATTTTCTCATCGGTGCGGTAGCGTTCGACGCCGGCAGGCCGCCGGTTGCCATAGGCGAGCACGAACCTGGCCGACTGCCCCTGGCGAAGTGTGAAGCGCGCATGAGCGCCGCGGTCGTCGAACGGCAGGGGAACCGTAGCTGCCAGCGTCATAGTCTGGCGGCCGCCGCTCGCCCTGACCGCCGTTGAGCCGGAGCGCGATCGCTGCGCAGAGAAGGCAGGCATGGCGCGGGCGTAGTCGTGGCGGGGTTGGTAGTCGCAGAGGACCTCCACTTCGCCCGACTCGCAGCTCACGGTGCGGTGAATCTCGTCGTCGGCCCTTGGGGGAGTCTCCGGGTTGTCGTCGTCGTCGTGCTGGGCCGGCATGAAGTCCGTCAGGGTCAGCACGCCATCGGCGGTGGTGAACGTGGTACGCAGTATGTTTGTGTCGGTTACGTAGGCTTGGTCGGTGGCGACCACTGGGGACGTGGGAGCGATGCGAAAGTGCCCGCCAACGTCGGGGTCCAGGATGGCGGCGAAAACGCTAGGCGAGTCGAATCGGGGGAAGCAGCACCAGTCGATAGAGCCGTCGGTCCCGACGAGCGCCGCCGACGACATGTCGCCTATCAATCCGTAGCTATACACATCACTTGCCCAATGGGTTGTGCCGCCAGGAGTAGGGAGGCCAGTATAGCACCCGAAGCGAAGCTGTCGCAACCGCGGGAAGCCGCGCTGTTTGGGTAATCGCCTTTCAGGCACACTCGCGCTCATGTCTGGCTCAGACAACGTCGTGAGTATGGCACTGGCTGTGTCGTGCGGAGGCGAAACCGCCGATGCTGCGCTCGACGCAATAGTTCGGAGATGAATTCGGGCCTCTTAGGCGCGAAAACGTCTCGACGAAAGCCCGAAAAGTGGAGTGCGCTTGGGCTTGCGCAAAGGCCATTTAGCTTGACTTTCAAATATCGAAATGCTATGTATAGACAGGACTGGGGCAGCCGTCGGGTGCATGCCAACCGCAGGCTGCGGCCTTGCCCGGCCCGCGCGCATGCGAGCAGCCCTATTATCCAGAGGAGACGAGAGTCCTATGGACATCAGCACCGAGCGCCAGGGTTCAACCCTTTTCGCCAACGTAGGTGACCGCATCGACGGTACCGAAGCACGAAACTTCCAGGAGACTCTGACGAGCGTTATCGACGAAGAAGTGAAAGCACTGATTCTCGATCTCGAAAAGCTCACTTACATAAGCAGTGCCGGCCTGAGGGTAATCCTTCTTACTGCGAGGGTCCTGCAACGACAGGGCGGAAAGCTGGCGATTTGCTCGCTGGCTGATTCCATTCGCGAGGTGTTCGAGATCAGCGGTTTCGACAAGATAATTCCGGTTCACTCCACCAGGGAAGAAGCAGCCTCGGCCATAGGCGCGTAGCTGCACGCTCAACCCCCGCGAAGTCAACGCTCGGGCGAAACGCCTGACCGTTAAGCTTAGAGGGCTAAGCGCCACTTGATTGCATGTCTAATAATCGACCTTACAAGATACTGGTTGTCGACGACGAGCCCGACCTTGAACCGCTGATTCTTCAGCGGATGCGCAGGGACATCCGAAGAAGACAGTACACATTCGTGTTCGCTCGCAACGGCTTGGAGGCGCTCGAAAAACTGGGCGCTGACGAGACTATCGACTTGGTACTGTCGGACATCAACATGCCCCAGATGGACGGGCTGACTCTGTTGAGTCAAATCCCCAATGTCAGCACCGACGTTCGCTCGGTCATCATCTCCGCTTATGGCGACATGAAGAACATTCGCACCGCCATGAACCGGGGGGCCTTCGACTTCGTAACCAAGCCCATAGACTTCGAAGACCTTCGAGTTACCATCGAGCGCACACTTAGCCATCTGCTCGAATGGCGGGACGCGCTGGAGTCGCGCAACAAGCTGACGGTGCTGCAGAACGAGCTGGACATCGCGAGCAACATGCAGCAGTCGCTGCTGCCCAATCAATTTCCCGAGGGCGAGACTTTTCAGGTGTTCGGCAGAATGGAGCCCGCGCGCAACGTGGGGGGAGACTTCTTCGACATCCTGAATCGCGACCACCACCGCCTGGGTGTGGTTGTGGCGGACGTTTCCGATAAAGGCGTGCCCGCCGCCCTCTTCATGATGTCGAGCCGCACGCTCATCAGGGCCATGTCTATCGGCAGCGCAATGCCTGGCGAGGTGCTTGCGAGCGTCAACGAACTCCTTCTGGAAGATAACGACTCCACCATGTTCGTAACGCTCTTCTACGCGGTGTACGACCCCGAAAACGGAATGTTCACCTATGCCAACGGCGGCCACAATCCGCCACTGCTGGTACACCCGGACGGTTCGTCCGAGGAGCTTCCGCTGACAGGGGGCATTGCGCTGGGGCTTGTGTCCGACTTCAAGTATGTGGAGCGCACGCTGAGGTTGATGCCCGGCGACGCGCTTATCCTGTATACCGACGGCGTAACCGAGGCCATGAACGAGGACCTGGAGGAGTTCGGCGTCCCAAGGCTGATAAAGGTGTTCCAGGTCGACCCGCCCAGCAGTGCGGAAGATGCCACGGGGCGCGTATTCGAGGCAGTGCACGACTTTGCGGGTGAGGCCGACCAGTCGGACGACATCACCTGCCTGGTGCTGCACCGCAGACAGTAAGCGCCGTGGAAGATAGGCCACTTCATTGACCGAGAAACTGACACTCAAGTTCGAGACCAGAATTGAAGAGCTGATGCGTCTCCAGAGCGAGATAGAACAGCTCGGCGAGCGCGAGGACTGGGACCCCGCCCTGGTTTTCCACGTCAACCTCGCGGTTGAAGAATTGGCCACGAACATCATGAACTACGGCCATTCGGAAGGTCTCCACGAGTTCGAAGTCATCCTCAGTTCAGAGCCCGACCACCTGACGATAGATATCTGGGACGATGGCCACCCGTTCGACCCCCTCACTGAGGCCCCCGAACCAGACTTGGACGCTTCACTGGAAGATAGGCGTATAGGCGGACTTGGCATCTACTTCGCCGAGACCCTCATGGACGAGATGAGGTACGAGAGGGAGGATGGCAGGAACCACCTGACGTTGATCAAGCGCAGGGTGTGATGACTGCGGGCCGACTATTCGTGGCGTTAGCCCTGCTCGCGATTCTTGCCGCGGTGGGCGCCCAGGGATGCGATTCCGGGCCGGCCCAGCCGGAAGTCAGTCCGCCCCCAACCCCCCAATCGGAAGTCGGCTCCGTAGACAGTACGGTCGCAGACGCCGTTCCCGGCATTAGCGACGGCCAGGTTCTGTTTGGCCAGTCTGCGGCGTTCAGCGGTCCGGCCCAGGAGCTCGGCTCCAACATGCACCTGGGCATCCGGGCCGCGTTCCACGAACGAAACCTCGCCGGCGGCGTCCATGGTCGCCAGCTCGAATTGACCTCACTGGATGACGCCTACGAGCCTGAGGCCGCCGTGGCGAACACTACGCGACTCATAAGAAGCGACAACGTGTTTGCCCTAATCGGCGCTGTTGGCACCCCCACTTCGCGCTCTGCCGTGCCGGTAGCCTTGGCCGCCGAAGTTCCCTACATTGCGCCCTTCACCGGCGCGGCCTTTCTGCGCGACGAGCAGCTGACAAACGTCATAAACGTTCGCGCCTCCTACTACCAGGAGACCGAGGAGATGGTCGAACGACTGACCGCCGACCTGGGCATAACACGCATCGCGGTAATGTACCAGGACGATTCGTATGGCCGCGCGGGCTACACCGGGGCGAGACAAGCGCTCGAACGTAGGGGCATGGAGCCGGTGGCTATTGGCGTGTACCCCCGCAACACCATCTCGGTGAAGACCGCCCTCGTAGACCTTCAGCAAGGCGACCCTGAGGCGGTGATCATGATAGGGGCGTACAAGCCGGTGTCCACGCTGGTGTTGTGGGCGCGCCATATAGGGCTTGATCCCTTGTTCATGACCGTCTCGTTCGTGGGCAGCAACGCGCTTGCCAGGGAGCTTGGGGCGATGGGAGAAGGCGTCTACGTCACGCAGGTGGTGCCCTTCCCGAGCGACGACTCCATACCCATCGTGCGGGCGTACCTGGACGCGCTTGATGACTACGCCCCCGACGCAGTGCCCGGGTTCGTATCGCTTGAGGGTTACCTTGCGGGCCTTCTCGCGATCACGGGCCTCGAGGCGTGCGGCCGGGACGTGGACCGCGAGTGCTTTCTGGACGCCCTGCACCAACCGGCTCTCGCGGACATAGGCGGCTTTGCGGTCAGCTACGATACGCATGACAACCAGGGCTCTGACGCCGTGTTTCTGACAGCCATAGGAAGTGATGGACAGTACCACCCCTTGGAGAGGATGGCGGAGGTTACGCCATGAGGGAGCGACTGCGCCGCTTTGCCGAATACCGACACCGCATTTCGATGCAGATGTACCTGGGGATCGGCGCCTCCGCCGCGCTGACGCTTCTGGCGGCGATGGTCGCCTTTTATTCCTTTTACCAAGTCACGCAGCAGCAGGAGATTGTGAACGAGGAGACGGTGCCGAATCTGGCCGCCGCGTTCGGCGTCGCACAGCACGGCAACAGCCTCGTTGCGGCCGCTCCAAGGCTGACCACGGCGCAGTCCATCGAAGAGCTGGCCGCCGTCGCAGATGAGATAACGGGCGTCCGACGCCTGTTCGAAGAGCAGCTTGACGCTCTCGCTTCGCAGTCGGACGGCTCCGGTGGCGAGTACGAGACCGTCCGGGCGCTAGCCGAAGATCTAATCAACAACGTTCTGCTCATAAGGTACAACACGCTCGACCTGCAACTGTTAAGAGAAGAACGCGACCAACTCGCCGCCAGGCTTGACATCCTGGTGGACGAGCTCACTTCGCTGCTCGCCCCGGCTTTGGACAACCAGCTCTTCTACGCGATGACAGGCTACCAGGAGCTGGGGATGCCCGCCGCTCCCCGTACGGAGTACTTCTCCGAGGACGAGTTGCTCCTGTACCGCCGGCTTGCCGAGCTGCAAAGCGATGCCGGGGAGGCGACCCTTCACCTATCCGACGCCTTCACCGTCTCCGACCCGTCGCTCATCGAGCCTCTCAGGGAGAAGTTCGAGTCGGCCAAGGGCCGCATCGAGCGCAACATGGCCCCCCTGAGAGGAACGGAGTTCCACGCGGTACTTACGCCAATCATCGAGAAGATTGTCGAGGTTGGGGTGGGCGAAAACAACGGCTTCGACCTTCTGGACCGCGAACTCAGGCTGGTGGAACACGAGGGTGAGCTGCTGGCCATGAACCGTGAGCAGGCGGTCGACCTCGTGGCCGAAGTCGACGCCTTGGTGGGAAAGGCGCGGGCCGACTCGCAAGCGGCGACCGTCGCGTCGGCGCAGGCGGTGGAAACCGGGCGGAACCTGCTGATTGGAATTACAGTCGTGAGCGTTGCCGGCGCGGTCCTTATCGCGTGGCTATACATCGGACGTGGCCTGCTTCGCCGCATCGAGCTGCTCTCGGTGTGGATGCGACGCATGGCTGGCGGCGACCTCGAGACGCGAATGGACGTTGGCGGGCGAGACGAAGTGGCGGACATGGCCGCGGCGTTGGACGTGTTCCGCCAGCACGCCCTGGAGGTGCAGCGCCTCAACCTTGTGGAACAGCTGGCCCAGGAGCTGCAGGGGAAGAACAGCGAACTGGAGGAGGTGCTGGAGGACCTTCGATTGGCCCAGGACCAGATTGTGGTCAGGGAGAAGCTGGCGGCGCTCGGTGAGCTGACCGCTGGAGTGGCCCACGAGATTCGTAACCCGCTCAACTTCATAAAGAACTTCTCTGAGTCTTCTCAAGAGTTGATGGCGGAGCTTAAGGAGGTGTTGGAAGAGGAAGGCGACGACCAGGATGACCTGATCGAGGAGATATCGGAGGACCTGGTGG
The DNA here is from genome assembly GCA_965217705.1 of Dehalococcoidia bacterium. Classification (GTDB taxonomy): domain Bacteria; phylum Chloroflexota; class Dehalococcoidia; order Lucifugimonadales; family CATOSD01; genus CATOSD01. Next base: position 200,509 of record CBDCJA010000001.1, on the reverse strand, counting down.
CAAACCTGGAACGGATCCGGTCCCACGGTGACCGCGCGAATCGCATCGTTCACGACATGCTGATGATGGGCCGCGGCGCAGGCGACTGGCACTCCACCAACATCAACCTGCTTCTCGAAGAGCACTCCCGCCTGGCCTACCACAGCGCCCGCGCGCTCGATCCCGATTTCAACCTGGACATACAGCACGAGTTCGACGAAAACGTGGGCGAGATTGCCGTGATACCGCAGGACCTGGCAAGGGTGTTCCTGAATTTGGTCGGCAATGCCGCGTACGCCACCAATCAGAGGCGAATAGACACAGGCGAAGAGCTCACGTCTTTGAGCTCCTACTTCCCCACACTTTGGCTCATCACCGAGCGCCTCGAGGACTGTGTTCGCGTACAGGTAAAGGACAACGGGGGAGGCATTCCGGACGACGTGCTGGAAAAGATCTTCAACCCGTTCTTCACCACCAAGCCGACCGGCGAGGGGACCGGCCTTGGCCTGGCGATGTGTAACGACATCATTCGGGAGCACGGCGGCACTATTCGAGTGGACGTCGAGCCGGGCGAGGGCACCAACATGATCGTAGATCTGCCACTCGAGCCACCGGAAGTCGGGGCCGGGGTGGAGGGCGAAGAGGAAGTCGCCACGACGACCGGAGACTAGCTCGGTGGGTCGTCCCTATTGGCGAGAATCGCGGCCTCCAGGTGGAATCTACCGCCAAAGTTGTCTGTGGGCCACTCATTGTCCTCGTCCTCGTCTACCGTCTCTCTGGGCAGCCGAGCGAGTGACACGTACTCTGGCATGACGATGCCGCCAGTAAACACCAGCCGCATTGCCATTTCCACGCTGATGTCGGTCTCGAACACGTCGTCCTCGTTCACGAACGCCATGTTGCCCGAAGTTGGGTTGGGCACTGTGGGAACATAGACAACCGCCAACGAAATCTGGGTGTCGACGTTGTACGCCCGCCCCGTTACGAAGCCCAGCGCCAGCATTCCTTCCCTGGGCCACTCCAGAAAGACGACGCGGCTGAAGTTATACTTTGAAGACAGAACCTCGGTCAGCTGCTCTGTCACGCCGTAGATCGAGCCTACCACCGGGGTGTTGCGCAGGATCGTGCTCTTGACCTCGATAATCTTGCGTCCCCACGCCGTTGCCACAATGAGGCCTACCGCGAAGAAGATGATCAGGAAAACAATCACGCCGATCCCCGGAAAGTCGATTGGGAAGCCAAGCAGGGTCTGCTCCTCAATGAATGTCAGATCTCGAATGAACGAGTCGGCCTTCTCGATCAGGAAGGCGAGCACGAGAATAGTCACAAGCAGCGGAATCAGCACCACCACTCCGTCAAACATCCGGCGTTGCACCGTCGCCTTGAACCGACTGAAGAATCTTGGCTTTCGCTCCTCGGGATCGTTGACGTTCGCGCTGCTCACCTTCACACCTCCTGCTTTTCTCGCCAAGCACACCCGGAACCAGCCGTTTTCGCGAAACCACTATACTCTATCATTTTGCATGCAAACGGTGGGCCAAGTTGCCTTGAAGTTTCTGGGCCAATCGCAAAATTGGGCTGTAGGGTGGGTTTCGATGCCCGGCGGCCTTCTCACGCGGGCTATACAGGTGTTAGAATTTGGGCCTCGGCCTGCCCCGCGTGCCGCGACCGCCCGGGTGATGGGTGCTAGACAGTGAAGTTACCATCCGTGTCTGAACGCCATCGAACGGGCGCACGTTGAGCGCCGCCGGCCCCCGCCCGCAAAAGGCGCCACACGTCGACGGTGGAAGCCAGGCCGTCCGCGACTGGTGGAAGAGACCGTTCGACCTCGCGATACTCATTGCCGTCCACGTGTTCCTCGCCCCCCTCTGGATCGCGCTGTGGACGTTTATTCCATTGGCGATCTGGCTGCGCGACCGCGGCCCCGTCTTCTACACCCAGCCGCGGCTGGGAAAGGGCGGGCGTGTTTTCAGGGTTTACAAGTTCAGGTCGATGGTCCCCGATGCGGAGCGGATGAGCGGGGCCGTGTGGGCGTCGGAAAACGACCCGAGAATCACCCCCGTGGGACGTGTTCTGCGTAAACGCGCGCTGGATGAGCTACCCCAGGTGATAAACATGTTCAGGGGCGACCTCAGCCTGGTGGGACCGCGCGCCGAGCGCCCGGAGCTCGCCGCCGAAATTGCCAAGCGTGTGCCCAACTTCGAACGCCGTCTCCTCGTCAGGCCCGGCCTGACGGGGCTGGCGCAGGTCTACGGCACATACGATACGGATCCTCACAACAAGCTCCGCTACGACACCCTGTACATGCGGCGCATGTCTCCCTGGCTGGACTTGAAGCTGCTGGTTACATCGGTGTGGGTGACCCTGCTGGCAAAGTGGCAGGACAGGGAGCGCTGACGGGCCCTCTAATCGGCCGGCCGGGCTGTTCCACCGTTCCCGCGCAGCCTCGCGTCCTCCGCGGCGGCCGTGGCGCGGCCAGCCGCGACGTCTACCCAGCGCAGTAAGACTGTTCCCACAAGAATGAGCAGTGCGACCGACGTTATCGCGGCGCGCGTGTCGAAGGCGGACGTTACGGACACGTAGATCAGGGGACCGAACACGGCCGAAGCCTTGCTCATGAAGCCGAAGAAGGAGAAGAACTCGCCACTCCGCACAGTAGGGGTGATCTGCGAGAAGAGGCTTCGTGCCAACGCCTGGCTACCCCCGATTATGGCCCCCACGAACACACCGACGAACAACCACTGGAAGCCCGCGTCGAGGCCCAGCGGCTTCCACAGCAACTCACGAACGGTTGCCGGCCACCAGTCGACCGGCCCGCTTCCCAGACGCGAGGCGTGCAGCCGGCCCACCGCCGTTTCGCCGTCCAGCGCGCCGCCTCGCACCGAAACCGAGTAGGCGGAATCGTGCGACGGCGCTACGCTCTCCAGCAGCCGCTCTGCGCGCCCCGTCCCGAGAATGTCACCCTTCTTGATGACGCTGACTTCGCGCTGCCAACTTTGCGCAGTTTCCGTGTCGGACACTTCGGGTGCGTGCGTTACCTCGTAGAGGCCGTCTACGGAGCGATATTCCAGCCGGTAGTCGAAGTCTGCGTGATCCTCCGGCTCGAGAGGGGCGATGGCGATGCCAAAGCCGATGATGATAAACCAGCCGCCGAGGGAAGCGACGAGCGCCGCCTTCGTGGAGTACCTTGCCGCGAGCCACCCGAAGGCGAGCGCGCCGGGCACGGCGACGAACTGAATGATGAGCACCGTCCCGGCGTTGAAGATCAGCGGGATGCCAAGCGTGTCTGCGGCGAACGCCCCCGATATGGTAAGCACCGTTTGGATGCCGTCGTTGAACAGCACGTACGCGCCCAGATACAAGAGCACGACCTTGAATTTGCGCACCTCGCCAAAGGTGCGCCTGAACTCGCTGAGTGCAAGCGCCACCGCCGAGAACGGCCCGAGTCCACTGACCGCGTTCGCGACCCGGGGCTCCGGCACTGCCACGAGTGTCCAGATCGCCCAGCCGAACCACCACACGCCGACCGACGCGATGGCGAGGCGAGTTACGAGGTCGGCGTACTCGGTGTCGCCGGCCAGGAATATCGCGGCCATGTGGCCCAGCAACAGCAGTCCGCCGCCGAGATAGCCGTATGCGTAGCCCCGGCTGCTCACGTCGTCCAGCAGATTCTCCGGCGCCACGTGGGGCAACAGCGCGTTGTAGAAGACTTGTGCGCCCGCGAATCCCATGTTGGCGAAGAAGAACGAGCCGAACAGCCACACCCACGGCTGCGGGCTGTAGGCGGAGAAAAACGTCATTATCATGAAGAACGAGCCGCACGCCGTGTAAATGCCGAGCAGCAGCTTCTTAATCGGCATCCGGTCTGCGATCACGCCGAGAACGGGGGTCGTGATGGCTGCCATGCCCGTCGAGATGGCGACCGCAAGGGCCCACGTCGAACTGCCAGTGACGCGGAGCCCGAGAAACTCGGCGTCAACGCCCAGTGCGTCCTTGAACAGGAACACCGCGTAGACGGGCAGCACCGCCACGGCGTTGGTCGCGTATGCCGAATTCGCCCAGTCGTATATGCACCAGGCGTGTATTGCGGCCCGCTGCTTTCCCGCGAGGTCCTTCAATCTCGGGATGCCCACGTCAGCCGCGCCCCCATCGGTGTGCCTTCAACCGGCGGGGTTGCCTAGACCGCGAGATAGCCGCCGTCTACCACGATCTCGGTTCCGGTGATGTACGACGCCTCGTCCGACGCCAGGAACAGAACGGCATAGCCGACCTCTTCCCGACGGCCCTCCCTGCCCATGGGCACGTGGGCCAACATCCGCTCCCTCGTCTCCGGCGCCGCCGTCACGGTCGACGTGCCCATTGGAGGCATGATGCCCGGGTGAACAGAGTTGACGCGGATGTCATCCCGGGCGTACCTCGCCGCCGCGGTCTTCGTCATGATGCGTACCGCGCCCTTGGAGGCGTTGTAGCCCATGTGGATGTACTCCTGCCCGACGAACCCGGAAATGGACGAAATGTTGATGATCGAGCCGCCGCCGGAGCGCCTCATCTCCGGAATGGCGTACTTTATCCCCAGGAACACGCCCTTGGCGTTCACATCCATCAGCGTGTCCCAGGCGTCCGTGTCAAGCACGTCGCTCGCTATGCCGCCACTCACGCCGGCGTTGTTCACTAGCACGTCAAGCCTGCCGAACCGCTCGACCGTCCGGGCCACGGCGTCACTCCATTGCTGCTCGTCGGTGACGTCGAGCTTGACGAACACCGCTTCGCCTCCCGCCTCGGCTATTTCGGCCTCGACCTTCCGGCCCGCGTCCTCGGACAAGTCGGCTATAACCACCTGCGCCCCCTCGGCGGCGAACATCTTCGCCTCAGTCTCGCCCATGCCGCGTGATCCTCCGGTTACTATCGCCACCTTGCCGGCAAGTCTCATGTCAGCGCCTCCTCTACTGCGAAGATTGGTCCCTTTATAGTGGACGCCCAGGTTGGGCGATACGCCGCCGGACGCTGGGATTACTCTCCGGCGCTCGCCTCCACCTTCATGCTCTGTTTCACGCCCGGTCTGGGCTCAGTTGCCTCACCCCCGGCGGCCGACGGCTCCGGCTGGACTTTCGCGCCCTTGAAGAACGATGCCACCATTCCCAGGACCAACAGCCCGCTCATCATCAGCAGATAGAAGCTGAACCCGTTTGTGAACGCCTGAAGCAGGCCGAGGTCGCTTTCGGAGTTGACCCCGGACAGCGATGGCGCGTAGCCCCCCGCAGCCATGAACGCCGTCACGACCGCGGTGCCCATGGCGATACTGGCCACGTTGGATGAGTTGCGGACCAGGTTCAGGAATCCGGCTACGACGCCGTACCTGCTCTTTTCCACCGCGGCCATGATGGAGCTGTTGTTCGGCCCGTAGAACACTCCCATCCCCAGGCTCTGCATCATCAGCCCCGCCAGCACGAGCCAGGCAGACGAGTCGGTGCGAAGGAGTCCCAACAAGACCAGCCCTATAGCGGACAATGCCAGCCCGCCCATGTTGAAAGGCCTCCAACCGAACCGGTCCGACAGCCAGCCGCTGATAGGCCCCACGAACGCTACTATGGCGAAGCCGGGCACGATAATCAGACCCACCTTGCTGGGGCTGAAGCCCAGCACGGCCTGGAGATAGAACGGTATCAGGAACCTGGTGGGCTGGTTCGCCAGGAAGGACAGCGTGTTGGCGAGAACTCCCAACGCGAACAGCTTTCTGGTGAACAGGCGCACGTCCAGCATCGGGAGGGGTGTCCTCAACTCCCACCAGATGAAGCCACCGAGCAGCACCACGAACGATATCGCGATGAGCGCAACGCTTGGCGACAACCATCCCAGAGACGGGCCGAGCGTCATGCCGACGAGCAGCGCCAGCAGTGCCCCGGTGGAGAGAGCGGCCCCGCCCCAGTCGAAGTGGCGTCTTCTGCCTTCGTCCGGTGCGCGAATCTCTTCCACTAGTAACGCCGCGGCGACCAGCGCGAGCGCTCCCATTATCGCGTTTACGCCAAACACCCATTGCCAGCCGAAGAAGGCGACGATGAAGCCGCCCATCGCCGGCCCGGCGACGCCCCCGGCGCCCACCATGCTCATCTGCAGGCCGAGCGCCTTTCCTCTTTCCTCGTCCGAGAACGCGGAGAGGATCATGGCCATGCCCGTACCCTGCGTCATGCCGGCGCCTATGCCCTGGAAGATCTTGGCGCCTATGAGCATCCACACGTTGAAGGACAAGCCGGCCAGCACCGACCCGACAATGAACACCACCAGCCCGGACAGGTAGACTTTCTTGGCGCCCACGATGTCGCCCAGGCGGCCCATAGGCATGAGGAACGCGCTGATGGCGAGCGCGTAACCGATGATCACCCACTGCACCGTGGGCAGGTCGGTCAGGAAGTGGTCTGCGATGGTTGGGAGCGCGACTATCACGCTGCCGTGGTCCGCCACGTTCGTGAACATGCCGAGCGCGAGCGCCGCGAACGCCCACCACTTGTAGCTGGCCTTGCGCCGGATAGCCAATGACGCCAACGACGGCCCCTTACTCGGCGTCCGGGTGAGTCGTGATGAACTTGCCGGCTTTTTCGGGATCGACGTGCGGGGCGCGCACTTCCACGCCCGCGGCCTCTTCCTGCAGCAGAAACGTGACGCCGGCGTCCCGGTCGCCCCAGCCGCGGTTAATGGCCTGTATGGCCATCTGCTCGGCCAGGTTTGCAATCGGCATGGGCACGTCGTACTCGCGGCCCAGCTCGTTCGCCAGCAGTATGTCCTTCCGGGCGAGCTCCAGGGCGAAGCTGGCGCGGTCGAACTCGCCGCGGAACAGGCTGCCCGGTATGCCGCGGTGCAGTATGTTCATCTGCCCCAGCGAGCCGCGCCGCACGCACTCCCACAGCGATTCGGCGTCCACGCCCGCCTTGACGCCCAGCGTCAGACCCTCTGCGATGGCCTGCCTCACGCCGTGGCCGATCATGTTGTGCACCAGCTTGCAGATGCTTCCCGCGCCTATCGAGCCGGAGTAGAACACCTTGTCGCCGAACGAGTCGAGCACCGGCTTGATGCGGTCGAACACCTCGCGCTCGCCGCCCACCATCACGGCCAGGTTGCCCGTGATGGCGCCGGACTTGCCCCCGCTAACCGGGGCGTCCAAAACGTGGGCGCCCTTCTGGCGGAACAGCGGCTCTATCTGCCGTATTAGCGTCGGGCGGCTGGTCGAGAGGTCCACGTAGACGCCGCCCTCCCGGATACCGCCCAGCACGCCTTCCGGCCCGGTGGCCACCGCCTCGACCTCGCTGGGACCGGGCAGCGACGAGAACGTGACGTCGCTGAGCCGCGCCACCTCCGCCGGCGAGCTCGCCAGCCGCGCCCCGTTTTCCAGGAGCGGCTTGGTCGCCTCCTCCCTGATGTCGTAGACGACCATGGGATAACCGGCGCGCTGGATGTTCCTCGATATGCCCAGCCCCATGTTTCCCAGTCCAATAAAGCCAATTGTCTCCATTAGTCCAACCTCCAGGCTAACCGGCTTTGTTCAGCGCGCGGCTTGCGTCTCCCCTTGACCCGAGCCTTTGAGGTCGGAGGGCTTCCACCACTTGGCGCGTCCGTAGTCGGACGGCTTGCCGACGTGGAATCCCTCGACGGGGAAGAAGTCGCCCTCCCTGAGCGCCTCCAACAGGTCGCGTTGATTGCGAACGTCGCCCCTGAACACCGTGACTCCCTTGCCCAGCCCGGCCGTGGAGTGGGCGTCGCTGCCGCCGGTGCCCCAATGGCCGATGTGCGCGGCCACGCCCTGGGCGAACCTGTTTTCCACTTCAATGTTGCCGCCGTTCACCACCTCGGTCTCGTCCACCAGATCGAAGATCGGGTGTTGCGCGGCCTCCTCGTGTGTCTCCGGCACTTTCGCGGCGTCCTCGAACAGCTTGTTCTGCGTGTAAACGCCCGGCAGGTCGAACAAAAACCGGAAGGGGTGCGCCAGGATCATGAAGCCGCCCACGCGGTCGACCTCCCGCCTCAGGTGGCGTATGGTCTCCATGTCGCGTGAGAAGCCCGAGACGTGGTTCTCGAGGCCGAGGGTGACGACGTGGCCGAGCGGGGTGTACACCTCCAGCGCCCTGACCATAATCAGGTCCTGTTTGCTCGCGAACTGCTCGAAGTCGTGGCGCGGCCAGCCGTCGTGCTCCGTGACCATGACGCCGGTAAGGCCTATGCGGGTCGCGTCTGCGACCAGTTCGTCGGGCGAGAGTCCGCTGTCGGGGCTGCCCCTGTTGGTGTGTACGTGGAGATCGAATATGGATGCCAACCGGCGCGTGCCTCCTGAGCTTGTGAGTGGTCGAGCCGAATTGTAACATGCCCGGCGCGCAAGGGCACGGCCCGCCCGCGTTGACACCCGCGCTTCGTTTCCAATACCATTGGTTGCCAGGTCGTGCTAGGCGGGGAGCTAGCGGTGCCCTGTTCTCGAAACCCGCTCATGCGAGGCTGAATTCCTCTTGGAGGTCGACTTTACGGGGCCACTGCTCCAGGTAGCTGATGTTGAGAGTTGGGTCCTGCGCGGCGGAGCGCCGTGAACCCCGTCAGGTCCGGAAGGAAGCAGCGGTAAGCGGTTACCTTCGGGCGCCGCAGGCTCGCCTGGCTCGAGTCGGCTCTCTGGCGTACGCCGCCGGGGAAGATCGAAGAGAGGTGCACGGCCCATTTTCCGAATTTAGGCGCGCGGCCCCGTCCCTGGGGCGTGCGCTCCGCTCCCACAACCATCCCGTCCCGGCCTCGTTGCTATGCCCACCCAGCCCATCTCTGGCCCTGTAGGCCCGCCCCATCGGGCGAAACGCTCTCTCGGACAGAACTTCCTGGTGGATCGGCGCGTCCTCGCCCGCCTTGTGAACGCCGCAGAGCTTTCCCCCGCCGACCAGGTGCTCGAGATTGGCCCAGGCCGCGGCATCCTCACCGAGCGGCTCGCCGAGTCGGCTGGGCGCGTCGTCGCTGTCGAGTTGGACGACGTACTGGCCGCCCGTCTGTCTGCGCGCTTCGCCGACCGGCCCAACGTCCACATAGTCGCGGGCGACGCCAGGACGGTGGACGTGGGCGCGCTGCTGGACACCACCGCCGGCTACACGCTGGTAGCCAACCTGCCGTACTACGCCGCGACGCCCATCGTGCGCCGCTTTCTGGAGATGGATGGCGGGCCGCGCCTGATGGTGGTCATGGTGCAGCGCGAGGTCGCCCGTTCGATGGCCGCGGCGCCGGGGCAAATGTCGCTGTTGTCGGTCGCAACTCAGCTTTACGGCCTCCCGCGCGTGGTCGCCAGTGTGCCCCCGCGCGCCTTCCGTCCCGCGCCGAAAGTCACCTCCGCAATCGTCCGGATCGACGTCTACGAACGCCCCGCGCTCTGTCTGCGTTCAGTGCCAGACTTCTTCCGGCTGGTGAGGGCCGGCTTCAGCGCCCGCCGCAAGCAGCTTCGCAACGCTCTGAGCCAGGGGCTTTCGCTGCCGCCGGCGGAGGTCGAACGCCTGCTGGCGCGCGCCGAGATCGATCCGAAGCGCCGCGCGGAGACCCTGAGCCTCGCCGAGTGGGGTAGCCTGTACGAAGTCGCTTGCCCGGACTGATGCCATGGCGAACCAGCAGATTACGCAAAACGCCCATGCCAAGGTCAACCTGACTCTCGAGGCGCTCGGACGCCGGGACGATGGCTATCACGACGTCGTCTCAGTTATTCAGACGGTGGACCTGCACGACACGCTGACTTTTGAGCCTGCCGATCAGCTTGAGCTGGTTTGCGACGACCCGGAGCTTGCGGGGTGCGGCAACCTTGCGTGGAGGGCCGCCCGGCTGCTGCAAAACGCCGCCGGCACCGCGGACGGCGCCCGGATCTCGATTGCCAAGCGCATACCCGTCGCGGCCGGCCTCGGCGGCGGCAGCAGCGACGCCGCCGCGACGCTGGTGGCACTGAACAGGCTGTGGCGGCTCGGCCTGTCGACCGGGGAGCTGTCCGCGCTCGCGGCACGTCTCGGCTCAGACGTGCCCTTCCTGCTGCGGGGCGGAACGGCGATGGTCAGCGGCCGCGGGGAGCGCGTCGCTCCGCTGCCGCCGGCAGACCTGGAGTGGCTCGTCATCGCCTGCCCGGACATTCCCGTGCCGAACAAGACGGCCTCGCTGTACGGCAGGCTATCGCCGGTCAACTTCACCCGCGGCGCGCTCACGCGCAGGCTGGCGGCTCGGATACGCGGTGGGGGCGACGTGCCTCCGCAGTTCCTCTTCAACGTGTTCGACGACGTGGCGTTCGACGCTTTCCCGGGACTGCGCAACTGTTGGGACGCGATGCACGCGCTGGGCGCGCGGGAGGTACACGTTGCCGGCAGCGGCCCCTCGCTGTTCGCCCCGGTGTCCAGCAGGGAGGTGGGCGCGGCGCTGCAGCTCCTTCTGACCCACCGGCACGGAGTGGAGGCGCACCTCGTCAAGACGAGGGGCAGTTACGAGGAGGGTGGAGAGTGTACGAGCTGATAGCCGGCGCCACGCTGGGGATGCTGATGGCGTCGGTGTTCATTTGCACCGTGGCGCTGATGCTCTTCTTCATGATGAAGAGCGGCTCGCCGGCGGCCCAACGCATCATCGAAAACCGCAGTCCCACGGTCGTCGGCCTTGGCGCGGTCGCCCTGGCCTATCCCACGTGGGCCGTCGTCGGCGGGGTGTGCGGCGTCCTCTACAGGATAAGCCTCGAGCAGGTGCCTGGTGGCGGATTCGGGAGCCCCAACCTCGCCTTCACGATGGGCGTCGTCGTGGCGGCGCTGATGCTGGCGGCGCCTCTGGCCGTCCTGTTGAGGAGGGCGCTCGCGGGCGTCGTCGTCATCACGCTCACCGCTATAGGCGTTTTCGGCTGGTTTCTGCCATACTATGCGGCGTGATAGCGGAGCCGGTTACTTAGTCGCCGGCCCGACTTCTTTGTTCAGAGGGGTGTCAGCGAGTTGAGAGAGATAGTCATCGAATCTCCCATAACGGGAACCGTGCTCGAGGTGGCGGTGTCGGCGGGCGAGCAGGTCGGCCCCGGCGACGTGCTCGTGGTGGTGGAGTCGATGAAGATGGAAAATGAGGTCTTCTGCGAGCACGACGGCCAGGTTGTTGCCGTCGGCGTGGTGGAGGGCCAGAGCGTGGCCGAGGACGAGGCGCTGCTGACGATAGCCGTCTCCTGACGCCTTCCGCAACGAGCGCAACCGGCGGTCGAGGGACGAGTGACCGCGCGCCGCCAAACGAGGAGGATGTTCTATGCCTATCGATCCCCAGCGCGAGACCTGGAAGCCCGGCATGAGCTGGGAGCACGCGATCGAAGACATGTCGTACATTCGCGGCCTGGTCCGCGAGATGGGCGGCCCGGAGCGCATCAAGCGCCAGCACGATGGCGGGCGCTATACGGTGCGCGAACGCGTCGACAAGATGGTCGATCCGGGCAGCTTCGTGGAAGCCGGACCAATGGTGGGCGCCGCCGAGTACGACGAGGACGGCAACCTGTGCGGATTCACGCCTGGAGCCTACGTCATGGGCCTGGGCGAGATCGACGGCCGGCCGGTGGCAATCGGCGGCGACGACTTCACCATATCGGGCGGCAGCCCACACAACGTGCGCAAAGGCTCAGGCCACTTCACGCAGCCGCTGGCGCTCCAGTACGGCATACCCTACATCCAGTTGGTAGAAGGCGTGGGTCACAGCTCGAAGGCCGACGAGGCCGCCGGGCACATGGGTCTCCCAGCGGGCGAGCTGTGGTGGCGCTCGGTCGAGCTGCTGCGCCGTGTTCCGGTCGCGGCTGGTGTGATGGGATCAGTGGCGGGAGCGCCCGCGGCCTTTGCCTTGATGTCCCACTTCACCGTTATGATCAAGGGCCAGTCGCAGATATTCCCCTCCGGGCCGCCCGTGGTCCGGCGCGCCATCGGCGAGACGCTGGACAAGGAGGAGCTCGGCGGCTACGAGATGCACGTCCACGAGAGCGGCCAGGTGGACAACGAGGCGGAATCTGAGGAAGACGCCTTCGAGCAGATCAAGAAGTTCATCTCGTATCTGCCCAACACCACAGCCGACGTCGCGCCCCGCGTTGAGACGGGCGACCCGCCCGACCGCCGCCCCGAGGAGCTTCTGAACATCATACCGCCCAACCGGCGCCGCAGCTACGACGCCAGAAAGCTAATCCGCCTGGTGGTCGACAACGGCGAGTTCTTCGAGATGCGCAGGCACTGGGCCGGCGCGATCATCACCGGATTCGCGAGACTGGACGGTTACAGCGTGGGCGTGATGGCGAGCGATCCGCTCAAGCTCGCGGGCGCGATGGACGGCTGGGCTGCCGAGAAGTACACGCATTTCGTGGACCTGTGCGACGCCTTCAATCTCCCGGTAGTGATATTCCTCGACATGCCGGGGTTCATGCTCGGTTCGCACGCAGAGCGCAAGGCGACCATGCGCCGCGGCGTGCGAGCGTTGATAGCCAGCGCCGAGGCGAACGTGCCAAAGGTGGAGTTCAACGTGCGTAAGGCCTACGGCGTGGCGGCGGACGCCGTGCACAGCCTGGGACAGCCCAACGGTCTGAACCTGCGGTACGGCTGGCCCGCCGGCGAGTGGGGAGGCATCCCCATCGAGGGCGGCGTCGCGGCGGCATACAGGCGCGAGATCGAGTCGGCGCCGGATCCCGACGCCCACAGGGAGATGATCGAGAACCGCCTGCTCCGTCTGAGGTCGCCCTTCCGAGCGGCGCTCAAGGGCGACGTGGTGGACCTCATCGACCCGCGCGAGACGCGCCGCCTGGCGTGCACCTTCGTCAAGCTGGCCCAGCCCTTGCTACACAAGCTCGCCCAGCAACCCAAGCGCGCGGTGCGGCCGTAAGTGGGGTTTTCACAACTCGCTCAGGTGAAGGGGCCGGAGTGTCCGGGGCCTTTCCCCTCTCCCTCAAGGGAGAGGGTCAGGGAGAGGGTGAGCGCGACATGCGAGGTTGCGTCGCCCCCGCCCGTTTGACCACCACAACACCCAACCTATAGAATCGACATCGGCGCGGGCTACTCTGAACAGAGGCACACCTACTTGGCGATATTCGATCTGCACGTTCACACCGTAAAAGGAAGCAGCGATAGCAGTTTGACGCCGAAACAGCTGATTTCGGAGGCCCGCAGGATTGGCCTGGACGGGGTATGCCTTTCCGAACACGGCGGCGGCTGGGACGACCACGAGCTGCGGCGTGTGTTCGAGGATTCGGGCCTCACGATCGTGAGGGGTCTCGAGGTCGATACGGACATGGGCCACGTGCTGGTATTCGGGATGCACTCATACGTGGGCGGGATGCACCGGGTGAAGGACCTCCGGCACGCCGCCGACCGCGCGGGCGGCTTCCTGGTGTCCGCGCACCCTTTCCGTAACCTCTTCAACAACCCGCCCTACAATCTGAACCTGCTCTTCCGGGAGCGCACCGAGCGCCCTAGCACCCCCGACCAGGCGGCGCTGCATCCGCTGTTCGAGGTGGTCGACGACATGGAAGTCGGAAACGGCTCCAACTCCGAGCGCGAGAACCTGTTCGCGCTCGAAGTCGCCCGCACGCTCGGCTTCGAAGGTACGGGCGGCAGCGACGCCCACTCGACGCACGGGCTGGGCAAGTTCGCCACGCAGTTCGACGGCGAGATCAGGTCGGAGTCCGACTTCGTCGAGGCGCTCAGAGCGGGCGCCTACAGTGTGGTGCAGGGCCTGCACGTCGGAGAGCTTAGGGCGTTCGACGTGAATCGTGTGGCGTGAACACGGCGCGGCGCTGTCACCTCGGATTCACGCAGCTTGCGTCGCAGGGTGATCTGAACACGGGGCGGTTCGCCAGATCGCCTGAGTGGCCTGGTGGACCACGAGAGATACGTGTAATGGGGTCTGGAGAGCGAAAATGGAGCTTATCAACCCGCTGGTAGAGAGCATAAGGCGTGAGGCGTTGGAAGACCCGGAACGGTTCTGGGCCAGCGCCGCGGAAGAAATCCACTGGTTCCGCAAGTGGGACAAGACCTTCGACTGGGACTATCCCACCTTCCGGTGGTTCGTCGGGGGCGAGACCAACCTGGCATACAACTGCCTCGACCTGAAAGTCGCCAACGACTGGGGCGGCCACGCGGCTCTCATCTACGTCACCGAGGGCGGCGACAGGCAGGTCTTCACCTATGCCCAGATGCTGCACGAGGTGCGCCGCCTCTCCGCCTCCCTGCGCGCCATGGGAGTGGGGAAGGGCGACCGCATCACCATCTACATGCCTCCGTGCCCGGAAGCAATCATGCTGATGCTCGCCGCGGTGCGCATCGGCGCCATCCATTCGGTAGTGTTCGCCGGCTTCGGGTCGGGCGCGCTCGGTGACCGCGTACAGGCGAGCGGCTCTCGGCTCGTATTCGCCACTGACGTTACCTACCGGCGCGGGTCGAACGTGCCCCTCAAGGGCATAGTAGACGCCTCCATGGAGGTTGGCGGCGACTGCGTTGACAACGTGATCGTGCTCCAGCGCGGCGACGAGCCGGTTTCCATGACCGACGGTCGCGACATCACCTGGCAGGAGTTTCTCGCGCGAGGCGAAGGCCACGACGGCGGATACGAAGTGATGGAAGCCAACGAGCCGGCCTTCATCCTCGCCACCTCCGGCACCACCGCGAAGCCCAAACTCGCGGTCCACGTGCACGGCGGCTACCAGGTGGGCATACACTCCATGGGCGACTGGTGCTTCGGGCTGCGCCCCACGGACGTGTGGTGGTCAACCTCTGACATCGGCTGGATAGTGGGCCACAGCTACATCGTCTACGGGCCTATGTTGGCCGGGGCGACTACCATAGCGTTCGAGGGGGCCATCGACCACCCCGGCCCAGACCAGCTCTGGAAGATAATCGAGGAGTTCGGAGTTACCGGCCTCTTCACCTCGCCGACAGCGGTGAGAGCGCTCATGCGCTACGGCGACGAGCCGACGCGCGGCGCGGACCTGTCGTCTCTGGAGCGCGTGTTCTGCGCGGGTGAGGCGCTCAACGCGCCCGCGTGGGAGTGGCTGCAGAAGTCGGTCCTGGAAGACCGCATCCCGGTCATAGACCACTGGTGGCAGACCGAGACGGGCGGCCCGGCAATCGGCAACCCCTATGGCATCTCGACCCTGCCCATAAAGCCCGGCTCAGCGGGCATACCCCTGCCTGGCATCGACGTGGAGGTTTTGACGCCGGAGGGCGAGCCTGTCCCCACGGGCGAGAAGGGTATTCTCACCATCAAGCGTCCCTGGCCCAGTCTTACGCCGCGGTTGTGGGGCGAACCTGAGCGCTACGAAAAGGACTACTGGGGCATAATCCCTGAACGCTATTTCACCGGCGACTCGACGCATATCGACGAGGACGGCTACGTGTGGTTTGCCGGCCGTGCTGACGAGGTCATCAAGATCGCCGCACACCGCATAGGGACTGTCGAAGTCGAAACGGCGTTCCTGAAGCACCAGGCGGTGGCGGAAGCCGGCGTGACTGGCCGGCCCGACGAGCTGCGAGGCGAAGTCATCTCGGCATTCGTCGTGCTCAAGAACGACTACACGCCGTCCGACGAGCTTAGGCGCGAGCTGCTCCAGACAGTCCGGCGTGAACTGGGGCCAATCGCCGTAATCGCCGAGCTGAACTTCGTGGACATGCTGCCGAAGACGCGCAGCGGCAAGATTATGCGCCGTGTCTTCAAGGCCGTCGTGCTCGACCAGGACCCCGGCGACATCACCACTATCGAGGACGAGGGTTCGGTTGAGGAGGCGCGGCAGGCGTGGGAACAGATGAAGGCGGCGATGGCTCGCGAGAGCGACTGAGGCGAGGGGCATGACTCTGCTCCCACCTGAAACGCCACCGTTGGATGAGGTATGGGTCGCCCTCGACCTGGAGACGACCGGCCTCAACGTCGAGCGGGACGAGATAATCGAGGTCGGCGCCGTGAAGTTTCGCGGCGACGAGGTTCTCGACACGTTCACCTCGCTTGTGAACCCGCGCCGCCGCCTGGACGAGTTCATAGTCCGGCTAACCGGCATCCCCCAGCACGAGGTCGACCGCGCCCCGGAATTCGGCGCGGTGCTTCGACCCTTCGCCGAGTTCGTGGGCCAGTCGCCCATCGTCGGCCACAACCTGCCCTTCGACCTGGGTTTCCTGACCAAGAGCGGCCTGCCGCTGCGTAACCCGCGCTGCGACACCTGGGACCTGGCCTACGTTCTGTTTCCCGGGCTGCCCGAGTACTCGCTGGAGCGGCTTGCAGACCGCTTCGGCGCGCGCAACGCGCAACCTCACAGGGCGCTCGCGGACGCGCACGCGACCAGGAACGTGTTCAACGTGCTGCTGCGCCGGGCGATGGAGCTCGACGCCTTCTCCCTGGCCGAAATGGGTAGACTGGCCGGGCGGTCGTCCTGGGTGCTGGCATACCTGCTCGGCGGCATCGAGTCACAGCCGCGCCAATGGCCCGGCGCCGCGGACGATGCGACGTCTGCCGCCGTGGACACGTCCGGCCTGGACCTGGGCGACCTCGGTGCTCGGCTCCAACAGGCACGGCCCATCCGCCCCAACCAGGAAGTCGAAAAGATTGACGTCGACGTGGTCGCGTCGCTGTTGCGCTCTGGTAGTCCGCTGGCCGAGGCGATGGACGGCTTCGAGGAGCGGCCCGAACAGATCGCCGTCGCCCGCGCCGTAGCCGAGGCGATTAACGAGGGCAAGCGGCTCGTGGTGGAAGCCGGCACCGGCGTCGGCAAGTCCGTCGCGTACCTGCTGCCCGCGCTGGTCTACGCGACAGCCAACAACAAGCGGGTGGTGGTCTCCACGAACACCATTAACCTCCAGGAGCAGCTTGTCCAGAAGGACTTGCCCATGCTGGTCGAGGCGCTCGCGGACGCGCCCGTCGTGGACGCGGCAGCCGTTCGCTTCTCCCAGCTCAAGGGCAGGGCCAACTACCTATGCCTGCGGCGGTGGTCGCGCGTGAGGTCGGGCGACACGCTCAACGAGGACGAGGCTCGGCTGCTGGCCAAGACGCTGGTGTGGCTGGGCGAGACGTCGACGGGCGACAGGAGCGAACTGAACCTGGGGCACCGCAGCGCCGCGGCGCCGTGGAGCAGGCTCTCCTCCGAGCGGATGCACGAGTGCCTGGGCCTGGGCGGTCCGTGCTTCCTGCGCGCGGCGCGGGAAAAGGCCAACGCTTCGCACGTGGTTGTGGTCAATCACGCGCTGCTGCTCGCGGACGTTCTTGCGGAAGGCTCGCTGCTACCCGATTACGACGTGCTGATTGTCGACGAGGCCCACCATCTGGAGGAAGAGGCGACGCGGCGGTTCGGCTACGACCTGCCGCAGGCGGCCCTGCACGAGCACCTGCAGAGAATCGGCGGCGAGCGCGGCCTGCTGCGCGAGGCGGTGGACGCCCTGCGCGGTTCGGCGGCCGCGGTGTCGCGGATGGATGCCGCCGAAAAGGCGGCCTCCGAGGCGACGGACCTTTCCGCCAGGGCACTCGGCCACTCGTCCAGCCTATATTCGACCGTGGTGGAGCTCACTCTCAGTCAGGGCGCGTCGAATGACTATCGCGTAACCGGCGCGGACCGCAAGCAGCCGGGCTGGTCCGACCTCGAGGTCATTTGGGAAAACCTGGACGTGACCCTCGCGGAGTTGGGCAACAGCATGCGCAGGGTGAGCGCGTCGCTGGAAAACCTGGAAGAGGCCAAAGTCGACGACTACGCGGGGATTTTGGGTGAGCTGTCGGGCATGATCATGGCCAACGACGACTTTCGGCGAATGCTCAGGGAGTTCGTTCCGCATCCACAGGAGAGCGGCGTCTACTGGATAAGCAGAAATGTGGCCAATTCCGAGCTGTTCCTGCACATGGCTCCGCTGGACGTCAGCGAGCAACTGGCTGAGAGTCTGTTCGCGGAGAGAAGCTGCGTACTGACCAGCGCAACGCTCGCCACGGGCGGCCGCTTCGATCACGTGAGGGAGCGCCTGGGCCTGGACGACGCGGAGGAGCTGCTTGTCGGCTCGCCTTTCGACTACGAGAGCGCCGTGTTGTTGTGCGTGCCGGAAGACATGCCCGAACCTAACTCGTGGGCCTACCAGGATGCGCTGGAGCAGGCCGTCAGCGACGTGGCCGTCGCCGCGAACGGCAGGACCATGGCGCTTTTCACCTCCCACGCTTCTCTGCGGGCAACGGCCCACGCCATACGTGGCCGGCTCAGCACGCGGGGCATCGGCGTGCTCGCACAGGGCCTGGACGGCTCACCGCAGCAACTGGTGCGCCGATTCCTGGAGAACCCCGAGACAGTTCTGCTCGGCACCGCCAGCTTCTGGGAAGGCGTGGACCTCGCCGGGGAATCGCTCCAGGCACTGCTGGTGGCCCGGCTGCCGTTCAACGTACCCACCGAGCCGGTGTTCGAGGCGCGTTCGGAGCAGTTCGAGAACTCCTTCATGCAGTATGCCGTGCCGCAGGCCATCCTGCGGCTGAGGCAGGGTTTCGGCAGGCTGATTCGCACGAATACCGACAGGGGTGTGGCTGTCATCCTGGACCGCCGCATAGTGTCGCGCCGCTACGGGAGGATGTTCGTGCGGTCGCTTCCCCCCGCCACTCGCAAGCTCGTGCCGCTGTACGACCTTGGCGGCGCGGCCAAGCGCTGGCTGGGGGCGTAGCGTGCTCATCCCGTTCACCGGCCCCTTTGACCTGATCACCACGCTGGAGAGCGGCCAGGCGTTCCGCTGGCGGCGCGAGGGCGAGTGGCTGACCGGTGTCGTGTTCGACAACATCATAAGGACACGCAGGACGCCGGGGGGAGTGGAGTTCGAGTGCGCACCAGACGACGAGACGACGATCGCACCTTTGTTCAAGGACTACCTGCGTCTTGACGACGACCTGGAGGCCATCTGCGACCGCATCCGCCTCGATGAACGCATCGGGGCAGCGCTGCGCCGGTATCCCGGATTGCGCGTGCTGCGTCAGGAGCCGTGGGAGTGCCTTATCTCGTTCATCTGCTCGGCGAACAACAACGTCAAACGCATCAGCGTAAACGTGGAAGACATTGCCGACAGATTCGGAAGGCCGCTCGCGCTCGGCGAATGCCGGCGCAGCGCGTTTCCTTCCCCGGCAAGACTGGCCGAAGCGGGCGAGGAGAGTTTGCGCGCGCTCGGGCTGGGCTTCAGGGCCAAGTACGTCGCCCAGGCGGCCCACATCGTGGCCGCGGGCGACCTGGACCCGTTCACGCTGCGAGAGGCGGAGTACGATGAGGCCCTGAACGCCCTCACCGCGCTGCCCGGCGTCGGCGACAAGGTGGCCAACTGTGTGCTACTGATGTCGCTTGACAAGCGGAAGGCGTTCCCGGTTGACGTGTGGATCGATCGCGCGCTGCGGGAGTGGTACCCGGAGTACATGGTTCGCGCCGACGGCAAGCCCCTGACCCGCGCCGCCATGCGTCCCTGGGCGCAGGCCTACTTCGGCGAGTTCGCGGGCTACGCCAACCAGTACCTCTTCCAGGGCCGCCGCCTGCTCGCCAGGGGCCGGGGCAAGAAGTGACCGCGTCGCATGGCAGCGTTGTGAAACCGCGCCGTGTATTCTCGCTGTGTGCTATGCTATATCCGATGACCGCCACCCGATTCACGCTGTTCGCCGCGATACTGCTCTGGGTCGCGCTCGCCTGCTCGTCTCCCGAGCCGACGCCTGAGCCGACACCGATGGCCACCCCGGAGCCGATGGCCACTCCAGAGCCGACGCCGACTCCCGAGCCAACACCCGAACCGACCCCCACGCCGTCAGGCCAGCCCACGCGCGGGCTGTTCGAGTACATCCGCGCGGTTTCCTACCTGGAAGCGAACCTTTGGGAAGAGGCCATTCCCGCATACGGGCTGGTGGTTCGAATAATCCCTGACATGGCCGTCGCATACCACGGTCGGGGATACGCCTACTACAACGAGGCCATCGAGGAGGATAACGACAACCTGTTCAAGCCCGCGATGGAGGACTACGACAAGGCTATCGAGCTTAAGCCCGGTTTCGCAAGAGCGTACCAGGACCGGGCGATTCTGCACCACCGCCTGGGAGACACGGACGCGGCCATTGCCGACCTCGAGCGCGCGGTGCGCTTCTTCGACCCGCGCCGGCAACCCGTCAGGTTGAACGAGGCCAGGGAGCTGCTGAACGAGTGGCGGCGCTAGCCGCCTAGTCCCGCTCGACCAGCTGGATGAGCACCCCGTGCGAGTCGGCCGGGTGGATGTAGGGACCGCCGGGGCCTTCTATAATCCGCGCGCCGTTCGCCTTCAGCTCCTCGGCGGCCTTCTCGCGGTCGTCGACCGCGATGGCCAGCAGGTGAATGCCCTCGCCCCTGCGGGCGATGCTTCGGCCCACAGGCGTGTCGGGGCCCAGCGCCTCCACCAACTCGATGAAACGGCCGCTCTCCCCAAGCGGAAGTATGGCCTGGCGCAAGCCCAGCTGCGGCTGCTCCCTGTCCCGGACCTCCGCCTTTAGACCCAGTTTGGTCTCATAGTCCTCGACCGCTCCCGCGAGGTCGTTGACGGCGATTACGACGTGATCTATCCGCTTGAACAATGAACTTCTCCACTCTCTGTGATGTCCGATGCTGTTTCGATGGGCAGAAGTCTAGGCGTGGGCCGGAGCGGGTGTCAAGCGCGCCTCACGGCGCCGGACGAACCGGTAGAGAGTCAGTTCCGTTCGGTGGGAGGCGCTCTCTGGCGTACGACGCGAGTCCGCGGCCCTTGCGACAGCGTGGCGCGGTGCTACACAATTGGGCCGGGGGGTGCGTGGCGGTACAGTGATGGACGAAAACACCCTCTTGCGGAGGAGGACCCATGATTCGCAGCCTAGACGGCAAAAGCCCTGAGATTCACCCGACGGCGTTCGTGAGCGAGTTTGCCTACGTGGTGGGAGACGTGGAGATTGGCGAGGGCTCCAGCGTGTGGCCCGGCACCGTGATACGGGCGGACGCCGGAAAGATCGCGATTGGAAAGAATACCTGCATCCAGGACAACTCCGTGGTCCACGGCGACGACGACGTCAGCATCGGTGACAACGTGGTCATCGGCCACAGGGTGATGTGCCACGCCAAGACCGTCGGCAATAGCGTGCTCATCGGCAACGGCGCCGTGGTCAACGACGGAGTAGAGATCGGGGAATACAGCCTGTTGGCGTCCGGCTGCATGGTCGTCGACAACATGCAGATCGGGCCGCGCTCGCTGGTGATGGGTGTGCCGGCGAGGGTGCGCGGCGAAATCAGCGACCGGCACGCCGAACTGATAGATCGCACCGGCGCTCACTACGTCGACCGCGGCCAGCGCTACAAGCAACAGGGCAACCTCGAGGCGTAACCCCGCCTCACATCTTTTGCGGCGCCCCCACGTCCATCAGGCGCAGGCAGCGAGCGAGGACGACCCTTGCGGCGTCGACCAGCTTCAGCCGCGCCTTGGTTATGGCCTCCTCCCCCTCAACGCCGGAGATGACGCGGCAGTTCTGGTAGAACCAGTGGAAGGCCGTGGCGAGATCCCCCGCGTAATGTGGCAGGTGGTGCGGCTCGAGCGAAAGGGCCATCATCTCCACCACCTCGGGTAGCTGCATCGCCTTCCGGATGAGCGCCAGCTCCGCTTCGTGCGTGAGCAGCGACACCTGGCCGTCCGAGAAGTCTATACCTCTCTCTTCGGCAATCCTCAGAATGCTCGCGACCCGTGCATGGGCGTACTGGACGTAGTACACAGGGTTTTCGGCCGACTGTTGCTTGGCCAGCTCCAGGTCGAACTCCATCTGGCTTTCCGCCGAGCGCGACAGGAAGAAGAACCGGCAGGCGTCTGCGCCGACCTCTTCGACAAGCTCGCGCAGCGTCACGATTTCGCCGCTGCGCTTGGACAACCGCACCAGCTCATCGCCGCGCCGCAGCGTCACAAGCTGGTTCAGCAATAGCGTCAGCCGCTGGGGGAGAATACCCAGAGCGTCGACAACGGCCTTCATCCGCGCGACGTGCCCCTGGTGGTCCGCGCCCCACACGTCGATCACCCGGTCGAATCCGCGCTCCACGAACTTGTTGAAATGATAGGCGATGTCGGATGCGAAGTAGGTGGGAGTGCCGTTCGTGCGCACCACCACGGCCTGCTTATTCTCGCCCGACTCTTCCCACTCGAACCAGGTTGCACCATCCTGCTCGGCCAGATGTCCCCGCTGTCGAAGAAGCTCAACGCCGCGGTCGTACTGGCCGCATCGGTAGAGGCTGCGTTCGCTGAACCACACGTCGAAGTCGATCCTGAGCGCCTCGAGGTCTTCGCGTATGTCGTCAAGCATCATGCGCAGCCCTATCCCGCCCAGCTTGCTGATTGCGTCCGCGGGGGACACGTCGGCAAAGCGGTCGCCCTCCGCCTCGCGAATCTCCCGCGCCAGATCCACCATGTAGCCGCCCACGTAGCCGTCCTCGGGGAATTCGGCTGGGTTTCCGAGAAGCTGCTGGTAGCGGGCGAACAGGCTCTCGTTGAACTTGTCCATCTGATTGCCGGCGTCGTTGATGTAGTACTCGCGCTCGACGTCGTATCCCGCCGCCGACAGCACGTTTGCGAGTGTGCTGCCGATGACCGCGCCCCGCGCGTGCGCCACGTGTAGCGGCCCGGTCGGATTGACGCTGACGAACTCGACCTGCACGCGCTCGCCCTCGCCAACGCGCACGTTGCCGTACTTCTCGCCCGCCTCACGTATGGCGTCCACCTGCCGGGCAAGCCACGAGTCCAAGAGCGAGAAGTTGATGAAGCCTGGCCGGGCGACCCACACGCTGCCGAGCGGTTCCTCGACCGCTATCCGAGAGGCGACGCACTCGGCGATGGCAATCGGACTCATCCGCATGGGGCGGGCCAGCTTCAGGGGCAGGCTGGACGCGAACTCTCCGTGCTCGGGATTGGGCGGACGTTCGATGGCGGCGCTGTCCACGTCGGCGGGAGGCAGCAGCCCCTCGCTCTGCGCGTCCACGAGCGCGTCGATGACCAGTTTAGCGACGTGTCCTCTAACAGTATCCCGCATTGTTTCGGCCATATGCTCCGCCCGGTGTGTTAGTCCGCTCGATGCCGTCAACGATACCAGAACCGCGTCGAGTCACGCTAGACGCGGGATTCGGCCCTAGCAGCCGGGAGGATAGCTCTTCGTCGACACCAGCAATCCGTCCGCGTCGTAGAGGCCCGCCTCGTCCGGGTTGCTGTTGCTCCAGATTGCGCTGTTCGAGCCGAAGCTGAAGCCTCCGGAATCGGAATGCGTCTGGTTGGTGTAGACGCGAATCGTCTCGCCGGGCCCCAGTATCCTGGGCGGAAACGCGAACTGCGGCCGTCCGTCCGCGATGTCCACAAGCCGCCAGCCGGTCAAGTCCTGGCCGCTTCCGCCGTCGTTCATGATCGCCACGTACTCGTCGGACTCCCACCGTGGTACCTCGCCGTCGAAGAATATGCAGGCGATGCGCACGTCGGGCGGCATAGGTTCTGGTATGGGAGTGTCGGTCGGTATTGGGGTAGGCGTGTGTGTCGGCAGTAGTGTAGGGGTGTCGGTCGGCTGTGGCGTAGGCGTGTTGGTGGGCTGTGGAGTGGGCGTGTCAGTCGGCACTGGCGTAAGCGTTTCGGTCGGCAGTGCCGTTGGAGTGTGTGTGGGTTGGGGCGTCGGTGTACTGGTAGGCACACGCGACGGAGTAGCTGTGGGCGTGGCCGTTGCCGAAGGCTGCGGCGTTCGAGTCGACGTTGGCTGTCCTGTGGGAGTGGCCGTCGGCTCCGTTGTGGGCGTCGCGGTGGGCGCCGGCGACGCAGTGGCGGCGGGTTCGGGCGCCGGCGCGACCGTTGGCGGCGACGTATGTGTCGGCGTGGCCTGCGGCGAGGGCGAGGCGGTGGGTTCGGGTGCAGGCACCAGCGCCGCTACCAGCAAAGGAGTGGAGGTGGGGACGGGCGTTGGCGCAGCCGGCGGAGTAGCCGTTGCCGCTGCACTGGGCTGCGCGCTACACGCGGACGAAAGGACGAGCAGAGCGGTAACGGAGATGGCGAGGGCCAGCTTCACACCGAAGCGCGGCTGGCGCGCTCGACAGTCTGGTTCGTTCTCCTCCATCAGCAACAGCGCAGAATGTGGGCCGGCTCGCTAGACGAGCGTCTCGATGAGAATGCCGTCCGGCAGTTCCTCCCTCGCGACCACCTCTCCGACGACAGCGCGGGTCTCGACGCCCGCACTCTCCAGCTCGCCGAGCAGGCGGTCCAGTCCCTCCCTGGCGACACTGATGAGGAGGCCGCCGGAAGTCTGCGCGTCCACCAGCAGCAGCCTCTTGTTCTCGTCCAGGTCTCCCCACTCCACAACGTCGTCGATGGAGGAAAGATTGCGGTGAGTGCCGCCTGGCGCTATGCCGGACTCCAGCAACTCCCATGCACCCATAAGCACCGGCACCGCGCCGAAATTCACGCGGGCGCCTACGCCGCTGCCCTGGCAGATGGCCCTGAGGTGGCCCAGCAGCCCGAATCCCGTGACGTCGGCGCAGGCGTTGGCGCCGGCAGCGGTCATAGCCTCCGCGGCGGCCCGGTTGAGCGTGGCCATCTCGCGGATCGCGTTGGCCAGGACGTCGTCTGGCACACGCTGCTGCTTGCCGGCGGTGGTGATGATACCGGTGCCGATCGGCTTGGTCAGCACCAGCACGTCGCCCGGGCGGGCGCCCGCGTTGGTCACTTCCGCGCCCGGCGAGACCAGGCCGGTTACGGCAAGGCCGTACTTGGGCTCCTGGTCGTCCACGGTGTGGCCTCCCACTATCAGCACGCCGGCCTCTTGCGCCTTAGCGCCGCCGCCCCTCAGGATTTCGCCGAGAATCTCCTTGGGCAGGTCTATGGGAAATCCCACTATGTTGAGTGCCAGCAGCGGCCGCCCGCCCATGGCGTACACGTCGCTCAGGGCGTTGGCCGCGGATATCTGGCCGTACATGTAGGGGTCGTCAACTATTGGCGGAAAGAAGTCGAGCGTCTGGATGATCGCCGTGTGGTCGTCGAGCTTGTACACGGCGGCGTCGTCTCCGGTGGCGATGCCTACCAGTAGGTTGGGGTCGGTAACCGGGGGCAGCTGGCTCAGAACCTGGGCCAGGTCCGAAGGACTAAACTTTGACGCTCAACCGGCGCAGCTTGCGAGCTCGGTCAGCCTGATTTCCTCACTTAGCAGTGCCACGATGTACCTCCCACTAGTGGTGCCGGCGCCGTCGAGTGGCGTCCGGTTGCGCAAGTATAGCATAGGCCATGGCCGCGCCGCGCCGTTTGCGGTCGCGAGGCGTGTGGGGGTAGAATGTGGCCAAAAGGCGCAGGAGGTAACCCCATGCCAGGATACTCGGCAAAAGTCGGTAACGTGGAACTGGTTTCGCTGACGGACGGGGAGGGTGCCGGCCCGCCCACCGCCGTATTCGCGGCGAGCACCATCGAACAGTGGCGAGAAGATTATCCCGATCTGTTGGACGCCAACGAGATGATACATCCCCGGTACGGTTCGCTCGCGATTCGCTCGGCGGGCAAGCTCATCGTGGTGGATACCGGGCTGAACGGTCCGGACGGCAAGCTACTGGAAGAGATGGGCCAGAAGGGCGTCGACAGTTCCGCGGTCGACCTCGTGGTGTTGAGCCACCTTCATCCCGACCACGTGGGTTGGAACCTCACGGACGGCAGCCCAACGTTCCCCAACGCGCGCTACATCGTTTCCCGCACCGACTACGAGTTCTGGACGTCCCCCGAGTTGGCGAACTCGGACCATGTCAAGGGCCAGGTGTTGCCTCTGAACGACCTCAACATTCTCGACCTGGTGGATGGCGAGTACAACGTCACCGACGAGCTGACCACTTTCCCAACACCCGGCCACACGCCAGGCCATATCTCGCTGATCATATCCTCCGGTGGCGAAAAGGGCTTTGTGCTTGCGGACGTGGCCCACAGCCCGGCGCAGGCGCACTACACCGACTGGAACCCTGGCTTCGACAACGACCCGGACACCGCGCAGAAGACGCGCCATGCCGTGCTGGACCGCCTGGAGGAAGATGGCTCGCTTGTAAGCGCCGGCCATTTCCCCTCGCCGGGCTTCGGCCGCTTCGTGCGAAGCGGCGGCCGGCGCGTCTGGCAGGGCGTCTAGCCCGGCCGCGCCATCCGCGGATTCTGATGGCCGCGATGGTCGCCCGGGCCGCCACGCTCGCCCAGGCGGCGCTCGGCGTGGCGCTCCTGACCGCTGCGCTGGCGGTCCTGGCGTGCGGCGGCCCGGACGTGCCGCCGGAGTCTGAGGCGCGCGCCGAGTTCGAGCGGGGCTTGGCGTTCAAGGAGCAGGGTAACCTACCGAGAGCGCTCGAATCGTATGACGCGGCCCTCGCCATCTATCCCAGGCTTGCGGAGGCCTACGCGGAGCGGGGGTACGTCTACTACAGCCGCGGCGACTACCGCGCGGCCATGGCGAACTTGAACCGCGCCATCGAATTGGACGGCGAGCTGGCCTCAGGCTACAACTACCGAGGCATGGTGTTCGAAGAGGTCGAGGACACCGACAACGCTCTGATCAACTACGGCAAGGCCATTCAGCTAGACCCGGAGTTGAAGGCCGCGCACCTCAATCGCTCTCGAGTGAACGTGGCCGACGAAGAGTTCGAGTCCGCGATCGACGACCTCACTGCTGCCATCTCGCTGACTCCGGACGACGCCCTGCTTTACCTGCTGCGCGGCCAGTTGTACCTGCAACTTGACGATGGCGCAAGAGCCGAGGCG
Organism: Dehalococcoidia bacterium; assembly: GCA_965217705.1. GTDB lineage: Bacteria > Chloroflexota > Dehalococcoidia > Lucifugimonadales > CATOSD01 > CATOSD01. The sequence goes on along the minus strand of CBDCJA010000001.1, from coordinate 173,810 downwards.
GACTTCGAGCAGGTGCTCGGCCTCACAGACGACGACGCCCTGGTGGTGCCGGCGAGGCAGCTCCTCACCGCGCTGCGTCTGCGGTGATTTCCTATAGTCCCTTCCCTCTTGACGGGGGAACGTTAGGATGGGGGTGAGGACGACCCATGGCCGGAAATGGCGAATCATCCGCGGCCACTGGCGAGTATCGGTACGTCGCCCTGCTTAGAGGCGTCAACGTCGGCGGCAGGAACAGGCTCCCGATGGCGGATCTCAGGGATCTCTTCGAGGCTGCCGGCTGCGCCGCGGTGCGGACATACATTCAGAGTGGGAACGTTGTGTTCGACGCGGCGCACGACTTGGCCGAAGCCGTGCCTGAAATTGTCACTCTGGCGATTCGCCGGAGGTTTGGCTATGAGACGGCGGTCGTCGCGCGTTCGGGTGAAGAAGTGCGTCAGGTTGTGACCTCGAGCCCCTTCGACACGTCCGGCGATCCGCGACTCCTACACGTGGCTTTTCTCAAGGACAAGCCGGGCGCCGAGGCGGTATCTCGTCTCGACCCAAGGCGTTCGCCCCCGGACGAATTTGTGGTGCGAGGGCGCAATGTCTACCTGCGCTACCCCAACGGCGTAGCCCGCAGCAAGCTGACGAACGAGTACCTTGCCGCCCGACTGCAAACCGTGAGCACCATGCGGAACTGGCGGACCGTCCTCAAGCTGCTGGAGATGGTCGTCGCCCCGTGATGCCCGGTGCCGTCGTGTGCGTGTCAAGCCTTACCAGCCAGCCGGCACGGGCCGTTCGCGGTAAGTTCGCCGCCGGGCGGGGCGACGCAGTGGTCTGCTGATGCCGGCTCGTTCGCTTAACCTCCCGTTTGGCCGCCCCTTCCAGGGATTTGATCCACGCGACCTGATGTGGGTCTCAGCCATGTCTCTGATGCTGTCCGTGCTGCTGTTGCCGTTCGCCAGCTACGTGGCCGCTCTTCCGTTCATCCAGGACGAGTGGGGAATCAACAACACGCAGGCGGGCGTGGTATTCTCGGCGTTCCAGGCTGGATTCGCGGCCTCGGCGCTGCTTGTCATACCGCTCACGGACAGGCTGAGCGCCCGCCACATCCTGGTGGCGTCGGCAGCCGCGTGCGCTGTCGGCAATGCCCTGTTTCCGTTGGCCGCGCAGGAAATCGTGACCGGTTCGTTGCTGCGGGCGCTTGCCGGCGCCGGCCTGGTTGGAGTCTATGTTCCTGGGCTGCGCGTCATCTCCGAGCGGTTCGCGGACAAGGGGCGTGGCATGGCAATGGGCTTGTTCGTCACTGCGTTCTACGCCGGCAACGGCGTGTCGCTGGTCGCCACGGGCTGGCTGCTGAACCGGCTTGAGTGGCAGGACGCATACCTCGTGCTCTCGCTCGCCTCTTTCGCGAGTTTGCCGCTCGCATGGGTACTGCTGCGCGGCCGGCGCCCGTCGCTGAAGGCCGGCTCGTCCAGCGGCCGGCTTGACGTCTCCGTGCTGCGCAATCGACGCTCCCGGGTCTATATCTTCGGTTACACCATGCACGCTGCGGAGCTATACATCGTGCGAGGGTGGTTGCCCGCCTTCCTGACGGCGGTGCTGGTCACCAGGGGCATGGGGCACGAACAGGCTGTTACGACCGGCGCGGCGGTGGGCGGCTTGGCGCTGGGACTGGGGGCCCTGGGGCCGGTGATGGGTGGTCTGGTCTCCGATAGGCTGGGGAGAGCGACTTCCGCGGCGGCCATCTTTGCGTTGAGCGGCCTGTGCTCGCTGGTGATGGGATGGCTGGGCGGCTTTCCGTGGCCGCTGGTCGTCGGCGTCGCGATCGTGTACGGCTGGGCTATCGCCGCGGACTCGGCAATCTACACCACCGCTGTCACGGAGGTCGCCGAGCCGGAGCAGCTTGGCTCCACCATGGCCATGCAGTCGTTCCTTGGCTTCATGGGCGGCGTGGTAGGGCCGATTGTTGTCGGAGGCGTGCTGGACCTCGTCCCGGTATCCATCGAGTGGGGCGCGGCGTTCTCGGCCACCGGCCTGCTGGCGGTGGTGGCGGTCGTGGCGCTGCTGCGGGCGAGGGAGCCGCGAGGCGGTGTACAATCCGTGAAGACAAATCGTGAGTGAGACTAGCGTAGCAAACCTGTCTGCGGCGCAGGAAGGTAGGCGAAACATGAAACGAGTAGTGACCGCGAGCGTCCACATGGAGGGACAGTGGCACGTAGCGCAGGCCCTTGAGGTCGATGTTGCGAGCCAAGGGATGTCGGAAAACGAAGCGTTGGCGAACCTGGCGGAAGCACTACAGCTTTACTTCGAGCCGCCAACCGCCACCGTTACGCCCCGAATCTGCCGTGTAGAGGTAGAAGTTGCCGCCCTCTAGGCCGATACCCTATTGGGAGGGTGAGCGAAAATTGAGGCGGTAGGAGCCGTGGAGATCACCCAGAAAGGCAACCACGTCAAATTCGCCAAAGTGACTGGTGAGAGTGTACGTACAGCCATAGTTCCGCGCCACAGAAAAGTGGGCGTGAGCACACTGTGTAGCATACTGCGACAGGCGGCTCTCACCTTTGAAGAGTTCGACAGCCTGTAACGCCAGATTGTCAAGCTCGCGATAGCGACGTTTGCGGAGTGTTGGATCTGGCCCCCGCATCCATCGAGTGGGGGGCGGCGTTCTCGGCCACCGGCGTGCTGTCGGTGGTAACGGTGGTGGCGCTCTTGCCGGTGAGGGAGCCACGAAGGGATGGCGCAGAACGAAATGCCTGAACCGTGTAAAATGTGGTAAGCTGTGAAGCACAAACATTGTGAGAATGTGGGCATGAAGAACATTACCGTTTCCGTCGATGAAGAGACCTATAGGCTTTCACGTATCAAGGCTGCGGAGGCAGGGACGTCGGTCTCGGCTCTTGTTCGAGGGTTTCTGATGGAGCTGGTCGGCGGTAAAGGCGCAGAACGCAGGTTCGAACGTCTTTCCAGGCTGCAGGACGAGACTTTGGAGGCCATTCGGCTCCGAGGCGGCGGGCTGCGTTCCGCCGAAAACGTGCCCCGATCCGAACTGTACGAGCGCGATGCGCTTCGTTGATACCAATGTCCTGCTTTACGCGGTCATTGGGGAAGCTGAGTACGAGCGCAAGCGCCTCATCGCGCTTGATCTGCTTGCACGTCGGGACCTTGCGCTTTCGGTGCAGGTGCTTCAGGAGTTCTACGTCCAGTCCACACGCCCGTCTCGTCTCGGCGCGCTCAGCCACGGCGAGGCGGTCGCATTCGCCGAGTCTCTGGCTCGCTACCCGGTGCAGTCCATCACGATAGACGTGATGCGCGAGGCGTTCGCTTTGTGCGAGCGGTTTAGTCTCTCGTACTGGGACGCCGCCATCCTGGCGGCCGCAATGGTAGCTGGGTGCGACGCGGTCTACTCTGAGGACATGAGCTCAGAGCAGGATTACGACGGCCTGAGGGTGATTAATCCATTCATCTGAAGGTTGACTGACGCCGGGTCGTGAGGTCGGCGCGTTTCGCCTCGATTCAGAGAAACTCCCAGGATATAGGTCCCAAGTGTGCGGTGTACAGGTGTACCTACCCCCGCAGCCGCACCAGCCGCCACTGCCGCGCGCCGCGGCGCAGCACGACCACGCTGCCGTCTACCGCGTCCTCGAGGCGGACGGCGCGGCGCGGATCGGTCTCGCGTCGGCTTCCGAGCGCGATGCCGTTGCCCTGGATGAGCCGGCGCGCCTCGCCACGGGACGCGGCCAACCCGGTAAGAGTCAGCAACTCCGTTAGTGCAACGCCCTCGCCCTCGAGCCGCTCGCGCGGCATGTCCGACGACGGCACGTCGTGGAACACGTCCAGCAGCTCGGCGGCGCCCAGGCTCGACACGTCGCCACCGAAGAGGGCCTCGCTGGCCGTCTGTGCGGTGCGCAGCGCGTCGTCGCCGTGGGTCATGCGCGTCACCTCTTCGGCCAGGCGCCGCTGGGCCTCGCGGCGCTCCGGGTGTTCGGTCAGCCTCTCCTCGATCTCGACGATCTCCTCCCGGCCGAGAAGCGTGAAGCAGCGCATCAGCTTGCCAACGTCCTCGTCGGCGGTGTTCAGCCAGTACTGGTAGAACTGGTAAGGCGAGGTCTTCTTGGGGTCGAGCCAGACGGCGCCGGACTCCGTTTTGCCGAACTTGTTGCCGGCAGAGTCGGTGATGAGCGGCGCCACCAGCGCGTGGGCGTGGCCACCGCGATCCCTGCGAATCAGGTCGATACCGGCGATGATGTTGCCCCATTGGTCGCTTCCACCCATCTGGAGCACACATTCGAAGCGGTCGTACAGCGCCAGGTAGTCGTAGGCCTGTAGCAACATGTAGCTGAACTCGGTGTACGAGATTCCCTGCTGAATGCGGCTCCTCACCGATTCCTTGGCGAGCATGTAGTTCACGCTGAAGTGCTTGCCCACGTCTCTCAGAAAGTCTATGGCCAGGATTCGGTCCAGCCAGTCCAGGTTGTTCACGAGGTGCGCGGGGTTGTCCCGTGCGTCGAAATCGAGAAAGCGCGCAAGCTGCGTGCGGATGCCCGCGAGGTTCTCGGCCATCTGCTCCCGAGTGAGCAGTTGCCGCTCCTCGGTCTTGCCGCCGGGGTCGCCTATCAGTCCCGTGCCGCCGCCCGCGATGGCGATGGGGGTGTGGCCGTGCCGCTGCATTCGCACCAGCAGCATGATGACGAGCAGATTTCCAATGTGCAGGCTGTCCGCCGAGGGGTCGAATCCGATGTAGGCGGTGATTTTCTCGTGGGTCAGCAGGTCATCGAGTCCGGGCGTGTAGAGCTCGTGGCCCTGCTCGGTGACGTGGATGAGGCCGCGCCATCGCAGCTCGTCGAGGACGCTGGCGTCTGTTTGCGTAGCTTGTTGTGTCATGGGTGACCTCCGCCGCCGTGTTCTATGTGATGCTGTCTCTGAGCGCGGCGATTGCTTCGTCCACGCTAGTCGTGTCGTTGTACACGGCCGATCCGGCGACCAGCACGCGGGCGCCGGCGTCCACGGCAGCCTTCGCTGTGGCCTGACTGATGCCGCCGTCCACTTCCAGGTCCGCGGGCAGACCAAGGGCGTCCAGTCGCTCGCGCACCCGCCGGATCTTGTCCACGGCGCCGTGTATGAACGCCTGTCCGCCGAAGCCTGGGTTGACCGTCATCACCAGCACCTGGTCGAGGTCTGCGAGCACCTCCTCGACGGCGGAGGGAGGTGTCGCCGGGTTGAGCGCCGCGCCCGCCTTCGCACCGCTCTCGCGAATCTGGTGCACCACGCGGTGCAGGTGTGCGCACGCCTCGACGTGCACGGTGATTATGTCGGCGCCGGCGTCGACGAACTCTTCCACGTACCGCTCGGGCGAGGCGATCATCATGTGTACGTCGAGCGGCAGTGACGTGGAGCGCCGTACGGCGCGCACAACCAGTGGCCCCATGGTGATGTTCGGCACGAAGTGGCCGTCCATGATGTCCACGTGTACGTAGTCGGCGCCCGCGCGTTCGGCCTCCGCGACCTGTTCGGCCAACCTACCGAAGTCGGCAGACAGTATCGAAGGGGCGATCTTGATTCGGGATTCAGCCGCCACGCTCGGCCTCCAGTGCAGATTTGGCCGACTCGATTGCGCTTGTCACCCTGGCGAAGGCGGTGCCTCCGTGGACGTCCCGCGCGCCGACGGACGACTCGACGGTTATCTCCAGCACGTCCTCGTCGAATAGTCCAGAGAAGCGGCGATACACCTCCAGGGGCAGCTCGTCGAAGCGCTTGGCGAGCTCGGCGGCATGGTTCGAGAGCCGCGCGACGACTCCGTGGGCTTCGCGGAATGGCATGCCCCGCTCCACGAGGTAGTCGGCGACGTCGGTCGCCAGCACGTAGCCGCCGTTGGCGGCCTCGAGCATCCGCGCGCGGTCCAGCCGCAGGCCCGGCAGCATGTCGGCAAACACCGCGAGCGTAGCGGTCAGCGTGTCCGCGCTGTCGAAGAAGCCCTCTTTGTCCTCCTGCAGGTCGCGGTTGTACGCCAGCGGCAGGCCCTTGAGCAGCGTGAGCATTGCCATCAGGTTGCCGTACACGCGCCCAGTCTTGCCCCTGGCGATTTCGGCGAAGTCCGGGTTGCGCTTCTGGGGCATGATGCTGCTGCCGGTGGTGTACTCGTCACTCAGTCTGACGAAGCCGAACTCCTCGGACGACCAGATGATCAGCTCTTCGGCCATGCGTGAGACGTGCATCATGCAAATCGCGGCCGCGCTCTGGAACTCCAACAGGTAGTCGCGGTCGGAAACGGCGTCCATGCTGTTGGCCGAAACCCTGGAGAATCCAAGCTGGTCGGCCACGAACTGGCGGTCGATGGGGTAGGGCAGCCCGGCCAGCGCGCCGCTGCCCAGCGGCATCACGTCGGCGCTCTGCCGCGCCTGGGCGAAGCGCCGGGCGTCTCTGCCGAACATCTCGAAGTAGGCGAGCATGTGGTGGGCGAAGAGCACCGGCTGCGCCCTCTGCAGGTGCGTGTAGCCGGGCATAATCACGCCGGAGTTGGCAGACGCCAGGTCTACCAGCGCGCCACGCATGTCGCGCAGCAGGACGATCACCTCGGCGCAGCGTTCACGCGCGTACATGCGCACGTCGAGCGCGACCTGGTCGTTACGCGAACGGGCGGTGTGGAGCCGTCCGGCGGTGTCGCCGATCTTCTCGAACAGCCGCCGCTCGATGTTCATGTGGATGTCTTCGAGGCTGGGCCGCCATGGGAACTCGCCGGTCTCTATCTCCCTCTCGATCTCCTCCAGGCCGTGCACGATGGCCTCCGACTCGCCCGCCGCGATTATCTCCTGCCTCGCCAGCATCCGGGCGTGCGCGATCGAGCCGGCGATGTCCTGCCTGTACAGGCGCTTGTCGTACTCGATGGAGACCGTGTAGCTCGACTGGACCTCTCGCATTCCCATGCCGTGCTAGCCCTCGCGCTTGGGTACGAGAAAGCGGCGGCGCAGCGTCAGGATTTGCTCCTCGCGCTGGTTGTAGCCGCGGCTCTCCATGTAGACGATTCCCCTGTCCGGCCGGCTGCGGGACTCCCTTACCTCCATGATCTCGCTCTCGGCGTAGATGGTGTCGCCGTGGAAGACCGGCCCCAGGTGACGTATATGCTCGTACTCGAGATTGGCTATCGCCTTGCCGGACGTGTCCCTTACGCTCATGCCTACGATGAGGCTAATCACGTAGGCGCCATCGACCAGAATCTTGCCGTGCTGGTGGTTCTCTCGCATGTGGTGCTCGTCGATGTGCAGCGGGTTGTGGTTCATGGTGAGCAGCGAGAACAGGTGGTTGTCGAACTCGGTTACCGTCTTGCCCGGCCAGTGTTTGAACACGTCGCCGGTGGTGAAGTCTTCTAGGTATCCGCCGTAACTGTCTCGGCCGTCGTGAATCATTGCTTTGCCACCTCTTGCTGATTTTCGGGGTAGTCGCCCAAGGCGCGCAGCGTCTTTATAAGGGAGTCGCGGGGTTGGCCCACCAGTAGTTGGCGGGCAGTCACTTTTCGCGTTTCATGCTGCTCATCCTGAACGGTAACGTAGTCCAAGCCAACCTCTTTCACGCGGTAACTCTCGCGCTGCTTGGCAGCCACGAAGGGAAAACCGCGCGCCTTGTGTGACCTGAGCGTCTCTGAAAGCGTTGTCCAATGCGTGTCTAGTTTGACCGCCAACGGCTCTAGTTCAGACAACTTAAGCCGTTTGGACGCGCTCAAGACCTCAATGCCGATTACTTGGTCTTTCCGGTTGAAGTCTATGAGAATGTCCTGGTCCACTTGCTTGGTCGTTACGGTGCCGCCGCTCTGGGACAGACAGACATAAACGGCGTCAGCCGCCGCGTCATATGTAATTCTCATGGCGAATTCTCCCATCGCCCGTATGGGGACAGCGTCCTATATCTTATACTTTTGCAGCAGCCGGCGGGCAATCACGAGCTTCTGGATTTCGTTTGTCCCTTCGCCGATGATCATCAGCGGCGCGTCTCGGTAGTAGCGCTCCACCGGGTAGTCCTTGATGAAGCCGTAGCCGCCGTGAATGCGCATCGCGTCAAGCGCGACCTGCTGGCAAATCTCGCTGGCGTACAGCTTTGCCATGCCGGCCTCCAGGTCGATGCGCTCTTGGCCTGCGTCCTTCCTTGCGGCGGCGTCGTAGGTCAGCAGCCTCGCCGCCTGCACCTTCGTCGCCATGTCCGCCAGCATAAGCTGTATCGCCTGGTGCTCGGCGATGGGCACGCCGAAGGTCTTGCGCTGCTGTGCGTAGCGAAGGGCGGCGTCGAGCGCGGCTTCGGCGACGCCCACGGCCCTCGCGGCGACGTTGATGCGCCCCGTCTCAAGCGCGCTCATCACCTGCCGAAAGCCTCGGCCCTCCACCTCGCCGACCAGGTTGTCCGCGCCCACGCGGCAGTCTTCGAACACCAGCTCGCAGGACTCGATGCCGCGGTAGCCCAGCTTGTCCAGGTGGCGCCCCACGCTGAAGCCGGCCGACGGCTTCTCGACTACGAAGCAGCTTATGCCGCGGTAGGCCGGGTCGGCCGCGGTGTCCGTCTTGGCGAGCACCGCGAAGGCGTTGCCGTTCTCGGCGTTCGTGATGAACATCTTGGAGCCGTTTAGAACGTACTCCTCACCATCCTTCACGGCGGTCGTGCGGATGCCCTGCACGTCGCTGCCTGCGTCCGGCTCGGTGAGAGCGAGGCCGCCCCTGGTCTCGCCCGATGCCAGGCGTGGAAGGAATCGCTGCTTCTGCTCCTCCGTGCCTCCCGTGGCCACGACGTGCGCGAGAACGTGGTGGGTGCCGATGATTCCGCTGACGCTCATCCAGCCCTTGCTCAACTCCTCGAAGATCATGGCGAAGGTGGTGTAGTCCAGCCCCATGCCGCCGTACTCCTCGGGGATGGTGATGCCGAACAGACCCATTTCGCGCATCGGTCCAACCAGTTCATGGGGGTAGATGTCCTCGTTGTCGTACCTGTCCGCTATCGGCCGTACCTCGCGCCGGACGAAGTCCCGCACCATGTTGACAATCTGGCCGCGAATCTCCGAGGAAGTGTCTGCGTTCAAGTTTCTATCCTTTCGGCATCAACTCAGTTACGTGATGGTCGTCTACAGCCGAGGCCATCCTGCTCATAATCGTCTCGAACAGAGTCACCCCCCTCTCGGTGTCGCGGTCTGCCGCAGCGGCCGCGATGATGCACAGCATCAGGCAGGACAACAGCGAGAGGCGGTAGTCTTCCAGGCAGCGTTCTGGATCGTACCCCACAACACCGTTCTGCGCGAGCGTTGACACATATAGACCCAAGAGGTCTTGCTCCCACGACCTGCGCGTATCCGGGCTGAGGCAGCCCGAGAGGAACCAGCAGACGTCGAACACGCCCCGGCCTCTGCGGAAGAGCTGCCAATCGACCACGGCAAACGCCGCTCCTCCCCGGACGTCGAAGAACATGTTGTCGAGCCGGAAATCGCCATGAACCAGCGTCTGTGGAGGTTGCGCGGTCAGGCTTCTTATGGCCGCGACGTTTCGCCCAAGTCTTTCCCCGACTTCCGGCAGCGAGCCGGGTAGCCCAACGTCCATCTCTGACGTGAGCCGCGCCCACGAACGCTGATAAAGGCGTTCAAACCCGGTGGAGCCGGAGTCTGCACGCATCATCCAGTCTGGTTCCGCATGGCTCGCGGTCTCCCACCAGGCCGCGTGAAAGCGTGCAATCTCCCTGACGGCAAGCGCGGCCTCTTCCAAAGAGCATCCCGCAAGCTGGTCTCCGGCACGGGCCGGAGCGAGGTCCTCCAGAAGCAGAACGAAATCGCCGGTGTCCGAGTCGAACGAATTGTAGTATGGCCGGGGAGTCCTCAACTTGATGCGAGACGCAAACCGCTTATAGAATCCCACTTCCCTTTCGTAGATGCCATTGGCGCGTGCAACGCTTCTCATAACGTAATTCTCGGTAGGCAGCTTGACGATTAGCGAGCGTGGAGCGCCTGCCTCAGGAGCCGTGTACTGCACGCTTAGTCGGGCAAGCGTTCCGGCGAATCCCCGTCCTTCGGTCAGACCGGCGGCATCTATCGATGCGACAACTGCATCTGCTATCGTTCCCGACGAGCGCAGCGCCCCGGTCAGCCATTCGGGCGTCACGCCCGACAGGCCTGCGGGGACTCTGGGGTGGGGTAGGGACCCCTCGTATGTTCTGTGGTTGACCAACTTACTCAACCCTGACGGCCTACCTGCCCAGACTCGGGTATTGCTTAACCCCCACGTTCTTCGCCGACACACCCAGCACCTTCAGAAAGCCCTCGGCGTCGACGTGGTCGTAGCTGCCCATGGCCTCCATCGACGAGTCATCGGTGTAGAGGGAGTACGGCATGGCCTCCGGTGTGTCGTCGGCGGTCTCGAAGAAGATTCCGCCCCTGTACAGGCGCACCGCCATCGTGCCGGTGGCGAGCCTCCGCATGGGTTCGAGCGCGGCCAGTGCGGCGGTGGTCGCCAGGTCAAGCCAGTAGCCCTGGTATATCTGCAGGCTGATTGTGCGTGAGAGCAGCTCGAACAGCTCGCGTGCCCGCCTGTCGAGCACGAACTGCAACAGGTACTCGTAGCTGCGGCCCAGCAGCTCCATGCCGGGCGCTTCGTATAGCCCGCGCGACTTGACGCCGACGAAGCGGTTCTCGACGACGTGCGTGCCGATGCCCACGCCATGCCTGCCGGCGACACCGTTGGCCCGCTCGAACATGGCCACCAGGTCCAGCCGCTCGCCGTTCAGCGCGACGGGCACTCCCTCCTCCCAGCGCACCGTCACCACCTCCGGTCGGTCGGGCGCGTCCCAGGGCCAGACGCCCATGCCCGGCTCCACGAATCCGGGCGCGATGCGGACGTCTTCGAGGTCGCCGGCCTCGTGCGTAAGGCCAAGGAAGTTGGCGTCGGTCGAGTAGCGCGATTCCCGTGAGGGCCGGATGGGCAGGCCGTTGGACTCGCAGTACTCGATCATCTGCTGGCGGCCGGGGAAGCGCTCTACGAAATCGGGGTCGCGCCAGGGCGCGTAGACTTCCAGGTCAGGGTTCAGCACGTTGGACGCGAGATGGAAGCGCACCTGGTCGTTGCCGCGGCCGGTCGCCCCGTGGAAGAGCACGCCGATGTCCTCGCGCTCAAGCTCGCCCAGCATAGCCGCCACGGTGACCGGGCGGGCGATGCCGGTGGTGTTCCAGTAGCCGCCCTCGTAGCGAGCCTGCGCCTGGATGACTTTCAGTCCGGCTTCGGCCAGGGCTTCCTGCCCCGGCACGATGGCGGCGGACTCCGCTCCGCAACCCAGCATCCTGTCGCGCACGGCGTCGAGGTTCTCTTCGTCGGGCTGGCCCAGGTCCACCGTGTAGCAGCGGACCGCGAAACCCTTTTCGCTAAGCCAGTGTGTCACGGTGCAGCTATCGAGGCCGCCGGAGACCGCGCCACCGACGGTTGCCAGTCCCTTGTCCTGTAGTTCGCGCCAGTTCATGTCTTTGCTCCCATTGGTGTTGTCCGAAGGCGATGCCACCGGCCCCGCCCCCAACGACCCTGCTCTCGGCAGGGTCTATCTCTTTTGCCTGACCTGTTCCTGGAATTCGTAGAGTTTGTTGATGGCCTCTATCGGAGTCAGCGAGTCCACGTCGAGCGCGAGCAACTCCTCCAGTACCGGGGGCGTGGCCGCCAGCAGAGTGAGCTGGCGAGGCGCGGGTTCGCGTTTGCCGTACCCCCTGCGGTCCGCGGCGCCGGCACGGCGGTCGGTGCTCTCCAGCTCCCGAAGCAGCTCCCACGCGCGGTTGACGACGCCGCCCGGCAGGCCGGCCAGACGCGCCACGTGCACGCCGTAGCTCTTGTCCGCGCCTCCGGGCACGATGCGGCGCAGGAACACAACCTCGCCCCTGTCCTCGGACACCGCCACGTTGTAGTTGCGCGCGCGGGGCAGGGACTCCGCGAGCTGGGTCAGTTCGTGATAGTGCGTGGCGAACAGCGTCTTGCACCCAAGCCGCGGGTGGCTGTGGATGAACTCGGCCACCGCGCGCGCGATGGCCAGTCCGTCGTAAGTGCTGGTGCCGCGACCGATCTCGTCCAGGATGATAAACGAGCGCGGCGTGGCATGGTTGAGAATGGACGCCGTCTCCAGCATCTCCACCATGAAGGTGGACTGGCCCTTTGCGAGGTCGTCCTGTAGCCCGACGCGGGTGAAGATGCGGTCCACCAGGCCAATGGTGGCGGACTCCGCGGGCACGAAACTGCCGATTTGGGCCATGAGCGCGATGATCGCGCCCTGGCGTATGTACGTGGACTTCCCGGCCATGTTCGGCCCGGTCAGAATCACCAGCGCCTCGTCGCTGTTGGACAGCCGCATGTCGTTTGGGACGAACGCCCCCGGCGGCATTGTGCGCTCGACTACCGGATGGCGGCCCTGCCGAATGTCCAGGGTGTCGCCGTCGTTCAGCTCGGGGCGCGCGTAGCCGTGCCGCGAGGCGACGTCGGCCAGCGAACAGTAGACGTCGACTTCGGCCATGCCCGCGGCTGTGCGCAGAATGGCCGCGCCCGAGTCGGCGACCTGCCGGCACACCTGCCTGAACAGCGAACTTTCCAATTCGCCGATCTTTTCCTGGGCGTTGAGGATGCGCGATTCGTACTCCTTCATCTCCGGAGTGATGAACCGCTCGCCGCCAACGAGGGTCTGCCGCCTCACGTAGTTGTCGGGCACCTGCGACAGGTTTGGCTTGCTGACCTCGATGTAGTAGCCGAACACCCTGTTATAGCCGACCTTGAGCGACTTGACCCCGGTGCGCTCGCGCTCGGTGCGTTCCAGGCGGGCGATGTAGTCCTGGGCCGCGCGCGATGCGCCTCGAAGCTCGTCCAACTCCGGGGAGAATCCGGTTCGGATGACCCTGCCGTCCCCCGGCGCGGGCGCGGGCTCGTCGTCGATCGCGGCCCTTACCAGATCCGACACCTCCCGGTTGTCCGCTATCTTGCGCGCGACGCCGCCGACCAGCTTCGAGTCATCATCCTCGCACAACACCGCCCGCATCTTGGGCGCGGCCTCCAGGCTGGCGGCAATCGACACCAGGTCGCGGGGCGAGGCGCTGAGGCCGCGAACGCGGTTGACCAGCCGCTCGAGGTCGGCCACGTCCTCGAGCAGCATCGCCAACCGCTCCCTTCGCAACGCGCTGCGGAACGCCCACGACACCGCGTCCTGTCTTTCTCCGAGCTCGCCCAGATCCAACAACGGCTGGCCAATCCAGCGCCGCAGCAGGCGGCCGCCCATGGCGGTCTTCGTGCGGTCCAGCACCGAGAAGAGCGACGCGCCGGACTCGCCCCAGCGCCCGCTCTCGAACAGCTCGAGGCTGCGGCGGGTCTGCGTGTCGAGCGTCATGTAGGACGAGGTGGAGTAGGTGTGGAGCGACGTTATCTGGCCCAGAGAGTCGCGCCGCGTTGCTACGAGATAGTCGATCACGGCGCCGGCAGCCCGGACGGCGAGAGGCAAACGGTCGCAGCCGAACGCCTCCAGGGAGGCGACGCCAAAGTGGCCGAGCAGCGCGTCTCTCGCCCATTCCGGGTGAAACGCGCCGGAAGGGACCTCCGTCACGGCAGTCTCAGGCTCCGCCGGAGGCGCGTCCTCGCCCTCCGGGATGAGCAGCTCGGCGGGCGCGAGGCGGGTCAACTCTACGCCTAGCTGCGCCAGCGGCAGCTGCGTCGTTGCGAACTCGCTCGTGGAGATGTCGACGTAGGCCACGCCGGCCTGGTCTCCCTGTGCTACCGCAGCCGCGAGATAGTTGTTGGCGTCCGCCGTAAGCAGCGAGTCCTCCAGCACCGTGCCGGGCGTCACCACCCTGACCACCTCGCGATCCACGAGGCCGCGGGAGGTCGCGGGGTCGCTGGTCTGCTCGCAGATGGCTACCTTGTAGCCCTTGCGGATGAGCCGCGCCAGATGCGGCTCCAGGGAGTGGTAGGGTATGCCGGCCAGAGGGACTCGCTGGCCGCGCCCCATCTCGCGGGACGTGAGCGCGATCTCGAGCTCTCTGGAAATTATACGGGCGTCATCGTCGAAGGTCTCGTAGAAGTCCCCCATGCGGAACAGCAGGATCTCGTCCTCGTGTTCCCCCTTGATGCGCAGGTACTGGCGCCTTGCCGGTGTGGTCATGTCGGTTGGCGAGCAGAGAGACGCCGTTTCCGGTGTCTAGTCCTCTTTCCAGAACCGTTCCTCCTTCACCTCGTATCCCTCCGGCAGCATTATCTCCTTTACCGACTCGATCATGCCGGGGTGGCCGCAGGCGTAGACCAGGGCGTTTTCCGGGCTGAGTCCGAACTCGGCCGCGTACTTGCCGAGCAGCGTGTTCACCCGCCCGGACTCGCCCTTCCACTCGCTGTTGTGTGGGTCGTTGGGGCGGCTGACGGTTGGCACGAATGTCACAAGGTCGGTGTGCTCGGCCTGCAGGCGCCGCAGCTCGCCATCGTAGATGAACTCGTCGTGGTAGCTCGCGCCCATCAACACGAAGAAGCGATTGCCGCTCATGCCGTCGTGCAGGTACTGGCGCAGAAAACTGACGTAGGGCACTACGCCGGTCACTGTGGCAACCAGGAGTTGCGAAGGGTACTTGGGGTCGAAGGTGAAGATGCCCTTTGGGCGCGGCCTGATGGTTACGGAGTCGCCTACCTCCAGCTCCCACAGCTTGGGCGTGAGCACGCCCCCCTCTTCGGGGTGTACGAGCTCGACGAACAGCTCGAGCGAGTCCTCGTAAGGCGCGGACGCGATGGAGTAGGCGCGTTCGATGCCGTCGATGCCGATTGTGCAGTACTGGCCCGCTTTGAAGGTGTAGCCCTCGGGCTTCTCGACCCACAAGAGCATTAGGTCCGGCGTGTAGTCCTCCCTCTTCAGCACTTTGACCTTGGAGAGCTTGACCTGTCTGAACCTTCTGAGCGTTGTCAAATTCCAATACCTCCTACCATCTATCTTGCCACAAACCGGCCTGGCATTCAAAGCCGGACAGGCGGTCTTGAGGCGGGTTTTCAGCCCCGCTCGATCTCCGACTTCATCCGGGCCAGGTCGTAGCCCTCGCGCCTGGCGCGCAGATCGAAGTAGGTCAGCGTGCCTCCGATTGTTACCAGGGGTGTCGCGAATGAGGCGGCGGCGGCCCAGGCGGCGTTCAGCGTCGTGGCATCTTCCGGGGCGAGCAGCATCGCAGGCCCGATGAACGCCGCGTGAATGAATGCCGCCACAAGGATGAACAACGCGCCAATCAGGATGACGCGGAACATGTTGCCCCTTACCAGCTGCCGGCTGCGGGCCAGCGCAAACAGCGGGTGCAACCGCTC
This sequence comes from Dehalococcoidia bacterium, assembly GCA_965217705.1. Lineage (GTDB taxonomy): Bacteria > Chloroflexota > Dehalococcoidia > Lucifugimonadales > CATOSD01 > CATOSD01. The sequence goes on along the minus strand of CBDCJA010000001.1, from coordinate 158,526 downwards.
GATTGTCACGGTGTGGGGCGCGAAGAAGAGAGTCGCCAGAAAGTAAATGAACAGAGGAAAGCTTATTACCACCGCCTCTTTCGCCACCGCCATCGGAATGACTGACGCCATCAGCGAGAATCCTATGATGAGCTGCACCAGCACCAGAGGCAGCGCGACCTGGGCCGCATCTGCCAGGCACCGCGACAACTGGATGCGTCCATACGCGACCAGGTGGGCCACGGCGAGTATCATAGCGGCGGTAGTCGCCACGAACAGCAGCAGGCTGAAGATCAGTGAGAAGAAGCCGGCAATGGATGGCTCCTCTACGGATAGCGGGGATATGAGAAGCGGTATCTGGGGAAGCACGCCCAATGGGAAGAACAGCCAGAAGCGCCGCAGGTAGACGGACTTGGCGCGAAGCAGCAGTTCGCTCATGGTCGATGGGGGGATTTCCTCGTCGCGCGAATCGGACGGCAGCGGCGCCGGCAATTCGACGGCCTCGCGGTCGGGCGAGTCCTCCCCGTCGCGCGATTCGGAAGGCAGCGGCACCGGCAAAACGGCGGCCTCGTGTTCGGGCGGTTCCTCCCCGTTGCGCGTATGTGGCTGCGCTTCGGCCGCCTGCGATGGCTCGGTGTCGCCGCCGTCTCCTGCGACCGGCGCGCGCGTCACGCCGTAAGCCTCGCGCAGGTCTATGGGCGTTGGGCGCGGCGGCGTATGGCTTACGCTGTCGTGAGGCCGCCGCAACTCCGCGCCGCACTCGGCGCAGAACCGGGCGTCGTCGTCATAAGGGTGTCCACAGACTTCGCAGTTCAAGACTCTACACGCGCCGCGTCACACCCTGGAAGTCTCGTCGGCCAGAACGTCCAGATCAAAGCCCTCTTTGCGAACGCGAAGGTCGAAATAGATCAGGGTGCCGGCGATGTAGGCGAACGGCGTGATAAGTATGGAGGCCGCCGCCGCTGCAAGGCTTGCCACTATCCCACCGCTGCCCGCCGCGAATGCGACGCCTCCTATGACGCCAATTGGAATCGAAATGACCATCGCCGCGACGACAATGACGATCGTGAAGACCAGCCCAATGCCGAAGATTCGCCACCAACTGCCCCTTACGAGGTTCCAGCTCCGACCGAGCCCGGCTATTGGGCCTTTGCCTTCGATTACCACCGCGTAGGCGGCGCAGAACCAATTGACCCCCAGCCAGGCGGCGATCACGGTCCCGGCCAGGGTCAACAGCCCTCCAATGACGAGCAATGCCTGGCCTACGGTGGCCGCTCCGTCGCCTCCCAACTGCGCGAAAGCGCCGACTACTACCATCACGATGCCTACGACGAATGCTGCGCCGATAGCGACCGTAACCACTATACCCTGAGCTATGAGCAGGACTCCCACTTGGAAGGCGTGCGACAGGCATTCCATCACGTCGACGTCGCCTCGCACGTAGTACCGCGTGACGCCGAATATCATCGCCCCCACAGCGATGATGGACAGAACGGCGCCCACAAGAATCAGGATGAAGCCGAGAATCTGGGCCGGCCCGTCATCCGACCCCAGGAACAAGTTGCGGAGCACAAATGCGACCTGCGGAATGGCGGCTATCGCGATGAAGTGTAAGAAGTTGGCTCGGTACACCCGGAAGGACTCGTCCAGCAACGCGCCCAAGCCCCTGGGCGGGATGGACCCGCCGCCGGTCGGCGCGGTCGCCGCAGTGCCGATCTCCACCCCGCACGCGGCGCAATAGGCCGCGCCGGGCGCGTTGGCCGTCCCGCAGTTGGGGCAGGCTGACCGCCGGCTCTCCGCCTGGTCGGTGTCACCCGGTCCCTGACGGAGTTCTACGCCGCAGCCGGCGCAGTACCTGGCGCCCGGGTCGTTTGTGCGTCCGCAGTTTTCGCAATCCACGATGTGTCGCCCCTGTTGCGGGATAGAGTCTCGGCTTCCCGCTAGTCCGCGGCAACCGCTGCGGGCTTGGTCACCCGCGCCGGCAGCATCGGCAGCCCTGGAGTCCTGAGCATGGGGTCCGGCAACTCGCTCGATTCCAGGTCGAGAATCAGCTCGCCGAACAGCCCCGTGGTGCTGACCACCCCTTTCAGCGGCCCGTTGAGCCGGGCAACCCCGCTGAGTGCGCCTCTGGGATGAATCACCTCCACCCGCTCGCCGTCGCCGACTCCGAGTTCGCGAGCGTCCTCCTGGTGAAGCTCGATCCGAGTCTCGCGGTCCATGGAGTAGCGAGTGTCGACCAGGTGCACGCCTGCGTCGATATTCGGCTGGTGCAGCACGCGGCCCCTTGCCAGCAGGAAGGGGTACTCTGAGTCGACGCGCCGCGCCGTCGAGCGCAACGCGACCGGGCTCATCCTTGGCCGGACGCCGGCTTCGGCGCCGAGTATGGCAGTGCCCTGCGACTGCTCGTCTGGGCACGGCCACTGAATCCCGCCCGCGAGCAGGCGGCGGTGCGAAAGGCCGGCATAGTCCGGAAGGGCCGCGGCGAACTCGTTGAACACGGCGGCGCTGTCTTTGAAGTCGAACCCCGGTGCGCCCATGCGCTCTGCGATTCGGCACAAGATGCGCCAGTCCGGTTCCTCCTCCGCCTTGGGGCCGAGCACGGGACGCAATAGCTGCACCCTGCGCTCGATGTTGGTGTACGTGCCGTCCTTCTCCGCGAATGTTGCCGATGGCAGCACCACGTCCGCCAGCTCGCTCACCTCGCTTGGGAAGGTGTCCTGCACCAGCAGGAAGTCGAGCTCCTTCAGCGCCTCTACGAACTCACCCAGGTCGCCGTTCGTGAACGACGGGCTGTCGCCGATGATCTGGAGCGCCCTGATCCGTTTGCCTCGGATTGCTTCGGCAAGCTCTCGTATTCCCACCCCAGGCGCGCCCCGCAGCGGCGCGTAGCCGGGCAGGTGCTCCGGTGAGCAGCCGATGTCCATGGACCCCTGCAGGTTCGCCCCGGTAAACAGCGGATAGACGCCGCCCGATGGCACACCGAAGTTGCCGGTCAGCAGCGACAAGTTGACGAGCGCGCGCACGCACTCCTCCGTCTGGTCGGCCGCGAGCGTCTCCAGGCCGTAGAGTACCGACGCCGGCCCGTTCGTGGCGAACAGGCGCGCGGCCTGCCGTATGCGGTCCTGGGGCACCGCCGTTTCGCTCTCCACCCTGAGCAGATCGAAGCTCCACAGCGAGCGTCTGAGATCATCCAGCCCTTCACAGCGGTCGACAGCGTAGGAGTGGTCTTCGAGCGATTCGTCCATTATGGCGCGCAACATCCCGCCGACCAGCGCCGTCTCGCTGCCCGGGTTGGGGCGCAGCCAGATGTCGGCGAAGCGGGTCAGCTCGGTCTCGCGCTGGTCGATGACTATCAGCTTGGCGCCGTTTTTGACCGCTCCCTTGATCGGCACGGCGACGACGTTCTGCTCCTCGGTCATGTTGCTGGAGACGACGAGGAAACAGCCCGATCCTTCCAGGTCCCAGATGGGATTGGTCGCCCCGCTAGCGCCCAGCGTTTCGGCCAGCGGCCTGACGAGTTCGGGTCTAAGGTTGGATGACACGTCCACGTTGTTGGAGTTCAGCACCTCGCGGGCGAACTTCTGGGCAACGTAGTTGTCCTCGTTGGTGCCGCGCGGCGAGGCTATCAGCGCGAACCCGTTGCCCACGTGGGCGGCGAGGCCCTCGGCTGCCGCATCCAGGGCGTCGTGCCAGGTCGCCTCTTCGAGCCGGCCGTCGCGGCGCACGAGGGGCCGGCGAATCAGCTGGCGCCGGTTATTCACGAAGTCCAGACCGAACTTGCCCTTGAAGCAGCCCTGGCCCCGGTTGGCCTCGCCCTTGCGGTCCGGAATGGCCCTGATCATGCGGTTGCGCCTGTCGACCTCGAGCGTCATCTGGCAGCCGACGGGACACTGCGGGCAGATGCTCTCGATCTTCTGCACTGCCTTGTCCCACTTGTATTTCCGCTCGACCAACGCCCCCGTTGGGCACACGTCTATGCAGGCCCCGCAGAATTCGCAGCCCGATTCGAGCAGCGAGCTGCCTTGCGAGGTGCCTATGAGGCTGCGTCCGGAGCGCTGCTCAAGCGTCAGCGCGTCGTCCCCGCGCACCTCGTCGCACACGCGCACGCAGCGCGCGCACACGATGCACAGGTTCATGTCCATTTCCCACATCGGGTCGGCGGTTGCCAGCGGCAGGTGGCGGTTGTTGTAGGTGAGCGGGGTGTCCAGATCCATCTCCAGGTGCCGGACGGTATCCTTGAGCTCGCACCGCTCGTTCTTGGGGCAGGTTAGGCACCGGTCGTTCACGGACACGTGCCGCAGGCAGATGCTGGAGGCCGAAGGTCCGCAGAGCTCTATGCGGTGGCAGGTGAGGCAGCCGTGGGGGTGCTCCGCAATGAGCAGCTCCATTATGCCCTTGCGAAGGTCGGTCAGCCCGTCGGACGAAGTGGTGACGCGCATACCCGGAGACACGGGAGTGGTGCATGACGCGGGACTGCCGGGCAGCGCCCGGTACTCGCCGTCCCGGCCCGGCGCCTCCGCCGTGACGACACACATTCGGCAGGCGCCGTAGGGCTTCAAGCCCGGGTAGTAGCACAGGTACGGGATGTACATTCCCGCGTCCATGGCGGCCTGGATGATTGTGGCGCCGGGCCCGGTCTTCACCTCGACGCCGTCAATGGTGATTGTAATCTCGGCCACTGTCGTCATTGCCACGTTCCCCTTTTGGCTGCCGCTTCCAATAGTCCCTTCCCCCTTGATGGGGGAAGGTTAGGATGGGGGCGAATTCGCAGGAGTGTAGTCCCAGGCGTATGGTCGCGTGTTGACCGGCGAAATCATGGGCGCGCCGCAACTGCCGGTCGGGCATCTCCCGTCTTCTATGTGCGCCCTGAAGTCGGCCTGGAAGTGCGTGAAAGCGGACCTGATGGGACCGAACCCCAGTTGGCCGTGGCCGCACAGCGAGCCGGCTTCCATGGTCATGCCCACCTTGCGCATTAGCTCCATGTCGCCTGGGCGGCTCTCGCAGCGGGCTATGCGCTCCACTATCTCCAGCAGGTGCTCCATACCCAGGCGGCAGGGGAAGCACTTTCCGCAGGACTCGTACTGGCAGAACGCCACCAGCACGCGGGTCAAGTCCACGGCGCAGGTGTCTTCGTCCGCCACGATGATGCCGCCCGAGCCGAATATCGCTCCCGCCGCGCGCATCTCGTCGAAGTCGATGTGTATGTTCAGGCTGTCGGCCCCCAGCACGCCGCCGAGCGGCCCGCCCGTCTGGAGCAGCTTCAGCTTTTTGCCGTCGGGCACGCCGCCGCCAATCTCGTTTATCACCTCGCCCAGCGTCATCCCCATGGGCACCTCGTACAGGCCGGGGTACCTTATCTTGCCGTTGAGGCAGGCAATGGCGGTGCCGGTGCTGCGGTTGACTCCTATGGACGAGAACCACTCGGCGCCACGGGAGATTATCTCCGGCGCGTAGGAGAGCGTCTTCACGTTGTTGATGTTGCTGGGTTTCCCCCACACCCCGGAGGCCGCCGGGAAGGGAGGCCTCGGCCTGGGCTGGGCGCGCTTGCCCTCGATGGCGTCCATCAGCGCCGTCTCCTCGCCCGAAACGTAGGACTCCCCGGTCAGGGCGACCTCCATGTCGAAGCTGAAGCCCGACCCGAGGATGTTCTCTCCGAGCAGCCCCAGCTCGTAGGCCTGCTCGATCGCCCTGCGGGTACGCGAAATCGGGCCGTCGTGGCCGTGCCGAATGAACACGAAACCGTTCGTGGAGTTGGTGGCGTACCCGGCTATGGTCATGCCCTCGATTAGCGTGAACGGGTCGCTTTCGAGTATGCCCTTGTCATTGTAGGCGCCCGGGTCGCCCTCCTCGCAGTTGCAAAGGATGTACTTGGGGGGTCCGGGCGAGCCGACCAGGAAGCTCCACTTGATGCCAGTGGGAAAGGCCGCACCGCCTCGACCGCGCAACCCGGAGTCCGTTATCTCCTTGATGACGTCGGGAGGCTCCATCTCGAACAGCGCCTTGTTCAGGCCACTGTAGCCGTCGTTGGCAAGATACTGGTAGATGTCGTCGAACGCGATGTTGCCGGCGTTTCGCAGGGCCACACGCTGTTGGAGTCGGATTCCGGGCAGCTCGGCGAGGTCGGGGACGCCGCGTATCGGCCTATCGCCCAGGTATCCCAGCACCTTGTCGTCCGGGACCTCGCCCTTGGCGACGTAGGTGCCAATGATCTCGGAGGTATCGGCGGGCTCCACGTTGCGGAAGAACAACCGTGAGCCGCCAGGGAGAGTGACGTCGACAAGCGGCTCGGCGTAGCAGATGCCCAGGCAGCCTACCTCATCCACCTCCGCGTCCGCGCCGAGGCTCTGGAGCGTTTCCCGTATCGCGGCGAGCGTGTCGTAAGCCCCGACAGCGTGGCCGCACATAGCGGTGCCCACCCTGATCCACGGCTTCGACCCGTTCACGAGGCCACGCCAACGCGTGTCGGCCTCCGCTTTCAGCTCGTGGAGATCGGGCATGGCAAACGTCCTCTAGGCGCCGTCTCTCGCCTCTGAGACGCGGGCGAGGGCCTTGTCGATAGTCAGCCGGCCAACCAACCGGTGGTCTACCATCATGACCGGCGCCTGCGAGCAGGCGCCCAGGCAGGTGTTGTACTTGAGGCTGGTCCGGTTGCCTTCGGTCTCCCCCTCGTCCTCCAGGCCGAGTTCGTCCATTACGGCCTTGAGTATGTGGGGGGCGCCGAGCAGGTGGCACGTAGGACCCCAGCACACCTCGACCACGCGGTCGCCGGGGGCCGTAAACCGAAAGTTCGTGTAGAAGCTGGCCACGCCCCAGACTTCGTTAATGGTCGTGTCCATGCGCGAGGCCACTTCTTCCAATGCCTCGTCCGGCAGGTAGCCGAGTTCGTCCTGAACGGCAAGCAGGCACGATAACACTGTTATCGTCGTCTGAGTCTGTGACGACATGGCAGAGCGTATGCGCTCTCTCAGTTGCCCGCCATCCAGATTCAACGGCTGCGTCTCCTTTTCCCGCCCGGACCGACGCTCATCGGCTACCTGCCCGGCTGATTCCGTAACAGGATAAGGCCTAACGTGTTGCGGCGCAAGCCGATGGCGCGTTGAAGGTGGAGCCGACCGCATGGTAGAATCTTGCTCCCTCAGGCTTGCATCAGCTTCAACCGAAGACGGAACTGTCCAGGAAGTTTGAACGACATGTCCGGACTCCACTAGATCAGGCGACGCGCTCAGACCCAAGGGGTTGGTGAGACGCACAATGGCGTCCTACAGACCCTACTGGCCCAGCGTCGTTGGCATAGTGCTGCTCATCTTCGTGACTGCCGGGTTGGGCGTGGTCAATCCTTTGCTCATTCGCGAAGTGTTCGACTCTGCCCTGCTCCCGTCGTCAGGGTCCCCAAACCTGGGCCTACTGTGGACCCTGGCTGGCATTATGGCTACAGTCACGGTGATCACCGGCGGCTTCGGCATAGTACAGACCTACATGACAAACTCGGTGGGCCAGCGGGTAATGCGCGACCTTCGCGACAGGCTCTACGCCCACCTGCAGAGCCTGTCGCTGGGATTCTTTACGTCCACTCGCACCGGCGAAATCCAGTCCCGGATAGCCAACGACGTAGGAGGCGTGCAGAACGTAGTCACCAATACGTTGTCCAACGTCCTGTCCAACGTGGTCATCGTCATCAGCACACTGGTGGCGATGACTATACTATCCTGGCAACTCACCCTGGTAGCCGTGGGCACCGCCCCGATATTCTTCCTGCTTACAAAGGTTGTGGGCGACCGTCGCCGCGCCGTAACGGCCGAGTCCCAGAAAGCGGTCGCGGACATGACCGCGACAACCCATGAGACGCTCTCCATCTCCGGCATCATGCTGGCCAAGTTGTTCGGAAGGCAGAATAAAGAGGTCGACCGTTTCCACGGCGAGAACCAGCGGTTGGCTGACCTTTCGGTACGCCTTCAGATGACGGGCCAGGCTTTCTTCGCGCTGATCCAGATCTTCTTCTCCATCGCACCTGTGGCAATATACGTAATCACCGGCTACCTGCTGAGCGGGAGCATGTCTGGAGGAATCACCGCAGGAACCATTGTCGCTTTCACTACGCTTCAGTCGAGGTTGTTCTTCCCGCTTGGCAGTCTTCTCCAGGTGTCGGTAGAGATACAGGCTTCACTGGCCCTTTTCGAGCGCATTTTCGGCTACCTGGACATTGAGCCCGACATTACTGACTCACCCACTGCGGTCGAGGTAGCGCCGCAGGAGGTGAGCGGGTGGGTGTCGTTTGAGTCGGTACGCCTGTCCTACGGTGGCGACCCAGACAACGGAGCGGCCGGCCAGCGCTGGGCGCTGGACCAGGTCAGCTTTCAGATTAGGCCGGGGCAACTGGCCGCCTTCGTAGGACCGAGCGGGGCGGGGAAGACCACGATTTCATACCTGATTCCCCGTCTGTACGACCCCACGGAGGGTTCGGTGCATATCGACGGATTCGACGTAAGGGACATCAGCCTGGCGAGCCTGGCGCGTCTCACAGGTTACGTGACCCAGGAGAGCTACTTGTTCCACGCGAGCATTCGAAGCAATCTCCTCTACGGCAACCCCGAGGCTACTCTGGAGGAAATGGAGACCGCGGCCCGGGTGGCCTCCATACACGACAGGATAATGGACTTCCCCGACGGATACGACACCGTTGTAGGTGAGCGGGGATACCGGCTGTCGGGCGGCGAACGCCAACGGCTGTCGTTAGCCCGCGTAATTCTGCACGACCCGCGGGTGCTCATACTGGACGAGGCCACCTCCGCCCTCGACACGGCAAGCGAACGCCAGGTCCAAGCGGCGCTGGAGCCGCTAATGCGAGGCAGGACCACCATCGCCATCGCCCATCGCCTGTCCACCATTCTTTCGGCGGACGTGATTTTCGTCATCGACGAGGGCAGGATAGTCGAGCAGGGCACGCACGAGGACCTGCTCGACCAACGTGGACTGTACGCCCGCCTATACGACGAGCAGTTCGATGGCGGGCGCGTCGAGTGCCGCTGCAAGGATGGGTTGGTGCTGTGCGACGGCACCATCCAACGCTTCGAGGAGGCGGCGATGCCGGCTGCCAGAGGGTAGGCGAAGGGGGTAGTTGGAGAATGTGCCCGCGCCACCCTTAGATTTCCAGCGCCCACGCACGCCCCTCTGTTCGACGCTTGTCCCAACAATCTGAACGGCCCGCGAATCACCATTCTGCTTGCCGACCGTCCGGCCAGCCACTACAATAATGGGAGCCGGCACGCGGCCGTGGAGGGGTGGCCGAGCGGTTTAAGGCACTGGTCTTGAAAACCGGCATCTCGAAAGGGATCATGGGTTCGAATCCCATCCCCTCCGCCAGAAGTGAACAGCCGAACCGACTTCCCCCCCGCCGTGCGGAAAACAGGTGGTCACGCACGCCGTTCTGGAGTGTTTGAATGAAGATTCACGAATACCAGGCCAAGCGCATCCTCGCCGAGCGCGGCGTGCCCGTTCCACGGGGTAGCCTTGCGACTACGCCGGACGAGGCCGAGCAGGCCGCCCGCGACCTGGGCGGCAGTGCCGTGATCAAGGCCCAGGTGCACGCGGGCGGGCGCGGCAGGGCCGGCGGCGTTAGGCTGGCCGCCACGCCGGAGGAAGCGCGGGCTGCGGCTGACGCCATGCTTGGCTCCCGGCTCGTGACCGCGCAGACGGGCCCCGGTGGCGTGCCCGTGCGGGCCGTGCTGGTAGAGGAGATCGTCGAAGTCGAACGCGAGCTGTACGTCGGCATGGTGATCGACGGCGCCGCTCTCGGCGCGGTAGTTATGGCGAGCGATGCAGGCGGCATGGACATAGAAGAGGTCGCCGAACGGACGCCGGAACGCATACTGCGTGCGCCCGTGGACCCGATGCTGGGATTCGTGCCCTACCAGGGCCGAACACTCGCTTACGAACTGAAACTTGCCGGCGGCCTCGTACGCCAGGCCGGGACTATCATCGAACGCCTTTACACCGTATTTGATGAGAACGACTGCTCGCTGGCCGAGATCAACCCGCTGGTGGTCACCAAGGACGGACGACTGCTTGCGGTGGACGCCAAGCTGGACGTGGACGACGACGCGCTGTTCCGGCACGCCGGCATTGCAGAGCTGCGGGACGCCGAGCAGGAGGACCCGCTCGAGGTCGAGGCGCGCAAGTACGACATCAACTACGTCAAGCTGGATGGCAGCATCGGCTGCATCGTGAACGGCGCGGGGCTGGCCATGGCGACAATGGACGTGATCGCCGCGGCGGGCACGTCGCCAGCGAACTTCCTGGACATCGGCGGAGGCGCAGACGACGAGAAGACGGCCGCGTCGCTCAGCCTGGTGCTGAAAGACCCAAGCGTCGCCACGGTGTTCGTCAACATCTTCGGCGGCATACTGCGCTGCGACGTTGCGGCCCGCGGGTTCGTTCTCACTGCGGAACGTGAACCGGAGGCTATGCGGCCCATGGTGGTTCGTATGCTTGGCGCCAACGCGGAGGAGGGGCGGCAGATCCTGGCGGAATCGGGCCTCGACGTGACGCTGGTCGATGACCTGAACCAGGCCGCCGAGGCTATCAAGGCGACCGGCGCTTAGCCCGCCGGGTCAGGCCCACGAACTCACCGCGAATCCAATCAGGGACGATACATGAGCATTCTCGTAAACAGGGACAGCCGGCTGCTGGTGCAGGGCATCACGGGCAGAGAGGGCAGCTACCACGCGCAGCGGTGCATGGAGTACGGCGCGCAGCTAGTGGCGGGCGTCACCCCCGGCAGGGGCGGCGAGACGTTCGGCGAATCGGTGCCTGTCTTCAACACCGTCCAGCAGGCGGTCGCCGAGACCGGCGCCGACACGTCCCTGATTTTCGTCCCGGCCCCTTTCGCGCCCGATGCCATTGTCGAGGCGGTCGACGCGGGCATCGGGCTGATAGCCTGCATAACCGAAGGCATACCGGTGATGGACACCGTCAAGGTGGTCAGGTACATCCAGGGTAAGCCCGTGACGCTGATTGGCCCCAACTGCCCGGGAGTAATCTCGCCCGGCGAGAAGTTCAAGATGGGCATCATGCCCGGCCACATCCACATGGCCGGACGCACAGGTGTCGTGTCCAGGAGCGGCACGCTGACGTACGAGGCCGTGGGCCAGCTTACGGCGCTGGGCATCGGACAGTCTACCTGCGTGGGCATCGGCGGCGACCCGGTGAGTGGCGCCTCGTTCGTCGATATTCTCCAGAAGTTCCAGGACGACCCCGACACGGACAGCGTGGTGATGATCGGAGAAATCGGCGGAACGAAGGAGCAGGAGGCGGCCGAGTACATCAGCGGTGAGTTCACCAAGCCTATAGCCGCCCTGATAGTGGGCGAGAGCGCGCCGCCGGGCAAGCGGATGGGCCACGCAGGCGCCATCATCACGGGGTCGGCTGCCCGCGCCGCCGAGAAGAAGCACGCGCTCGCCGCCGCCGGAGTCTCCATCGTTCCTGCGCCCGGCGAGATTGGCCGCACGCTGCAGGAACTGATCGGGCAGGCTTAGCCGCGCGCGGCTGGAGGCGAACATGAGGTTCAGATACGACCACATCCACCTGCGCTCGCGGGATCTCGAAGCCACCGCGGAATACTACGCCAGGGTATTCGGGGCGGAGGTTCTGCGGTCGGTCCAATCGGACGGGCAGAGCCGCATCGACATTGACATCGACGGACTAACCCTCTTCCTCGCAAAAGTGGCCGAGGACGAAGACGTTCACGAAGCGCCCGCCGAGCCGTATCTTGGGCTGGACCACTTCGGCTTTACGGTCGACAACCTGGATGAGGCCGCCGCGGAGCTGAAGCGGCGGGGGGCCGAGTTCACCGTGGAGCCGTTCCAGCTTCGCCCGGGAGTCAAGATCGCATTCGTGCTGGCTCCGGAGAATGTGCGAATCGAGTTGCTGCAGCGGGACTAGCCGCCGAGCCGAACCCTCACTCGCCTACCAGCTTGCTGGACAGGTTCTCCAGCATGTCGTCGACCATGGCGTCCAGGTCGTATCTCGGATTCCATCCCCACTCGCGGCGGGCGGCCGAGTCGTCCAGGGAGTCCGGCCAGGAGTCCGCGATGGCCTGGCGCAGCGGGTCTATCTCGTACTCCATCACGAATCCCGGGATGCGCCCGCGTATCGCGTCCGCGAGTTGCGCGGGCGTGAAGCTCATCGCGCCTACGTTGAAGTCGGCGTGGTGTTCCAGACCGCCGGCGTCGGCCTCTGCGAGTTGCACCAGCGAGTCTATGGCGTCCGGCATGTACATCATCGGCAGCGCGGTGTCGGGCCGCAGGTAGCAGGTGTAGCGCCCTTCCCTGATGGCGCCGTAGAAGATAGCCACCGCGTAGTCGGTGGTCCCGGCCGTCGGCTCCGTCTTCCAGCTAACGATTCCCGGCAGGCGCACGCCTCGGACGTCCAGGCCGCGCCTCTCCGCGTAGTAGTTGCCCATCAGCTCGCCGAACACCTTGGCGATGCCGTAGAGCGTCGTGGGCCGCAGTATGGTGTCGTTTGGCGTGGCGTCACGGGGCGTGTCCGGCCCGAACGCGGCGATGGAGCTTGGCACGATCACGCGCCGCAGGCCGTTGCTCCTGGCCGCCTCCAGCACGTTGTAAGTGCCGGCCACGTTCACGGCGTAGGCCGTCGCCGGGCTATTCTCCGCCAGCGCCGACAGGATGGAGCTCATGTGGTAGAGCGTACCGACCTCGAACCGCTTGAGGGCGGCGTCGACGTCGGCGTAGCTGGAGACGTCGACCGTCATCGACGGGCCGGCGTCCCGCACGTCGGGCGGCAGCGGCGTCACGTGACCGGCGGCCACCACGTTGTCGTCGCCGTAACGCTCCCTCAGCTCGGGCACCAGCTCTGAGCCAATCTGTCCTGCCGCGCCGGTTACCAGAATGCGCGTCACGATTACCTCAAATGTCCCTTCCCCCTTGATGGGGGAAGGTTAGGATGGGGGTGACTCTTCGTCAGATCATCAGGTCGCCGCCGTTGATGTCCAGCGACGCGCCCGTGATGTACGATGCCCGGTCTGACGCGAGAAACGCCACCAGTTCGGCCACCTCTTCCGGTTCGCCCAGCCGCTCTATGGGAAAGCCGCGGGCGTATGCGTCCGCACGCTCCGGGCTGACAACTGCCCGCACCATCTCGGTGTCGATCAGGCCTGGGCAGACGGCGTTCACGGTGATGCCGTAGGCGGCAACCTCTTTCGCGAGATGCCGCGTGAAGCCAAGCACGCCCGCTTTGGCGGCGGTGTAGTGTGCGCCGCCGACGGTGCTGACGTTCTTGCCGGCGGTCGACGAGAAGTTGACGATTCGCCCCCAGCCGGCCTCCCGCATGGGACCTATCGCCGCCTGGGAGCACAGAAACGTGCCCCTGAGGTTGACGGCGATGACCAGGTCCCACTCTTCCGCGTCGATGTCTTCGAACGCAGTTGGGTACAGGATGCCCGCGTTGTTGACCAGGACGTGCAGCGCGCCATAGCGGTCGACGGCGGACCGGAACATCTCGCGCACCGCCTCGGGCCGGGATACGTCGCCCGCCACCGCCGTGGCGTCGTGCCCGGCGTCCGCGAGCGCCCTCGCCGTGCGCTCGGCCGATTCGGCGCTGATGTCGTTCACCACGACCCTTGCGCCGCCCGCCGCGAGCCTCGCGGCAACGGCGCGGCCCATTCCCTGACCGGCGCCGGTGACCATCGCCACCTTGCCCGCGAATTCGGTGCTGTCTTTCATAAGGGCCATTTCTGCGACTTCAACCTCGTTCAACCTTCTCTAAAGGGCGGTTCGCGAGCCTCCACTAAGCAGAGAGCGCCGCCGCCCTGGTAGGCGTGGCGCTCTCGCATTCTACGTCGTGCGGGCCTCGCGCGCCTTACTTGACGAGCTGTTTGTATGGCTTGGTGAAGACGTCCCAGTTCTTGGTGTTGGGATCGAACCGGGAATTGACGAACACCCGCCAGTTCTCATCGTCCAGGTCGGGATAGTCGCTGCGGTAGTAGTAGCCGGGCCAACGCGTCTCCTTGCGGTGGAGCAGGTGCCTCACGTGGGCCTCAGCGACCCAGGCGCGGTGAACGACCTCCCAGCCCCTGAGCAGCTCGTGGAGGTTTCGCGCGGCAAGCTGATCGAGGTCCTGCCTCAGCCAGGTCAGCAGCTCCAGCCCACGCTTGAGCAACGGCTCGTTCATCGTGTACTGCGTGGAGATGCCGCCGGCGTACTCGTCCATAATCTTCTGCAGCCGGATCAGCGCCTGCTTGGGCATGAGGTAGTTGGGGTTGACCTCTTCGGATGTGGACACCCCGCTGTGCGTCTTGAAGGTGTCGAGCGGCCTCAGGATCTCGCGGGCCAACTCCTGCACCCGGTCCTCGTCAATCTGCGGGGCGTCGGCCACGTCACGGGCGTAGGAGACGGCCGCCTTCGCGGCAATCTTGCCCTCGGTGAAGGAGCCGGACGAGAACTTGTGGGGCGCCCCGCCAACACCGTCGCCGGCGGCGAACAGGCCGTTGATGGTGAGCATCCGGTTGTAGCCCCACTTGTACTCCGGAGGGGCCAGGTCGTCTGGACCGCTCACCCACGCGCCGGCCTCGCCGGAGTGCGAACCCATGATGTAGGGCTCCGCCAGGACTATCTCGGAAGGAGTGTCCTCCGGGGCGATGTTCTGGGACGCCCACATCAGCGCCTGGGAGATCGTCATGTCCAGGAAGTCTTCCCAGGCCTCGCTGCGCACTTCCTCGAACTTGACTGGGTCGAACTCGCCGTTGTCGTCCTTCGACAGCCTGGCTATCGCCTCCTCGGTGCGGATGTAGATGGGCGACTTGCCATCCTTGATGTCCAGGAACATCTGGTGGTTGCGAAGAGGTGTCGGCGTTGGAACAGCGGAACCGTAGGGGTCGAACTTCTTCAGGTCGGCGGCCCTGGTCTGGGTGTAATCCTCGCCGTAGGCGTTGGTGGCTCTCGCCCCGAAGAACTGGAACCACATGCCGATTGGTCCGTAACCGTCCTTGAAGCGCGACGGTACGAATCGGTGCTCCATCTGCGTCATCTCCGCGCCCAGCGGGATGACCAGGCCGTACACCGAGCCGGTGTCGAACACCGAGTACCAGGTGCGGCCAAGGCCCTCACCGGTGGAGCGCGGGCGGAAGATGTTGGACGCGCCTCCTGACGTGCAGACAACGGCGCGCGCCTTGAAGACGTAGATCTTGCCGTCGCGCACGCCCACGCCTATCGCTCCCGCTATGCGGTTCTCGTCGCGCTTATCCGGCAGCAGGTGCGTAATGAGAATACGCTCGTACAGGTTGTCAGGTCCGAGGGCCGTGCGGGCCGGCTCGGCGACCACCGGCTTGATCGACTCGCCGTGGATGGGAAGCTGCCAGCGGCCGACGCGCTGGTAGGAGCCGTCGGGCTTCTTGAATATGGGCAGGCCCCACTCCTCCCACATGTGGACCGAAGCGTCGACGTGGCGGGCCACGTCGTACACCAAGTCTTCGCGCGCGATGCCCATCATGTCGTTGCGAACGTACTCCACGAAGTCCTCGGGAGTGTTCCAGCCGGATCGCATGCCCATGTAGCAGTTGATAGCGGACAGGCCCTCGCCGGTGGCTCCGCTACGCTCGATCACGGCCTTCTCGACCATCACGACCCGCAGGTCTTTGCCCCAGAAGTTGGCCTCGAATGCCGCGCCGCAGCCGCTCATGCCGCCGCCGACGATGAGAACGTCGCACTCGATAGTCTGTATGTCAGGCGTTGTCATATACTATGCAACCTTCCTTATTAGCTCTGCATCGTGGACAGATTGTCCACGCCCAGCCAGATGGATTCGCCAGCCAGTCCTTGGCCCGCCGCGTCCTGCGGTCCGGGCTCGGGGAAGTCCTTGTACGGCTCCGTGGAGCCGACAGGGGTCGTGCGCACAGGGAAGTTGAAGGTGAGCGTCCTGCCGTCCCTGAACCTCACGTCCCAGGTGATGTCGCTGTCGGTCCTGTGGGGCTTGACGTACGCGCCCAGCGGCACGAAGTCCGCATAGCCGCGCACATCGATGGCTTCCTGCGGGCACATCTTCACGCAGGCGAAGCACTCGGAACACATTTCGGGCTCCTGGTTGAAACCCTTACGGGTACCCTCGAGCAGCACCATTAGGTCGTTGGGGCAGATGTGCACGCATAGGGGTTCGGCCAGCGAGCTGCAGCTGTCGCACACCTTGGGGTCCACGAAAGTAGGCATTAGTTCACCTCGACTCTAGTTTGTTGGAAGCAAAAAAAGAGATGGCACTGCGGGCAGCAATGCCATCAAGCGCGCAAGCCTGTCGCGACCACCTGGCGGATGGGTACAGAAGCACGCCCTCAAACGCTCCCTTTCGACTTGCAATTGACGTTGTCGGCCCCGCGTCGCCATGCCGCACCCGCAGCGGGCGACGCCGCGCCCAAAATGTTAGCACACATAACGGCCGGTTGTCACGAATCGAGCATAGTAGCCCCAGGGTCTTTTCATTATCGGGAAATGTCATTCTGAGCCGAAGGCGAAGAATCTAAAATCACTCGACACGGACTCGGCTCTAGTATGAAGAAGGGGATGCAGGCAAGGACTTTAGACCCTTCGGCTACGCTCAGGGTGAAAATGAAAAGACCCTGATAGTAGCCCTCGCAAAGAAAATGGGCCGCGCACGTGCTATGCTATTCTCCATCACCCTAATCACCCGAAACGGAGCCGTCATGCAACCCATCACGCTCGAACCCGTGGACTCGGTCAGCATTACGACCCTGGTAGACAACGTTTCCGACGCGCTGCTGAGGGACGAGGGCGCGGCCAAGCGGCCCTCCGCGGGGCCGGGCTCGCCGAGAGTCCCCGTGCGGTTCTTCGAGTCGGGGGAAGCGGCCGACAACCTGCGCGCGGAACACGGCTTCTCGGCACTCGTCAGCGTCGAGAAGGACGGCTCCAGCCACACGGTCCTGTTCGACACGGGCGTCTCGCCCAACGGCATGATGGACAACATGAGGCGACTCGAGCTGTCGGCCAGGGACATTGAGGCCATCGTTCTAAGCCACGGCCACTACGACCACACGACGGGCTTGAACGGGTTGTTCGACGAGCTGGGCGGAAGCGTTAAGATGCCGGTTACGATTCACCCCGAGTTCTGGACCCAGCGCAGGGTTGCCATACCGGGCCGCGAGCCGCGCGATATGCCCTCCACGAGCAGGCAGGCGCTGCTCGGCGCGGGGTTCGAGATCATCGAGGAGCGCCAGCCGTCGTTCCTGCTGGACGGGTCGCTGTTGGTGACCGGCGAGGTCGACCGCACCACGTCGTTCGAGCGCGGTTTTGCCGAACACCAGGCGCTCCGCGGCGGTGAGTGGCGTCCAGACCCGCTGATTCTGGACGACCAGGCCCTGCTGATGAACGTGCGCGACAAGGGGCTTGTGGTGCTCACCGGATGCGGCCACGCAGGAATCGTAAACATCGTCCGCTACGCCAGGCGGCTCACCGGCATTGAGGCGGTCTACGCGGTCATCGGCGGCTTCCACCTGGGAGCGCCGTCGTTCTACCCGATAATCGCCGACACGTGCGCCGCGTTGGCGGACATCGGCCCCAGTGTGCTCGTGCCCGCGCACTGCACCGGGTGGCGCGCCGCGCACGTTCTGGCCTCGACGTTCCCCGACGCATTCGTGCAAAACACCGTGGGCACGCGGTTCGAACTGTGACTCCTCGATGCAGCACCCTCCGCCGCCGACGCCCCCGGCCGAGTGGGCCCGCGGTGGCCGCGCGCCGTTGTCGACTGCTGTTTCGGCGTCTATAATCGGCGCAGTTTCGAATGAATCTCCGAGCGGTGGGGACGCGGACGCTGATGACAAAGTCGATCGCAATAGACGGCCTGGTCGCCTCGGGTAAGACCGCCGTGGGCATGGCGCTGGCCAACCGGCTCGGCAGTGCGTTCCTTGACACGGGCGTGATGTACCGCGCAGTCACCTGGGCAGCGCTGTGTCGAGGCGTTGGAATAGAGGACGAGGAGGCGGTGACAGCGCTCGCACGGTCTCTCGACATGCGGCTCGTGGAAGGAGTCGACAGCAGGCTGTTGGTGGACGGAGAGGACGTTACGGACCACTTCAGGAGTCCCGCGGTGGATGGAAACGTGTCGCGCGTGGCCGGCACGCCCGGCGTGCGCGACGTGCTGATAGACCGCCAGCGCGACATCGCCGCCGCCGGCCCGATTGTCATGGCAGGCCGAGACATCGGCAGTGTGGTGCTGCCCGACGCGAGGGTCAAGCTGTACCTGCAGGCGTCGGTCGAGACCCGCGCCAAGCGCCGGCTTGAACAGCGGCGTCGCGGCGGCTCAGAGGGCCGGCTCGAGGACGTGATGCGCGACATCGAGCGTCGCGATGGCCTGGACGCGGAGCAGAGCCGGCCCGCGCGCGACGCCACTATCGTCGAGACCGACGGCATGGGCGTGGACGCCGTTGTGGCGCTTGCGATGGGGCTGTGGGAGGGCTGCAGGTGAGCTGGGTGTTTGGGCTGTGCTCCACGATGCAGCGGGGCACGCTGCGGGCCTTCGCGGACTGCGAGGTGACGGGTGCTGAGAACGTTCCGCCCGTGGGTCCGCTGATCGTGGTGTGCAACCACCAGAGTTACGTGGACCCCTCGTTTCTCGCAAGCCTGATGCCAAGGCGTCCGTGGTTCGTCGCGAAGCACACGCTCTTCTCAACTCCCGTGGGCAACTGGTTCTTCCGCAACTGGGGGGCTTACCCACTGCGCCGGGAGTCCGCGGACCCCCGCGCCTACCGCTGGATGCTGGACATGCTGAGTCGCGATCAGGTCATAGCGCTGTTTCCCGAGGGCACGCGCAGCCCGGGGGCGATGCGTCGCGCGGTGCCGGGCATCGAACGACTGGCCCTCAAGTCCCAAGCACCCATTCTTCCCGTGGGCATGACCGGGACAGAGGGGCTGCAAAACTGGCACAGGCTGTGTTTTCCGGCAGGCAGAATCCGGTTGAACATAGGCCAGGCCTTCTCGCTGCCGGTCATCGAGGGCAGGCCCACACGCGAGGTCCTGGGCAGTCTGAACGACATGATCATGGAGCGCGTGGCCCAGCTTCTGCCGGAGAGCTATCGCGGCGAGTACGGCAATACAGAAGTTCCTTCCCCCTCGAATGGGGAAGGTTAGGATGGGGGTGAACGGAGTCGTAACGTGTGTGGAATAATCGGCTACACCGGCAACAGGCAGGCCGCGCCCATACTGCTGAGGGGGCTGGCGAGCCTGGAGTACCGCGGCTACGACAGCGCCGGCATCGCGCTGCAGGGCCCGGCCGGCGGGTCCCAGGTGCGCAAGCTGGCGGGCAAACTCGCCGACCTCCGGGCGCACATTGGCGAGAGCCTACCCGAGGGTGAGACGGGCATCGGCCACACGCGCTGGGCCACCCACGGCGCGCCCACAGACGAGAACGCGCACCCGCACGCGGATTGCACAGGCGACGTGGTGGTGGCGCACAACGGCATCGTGGAGAACTACGCGGAGCTGCACCGTCAGCTCACTGCGCAGGGCCACCGTTTCACCTCGCAAACGGACTCCGAGTGCATTCCCCACCTGGTCGAGTCCGAGATGGCGAAGGGCCTGCCCTTCGAGAGCGCGGTGAGGGCCGCCTGCTCGCGGATGAGCGGCGCCAACGCACTGGTGGCCATGTGCCGGAGCGCGCCCGGCTCCGTCGTGGGGGTGCGGCTCGGCAACGCCGGCGGCATCGTCGTGGGGTACTGCGAGGACGAGATGTTGCTCGCGAGTGACCTGCCCGCGCTGCTCGGCCACGCTAAGAGAGTGGCATACCTGAAAAACGGGGAGATGGTGACCATTCGCGGGACCGACGCCGTGTATTCGACCGTGGACGGCGAGGCCGTGCTCAAGTCGTCCGCGCCCGCTCCATACGACGGCCGTGCGGCGGCGAAGGGGACCTTCCGCCACTACATGCTCAAGGAGATTCACGAACAGCCGGAGGCCGCGGTGGACGCCCTCCGCGGTCGCGTGGACTTCGACAAGCTGACCACGACGCTGGACGAGATTCCCTACACCGACAGCGAGCTGGCCGAAATCGACCGCGTGATTCTCGTGGGCATGGGCACCAGTCTGCACGCGGCCATGGTGGGCCGCATGTGGATGGAGTCGTTCGCCCGCATACCGGCGGAGGCCGACAATGCCTCCGAGTTCAGGTACAGGGAACCCGCGATAGACCGCCGCACTCTGGTCGTGTCGATATCCCAGTCTGGAGAGACGGCGGACACGCTCGCGGCGATGGAGGAGGCCGCGCGAAAGAACGCGCGCCAACTCACCCTGTGCAACTATGCCGGCGCGCAGTCGACGAGGGTCGCCGACGGCTCGCTGATGCTCAGGGCGGGGCCGGAGATAGGCGTCGCGTCCACAAAGACGTTCGTGTGCTCTCTGCTCGCGCTCTACCTGCTCGCGCTGCACGTCGGGTCCAGGCGCGGCGTGCTCAGCCCCGAGCGGGTGCGGGCGCTCAGCCGGGAGCTTGCCACCGTGCGGGTCTTTTGGGACGGCTCGTGGACGACGAAGAGCGCTACATGCGCCTGGCGGCCGTCTACCACCGTCGCGAAAACTTTCTGTATCTGGGCCGCGGCGCGAACTACCCGCTGGCCATGGAGGGGGCGTTGAAACTAAAGGAGCTGAGCTACATTCACGCCGAGGGCTACCCCGCCGGCGAGATGAAGCACGGCCCCATCTCGCTGATAGACGAGAACCTTCCGGTGGTCGCGCTCGCCCCGAGCGACGGGCTCTACGACAAGATGGTCGGCAACATCAACGAGGTGCGCACCCGTGGCGGAGCGGTCATCGCGGTCGCCACTGAAGGGAACAATGAGATATCGGAGCTTGCGAACGAAGTGGTGTACGTGCCGGAAGTGTCGCCGTCGCTCAGCCCGGTGCTCATGGCCGTGCCCATGCAGCTTCTGGCCTACCACGTCGCCCTGCGCCGCGGCTGCGACGTCGACCAGCCCCGAAACCTGGCCAAGTCCGTAACCGTCGAGTAGGGGCGCGAGAAATCGTCATTCCCGCGAACGCGGGAACCCAGGGAGACAGGGGCCTTTGTGTGTTGTCCGCCTGGTAATCTGAGATAGGCACGTCCGCCCGGCACACATTTGGGAGCGCCGCCCCAAACCTGATATACTGTGGCGCGTCATTCCGGGCCGTGCCTTGCGGCCCATCGCATTCACTGTCTAACAAGCTGGAACCCAGGAGTCTACGATGCTGGAGCACGCTTCTAAGTTTGGCATTTACCTGAACGCGGATGAGAAGAAGGTCGTCCGCATAACGTCTCCCTACTGGTTCCCGGAGGCTCCTGACTGGGTTTACGTCACCAATGAGGTCAACGCGACCCTTCTCGCGATCCGGGACATGATTCGCGACGAGTCGCTCTGCGACGACGTCGACACCGTCACCTGGGGCCGCATCCCGCTCAAAGACTAGCCCGCGCCTCCAGGGTCTTTCCAACGGCGTTCAGAAACGTTCCCGCAACGACGTAGGGGCGGTTCGCGAACCGCCCCTGACTCCGGCCTCGCCTGCCGAGAGGAGCGCGATTGGACCAGAACCTCCACATCGAAGGACGCCCCCGCAGGACCCGCTTGGCGCTGCCGCCGGCGCTGCGGTATCCCATGTACCGCCGGTTCTGGCTCGGCTCTCTGGCGTCCGTTGCCGGCTTCCAGATGCTCATGTTCGCGCAGGGCTGGCTGGCATACGAGCTCACCGGCTCGGCCGCATTCCTCGGCACGGTGTGGATCGCCAGTTCGGTGTCCGCCATCCTGTTGAACCTCTTCGGTGGCGTATACGCCGACAGGATGGACAAGCGGGCGGTGATAATCGTCACCCAGACCGCGAACGCCGCGCTCATACTTCTGCTGGCCGTCATAACCCTGTTCGAGCTGGTCCAGCCGTGGCACCTGGTCGCTATCGGCTTCGTGGTGGGCGGCGTGAACGCGTTCGACCAGCCGGCGCGGCAGGCGCTCTACCCGCACCTGATAGAGCGCAAGGTCATGATGAGCGCCGTCGCCCTCAACTCCTCCGTATGGCAGGGCACGCGCATCGCGGCGCCGGCTCTGGCGGGGATCGTGGTCGCGGTACTGAACACGCACGCGGCGTTCTTCCTGGGCGCAGCGGGGTTTTTCATAATGGCGCTCGTCATGCTCGTGGTCAGGGTCCCGCCGATAGAGACACGACGCGGCAGCAGTGCGGCGCAGGACCTTGTGGAAGGGTTGCGGTTCGTCAAGGACAACTCCACGTTCTCCATTCTCATCGGGATGACGTTCTTCAACAGCTTCTTCGGAATGGCCTACGTCGTGCTCATGCCCATCTTCGCGCGGGACATCCTGGAGGTTGGCGCGGCCGGGCAGGGCTGGCTGCTCAGCGCGGGCGGCGTGGGCGCACTGGGCGTGACGATGTGGCTCAGCTCGCGCAACGACGTGTCCAGGGTCGGCGCGATGATAGTGGGCGGCGCCACGCTCTTCGGCCTGCTCATAATCGCATTCGCGCTTACGTCCGAGTACTTGGCTTTCTATCCACTCGCGCTCGCGATAATGCTGCTTATGGGCCTGACCAACTCCGCGTACATGATGTCAATCATGAGCTCGCTACAGACGCTGGTGCCGGACAGGATGCGGGGACGGGTGATGGGGCTGTACGGCATGACATACAACATAATGCCGCTCGGCGGCGGGCTGATGGGCCAGGTCGCCTACAGGATAGGCGCACCGTTCACGCTCGCGCTGGGCGGGCTCGCCGTGGTCGGATTCGCGCTCGGACCGGCGCTCGCCAACCGCAGGGTGCGCAATCTCGGCTCGCTGCTGCTAAGCACCGAGGAAGAACGCTCAGGCGCTCTGGCGCGGCGGGGGTGACTTCAGTCGAGCGCCGGCTAGCGTTGTCCGCCGGTGAACGTCAGGTAGAGGAATCGGGCCCATGAGCAGGAGACAGTACTGGATTTCCATTGCAATAGTGTTCCTTGTTGAACAACTGCTTATCATAGCTGTCAATTTTCGCCAGTATGAGTATCTGATAGAGTGCTGCGATGAACGCCCGCCCCCAAATGAAGCGATTGCGATTGCCTCTTTGGCAATCTCGGCGCTGGCTATAGTAGCCGCTTCGATTGTTTTGTATCTCAGAAGTCGGAGAGTGGCACGACCGCCGTACCTGATGTTGCTTATAATCGCCGCGGGATTTCTCGCCAACTTCGGTGTGCCTCTTGTGGACATGTCTCTTCAAACTGTGTTCGTGTCACTTACATTGCAGAGATTGTTATTCTATCTCTGGCTCATAGGCGTAGGGGCATTTGGAATGTTGCCGGACGATGAGAGGTACAGCCTCAAAGCCCCGCTCACTACCCGGAACTTGGAGGAATTATGAGCGATAGCAAGATAACCAAGGAAACGCTGATTGCGCTGGCGGCTGCCGCTGGCCTCGAACTGGGCGACGACAAGCTCGATGAGCTGTTGCCCCAGGTCACGCAGGCCATGGAGTCGCTGGGGGGCGTGGAGTCTCTGGATCTGGAGGGCGTAGAGCCTGCCGTGGGTTTCAGGGTAGACGCGCCGGGAGTGGGCGAAGATGAATAGCTCTGAACTGTGCTGGCTGTCAATCGCTGAGGCGTCGGAGCTCATCGCGTCCGGGCAGTTGTCCCCGGTCGAGCTGATCGACGCGCACCTGGAGCGCATCGAGCGGACCGACGGCGCGCTCAACTCGTTCATCACCGTGATGGTCGAGCAGGCCGCCGCCGAGGCCCGTGCGGCCGAGGACGCCGTCCGGTCGGGCGGCCGCCTCGGGCCGCTGCACGGCATACCCGTAGGCCTGAAGGACCTGTACTACACCCGCGACGTGCGCACGGGCATCGGCTCGAAGATACTAGCCGACTTCGTGCCGGACTACGACGCGGCGGTGACTGAACGGTTCCGCGAGGCGGGCGCCGTGCTGATGGGCAAGCTCCAGATGCATGAGTTCGCGCTGGGGGCCTCCAGCGAGAATCCCCACGACGGCGACGCGCACAACCCGTGGGACACCTCGCGAATCACCGGCGGCTCCAGCGGCGGCTCCGGCTCGTCGGTCGCGTCCGGCCAGTGCATGGCCGCGCTCGGCAGCGACACCGGCGGCTCGATTCGCATACCCTCGTCGTTCTGCGGCATAGTGGGGCTGAAGCCCACGTTCGGGCGCGTAAGCCGCCACGGCGTCTATCCGCTGGCGTTCAGCCTGGACACGGTGGGGCCGATGACGCGCACGGCGCTGGACGCCGGACTCGTGCTCAACGCCATCGCCGGCCACGACCCGCGCGACCCCTCGTCGGCAGACAGGCCCGTGGAGGACTTTACAGCCCAGGTGGGCCGCGGCGTCGACGGCCTCCGCGTGGGACTGCCCCAGGAGTATTTCTACGACATCATCGACCCGGTGGTTACGCAGGCCGTGAAGACCGCTGCCGGCGTACTGGAGGAGCTGGGCGCTCACGTCGAGGAGGTGTCCATACCCGCCCTCGACCACGCGCTCGCGATCTCCAGCACCATCCTGTTCGTCGAGGCCGCCGAGGTGCACCTGGAGCACCTGCGCGAGCGCCCCGACGACATCGGCGACGACGTCCGCCAGCGATTCGAGGTGGGCGCGCTCACGCCCGCGATGGACTACATGAAGGCGCAGCGAGCGCGGCGGGCCTTCAACGCACAGATGGCGGAGGCGATGCGGACCTACGACGTGCTGCTCGCGCCGACGAACACGTTCTGCGCGCCGCCCATCGGCGAGCGCGAGTCCGTCGTCGCGGGCCAGGTCTACCCGACGCGCACGCTGCTCGCCCGCCTGACTCGGCCCTTCAACCTCACCGGCCAGCCCGCCGTCTCCGTGCCCTGCGGCTTCACCGAGTCCGGTATGCCGATCGGCATGCAGGTAGCAACCCGTACCTGGGACGAGGCCATGGCGCTCCGCGTCGCCCACGCCTACCAGCAGGCCGCCGGCTGGCACACGCGCCGGCCGGAGCTCCGCTAAGTCCCTTCCCCCTCGCAGGGGAAGAGCCTGCCCCGTGCCCGACACGGGGTTAGGGGTCACAACGCAGGGATACAACCACAGCTCACGGCATAACCCGCCGAAGGGTCCCTTCCCCCTCGCAGGGGGAAGAGCCTGCCCTGAGCCTGCCGAAGGGATGGGCGTGACGTCGGGAGGCGCGGCCACTCGCAGGCTGCCGTCAGTGATTGCGGCGGCGGAGCAGTTCTTCCAACTCGCGGACGCGGGCCTCGGCGCTGGCGGCCCGTGCCTCGGCGGCGACGCGGGCCTCCCGCTCATCTTCGAAGGTCGCTATATGCCTGCCCGTATCCGGGTCGTAGAACACTATCTCGCCCTCTTCCCACCGGATGTTCAGGCCCAGCGCCGCGCTGTAGCCCTGCAAGCTCCCGTCCGGGAATTCCTCGATGGGCATGGCGACGTACTCGCCGCCCACGAGACTATCCCCTGCCAATCGTGCCCCGTGGTACTCGCCCGTCTTGTCGAATCGCCAGTACTCCGGTATCCCCAGGTCGGCGTAATACACCCGCTTGTCTCCCGTATCGACGTGCGCCGTGCTCACCGACGCCACCTCCAGCACGAGGTCCGGCGGCTTGCCCTGCTCGGAGGCGATGTATCCGTTGTTCGCCTCGTAGATTTGGGGGTCCACGTCGAAGGCCACCAGCAGGTCGGGCACTCTGGCCCGCGCCTTGTTGAAGTTGGTGTCGGCGCAAACCCAACGGTCGGCCTCCACCAGAGTCGTCTCAGGGTTGCCCAGATGCACGGCCAGGTGATGTGAGTTGCCGCTCCTGAACAGATGGTCGAACTGCGTCACTTCGTCTAGCTCCCGCTCGGGCGGATCCGGCAGACGGAATCGGCCCGGGACCTGGGCTGTTTTGGTCGTCTTGGCAAACGTATCGCGTGTAGTCATGTCGCACCTGTCAGCAGGCGGCGGCACCCTGCTTACTCGTCGGGCCGTTGGATTGGGGCCGCTGTCCTTGTCTCTCCTCGGGGGTCACTCTACGGGCGATATTCTACACCACGCGGCGATTTCCGTCACTCGGACGGCATCATCCAAAGCTGTCTCAGATTACCAGGTGCGCAAGAAATCGCCGTGCGCGAGAAATCGTCGTGCGCAACAAATCGTCTTTCCCGCGAAAGCGGGAACCCAGGGACGGGGCGCGCGCCAACAACGCCCGCGCCTGCGAACTTTTGCCCCACATTTCATCCACTTGTGCGGCCGTGGCAAGGCCGCAGCAATTCCAGGCGCGACGCCACGTGCCATTCCGGGCATGACTGCACGTGTCATTCCGAGCGCGACGCCACGTGCCATTCCGAGCGTAGCCGAGGAATCTAAGGCGGTCCGCCTACGGCACAAGCTGGCGAAGCGTCGCCGCCACCGGCCCCGGATCGTCGATCTCCCCCATCCGCACCTTGTGGCGCGCGCCTATCCCGCTCGCCACCAGCACGCTGCCCCGTCCCGTAACCATCTCGATGAACCCCTTCGTCTCCGAGATGGAGTTGTACCATTTGAACTACATCCTGCAGGAACCGTGTGAAGACCAGGGCTGGCTCTACATGGCCGATATACCGGAACTGTCCGGGTGCCCGGCATGGGAGGAGACCGCCAACAAGCCCCTGCCCACGGGAATAGCCCGGCGGTGATACCGGTAGGGGCGAGTTTCAAACCCACCCGCTGAAGTGGCGAGAGCCAGCCTACTCCCGCATCAACATGGCCCCACCTCTACCGGGAAAGCGCGGAAACCTCAGCCTAAGTGCTAACGGCGGCCCCATCCCACGGTCGAAGTCCGGTTGGCGCTCAACCTCGGTTTCTATGCTTTGTAGCCAATACGTTGTCTCGGCGTGCCAGGAATCCAGCATAGACCACCCTTCGGGCGACTCGTATCGGTTCTGTTCAGTGGTCAGCAGTCCGCCCAGACTGAGGTGAACGCCGTCCCATTCTTCCGACACGGCGCCCCAATTCGGCACAAGGCGGTCGTCTTCCCTACCCCTCGCGGGATACCGGACGCAAAGCTCATGCCAGTCGGACGGACCGTGAATCTCAAAGACCCGTACTTCCTCCAGGACACGCATTGACCACCAGGTCAGCGGGAAATTGCATCGGTAGTCGCCAATCCGTTCCTCCAAGGCCACAAGTGTGGACGTCAGGAACGGCGCGCACAGTGTCGATGTGACCTGGTTGCCGCGTGGCTTCTGAGCATATCGCTCCCACGGCCCCGACGGGTTTTGCGGCCTGACCCATTCGCTCACATTCGGAGGGATGCCGTAGATGAAGCTGTCCAACGTGCCTTGTATGGAAAGCCAAGCCTGCGCGTCCAAGTCCAGGTCGTTGAACCACCAAGCCGTACCTGGGTGCTCAATGAGTTTGTGTGCCAGTTCCGCTTTGCCTCTTGCGAGCGACGTCACCCCGCGCGAGACCACGTCATAGTCCTGATCATTTATGTTCACGAACTCCGCGCTCGACGCTGCCACGTGAAGAGAGGCAGCCGGGTCCGCAACGTCGTCGGGTGTGATGCCACTTTCGTTGAGCAGCACCAAGAAGGCGCAGCCCACGAGAGAGTTCAGCAACTGTTCCGCGTGTGTGTTGTAGTGGGCCATCCAACATCGACTCCTCGGTGATTTCCGATGTTACTCTCGAAATGGACCCTGTACAACCGCCACTGCGAACCACACCCCCATTCCCGCCATCCCAACCCCCTTGACACCCCAGCACATCCGTACTAAAATCCCCTTCATCACATTCTACTGACCCATTGATCAACCGACACCCCCCGCGTGACACCGATGTCAACCAACTGTCAAATCCGGAATCATCCAGCCGAAATCCATTGCATCCACAAACAGAAGCCCAGCCCGCCCAGCTACGAAATCTGAGCAGAAGAAACAAAAGAACCAGAATGAGACACTAATCGCAAGGTGATCTGTCTTACCCGGCAGTTAGCCCCTGCCATTGCCCGACGCGACTCCGCTCGGTAGCCCATCACCCGTCCATCCCGTCCCGCCCGCGGACCGATGACCGATGCGACAAGCCGGCCCCGACCCGTCCCGCGCGCGCCACCCCGCCTGCGCGGCCTCCGGTCCCGGTCCTGCCCAACCCTGCCGACCGCGCTACCGGCCCAGATATGCGGCAGCCGGCCCCGAGGCGCTGCGCGGCCTGTCTTCCAGGCCGCCGCGCAGCCAGTCCCGGCCCGCGCCGCCAACCCACGCCACTTGCCAACCCCGCGCCATACGGCGAAAATAGGCCCGCGCCATCTGGCGCACTACCAATACTACCCACAGGAGCATCGACTTTGACCTCACCAACCACTCCACAGGGCATGTCCCTTCACGACGCGGCGCGCGCGGCGGGCGTAACGTTCGCCCAAGACGCGCTGCCCCAGGACAGGTACGTCACCGCCAACGGTCTGCGCTTTCACTATCTCGAGTGGGGCGACCCGGCCAGCCCCGACGTGCTTCTGCTCCACGGGTTCGCTCAGACGTGCCACTCCTGGGACTTCGTCGCGCTGTCCCTGTGCGACCGCTTCCACGTCGTGGCGCTCGACCAGCGGGGCCATGGTGACAGCGATTGGGCGCCGGACGGTGACTACACCCCCGACACCCAACAGGAGGACCTGCACGCCGTTACCCAAGCCATAGGGCTGAATAACTTCGTGCTCATGGGCCTGTCGATGGGCGGCCGCAACTCCTTCACCTACGCCGCCAACCACCCCGAGGAGATCCGGGCGCTGGTGATAGTCGACTCCGCGCCGGAGACTGAAAGCCCGGGAACAACGCGAATCCGCAGCTTCGCCTCGCAGAACGACGAACTGGACTCCGTCGACGCCTTCGTCGAGCGCGTGATGGCCTACAACCACCGCCGCGACCCTCAGCAGATTCGCGGCAGCATCATGCACAACCTGAAGCAGCTTCCCAGCGGCAAGTGGACCTGGAAGTACGACCGCCGGCTGAGGACCCGCGACCGCAACATAGGCCGCGACCCCGAAACGGCAAAGCGCCTGTGGGGCTACGTCGAGAGCCTTAGCTGCCCGACGCTCGTGGTGCGTGGCGGTGAAAGCGACGTGGTTGCGATGGGCACCGCGAGCTCGATGCACGAGCGCATACCCAACGGCCGCCTGACCACCGTGCCGGGCGCCGGCCACCTGGTGCCCGGCGACAACCCCACCGGCTTCGAGCAGGCGGTGATGGAGTTCCTGGCCGAGTTGGGCTAGGACGATCAGTAACTGTTTAGACTTCGTGATTGCCAAGAGTCCCTTCCCCCTCGCAGGGCTGACAGGGGTATGTTGAACCCCGTAGGGGCGGTTCGCGAACCGCCCGCCGGCTTCCAAAAGTCCCCTCTCCCAAGACTGGGAGAGGGTTAGGGTGAGGGCTGACGGCACTCGCCCACCAACACTGACCGCAATTTTTGACTTTTCGCGCAGCGTAGTCTATCCTCTTACCCGTACCGAAAAATTGAAAAAATCGGTTGGGAGCTTGGGCGAGCCAGGCTGAGAGGGCGGCCACGATACGCCGCCGACCAACAGCTACCTGATCTGGATAATGCCAGCGTAGGGACGTGCCGAACACTGATGCAATCGGGGCCGCTGGCATATCTCAGCGGCTCTTTCTTTTGCGGCGGCTGCGCCGAGAGTGTGAGGGTGAAATGAGTGACGCTCTGGTAATCGACGGCAAAGAGTTCGGCTCGAGACTGATGGTCGGCACGGGCCGCCACAGGACCATGCGGGAGATGGTGGGCTCGATCGAGGCGTCTGGCGCGGAGATCATCACCGTCGCCATCCGAAGGCTCGACCTCGACAACCTCGAAGAGAAGAACATTCTCGACTACTTCGACTGGGACAGGTACACCATCCTTCCCAACACCGCCGGCTGTCAGACGGCCGAGGAGGCCATTTTCACCGCCCGCCTGGCCCGCGAGGTTACCGGCTCGAACTGGATAAAGCTCGAGGTGATACCCGATTCGACCTACCTGCTACCCGATCCGGTGGGCACCTACGAGGCGGCCGGCCGCCTCGTAGACGAGGGCTTCGCCGTGCTGCCCTACATCCACGCCGACCCGGTGCTCGCGAGAAAGCTGGAGGACGTCGGCTGCGCCACCGTGATGCCGCTCGGCTCCGCCATCGGCTCGGGGCAGGGCATACAGACGATGGACGAAATCCGCATCATTATCGCCGAGGCGGGCGTGCCCGTCGTGGTGGACGCCGGCCTGGCCGTGCCCTCCGAGGCGGCGCAGGCGCTGGAGGCGGGGGCCGACGCGGTGCTCGTCAACACAGCCATAGCCCAGGCGGCCGACCCCGCGGCTATGGGCGAGGCGTTCAAGCTCGGCGTGCTGGCGGGCCGGATGGCCTACAATGCAGGTCGCATCGAGCGCAAGAACCTCGCCACCGCCAGCAGCCCGACCGTGGGCCTGGCTTCCGCCGCGCGGAGCTAGGCGTTGCCCCCGCTGCTCAGAGTCGATGTCATTCTAGGCGTAACGGTGTCATTCTGAGCGTGTTGGTGTCATTCTGAGCGTAGTCGAAGAATCTAAAGCCCATGCCCGCCACGCTACCTAGCCTGCCGTATCCCTCGCTCTGCCTCGTCACCGACAGGCGGCAGACGGGAGGCAGGCCGCTCGGCGAGGTTGTCGCCCTGGCGCTTCACGGCGGCGTGAACATGGTCCAGCTGCGAGAGAAAGACCTGCCGTCGGGAAAGCTGACGGAAACGGCGCTGGCCCTGCGGCTCTTGACGAAGGGCAGGGCGCTGCTGTTCATCAACGACCGGGTGGATGTCGCCGTCGCTAGCGGTGCGGACGGCGTCCAACTGGGCGAGGAGGCGATGACGGTGGGCGCTGCGCGTAAGGCCGGCCCGGGGCTGCTGGTCTCCCGGTCGGTACACGACGTCGAAGGGGCGGCGCGAGCGCAGAGTGACGGCGCGGACCTGCTGGTGGCGGGAACGATCTTCCCGTCCGAGTCGCACCCCGGCGCGTGTCCGGCCGGCGTGGAGCTGCTGGAGCGGCTGCGGACGGAGGTCAGCGTGCCCTACATAGCCATAGGGGGCGTTAACGAGCGGAACGCGCCCCACGCGATCGCCGCGGGGGCGGCCGGCGTGGCGGTCATCGGGGCGATCGCTCGCAGCGACGACCCGCAACGCGCCGCCCGCGGTCTCATGAGCAGTATCGCCGACGCGGCCAGGAGGACCGGGAGATGATCGTCGTCATTGTGAACGGCAAGGAACGCCAGCTCGAAGGGCCGACGAACCTCCAGGAATACGTGGAATCGCTCGGCGTCAACGTAAATCACATCGCGGTCGCCCACAACGGCAACGTCCTGCGCAGGGACGAGATACCCTCTGTCACGCTCGAGGAGGGCGACCGTCTGGAGATAGTGCGCGCCGTCGGCGGCGGCTAGGCCAGACCCTCCCTGACAACCTCACCAATCGCCCTCAACTGCGCCGCCACGTCGTCCAGCACCGCGTCATACTCCACGCCCGTCTTGATGTGGATCGGCACCCATCGGAACGAGTCAGCTTCGACGACCGGTAAATTCAGCTCCCCACCGACCGCGTGCATGTTCACCTTGCTCCAATGGTCGTAGTAAAGCCCTAGCCATAATGGGGTGTCTCCGTTTCTGGCCCAAAGATTGTAGTTGACCCCGAGGCCAAAGGCAGGATCCACGCCAGAGAATCGGAAGTATCGTGTGTAACCGTTCTTCCCACCCCCGGTATGCAGCCCCTTGTTGTCCATCCACTCCTCTGGAACGCCTCTGGCAAGCACCGCATCATCGACAAGCTGGTTGTACCAGACCATACGACGCGCTCGGTCGGCGCCTAGCTCTTCGGGCTGAATCGGCATGAACACCTCCTCGTCTTGTCTCTGGGCAAGCCCTCGAAGTTGCCGAATGTCTTCTCCGGCAGGGGAGTCGCCAGCATAAGTGGCCATGCAATTGAGGAGACCTACCCAACTGACAATCATCAAGTGCAGCTGCGAGTCACTCGGTTCTGTCCAGTTGACTCTGGCCCGATACACTCCTGTCAGAGAGTCGATGGTCTCTAATGTGCCCAGTTCGCCAATCTGCCGCTTTGCCTCGGCCCGTAGGGTCTGCCTTCTCACCTCCGGGCCGATGATGAGCAGTACCGCCGGACCGGGCTGGTCGAAAAACTGACGGGCGTATCCGCTCACTTGCCTTTCGGAGAACGCGGCCTCAAACTTCGATTCGACGAGCAGGCGCTTCACGTTGTTCTTGTCGTAGCCCGTAACGTCAGGGTAGTTTCCGTCTTTATCGACTACCTGGGTTCGCACCCTGGCAATCGACTCGATGCCAAACCCGCCTTCCCCAAGCAGATCGTCCAGGGCCTGCATAGCCCCGTCTGACTTGTTCAGGATGTAGGCCAAGCCGTCAGTGGCGGCATCTTCCACTCTTCCGCTCGCGTACTTTTGGACCAAGTAAGCCACCAGCGTGTCGCCGTCAGCCATCCAAGCCTCTCTCGCCGTTCGGACGCGTCGCGCCGGAGTTGTCGGGTAGTCCTCCGGCATGCCGGTGTCTCCCGGCTGTATCACGAAGTCCCGCCGGTCCCGATACAGTCGAGCGCGGTTCAGCGCGTAGTTTACGCCAGGCTCCAGCTTATCCCAGTGGGTCATCAGCCAGTACTTGTGGTCGCCGATGAACAGGTAGGTGTTGGGCATGCTGAAGAAACGGCAGGCCACGCCCTCACCGGCACGGAATCGCTCACAGACGGCAGCCAGCAACTCCTGCTGGTCGTCCTTTTCGGTCAGCACGTACTCGTGAGGCCAGGTGTCTCGGTAGGTGACCGCCTCCCTCCAGGGGGCCCGCGCAATGAGTTCGGTTAACGACATTGGAATCTCTCGCTTAAATCATAAAGTTCATCTGCCGCACCACAGTCTCCCCCAGCACCCTGTCGCCGTCCATCGCGACCTTCCCCGACGCCAGCACCCCCTCCGGGTCCCACCGCCCGCACGCCAGGCAGGCGAACGTCTCGGTGTCCGTCCGCAGGCGGACGGTTGGCTGGTCGGGAGCTTCGTCCAGCGGCCTGGCGAACCTGCCCTCCACGCCGATGGGCAGCCTCAGCGGCGTTGGCCCCGAAATGTCGAACACCACTGACGAGCCGTCCGGCGTCTGCGCCTTCTTCCCGACAACGTAGGGCAGGGCCAGGACGATCCGGCTCATGGCATGATCAGCAACGGGGCCGTCCAGGCTGCCGGGCAGTTCGAGGGCGCGCCGGATGTCCTGCTCGTGGACCCAGGCGTCGAATATGCGGATGGCCAGGTATTCCCTCATGCTTCCCGGGCCGACGGGCGTCTGGGTCTGGACTTCGAAGTCGTCGGCGGTCATGGCGCGCAGCCCGGTCATTCGCTCCGCCGTAACCTCGCGGAACTCCTCGAGAACCCTTGCTCCGGGCCAGGGCCTGCGCCAGTCGACGACCACCTCGTTGCGCCTGCCAAGGTCGTTCTTCGCGTGGCTGAGGTCCGCCGGTGTGTGGTCCGGCTCGGGGCGTCCGAGGATCCCCGACTCGCTGCCCACGAGGTGTGAGATCTGGTCTTGCACCGACCAGCCGGGGCAGTCCGTCGGCGCCTTCCACTGCGCCTCGTCGAAGTCCGCACACAACAGATCGATCGCCTGCCAGACTCTCTCCATGTTGTCGACCAATTCACGGTGGCGCATGTTATGCCTCAACACTTTGGATTTTGGGGTCACGCACCGCCTAGCCGCCCGCGGCGCGCATCCGCTCGCCCAGCCAGCGCTTCAGCGCGTCCAGGGCCGGCGGCGCCACGTAGAACACCTGCACGTCGGCGGGGAATTGCACGCCGTGATCCTCACTGATGAAGAGCGCGCCGGCCTCGCCCTCCGCCAGCGTGGCATCGATCCGTTGCCGAACCTGTTCGTAGCGACTCTGCGCGGTCCTCCGGTAGCCCTCGACGGCGGCGTTTTGCACCGCCTCGCTCATCAGTCCGATGGACAGGCAGCGCTGCCAGTCGAAATGTTCCTCTACGGTCGCCCGTTCCTCCGTTGCCACAAGCTCCGCGGTGGACTGGCACATAGCCGAGATGAACGAGTAGCCGAAGGGGTTGAGTTGCTCGAGCAGCCTCATGCCCTCTTCGCCGTCGGCGAACAGCGACTCGTGGTAGACGCGGACGACCGGCCCCAGCGACCGCTCCAGGTTGTGGACGTGGTCGCGCACCTCCGACCAGTAGCGGTCCAGCAGTCCGCGTTCCTCGTCCTCTCCACCAGGATACATGGCGAACGTGGGCACCAGGAACAGCTTGCGCCGCCCGCTGTACTGGCCCGCCTCGGGCTTCGGAAACTGGCTCAGCGTGGTCACGTGTCGCTACCTCGCTCCTGCGAATTGGCGGCGCGCCTGACGGCGGCCCTGTCCGGACTACAGCCCCAGCACGTTTCCCTCGTCGTCCACGTCCAGCGACCTCGGCGATCCGGGAAGGCCGGGCATGGTGACGATGTTGCCGGCAATGGGGTAGATGAAGCCGGCTCCCGCGGACACCCTGACGTCGGATACCTGGAAGGCGTAGCCCGAAGGCCTGCCCTTGAGCCTGGGGTTGTGCGAAATGGACAGGTTTGTCTTGGCCATGCACACCGGCAGGCCGCCCCAACCCTGCCTCTCGAAGCTCCGGAGCCGTCGCCGCGCCGCGAGGCTCCAGCGGACGCTGTCGGCGTTGTACACGTTCCTGGCCAGGGCGAGCGTCTTGTCGCGTATGGAGTCCTCCGGCGAGTAGAAGTACTCGATGGTCGGCGGGTCGCCCCTGGTGGCGTCCATCAACGCCTCCGCCAGCTCCACGCCGCCGGCGCCGCCCTCGGCGAAACCCCGGATCTCGACCGCCGAGTGCGCTCCCGCGGCCTCGGCCAGCTCCTTCATGGCCGCCAGTTCCTCCTCGGTGTCCGACGGGAACCGGTTGACGGCGACCACGACGGGCAGTCCCATCGACGTCACCACGCCCAGCAGATGTTCCAGGTTGGGCGCGCCCGCGCGCAGCGCCTCCACGTTGGGCTCGTCGAGGTCACGGTCGCGCACCCCGCCGTGCGACTTGAGCGCCTTCGCCGAGGCGACCAGCACCGCGCCGCTCGGCTCGAGATCGTTGTAGCGCGCCTTGATGTTCATGAACTTCTCGAAGCCCAGGTCAGCGCCGAATCCGGCCTCGGTGAGTACGTAGTCGGCATATCCGAGCGCGAGGCGGTCACCGACCACCGAACTGCAGCCGTGGGCGATGTTGCCGAACGGCCCGGTGTGGACTATCACCGGTTGACCCTCGGAGGTCTGCACCAGGTTGGGCTGGATGGCGTAGCGAAGCAGCGACATCATCGACCCAACCGCGTTGATCTCCTCCGCCGTTACGGACCGGCCGCCGTCCGTGAACCCGACTACGACCCGCGAAAGCCTGGCCCGCAGGTCCGCCAGACCGGACGACAACGCCAGCACCGCCATGATTTCCGACGCGGTTACTATGTCGAAGCCCGTCTCGGTCATGGGCGCGTTGGGCGAGCCCCCCACGCCGGCCACGACGTCGCGCAGGGCCCGGTCCTCCACGTCGGTCACACGCCGCCAGCTTATGCCGACGGGGTTGAAGCCCTCGATCTGCCCCCGCTGCACCACGTTGTCGGTAAGCGCGGCGAGCAGGTTGTGGGCGGAGCCTACGGCATGGGCGTCTCCGGTGAAGTGGATGTTGACCTCGTCTTCCGGCTCGACCCGCGCCTCGCCGCCGCCGGTGCCGCCGCCCTTGATGCCGAATATCGGGCCGAGGGATGGCTCGCGCAGCGTGGCCGCGACGCTCTGGCCGAGCCTGCCAAGTCCCTGCGCGAGGCCGACGGTGGTGGTTGTCTTGCCCTCGCCGGCACGTGTGGGGGTCATGCCGGTGACCACGATGAGCTTGCCGCGCGGCCCGCCTTCACGTATGGCCTCCAGACTGATCTTGGCCTTGTGGCGCCCGTAGGGAACAACGTGCTCCTCCGCCAGGCCCATAGATTCCGCGATTTCCGCAATCGGTCGCATTGCCTGTTCTCCTTTAGCTAGCGCGCTGTTGGCGGGACGCGGCCTGAGTGCGCTGCTCGATCAAAAAGAAAGCCGCCAGCGCATCGCAGTAGTTGCATTGCGCCGGCGGCCGAGAGGAAGAGAACACCTGAGGAGGTCAAGCTCCTCATTCCTTACTATAACATATCGCCGGGCTTGATGCCACCAACCGGGATGCCCGATTCGAAGAGCTTCCGCGCGAACATAGTACCAGCAGCCACGGCATCAGTGCCACCCGTCCGCGGCGGCTCGGCGCAAGCAAGGAGGGGTGTGCTAAAATCGGGCGACACCACTATAACGGGGGATGGCAGATATGGAACCAGGCTTGCGTTTTGGCACAGGGCTAATGGGCGGGGACTCCGAGACGGCGAACAGCGCCAGGCGCCTGGAGGAGTTGGGGTTCGACTTTCTGTCGACCGGCGAACACTTCATGCGCGGTGACCCGCCCACTCCCACGTCGCTGTCGCTGCCGGTGCTCGCGGTGGCGGCGGGCGCGACCGAGCGCATCCGGCTCGTGTCGTCGATTCTGCTCCTGCCGTTCTACCATCCCACGCTGCTCGCCAAGCTGACCACCACGCTGGACAGGGCCTCGAACGGACGTCTGACGCTGGGCGTTGGCGTTGGAGGGGAGTTTCCGGTCGAGTTCGAGGCTGCGGGCCTTAACGTAAAGCAGAGAGGGCGGCGGTCCAACGAGTGCCTGGAGGCCCTCAGGGCGCTCTGGACCGGGGACCGCGTGGACTACACGGGCCGCCACTTCCAACTGGACGGCGTGTCTATCAACCCGCCCCCGGCGCAGCAGCCGCATCCGCCAATCTGGGTCGCCGGCCGCCGCGATGCGGCGATTCGGCGGGCCGCCCTTTTGGGCGACGGCTGGTATCCCTACTTCTACAGCCCGGAACTGTACCGCGAGAGCGTGTCCAAGTTACGGCAGTTTGCCTCGGACGCGGACAGGGACCTTTCGGGCTTCGATTGGGCCTTCTACTCCTTCATCTCGATTTATCCGGACGAGGAGGACGCCGCGCGCGCCGCAGCGGCGGCCCTCGGCGGGCGATACTCCTCCCAGGGCAGCTTCATGAACGTGGTGCGCCGCTACTGCGTGTTTGGCTCGGTGGAGGCGTGCGTCGAGCGGCTGAAGGAGTACGTGGACGCCGGTGCACGCGACATCGTGTTCAGTGTGTCCTGTCCGCCGGAGGACAGGCAGAGGCATCTGGAGCAGCTGGTGGGCGAGGTGATTCCTCGATTGCGAAAGGCCGTGGGCTG
Source organism: Dehalococcoidia bacterium (assembly GCA_965217705.1). Taxonomy (GTDB): domain Bacteria; phylum Chloroflexota; class Dehalococcoidia; order Lucifugimonadales; family CATOSD01; genus CATOSD01. The sequence goes on along the minus strand of CBDCJA010000001.1, from coordinate 121,282 downwards.
AGAAGCGTTTCCAATGGTCCTCCTCTCCCTTGACGGGGGAGGATTGAGGTGAGGGTGAAGGTGTTGGCACGACTCCCCCCTCATCCTAACCTTCTCCCGCCAGGAGAGAAGGGACTTCTGATGGTCGGCCTCTCCCACCGAGGGAGAGCGGACCCATGTGGGAACGCTACCTTCCCCTGAACACCGGCTCCCTGCTTTCCAGGAACGCCTGGACGGACTCGCGCTGGTCCTCGGTGCCCGATAGCGGCGCGGCGGCCTCATCCTCGAGCGCAACGACCTCCTCCCAGCTTGGGCTGTGTCGCCACATGAGCCGCTTGGTCTCCCTGACCGCCAGCGGCGGATTGGCCGCCACGTCGCGGGCCATCGCACGCGCCTCTTCCAACAAGCCGTCCGGCGCCGCCACCCTGCTCACCAGCCCCGCGCCGAGCGCCCATTCGGCGTCGTAGATGCGACCCGTGAGCGCCATCTCGTTGGCCACTCCCTGGCCCGCCAGCGCGGCGAGCGTGTACGACGCCGCGGTGTCGGGCACGAGCGAGCGCCTGACGAAGATGCAGGAAAACCTGGCGGCCTCCGAGGCTATCCGAATGTCCGACGCGAGCGCCAGTGACAGGCCTGCCCCGACGGCGGCTCCGTTGACCGCCGCGATGACGGGCAGGGGCAGACCGCGTATGCGCGAGGCCAGGCCCTGGATGCGCAGCGAGCGGTCCACCACCGGCCTGCGGGGGCCCTCCCCCGAGAGCGACAGCCCCATCTCCGCCAGGTCGGCGCCTGAGCAGAAGCCGCGGCCCTCGCCCGTCAGGATGAGCGCCCGCACCTCGGGGAACAGGTTGCCCACCTCTACCAGCGCCCCGTGGAGTTCCGACGTCAGCCGCCGGTTCAGGGCGTTCATCACGTCGGGACGGCACAGCGTGAGAACCACCGTGTGGCCCTCCCGTTCCAGTCTGAGCGCTTCGTACTTCATTGGCAAAATCGCTCCGTCGGGGAAGTCAGGCTATCTACATCCCAATGCTCTGCTCCCGAAATGCCGGCTTCCAGGCTACTCACCTATGTTCGCCTCCATGACGCGCATGGTGTTCTCGCCCAGAATCTTCTTGATGTCGGCCGCAGAGTACTCCCTCTTGAGCAGCTCTTCGGTGACGCCCGGGAACTTCGAGCAGTCTTCCAGCCCGATGGGCCCGCCGCCTATTCCGTCGAAGTCCGAGCCCAGGCCCACGTGGTCGACGCCCGCCACCCTGGCGATGTGGTCGATGTGGTCCACGACCTCCGAAAGCGTTGGGAGCTCGATCTCGCGGGACATGTGCCTGCGCCGCTGCCGGATCTCGGCTATCTGCTGCTGCACGTACTCCGGCGTGCCGGAATAGTGGGCGATGGCGGACCGGCGGGCGAACTTCTCGACATCCTCCATCTCCTCCCACATAGCCTCGCTGTTTGTCTCCGACTCCAGCCTGTGGCGCTCGGAAACGAAGCTCGCGGCGAAATTCACGTTCACTACGCCGTCGTTCGTGGCCACGGCCCGCAGCATGTCATCCTTCATGTTGCGCGGGTGCTGCGCCAGCGCCCACGCCGAGGAGTGGGATGCCATGATCGGCTTGGTTGCCACCTCGATGGAGTCCCAGAACGTCTTGTCGGACACGTGGGAGATGTCCACCACCATGCCGAGCCGGTTCATCTCGCGTATAACGTCGCGCCCGAATAGGCTCAGGCCGTTGTTGCGTGAGGCGTCGGTGGATGCGTCCGCCCAGGTGTTGGTGTTGAAGTGCGTCAGCGTGATGTACCGCATACCGAGCTCCCAATAGGTGCGAAGCACAGCCAGGCTCTCGTTGATGCAGTGGCCCCCCTCGATGCAGGGGACGGCGGCGTGCTTGCCCTCGGCCACGATGCGGCGGCAGTCGGCGGCGGTGAGAGCAATCTCCACGTCGTCGGGGTTCTCCGCGCTCAGCCGCTTGAGGCCGTCTAGCAGCTCCAGGCAACGGTCGATGGTGTTCATCTGCGGCACGTGGCTGGCGGCCACGAAGCAGGACCACCACTGCACGCCCAGGTTACCGTCGCGTATGCGCGGCAGGTCCAGGTGTCCACGTCCGGTCTCGGTCGCCAGGTCCTCGCCGTCGTCCACGTAGCGGCTTATCGTGTCTGCGTGGGTGTCCACCACCAGCGACGAGAAGTGAAGGTCGAGAGCGCGTTGGCTGTACACTTCCTTCGAGCGGGGAACCACGATCTTGGGGTCTTCCATCCAGCTTACCATGCGGTGCCTCCGTGGTATGGTCTCGGCGCGGGTGCGCGCCACTCGCAGAATAGCGCAATGGTCACCCTGCCGCAAGTGGCGAGGAGCGGCCCAGGGCGTTCGCGCCGGCGGCGCCCTGCGAGACCCCTGGTTGTGCTAGACTGATTTCCAGCCCGGGGCGGCCCCGCCGCCCCAATAGACCCCTGCTCTATGACAAAGTTCACCACGAACAAGTACCTGGCGGCCGGCGCCCGCCAGGACTATGCCATCTTCGAGCGCCGGCCACGGTGGGAGAGCTCCGAGAAGGCGCTCGCCGACCTCTGGCAGCGCACCGCACGGCTTCCCGCGCCGCTCGTGGCGCAGGACGGCCAGCGCTTCCGGGTCCTCTACCCGGGCAGGAGGAGCGCCCGCGCGGGCCCGGACTTCCGCGACGCCATACTCAGGGGCGACGACGGGCGCCGCGTGGTAGGCGACGTCGAGCTCCACCTTAGGGCGCCGGACTGGTACAGCCACAGCCACCACGCCGACCCCAACTACAACGGGGTCGTGCTGCACGTCGTGCTTCGTCCCAGGGGGGCGTCCGACACCCGCAGCCAGGCAGGCGGCTCCGTCCCCGTGGTGGGCCTGGAGGCACAGGCCGAGGCGCTTGAGAGGGCCAGCGACGCGCCGCCCGCGCTGCCACAGGTGAGCGAGGTGAAGACTCCCGAGGAGCTCGCCAGGCTGCTGGCCGTGGCAGGCGACAAGCGCTTCCTGGTGCGCAGCGGCGCGTTCTCGCTGCAACTGCAGAGCGGCGACCCTGACCAGGTGCTGTACGCCGCGCTGATGGAATCGCTCGGCTATTCGGCCAACCGCAAGCCCTTCCGAACGCTCGCCGCGCTTGTGCCGTACGCCGTCTTTTCGCGGCTGCGGAGCGAGCCGGCGTCCACCAGGCTGCTCGCGCTGGAGGCCGCGCTGGCCGGAGCGTCGGGGCTGCTCCCCAGGTTGGCTCCGGGGGAGCACCGCGACCTTGTGGAGAGGGCGCGGGCACTGATGCGGCGGGGTCGCGCGATGTCCCCCGGCGACTGGACCCACTTCCGGGTGCGGCCGCCGAATCACCCCATCAGGCGTATTCTGGGCGCCGCGCGCATCTTCGACCGCTACCTGGACGCCAGGCTGGCTCGCGGCGTCCAGGCGAACGCCGATGACGGCGGCGCAGCGCTTCTGACCCGGCGGTTGGGCGCGCCCCCATACGTGGGAACATCGCGGGCACGCGATATGGTCGTCAACGTGGCCCTGCCGTTCTTGCACGCCTACGCTGGTGATGCGAGATCGCGCAGGCTCCAGGCGGCCTACCTGGAGATGTACGCCGGGTGTCCCAAGCTGAGTGAGAACGAGATCACGCGCGAGGCGATGCGCATGCTGCCAGACTGGGGTAGGCGGGCCGTGCGCGGCGCGCGCCGGCAGCAGGGGCTGATGGCGCTGTACGAGCGGATGGCCGCGCCGGGCCGCCATTCCGGCATCGCCGAAGCCCGAGCGCCCCGCTACGCTGCGGCGCCGGGGAGTTACGGGCTAAGCGCCGCCGCCTGACCCGCCGTCCGCCGGCGGCCGCGCACTGAGGTAGTCGGCGTAACTCTCCCGGTGGTTCCCCGCCATCGAGTGCAGTATGGCGCGGTGCCTGTAGGCGCTCCAGAACTCCGGATCCAGCTCGATGGCCCGCGTCATATCCGCGATGGCCCCATCCACGTCGCCCATCTCCGCGCGCGCCAGGCCGCGATTGTGATGGGCGTCGCGATAAGATGGGCACGCGGCGACTGCCTCGTCCAGCCACTCAAGGGCCGCGGCGAATTCCCCGGAGCACAACAGCGCCATCCCGAGGTTGTTGAGCAGAACGGCGTCTGAGGGCCGCAACGCGAGCGCTCGCCGGTAGTCCGCCGCGGCGCGTGGGTACTCACCCAGGTTCGACAGCGCGTTGCCTCGCTCGTGGTACGCTTCCGCGTCTCCGCTGCCGCGCTCGATCTCCTGGCTGAGAGCGTCGACCGTCCTCTCCAGGTCTGCCCGTGTCTTTTGTGGGCCTGTTGCCATGGGATAACATTATGCGCGGGGCCGTCCGGCGCAGGCAAGCCGGGGCCGTCGCAACGAAAAAGTGATAAACTGGCTTGGCCGACCCACGGCGCAAGGAGGGGCTACCAATGCGCACCATTGACGTTATAGCGCGGATTCTGAAGGCGGAGGGCGTGGAGTACCTGAGCGCCTTTCCCACAACCCCGATGATCGAGGCCGCCGCGGAGGCCGGCATACGGCCCATCATCTGCCGCCAGGAGCGCGTTGGCGTGGGCATAGCCGACGGCTACTCCCGCGCCACCAACGGGCGGCCTCCCGGGGTGTTCGCCATGCAGTACGGGCCGGGCGCCGAGAACGCCTACGCCGGCGTGGCGACCGCATTCTCCGACGCGGTGCCGATGCTGCTGCTGCCGCTGGGCCATCCCACGCAGCGTGACGGCGTATTCCCGCTCTTCAGCTCGCTGCGCAGCTACGAGTCGGTTACCAAGCGCGTGGAGCTGTTGAACTCGCCGGGCCGCGTCGTCGACGCCATGCGGCGCTCGTTCGCCGCGATGCGCATGGGCCGCCCCGGCCCGGTCATGCTGGAGATTCCGGCGGACGTCGCAATCGCCGAAGTCGACCCCTCCATACTCGAAGGCTACCGTCCGGTGCGCGCCGCTCGGTCCGCGGCGGACGAACAGGACGTCGAGCGCGCGGCGCGGGTCCTGCTGGACGCCCGCAGCCCCGTGATTCACGCGGGGCAAGGCACCCTGTACGCGGACGCCACGCCGGAGCTGGTGGAGCTTTCCGAGCTGCTCCAGGCGCCGGTGATGACCACGATGGCGGGCAAGAGCGCGTTTCCGGAAGAGCATCCCCTGGCGCTGGGCAGCGGCTCGGGCGTGATGAGCGGTCCGTTGTTCCGCTTCCTTGGCGACGCCGACGTGGTGTTCGGAGTGGGCACCAGCTTCACCAGGCACGGCATGACCACCCCCATCCCGCCGGGCAAGACCATGATTCACGCGACCAACGACCCTGTAGACATCGGTAAGGACTACCACACCGACCACCCGTTGCTCGGCGACGCCAAGCTGGTTCTGCGCCAACTGATCGAATGCTGCCGCGAGCTTTCGGACGGCGCTCCACGCCGGCCCACGGGCGCGGTCGCCGAGGAGATCGCCGGCTCCAGGGCGGAGTGGCTGGCCGAGTGGACGCCCAAGCTCACTTCGAGCGAGACGCCGATCACGCCCTACCGCGTCATTTGGGAGTTCACGAATCTCGTGGACCCCGACGATGCCATAGTTACCCACGACTCCGGGAGCCCCCGCGACCAGATCATGCCCTTCTACCGGGCCGGGGGGCCGCGCACCTACCTGGGCTGGGGCAAGTCCCACGGCCTGGGCACGGGGCTGGGGCTGAACATCGGCGCCAAGCTCGCCCACCCCGATAAGTTCGTGGTCAACTTCATGGGCGACGCCGCCTTCGGCATGACCGGACTGGACTTCGAGACGGCCGTCCGCTCCAACATTCCCATTCTGACAGTGGTTTTCAATAACTCCACCATGGCCATCGAGACGGCTGCGATGGCCGCATCCCACAGCCTGTACGGCACGCGCGACCTGGGCGGCGACTACGCCGGCATGGCGCGCAGCATGGGTGGATGGGCGGAGCGCGTTACCGACCCCTCCGAGGTCTCCCCCGCGTTAGGGCGCGCCCGCGAAGCGACCGAGAATGGCGAGGCGGCGCTGCTGGAGATCATCACCAGCGAGGAGAAGGATTTCTCCCACCGCCGCGCTTTCGCGTAGCGCATCTCATAGTCCCTTCCCCCTTGATGGGGGAAGGTTAGGATGGGGGTGACGCCGTTTCCGACGCTACCCCCATCACCACGAAAAAGGAAACACCCATGTACACGGCCAGGAACGCAGAGACCGAGACGATCTACCCCGACAAGGTGGAGGGCCTGCCCTTCCGGGGCAGGGTGTCCCTGAAGGCCATGCTATCCGGCGAGAACATGGTGATGATAGAGATGCGCTATCCCAAGGGCGCCAGCTCGCCCGAGCATGCCCACGACCATGAATCCGTCTGCTACGTGGTAAGCGGTCGTGTGCGCGGCGTCATCGACGGCGCCGAGAGCATCCTCGCGGCGGGGGACGTCTGCCTGCACCCCAAAGGTGTTACCCATAGCGTAGAGGCGCTCGAGGACTCGTTGATCGTAGAGATCAAGTCTCCAGCGGTGCCTCTGGAAAACTTCCTGGGCGGCAAGTAGGTCCCAAAAGTCCCTTCCCCCTTGATGGGGGAAGGTCAGGATGGGGGTGCCCCGCGCCTACTCGGACAGAAAGCCGTGTACGATGCGCACGAACTCGTCGGTCTTCTCTATTTCGGGCATGTGTCCGCAGCCGTCGATCACCTCCAGGCGGGAGCCGGGAATCGACCGGTTGTACAGCTCGCCCGCGCTGAGCGGGATTATCGGGTCCTCGCGGCCCCAAACGATGAGAGTGGGCAGCCGCTTGAGCCGGCTAAGCAGGTTGGGCAATCCAAGGTAGTGCATGTAGGGACGCCACGACAGCCTGCACGCCTCCTCCCGAGATACCTCCCATGCCTCGGCCAGTTCGGGGCTCGGCTCCTCGGGGCACACCTGCTCGAACTCTGGTGTGGAGGCGGGGTCTAGCACACTCTCGGTGATGAACTCCTTAGCCACAACCAGGAACATGTCGAATATCTCGCCGGTAGGAGGGCGGACGCCCGCCGGCGCGACCAGCACCAGCTTCTTGAACATGTCGGGGGCCATGGTGGCCATCTCCGCCGCGAGCCAACCGCCCAGCGACGACCCCATGAGGTTCACCTGTCCGAGACCCATGTCGTCTATGGCTTCCAGGTACCAGCCCGCGAGGTCTCGGATGTTCATTATCCAGTCCAGCCGAGGCGACGCGCCAAAGCCTGGGTGCGTGGGGACGTGCAAGGTGTTGTTCTGGGCCAGCGCTTCGTGGTGCCGCAGCCAGCCGTGGTAGCCCATCTCTCCGTGCAGCAGCAGCAGCGGATCGCCCGAGCCGCCCTTTACCACTTGAATGTTGGCGCCGGCAACCTCTATGCTCTCCTGTGTCCAGGATTTGGCGGTCGTAGTCATGCTGGGTAGTCCTCCTAGCTTCGGGTTGAGGGCCTTCGCGGAGCGGGAAAGCCCGCGCCGACCGCCCCGATTGTGCGACGCCGCGCGCCGCCCTGTCAAGTGAGGCTGACTACTGACCAACTGACCACCGACCAACTGACTAACTAATCCCCCAGGAGACACCATGAGTCCCGTACTGATCACCGTATTCGATGGATTGCAGCCGGCGCAGGTGACCCCCGCGCTGATGCCCAACCTCGCCCGTTTCGCGTCCGAGGGGGTCACGTTCGCGAACCACCACCCCGTGTACCCCAGCGTCACACGCATTAACGCCGCAAGCATGGTTACAGGCCGCTATCCTGGCGCGCACGGCCTCGCGGCCAACACTCTGGTCGTGCGGGAAATGGACCCTCACCTGGCGTTCTCCGCGTTGGAGCCTACGCTGACGCGGCTCAAGGAGCGCACGGGCCGCGTGCTGCTCGCGCCAACGCTGGCCGACCTGCTGGCGCGCCACGGAATGGAGTACGTCGCCATCGGGACGGGAACCACCGGCAACGCATTCGTCCACAATCCCAACGCCGACGAGTCGGGTGGCGCGACCATTCACCCCGAATTCACGCTTCCACGCGGCCTGTACGGGGAATTGGAGGCCCGCTTTGGAGAGTGGCCCCCCGAAGCCATGCCCGCCGTGGACAGGCTGGCAAGGGCGGTTGACGTGATGACGGACTACATCCTGCCCGAACGCCGGCCCGCGGCCGCGTTCATCTGGTTTTCGGAGCCGGACCACGCCCAGCACGCCCACGGCGTGGGCAGCGATGAAAGCGTGCGTGCGGTTGGCGCGGCAGACGAGCAGTTCGGTCGGCTGCTGGCGTGGCTGGAGAGCTCTGGGCGCTCTGCCGACTTCGACGTGCTGGTGACGTCGGACCACGGCTACTCGACCATCAAGGGCGTGGTGGACATCGAGGCCGAGCTCAGCGCCGCGGGCTTCCCTGCCGCGAACGTGCCCGGCGGCGTCACGGTTGCGCCCAACGGCGCATCCGCGCTTTTCTACGTCCACGACCGTGACCCCGATGCGGCCGATGCGCTGGCCGCCTGGCTGATGGCCCAGCCCTGGTGCGGCCCCGTTCTCGCGTCCGGGACGGCGTCCGGCGTTGCGGGCACACTGCCGGCGGCCCTGTTGGGCAACGATGGAGAGCGTGCGCCGGAACTCGCGGTGTCGCTCGCCTGGGACGCGGGGTCGAACGAGGCCGGGTACGCCGGAATGGTGTACTCGACGGGAGGCGCGCCGGGTCTGGGGCAACACGGCTCGATAAGCCGCACCGAAATGCGCAACGCGCTGTTCGCGAGGGGTCCCAGTTTCGCTTCCGGCCTGCGAGTGGACTCGCCGTCGGGCAGCGCCGACGTGGCGCCCACCGTGCTGCGCCTGCTCGGGCTTGAACCGGGAGTCCCCATGGACGGACGTCCGCTGACCGAGGCGCTCGCCGCCGCCGCCCCGGTGTCGTGGTCCACAGAGGTGCTCGAGGCCGAGCGGGCCGTCGAAGGCGGTGTATACCGCCAGCGCCTCACGCTGTCCAGGGTCGGCGACTCCGTCTACGCCGACGAAGGGCGAGCCTGGCTCGAGCGCTAAACGCCAGTGGCGCCGCCCCCCCCCGCGAAGCCCCTTCCCCCTCGACGGGCTGACAGGGGCTGGACGAGGTCCTGGAAGCCGTTGGCGGCCTGCCCTTCCCCCTCGACGGGCTGACACAGGGGTAGGCATCGCGATTAAGCCTTCCGAATTGTCCCTTCCCCCTTGACGGGGGAAGGTTAGGATGGGGGTGACGGCTCAGGCACAACCGCTGAAGTTCCAAAAACCTACCCCTCTCAGCCCTCGACGGGGGAAGGGTAGAGCCTGCCCTGAGCCTGCCGAAGGGATGGGGGTGACAGCATGACCCCATCTCCGCCGTCAATCCGAGCGTTCTCCTTTCCGGTCATTCCGAGCGCCCCCTTGCATGTCATTCCGAGCGCAGCCGAGGAATCAAAATCCCTCGCCGGCAACACCACTTCGGGGCACCGCCCCTCTCCACCTACCTCACCCGCCCCTAACGACCTGCGCCTATTCGTCATTCCCGCGGACGCGGGGACCCAGAGGCAGGGCCGGCCCCCGAGTCCAGTGGGCTACAGGCCGCAATATCTCTCGCACTCATTGATAAACTGATTGCTTTCCAACGCCTCTTGCTCGTCAAGTTGTATCGCCTCTCCAAGAGGCAGCCGTCGATGGTGAAGGAATGCGCGCTTGCGAAACATTTTGCGCGAGTTATGGGCGGTTGACCTAAGCATTGCGTCAATTTGTACAGCTTCAGAGAAAAGTTCTGGTTCGCCAGACTTCACATCAAGCCAACTTGAGGAGCTACGGAAAGGGCATCCGACGCAGGCGCTGCGAGTGAGTTTGCGGTTGGGATAGCGCTGGGCGAACCACTCCTGGCACTCTTCGCGCGTCAGCGGAAAGTCATCAATGAGAGGATAGCGGTTGGTTATCCACCAGTTACGGCTGGGCTTCACGCGCAGGGCCTCGTCGGTCGTGATTCCAAGCCACATCTCAATGTGGGTCTCGGGCGATAGGTCCTGTCGAGGGCGGACGCCCAACAGCTTTTGAACAGTTCGACGGATTGGGTCTAGCTTGTAGTTCTTCGTGCATTGCCGCCAGTTGATTCCGGCAGCGCCTCCGTCTTTGTCCGCAAGAAACACAGGGAGGGTCATCCAGGGATTACCCTGAGCGTTCACGCCATCCACTACATCTTGCCGCAAGCTACGGCCGTTGTCAGTGGTAATAATCGGAAAGGATACTTGGGACTGGAGCCACTCCAAATTGTCGTATACGGACTGCGGCTCCCACTTTGTGTCAGCGAATACGGCATAATCTGGTTTGACACCGAATCCGTCTTGTTCGGCAAGAAGACACATCACCGTACTTTGCACGCCACCGCCGAGGCTGAGCACCCGCATTGCTGGGGGCGTCCTAGGCTTTGAGCGGTGGCTCACTCTTTTGGGGGCGTTGCCTCCTCCACGACCGCTCTCAGTTCGTCATCGTCCATCAAGTCAAGGGCCGTCGCACCCGCCCGGACATTCAGGGCCTTAAACAGTTGATTGGCGTACTTGGTCTGAAACAGATGGTCATTTCCATTCATGGTCGTCTCGTACACAGTTGCAATCAACCTGGGATTCGCGAGAAGATACCGGCGGTCCAGCGTCTGATGATACAGATTCACATTGTTCGCCATGGCACTCAGCAGTTCAATTGAGGTGTAGCTTGAGTACTTGGACACTCTCTCTGCTACCTCACCGAGCCACCATAGCCTTGCAGCAGCGTTGGATTGGCGACCGGCAGGGCCGCCCCTCAGCCAATGGCTATCAACGAACGACTCAGGGTTACTATGGCGTGTGTTGCTCGTCGCCCAACGCTTTGGCACATAATCTGAAATGGCAAAGCAGTTGATGGACGCCCACAGCAAGTCATCCGCAGCTTGGGCAAGAGAAACTTCAGCCAACGCTTTTCGCACAGTCTTTGTGTAGTACGCGTCCGTGCTCGGGCCCTCTTCAGAGACGCCATTTAGAGTGTCCAGAGAGCATTTCAACACAAGTGGTTGTCGCCAAACATTATCCGTCCCTGCTTCCTTTACAATCTCGTCACGCAAGCGGCTTTTGTCTGGGGACATAAAGAGCTCTGGCTGTCGGCGGGCGAGCGCCCGTAATGCCTTGTAGCCGCTTTCATTGACCAGTTGGATTTTGTTCATGCTGGGTTCTCCGAATCTTCGTTGTTGTAACTTGAATTTATCAGCTCGCCGAAAGGCTTTTCCAGCAGCAACTGGGCGGCCCTAATGACTGTGTGGATGCCGTTTTCTGTGGTGCTGCCCAAGTCTATGTCGTGCTCATTGAGCTTGCTCCTGATGCAGTCCACCCAACCGCCGCTGGCCTGATCTGCGTCGTCATCGCTTTGGTATTTCAAATGTGTCAAGGCTTCGCACAGCGCAGTGATGTAAACGGACGGTAAGGTTAGATGCTCTCTGTTACGTAGCCCCTCAAACTGCTTCATGGTTTCTTCACTGGCCTTAATGACGATGTATCTTTTGGTAGGGTCAACCTCAACATCGAATATGTCGGAGGGGAAGGTATCAATGGGAGCAAGCTCAAAGATGCTCTTCGTAGGCATATGGCTTGGGTTGACTTGAAATCTCCACGTATGAGCGGTGGCCAGCGGTTGAAGTTTGCCTATCTGAACCGGGTTTCCTCTGTACTCAACGTGGGCGGTCCTCGTCGAATGGTTCAGACCACTGCGGGTTACAATTGCCGGGTGAAGCTCCACGTCGTTAACGAGAAGTTGTGATGGGACGTCGCACTCCAACTTGAACAGCCCGGTGGGCGCAGCCAACATCTGCCTGTGTAGGGTGTCCCTGCAATAGAGCATTGCAACGCATTGCGCGTTTCCTGCACCAACTTGATGCATTATCGCAGGTTCGGATACCTCAAAGTCGACAGTAACCCGTATGTCTTGACCCACGACACTTGCTTCCACGCTGGTACGCATTTCCGCATCGTTATAGTCATCTGACCATGGCCGAAGGACTGGATATGTGTAGTTTCGCTTAGGTTCGTACTTCACTTCGTTCACGTCTTTCGCTTGAGATAGAAGGTCTTGCCGGTCACCGGCTCCCGCGTTGCAAAGTCAACGCGCCAGCGATCGGACTCACCCATATCGAGCAGTTTTATCGAGTCGCCATCCACATCCAGCCTATTCCCGTCAGCATAGGCCTCCCGTAGTCCCACGGGCACATCCTGCCCATCTTCTCCAACCGCAATGAGCTGGACATCCTTCATCGGTTCTTGTGGATTGTCAAATGAAACGGACACAGAGTGCGTTGCGGTAGGGCTTCCAATCTGGAAACGCTGTTTCACGAAAGCCGTCGGTGCACTAGTGACTGTTCGCCGCCTGTGCCTGTTGTCTCTTCTATTCGGGGGGTCCTTGCGTGGCCCGTCAGGATGATTATCCGCGCCCCCACCACCTGGTACAGTCACTGGACCTCGCGAACCCCTTCCACTTACTCTTGCTCGCGGCGGCGCCCGAAGTGCTTGCACGGGAGTCGTCACCATGACTCCTTGGCGACCATTCCCGCCGCTAGATTGTCGCTCACCGCCTTCATCCTCCACTGGAAGGTACTTAGCCAATTCGTCTGCGTTGTCTCCTCTAGACAGGGTGGGCTCAGCGTGTTTCTCAATCTGCTCCCGGCACCATTGGCCGAGTTCTCTCAGCCGTTCGATGGCCTCTTTTCTTCTATCGGGATCTGTTATGTACTCCTCAGAGATTCTATTGTGTTGCGGTGATTCCGAATCCCGCAAGAGTGATGGCATTCCATGTGAGAGGCATTCGACAACTGCGGTAAATCCTTTCCAATGTGGCGGTATACGCCCAAGGCCTCTGAGGTTCATGTTACGAGGGTTGTCGGTGAGCATCATCCCAGCGTCTCTTACAAGCGCAATGTTCCTCTGCCCCGGACTGTCTTCGGCCACCTGAATTCGTATCGATACTTTGCCGATTCCTCTGATATCTGTAAATGCTATGGGGGCCTGTTGCGACACATTGACGAACTCAGCCGTTCTCGCTCCCACCCTCCGGGGTTGTGCAAGCTCTGCCACGTTCTTCGCGTCGACTCTCTTCCCATCCACAGTCACCTCCAGCTTGCCCTGGACTATGGAGTGGAAAAAGTGCTTGATCGCCGCCGCTATGCTGGCATCCTGCCACCTTGTGCCTCGCTCATAGCCAAGTATGTAGAGCGCTGTACCAGGCTCTTGAAGCCTAAATGGACGAGGTACGCCAGTCCCGACCACTGGAGTGTAGTTTGGGCCGCCGAGATAACCAGTTTTTCGATAGGCTTTTCCCTTACGCTCATGGGACACCAGAATAGTCTTGCCCTGAAATCTTTGCCGCAGGTTTCCCTGGGATTCGAAAGCCACCGAGTAGAGGACCGTCCTCAAGTCCGTCGCGGCAAAAGCGGCAAATTTCCCAAGCCCAAAGGAGCCGGCAGAATCCCGCTGGTCCTTAGCATTGGAGCCTGTACCCTTAGTCAGCGCTTCCCACTTGCTGGGCGCTCCATTGGGACGAGGCACATCGTCTGCACCGGTGGTGTTCCTGTCAACGATGCGCAGGCAATCCATTGCGCCACCTCTGCCCCTGCGAAGGAGCTTGTAACCCCTGTCGAATTGCCTCTTGTATGCAGCGTCATCGTTATGGGGGGACTTGGCAGCCGCATTTAGTGCAGCAGTCAGGCCCGTGCCGTCGAACAACGATGTGGGCACTCTTTCCACATCAAAGCCTACGCGAACGGGCCGATCTGGAATCCTCTGAGCGTCTAGAGAATTCTGAATCGCCTCTCTAATCACACTCTCTTCTCTTTGCCCCGAGAAGTGCGTAATCCCCGGGTCATTCGGCCCTTCGATTTCATTAGCCTCATTCGAAGGGAACTCCCACAGCACTTTGTCCACCAAGTGTCGCCTCCAATCAATTGGTTGCGCAATTTTACAAGCCTAGACACTTGCATGTCAAAGCCCTCCCTTGACCACCCCCGCACATACGTGCTACCCTCCCCGCATCGAGGGACCGACCCCGCCACCCGCCCACCGCGCGCACGGCAGCCGGGCCCTCCCGCCCACCTGCCCCATCCCTGCCACCACTTGCGGCTTCCGCTCCCGTGTCCGTGCCCCATGGCGACCCCGGCGGGCCCGCTCCAACAACATTCCCAGCTAGGAGATAGTGCAAAATGGTGCAAGAAAGTGCAAAATTCGCCGAAAACCTAACCGAGAGGCAGCTAGTGGCCCTACCTCATCTGCTCAGGCCCGGCCCCCTGAACGTTCAGGCGCGCCACGCGGGAGTCCACCGCAACACCCTCTACCGCTGGCTCCAGGACGAAGACTTCCGCGAGTGCCTCGAATGGCTACGCAAAGAGACCATGCGCTTCACCCAGGCCCATCTCCAGGCCATGTCCTACAAGGCCGCCGCCGTTCTCGACGACGCCCTCGATGACCACGACACCCGAATCCGTCTCCAGGCCGCCCGCCTCGTCCTCGATCAGGCCTACAACGCCCAGCGCGACCACGACCTGCGCCGCCGCGTCGAAAACCTCTTTGATGCCTTTCACATCCTCCAAGACCCATCATGGCGCCCTCAATAGACAGCCTCGCCCTCCGCCTGATCGCACCGACCACTGGCCACTCGCCACTGCCCACCGCGTTGTACGAGTGCCACGCCTGTGCTATCCTATTCGCCACGGGGAGTAGCGCAGCTTGGTAGCGCACCTGCATGGGGTGCAGGGGGTCGCTGGTTCAATTCCAGTCTCCCCGACCAGCGCCGAAATCAGCCGTTCCGTTGGCCCGCCGCGACGCGTGGGCGCCAGCATCTCTCAGGCCTGCGCGAAGGCGTTGACCAACAGAATGCCGCCCCCTAACATTGCCTCGAGCATTTCCTGCCAGGAGTGGCGCCCATGCAAAGACGAGACCTGCCCGTGCTGCCAACGTCGGTGGTCGGCAGCTACGCCACCCCGAGTTGGCTGTGGACTGCCATGGACGCGATCCAGCGGGGCGAGTACGGCGCCACCGACGTCAGGGAGACCTTCGACGACGCGGTGAGCATGGCCCTGACGGACCAGGAGCGGGCGGGAATCGACATTATCAGCGACGGCGAGATGCGCCGCTACTTCTTTGTGCAAAGCTTCTACGACCGGATGACCGGCATCGTAGAAGACCCTCCGCTGCGGAAGGTCGGTCTTTACGGATACGACTCCCCTCCGCGCTTCCACACCACCGGCAAGGTGGGCGTGCCCGACGGGCTTGGAATCGTGGAGGAGTACGAGTTCGCCAGGAGCCGAACCACCCTACCCATGAAGGTTACCTGCCCCGGGCCGCTCACGCTTACCATCCACTTGAGGCCCCGGGAGGGCTACCGCGACAGGCTGGAGCTAGCGCAGGAGTTCGCCGGCGTCATCAACCGGGAGCTGCGCCGACTGGTGGAGCTCGGCGCCGACTTCATCCAGATCGACGAGCCATCGTTCGCAATCATACCCGGCGCGGTGCAAGACTGGGTGGAGCTGTACAACGCCTGCGTCGAGGGCGTGAATGCCAAGCTCGCGCTGCACGTCTGTTTCGGCAACCTGGGGAGTCGTCCACGCGGCAAGCGCCGCTATGCCTGGATGCTGCCGGAGCTTCTCGACTGCCGCGCCGACCAGTTCGTGTTCGAGTTCGCCAACCGCGAAATGGCGGAGAGCGGGCTGTGGAGCGAGTTCGGCATAGACAGGGAGCTGGGCGCGGGAGTGGTGGACATCAAGTCGTTTTACGTCGAGAAGCCTGAGGACGTGGCGGAGCGCATTCGCGAGTTGCTGGGGCACGTCAGCCCTGAGCGGCTGTATCTCAACCCGGACTGCGGTTTCTTCCAGCTCCCCAGGTGGATCTCGTATCTCAAGCTGGAGGCGCTGGCAAAGGGCGCGAAGATAGTACGCGAGGAGCTCGGAGCAGCGGAATAGTGGCCTGAACGGGCGGCGCCCACTCGCGCGGAGGAGAACACGGCATGGCAGACTACAGGCCAAACATGACCGACTACGAGGCCGAGCGGCGGGAATTCAAACTGGATGTTCCGGAACACTTCAATTTCGGATTCGACGTGATCGACAAATGGGCGGAGGACCGCACCAAGCTCGCCCTGATTTCGGTGGCGCCGGACGGCGAAAGCGCCCAGAAGCACACATTCTGGGACCTCAAGGTGCAGTCCAACAAGTTCGCCAACCTGCTGGCCCGCCTGGGCGTGGAAAAGGGCGAGCGCGCCCTCTTCATGGGGCCGCGTGTGCCGGAGTGGTACGTCGCCACGCTCGGCATGATAAAGGCCGGCGTGATCCCCATGCCCGCGACCACGCTCTTGACGCCCCACGATATCGAGTATCGCGTGACCCTCGCGGACGCCACGGTGGCCATAGTTGACCTGGAGAATGCCCACAAAGTCGAAGAGGTGGTGGCCGACTGCCCGACACTGGAGAGGATCATCCTGTTGGACGGCAGCAGGCGCGGCTGGACCAGTTGGCAGGACGAGATGGACGGGCTGTCCGCGTCGTACGAGCCGGACGAGCCGACCCGCAGCGACGACGACATGATCATTTACTTCACGTCCGGCACGGTGGGCCAGCCCAAGATGGTGCTGCACACCCAGGCGTCATACGCGATCGCCCACGTCATCACCGCCCGTTTCTGGCACGACCTCAAATCCACGGACGTGCACTGGGCCATTGCCGATACCGGCTGGGCCAAGACCGCCTACGGCAAGCTGTTCGGGCAGTGGACGGTAGGCGCGGCGGTGCTCCAGCACAATGCGCAAGGCCGCTTCGATCCCGACCTCACCCTGCGAATCTTGACCCGCTACGGAGTGTCGGCGTTTTGCGCGCCGCCCACCGTGTATCGGATGATGGTGCTTGGCGACCTTTCGAAGTACGATCTGAGCTCGCTGAGCCACTGCACGGGAGCGGGCGAACCGCTCAACCCTGAGGTCATCAAGCAGTGGGAGGACGGCACCGGCCACACTATCTACGACGGCTACGGCCAGACGGAAACGGTGCTGCTGGTTGGAAACTACCGCTGCATGCCCGTGAAGCCCGGCTCGATGGGCCTGCCCACACCCGGCTTCGACGTCGCGGTCATCGACGAGGACGGCGCCGAGCTCGGGCCGAACAAGGAGGGGCAGATCGCGGTTCGAGTCTCCCCGGAGCGCCCCGTAGGCCTGATGAAGGAGTACTGGCGCGACAAAGACGCGATGGACTCGTGCATGTTCGGTGACTGGTATCTGACGGGGGACAAGGCCTACGTTGACGAGGACGGCTACTACTGGTTCGTGGGCCGCGTTGACGATCTCATAATCTCGGCAGGCTATCGGATCGGTCCGTTCGAGGTGGAAAGCGCGCTCATCGAGCACCCCGCCGTTGCGGAGTCGGCCGTCGTGGCCAGCCCCGACGAGATCCGCGGCAGCATCGTAAAGGCGTTTGTGGTGCTTGCGCCCGGCTACGTGGAGTCGGACGAACTGACGGGCAGTCTGCAGGCACACGTCAGGAGCGTGACCGCCCCCTACAAGTACCCCCGGGCGTTGGAGTACGTCTCCGAGTTGCCCAAGACCATCAGCGGAAAGATACGCCGCGTCGAACTGCGCCAACGCGAGGTGGACCGGGCGCGGTCCTAGGCCGACGGGGGCTACGCCAAACGCTCGTGGCCGCCGTTGTCGTCGAAGTCGCGGGCGCTGAACACACCGATGTCCCGTCCCTGGTGGACGTGGAAGATGATCTCCTGCCTGTTGATCCCCACGCAGTCGAGCAGCTCGTCGTCGATCAGGTCGATGAGGTCCTGTATCGCGTCCGTGGTCAGGCTCTCCTCCACGTTCAGCGTGGCGTGAATGACGGTATGGGCGAAGTGTATGTCCAACCGTCCCACCGCCCTCTCGTCCTCCAGCACCACGTAGCACTCGGAGTAGGGAGTGCGGCACTCTCGTTCGAAGTAGAAGTTGTCCATTGACCCGCCTAGGCTTCCGGCCCGCGTGCAGCCGGGGAAGTGATTGGGACGCGCCGGATTCGCGGCGGCGCGGCGTGGGCTGTTACAGTCTCACCTGGCCGCTGCCGAGAACGACCCATTTGTACGAGGTCAGTTCCCGAAGCCCCATCGGCCCTCGCGCGTGCATCTTGTTGGTGCTGATGGCGACTTCCGCTCCTAGCCCAAACTGGCCGCCGTCGTTGAAGCGAGTGGAGGCGTTGACCATCACGGCGCTGGAGTCCACGTCGTCCAGGAACCGCATAGCCGCCGAGTAGTCTTCCGTCACAATCGCCTCCGAGTGGCCGGAGCCGTAGCTGACTATGTGGTCCAGCGCCTCGTCCAGCGAGTCCACTATCTTGACGGCGGCCGTCAGGGACAGGAACTCGGTGCTCCAGTCCTCCTCTGTTGCCGGACTCACCTTCAGCGCCTCGGTCGGCCCAAGTATGCTGAGCGCGCGCCTGTCGCAGCGCGCCTCTACCCCGTCCTCACCGAACGCCTCGGCGAGACGGGGCAGGTACGCCGGGGCGATGGCAGAGTGTACCAGCACGGTGTCGAGCGCGTTGCACACTGAGGGGCGCTGCACCTTGGCGTTGTGGACTATCTTCACCGCCATGTCAACGTCGGCCGACCTGTCCACGTAGGTGTGGCAGACGCCCACGCCGCCCGTTACTGCGGGCACTGTGGCCTCGGCCGCCACCCGGTTTATCAGCTCCTGCCCGCCGCGGGGGATGATGAGGTCGATCATGCCGCGCATGGTGAGCATTCGCCCGACCAGCGCGCGGTCGGTTGACTCGACTCGCTGGACGGCGTCGCGCGGCAGCCCGGCCTCTTCGAGCGAGTCCCGTACCAGCTCCGCGAGCGCCGAGTTGGAATGCGCGGCCTCCCTGCCGCCGCGCAGTATCACCGCATTGCCCGACTTGAGACACAGCGCCGAGATGTCGACAGTTACATTGGGCCGGCTCTCGTAGATGGCGCCTATCACGCCCAGTGGCACCGTGCGCCGGCCCACCCGCAGGCCGTTGGGCATCTCTCGCATGTCGAGAGTCTCTCCCACCGGATCGGGCAGCTTGGCCACCGCTCGCACGTCGGTCGCAAGGCCCTCGAGCCTGTCTTGGTCGAGCATTAGCCTGTCCAGCAGCGCGTCGCTTAGACCGGCCTGCCTACCGGCATCGAGGTCCTGCTCGTTTGCCGCTAGTATCTCGCTCCGCCTGCGGGCCAACTCGTCAGCTACGATGTCGAGAGCCGTATTCTTAGCGTGGCCGCTGGCCTTCGCCAGCAATCGGGCCGCTTCCCTCGCTGCGGCGCCCTTGTTCGTCAATTCGTCGTTCAACTTCGCACCTCGCCGATCACCAGCGTCAATGCCATCAATCAAGAATATTGATTACTGACAAACTGACAGACTGACAAACTACAACACAACCATGTTGCTCCTGTGCACCACCTCCTCCCCGTACTGGTGGCCTAGGGTCTCGGCTATCTGTCCCGAATGGATGCCCATTATCCTGGACACTTCATGGGAGGCGTAGTTGGATATGCCGCAGGCTATCTGGACGCTGGAGGCGTCTGTGATGGATATGATATCTCCGCGGTTGAACGGGCCTTTGACGCCCTTCACTCCGGCGGGCAGCAGGCTACGTTGCCTATCGCGCAATACGGCGGCCGCGCCGTCGTCGACCACAATCTCTCCCCGCGTGGATAGGCCGCTGAGCATCCACCGTTTGCGGCTTTCCATCTTTGAGCTGGTGGCGGGGAAGTATGTGCCGATGCTCTCGCCCTCCAGCAGCCTCAGCAGCACGTTCCGCTCCTTGCCGCTGGCCATAACCACGCTTATGCCCGACGCGGCAGCGAGCCGCGCAGCGTACAGCTTCGTCGCCATTCCTCCGCGGCCGCGGCCATCCCACGAGCCGCCCGCGATTTCGTCAAGGTGCTTGCCCGCGCGCTCCACGTAGGGGATAAGCCGCGCATCGGGGTCGAGGTGCGGGTCGGCGGTGTACAGCCCCGCCAACTCACCCAGGAGCACCAGCAGGTCGGCGTCCACCAAGTTCGCCACCATGGCCGATAGAGTGTCGTTGTCGCCGAATACGTCGCCCTCCAGCTCCTCCACCGCAACTACGTCGTTCTCGTTTATCACGGGCACAACGTGGCGATCGAGCAGCGCCAGCAGCGTGTTGCGTACGTTCAGGTACCCCAGCCGGTCCACCAGGTCTCGGCGTGAGAGGAGCGCCTGCGCCACGTGAATCTCGTGCCAGGAGAACAGCTGCTCGTAGGCGTTCATAAGGTGCCCCTGGCCGATGGCGGCCAACGCCTGCCTCAGACTGAGCGCCTTACTGCCGGGCTTCAGCTTCAGCACGTGGCGACCCGCGGCCACGGCCCCGGACGACACTAACAACACGTCGTAACCCCGGTCGCGGGCGCGGGCCACCTGGCCGACCACAGTGGACATAACTTCGAGGTCCAGTTTGTCCGTGCCACCGGTGAGCAGGCTGGTGCCCACCTTCAAGACAATTCTGCTGTTCGGGGGGACGCCGTTTCGTGTACGGTCGCCGTAGCTCACGGTCCGGGTTGCCTCACGGGTTGGCTTGGGCTGGCGGCATGGCCTGGCGGCGCCGGATCACGAGCGCCGGGCACAGGTGCCATTATAGCAGCAACTCCCGTTCGTCGGGGAGACCGGTGATTCGTTTCGTGCCGCGGTCCACCTCACTAGAGTCCGAACCGTGGCAGCCCGGACTTCCCCACTGAGCGCCTGGGATGATAGACTTGCTCGGCAAGAAAGCAGAGAAAGGAGCATACCAGCAATGGCCGGTTCAGATTGGGGAGACATCTACAGGGAGTTGGGGGCCAAGCCCATAATCAACGCCATCGGAAGCGTGACCATGCTGGGAGGCTCATCGCCCATTCCGGAGGTCAAGGAGGCCATGGAACGGGCGGACTCAGCCTACCTGCCGCTGATGGAACTGGAGGAGAAGGCGGGGCAGGCCATCGCCGATATGGTCGACGTACCGGCGGCTTACATCACCGCGGGCGCGGGCTCTGCGCTGACGCTCGCGACGGCGGCCCTGATGGCGGGCGACGACGACGACAAGATACAGCAGCTGCCGGACACGTCCGGCATGAAGAACGAGATACTCATTCAGAGGCGGCAGCGCTACTGGTACGACAGGTGCCTCGAGCTCGCGGGTGCGAAGCTCGTCGAGTACGGAAGCGATGAACGCACGACCCGCGCCGACCTGGAGGCGGCCATCGGCCCCAACACGGCGGCGGTTCACTACTACGCCGTGGAGCAGGTCATTGATCCCGATGCGCTGCCGTTGGAGGACACGATCGAGATAGCCCACGCGCGGGGTGTTCCGGTCACGGTTGACGCCGCGGGCCAGATCTACCCGCTGGACCTGTTCGGCAAGTACGTCCGCATGGGCGCGGACTTCCAGTGCGTGGCCGCGAAGTACCTGGGCGCGACCCAGTCCGTTGGCCTCGCGCTGGGCACCGAGGAGATGATCAGCAAGCTGTCTCTACAGTCGTTCGTTGGCTACGAGGGGCGTCGCATCCGAGGCATTGGCCGGCCGCAAAAAGTGGACCGCCAGGAGATGGTGGGCGCGGTGGCGGCGGTGCGGCATTGGATGACGATGAATCACGAGGAGCGTCTGGCGTCCGTCGAGGCGAGGTGCCAGACCCTGCTGGGGATTCTGAAGGGCACAGAGGACAAAGGCCTCAAGGGCGTCATGCTCGACAACGTGATAGGCCACCAGCCATTCGGCCTCGAGCTGAACGTCGACGAGGGGGTGGCCGGCATGAGCGCCCAGGAAATTGTCGACAAGCTAAAGGAAGGCGACCCACCTATCTGGACGCGAGTTCGCGAGGGTGAGGAGAACATAGTCATCCACATGTTCGGCCTCGCCGAGGGCGAGGAGGTCATCGTCGGCGAGCGAATCAGGGACCTGCTCATCTAGCTTCTGCGGAGAATGGCGGACGTGAGGGCCGTTCGCGAACGGCCCTCACGTCTCTGCCAACGACGATTGCCAAGGCATGGTTGACGTGAGTGAATCGAAAGCTAAGTGGTTCTTCCTAAAGGAAGATCCCAACGAGAGAATGAGGTCAACAATTCGCAGAGATGCCCTCGGCGGTTCCGAACTGTCGCATGAGGCCCGCGTCGTCAGAGAAGCCATCTAGTACCGCGTCAATCTGAATATGCTAGACATGTTTCCCTATCCGTCATTCCCGCGAAAGCGGGAACCCAGGGGCGGGGCAGCCTCACCATTGGCAAAACCATCTGGAGTCGGTACTAGTACAGGCGTCACCTGCCTGAAAATGGGGCCCGCCTGCGGCTCAGCGCGTCTGAGTTGGTCGGGCCGCATTGCGCTCCGCCGGCTTTTAAAGGCATCGATGCCACGCCAGACTGCGGCTGCTAACAGCGCAAGCGACGCTATCCTCAGAGTCCACATGGCGCCGCGCCCTGCCACTGGTTCATTTCCAGCGCCTGTAGGCTGAGGAGCACCAGGAAGCTCGCCAAGAAGAAACAATCCTCGGACGCCAGTGCCTGGATACGGACACTGTGGATGGCCGTGCACCCGTTTGAAAACTTTGTCGGAGGTCAGTGGCAATGGCAGGCAAGCCTCCCACACAGAACCATATGAGGGAATACATCAGAACCGCTCTGAAAAAGGGTTGCCTCACCGACGAGGAGCACTCCCAGATCGCCCAATGGCTACCGCTACACCCTGGCTACCCAACCGCACTGGGTGCTCTGCAAACACGGGAAACGCAACCAGCAAGGCGGATACGGGGTGTGCGTATACGGAGACGGACAGCACTGGCTGACTAGCTGTTACGCGCTCAACAGTAGCCAAGAAGCCTACGAGTGCCGTTGCCTGGAAACCGCCTGTCGCAACGCCATCCGTTCGTCGCGCGATGAGTTCCTAGCCAACCACCCCGGCCTTGAGGCCGATCACGCCAATCCTGGCGGGTTTAAGGCCATCTTGCAAGTGTTCATATCCAAACACGGGACCCCACCGGTCGAATACTCAACGGAGCGCAAAGAATGGTCTTTCAACCCGGACGAAGCAACTATGTTCAGGAAGTTCCATGATGCGATTGCAGAGTGGCAGGCGCTGTCTCCAGGGGAACATCACAGAATGACGAAGGAGCGGCGACAGGGCACTGATTCAGGATAGGAAAATGATTGCAGTTCAAACGGATACACTACCCTGCGATGGATTCTCGAGACTTCGACCAGTTACGCGGATTGGACGGGGCGATGGTCGCTCCGCGCCCATTGAGCATCGCTGCGCATACCTGGAAGGCGAGGGCCAACCGTAAGTCCAGGCGCGAGTTGGGTAAGAAGGCTTGGTAACCGCCAGAGCCTTGACTGGAGCATGCTCAGTTTCGCTACCACCACCAGGAATGGCCCGTGGCTTTTTCCGCAGACCCTTGCTCCGCCGCCAGATGGCTCAGCAGCCCGGCGTTGTGCCGTTGTTTCTGCTCAAGCTGCCCTTGCGCAAACGCCACCTGCTGCTCCAGGCAGCGTTTGCGCTCCTGGGCCACGGCCAACTCCGTCTGTGGAGTTTCGGTGGCACTCGGCGGGTCGTCGTACAGCATCACGTAAACCCGGTGCCGCCGGCCGCGCGGGTCCCGTTTGGTTAGAACTTCACCCGAGCCGATGTGGCCCGGCGCATCGTAGAGAATGCCCGCCAGAACGGTCAACGCCCCAGGGTGCTCGGCAGCGACCTTACAGATGTAGGCGACGATTACGAAAGTTGGAACACTCAACACGCGGACGAAGTCGTTGATAGCCTAACGCCGCTAAAGGACGAGCTACTCGGCGAAGATCGCAGTATCGCCAATGACCAGCAGTTCGACAGGGCAGCCGCCCCGATAATACACGAAGGCTTGAAGTTGCCCTTGAACCTCGCTGCGGTGGACGGATTCTGGCGATGGCTCTCCGTGGACAAGTTCTACGAAATCATAGAAGCTCGACACAACCGAACTTCCCCGTTCGCGGGGCTAGGCAACTTCGGCATCGACTCGTCGGCGGACTACGGCAGGCTCAAGATATTGTGGCTGCGCGCCGACATCGTGTATGACGAAGGACAAGATTACCCCTATCATCTCTCGGACCGGCTGTCCCCGACGGACTTTTGGGAGTCCGGCATCATCCGTCATCAGTACGGATGGGCTCCCAATCTCGCCAGGGCCTTGGTGGGTTTCCAGTACCCGGGCCCTGACTCGGGCAAGGGAACTCTGCACCTTACGCATGAGAACGGCATCCGAACGTTGTACAAACGCCTTCGCCGGTTGCACACCACAGTCGCTTTCGAACATCTCGATGACACGCAACTGGCCGACCTGCTCGCGCGACTCAGCGACAGGCTGGAGCGCGCATAAGAAAATGCCCTTCCAGGACGACAAGGCCACCATTAGCATAGCGGACGTGTTCTGCGGCGCCGGCGGGTTGACTTACGGGGTCGGCGAGGCCGTGCGCGAACTAGGCAAGGTCCCCAGGCACGTCCTGGCCATGGATAGCGACCCGGTCGCGCTGGATGTGTATCGGCGTAACTTCGACCCTCACATTTCGCTCACGGACAATGTCTGGACTTCCGTGACGACGCGCTACAAGGTGAACGCGGACGGCGAGGCTGAATTTCTGAAAGACGATGAGGTCCAGATATTGGCGCCTGAGCTAGAGACCGCAATCGGCCGGGTGGACATTCTCCTCGGCGCGCCACCCTGTGGGGGGCACTCCACGTCCAACAACAACACGCGGCACACCGACCCGCGCAACATGTACTACGTGTCCATGCCGTTCTTGGCCGTCGCGCTGGACGCCCCGGTGGTGGTCATAGAAAACGTGATTGGAATAAGGCGTGACAGGCTGAACGTTTTTGGCCATACCATCGACCTTTTTCATCAGGCCAATTATGAAACTTCGGAGCACGTCATTGACGCGACTTCGCTCGGCCTGCCCCAGACTCGACGGCGGCACGTATTGGTGGCCAGTCGGCACAGAAAGCCGGACATAGAAGGAGTTGTCAAATCCATCGATTGGAAGCCCAGGACCCTCGAGGAAACCATCGGAGACCTTAGGGACAGCTACTCTGACGACCTGATGGACAGGCCGGGCGACCTCTCCAGTGAAAACAGGAAACGCATAGACTTCTTGTTCGACCGCGGCGAATACGACCTGCGAAACGAGATGCGCCCTCCGAGCCACAAAAACGGCCACACGTACCCTTCCATCTACGGCAGGCTTAGTTGGGACAAGCCGGCGGGCACTATCACCACGGGTTTCAACACGCCCGGCCGTGGGCGATACATCCATCCCGACCGACGCAGAACGTTGACCCCGCACGAAGCCGCACGCATCCAAGGATTCCCCGACGAGTTCGAGTTCAGGATGGTCAATGGCAGCTCTCTCACCCGGCAATCACTGGCGAACATAATAGGAAATGCCGTCCCGCCGCCAATTGGCCGCGCGGCCGGACACGCGGCCCCCGCCACATTGATGGCCCGACCTGAGGAATCTGGCGAGCACAGTTGATACGCATAGCTCCTCTGGCCTTTGCCTGCTGCACATTATCTGAGCGTACTGTCACAACCATAGATGTCCTCGGTGGAAAACCGCGTGGGCAATTCATGCTCGGTGTCTGAGCTCTCGAGCCAAGTCTTGACCGATCTTACAACATGGTTGAGCGTCGGTGCGTGCTTTCCCACTAGTGAACACTCCCAAACGACGAGAACACGCCATCCTCGCTTCAGAAGCGCTCGGATTTTCCGTTCGTCTCGCTCCCTGTTGGCTCGAAACTTTTGCTCCCAGAACTCGCGGTTGGACTTGGGCACTGTCGACTTTTGGCAGCCATGCGAGTGCCAGAAACACCCGTGAACGAAGACGACCGCCTCGAATCTGGGGAACACCAAGTCGGGCGTGCCCGGCAAGTCCTTGGCGTGAAGGCGATAGCGAAGGCCGGAACGATGTAGAGCCGATCTGAGTATCACCTCCAGCCCTGTGTTTTTCTGCCCGACTTTGGACATTAGGCCGGAGCGTGCTTCAGTTACTTCTGCGCCCATCGTCGTCCCCGGTTAGCGTCTCAAAGACTTGCCCGACCTGGCTAATGTGTAAGACGTTAAGAACGATAGATCATCCGAGTGAGGGCAAGAGGGATGGGGGAGACGCCGCGAATCTCCGTGGCTGGTTATTCTATGCCTCCCACGATGCGCGAGCTGGGCGGAACAATTGGATCGGACCGTGGTGCGTCGCCCCTATTGCGGCTCCCGGAGCGGGGGCGACACTTTCTCGACGATGAGACGCTGGGGCCGGCGGCCCACGGTGGATGACACCTCGATGCGAATACCGTCGTACTCGACGGCGTCGCCGGGGCTGGGAATCTTCCCGAGTTGCTTGAAGACGAAGCCTCCGAGTGTGTCGAACCCCTCGCTCTCTACGGCAACGCCAAGCAACTGGTTCATGCGCTCGATGCTCACTCCCGCGTTCATCTCGTAGAGGTTTTCTCCCAGCGCCTCGACTTCCGGAGTGTACACGTCGAACTCGTCGTGAATCTCGCCGACGATCTCCTCCAGCAGGTCCTCCAGCGTGACGAGTCCGGACACACCGCCGTGCTCGTCGATAACGATGGCCATCTGCACACGCTCCTGCAGGAACTCGCTGAGCAGCTCCTCCAGCGACTTGGATTCGGGGATGAACAGGGCAGGGCGCATAACGTCCTGAAGGGTGGCCTCGGCACCTGCTCCCCTGCTGCCAAGCACGCGCAGCACGTCCCGCGCATATGCTATGCCCACCACGCTGTCCAGGTCTACTTCGCAAACTGGAATTCTGCTGTGGCCGCCCTCCGCCACCATCAGGTTAGCCAAATCCCCCAGGTCGATGCCCACGTCAGCGGCCACTACGTCGACTCGCGGCACCATGATTTCGCGGGCTATCGTCTGGTCAAGGCGAAAGATGCCGCGGATCATGTACACCTCGTGCTCGTCGAGCTCGCCATCCTCGGCATCCAGTTCCAGTCCCAGGTCCGACGTGAAGTAGGCGCGCTGGGACGTTCCCGGTTCCAAGCCGCGACTAGCCAGCCTGGCCTGCATCGTCAGCACCGGTCTCAGCACAAACGCCGCCGCACGCACTCCAGCCGCGGCGCGCAAGGCGATGGCCTCTCCGTGCCTCGCGGCGACCCACATGGACAGGACGTGAACGCCCGCGAGTGCGGCAACTACGCAGACCGATACCACCGCCACCATCCCCCAGGAGGAGTCCAGGTAGCCGATAGCCAAGGCAACGCCGGCGAGCACGCAGGCGGCGGTTGCCGGCAATGACAGCACTCGCACGACCATCGCCGGTCCCATTGGCGAGTCGAACAGGGCAAGCAGCGCCTTCGCGCCCGTGGCCTCTTTCGTGGCGAGCCGGAGAGCGCGCCCGTAGCTGACCGACGCCAACGAGGTCTCTACGACCGTCAGACCGAAGAATATCACCAGCGTCAGCGCGGTGGTTATCGCGCTGTATAAGCCTACGCTCTCCAAGTCAGGTCATCCACCGCTGTTGGAAGTGCCCGCAGATACGGTCACCGCCGCCGGTCCTCACCGGAGCGGCCGGTGCGCCGCCGCGTCCTGGCCGGCATACCGACTGCGATCGAATCCGGCGCCACGTCCCTGGTGACCACGGATCCGGCCCCCGTCGCCGCGTCTTCTCCGACGCTCACAGGCGCGACCAACATGGTGCCCGAGCCGATGAAAGCGCGGTCTCCGATGATCGTGGTGTGCTTCCGTTCGCCGTCGTAGTTGCAGGTGACTGTGCCCGCGCCGACGTTTACTTCGGCGCCGACGTCCGCGTCCCCGATGTAGCTGAAGTGGCCCGACTTCGCGCCCTGCCCCAAGCGGCTGTTCTTCACCTCGACGAAGTTGCCCAGGTGGACGTCTCGTTCGAGGCGCGCGCCACGGCGCAGCCGACTGAACGGGCCGACCTCCACGCCGCTCAACAGTGTCGCGCCTTCGACGTGGGAGGCGGTCACTCTGCATCCGGCTCCTAACTCTGAGTCCTCGACTACCGTGTTCGGGCCGATAACGCAGTCGGGGCCGATGCGTGTGTAGCCGAGTACGTGGGTGTTGGGCAGGATGTGGGTGTCGGCGCCGACTCGGACGCCGGCGTCGACGTAGACGGTCGAGGGGTCGGGCATGGTCACGCCATCCATCATCAGCCGCTCACGAATGCGGGCACGCATCGCGCTCTCCGCCTCCGCAAGCTGCACGCGGTTGTTGACGCCCAAGGCCTCGGCCTGGTCAAGCGTGACGACCGTCTCGACGGCGCGACCCTGGCTTGCGGCGGCGGCGACCAGGCCGGTCAGGTAGGTCTCGCCGCTCGGGGACGGGCCGATAGATGGGAGGTTTTCCCAGAGCCAACTCGCGCGGAAGCAGTAGACGCCGCAGTTGACCTCACGCACGGCGAGCTCAACTTCGCTCGCGTCGCGCTCCTCGACCACGGCCTCAACGGAGCCGCGCTCTGAGCGCACCACCCGGCCCAGGCCGTCCGGGCGGTCGGCGACGCACGTGAGCAGCGTCACGTCGGCATCGCCCTCGGCGTGCGCCTCGGCGACGCGGCGCACCGTTTCGGCGCGAATGAGTGGAACGTCGGCGTTGAGGACGAGCACGGTATCGGCGCCACCGAGCCTGCCGCGGGCCTCCAAAAGCGCGTGGCCGCTACCGAGCGGCTCGGACTGCGGCGCCACTGCGGCGAAAGCGCCAACGGTGTCGCGAATCAGCCAGTAGCGGTCGCGGGGAGCGACCAGAGTGACCCAGTCGATGCCGGCGCCCCGCGCGGCCCGGATTACGTGGCGGGCCATCTCGATGCCGCACACGCGGTGAAGGGGCTTGGGGAGTTGCGATTTCATGCGGACGCCCCTACCGCCAGCAAGGACTACCGCGGCGGTGGAACTCATAAGGGGACACGAAAAAACGCCCGTCGCGCGGCGCAGCCGCCGTGCGGGGGGCGTTTCTGGGATAAGTCGCTATGTGTGGAAACGTCCACTTCCAAACGAACGCTAACAGAGGCGGGGCTCGGTTGTCAAGGTTCAGGCGACGCTGGAGGCGCCGTGGGGGCTACTCATCAGCAGGTTCGACTATCTCGAGGACCTGGTTCGCGGCAACGCCGCTCAGCCGTTGCTCTCTGCCACTCGGCCAGAAGACGAGCACCGTGTCGGCCGACGTCGCATCCGAAAGTCCGAATTGGACGCCGGCGCCGGCGGTCGAGGTCAAGCCTGAACCTGCGCGCACCTCCCGCACCTGAACGACGGGCGGAGCGTCGGGGTCGGGCCGGGTGACGACGTACACGCGCGCACCGATGCCGTCCGCGTTGGAGCCGCTCTCGCCGAGCGCGGTGCGCCCGACCAGCCGCAGCGTGAGCCAGTTGGCGCCGCCGTCCCCGTTGATCAGGGCCAGGGCGGGATCAGCGGACTCGCCGCCGCCCACGGTCAGGACATCGGTGTAGCCGTCACCGTCGAGGTCGCCGATGGCTGCCGGGCTTCCTACCTTCGGGGGTGCGGGGGCATCTGTGGCCTCGAAACCTCCCGCGCCTTCGGAGCGCAGCACAAGCCAAGTTGCCATTTCCTGTCCTGCCGCACCCGCGGGGGTGTAGGGCCACAGCAGATCCTGGTCAGCGTCATTCTCAATGTCCAGGAACACCGCTCCTGGGCCGAGCGGGTACGCCGCCAGTCCGGTCGGCGAGGGCCAGAACGGATGGACGCTGACCCGCTCGATCACGCCTGGCGTTCCGGCGGCTGGCGACAACGTAATCGTCCTGGCGACGTCGACGAAGGATGGCGCGCGCCCAATCGTGCCGTCGTTTCTCAACAACATGTGGTGGCACGTCCCCAGGCTGAAGCGCGCGTGGTAGGCGCAGTCACCGCCGGGATGCTCCGGGGGCGGCAAGGACAGGCTGCCCGGTCCGCCGTTGACCACCAGCACGTCGAGGTCGGCGTCGCCGTCGAAGTCGCCGACTGCCATGCCCTTCCAGTTGCCGATCCGGTCCACCCCCAGGTCCCTCGCGACCGGCGCGAACCTCGGTCTGCCCGGCGAGGAGTCGTTACGGTAGACGCGCAGCCTGTCGCCGTCGCTGGCGACCCACAGGTCGGGGTCCCCGTCGTCGTCGTGGTCGAAGAACAGCACCGCGTGTGTTCGGCCTGAAGACGCGCCAACGGGGTTGCCGGCCTGCTCGACGAGGACGGGCAGCCCGTCCAGGCCGCGCATGGTGACCTGACCTCCGCGCACTCCGGCGGCTTCCGACACTTCGTCGAAAGTGAGGTTACCGTTGTTGAGGTAGAGAGCGTTGAAGAATCCGGGCAGGGAAGCGCTGCCCGCGACCGTCCCCGGTTGTTCCGGCACGTTGCCGACGTACACGTCGAGCCAGCCGTCGCCGTCCACGTCGGCGCAGGCGACGCTCGACGAGGCGCGGTGATTCGCCACACTTCCGAAGGCCGCCGCGGTGATGTCCGAGAACGTGCCGTCCCGGTTGTTGAGGAACAGCCTGTCCGTGCCGGCGTCTGACGCCGTTCCAACGTACAGCTCGCTGTAGCCATCGTTGTTAAGGTCGCAGGCCGCGGCAGTGGAGCCGGGCGGGCCTCCGGCGACGCCCGCGGCGGCCGCAACGTCGGCAAAGACGCCGTCGCCGTCATTGCGCAGCAGGCGCGGTGCGTGGCCCGCCGGAGCGGTCGCGTAGACGTCGTTGTCGCCGTCGCGATCGTAATCGAAGACGACCGCGGCGACCGCGCCGGGCGCGTCCAGAGCCAGCGGGACGAAGGCCGCCGGGGGCAGCGGCCGGTTGGCGAGGGCGCCGGCGGCCCTCGCCTCACGCACTACGCCCACACGCTCTACTCCGACGGACGGGCCGGCCGCGCGGCTGGGCGGATCCGCGTCAGGCTGGCGGAGGCCGCCCTGCAGATGGGGATACAGGGCGCCCACTCCGAGGATGGCGACGCCGCCGGCCAGGCCGAACGCCCAGGTCGCGCCGGCGAAGGCGGCGATGGCCTTGCGCGGCACGAACCGGGCCAGCGCCCAGAAGGTTGCCGGCCCGCCCGCGGCGGCGGTGAAGAGCAGCGCGGCGGCGGGGGCCTCCCCCATGCCGAGCAGCAGCAGAAGCGCCACCAGCGGAATCTCAAACAGGAGCGGCACGTTTATGAGCACGCCGACCATTGCCGCGACTGCCACGCCGCGCAGATCGTTGCCCAGATAGGCGGACACCGTGTCCGGGCTGATCCACTGGATAACGAGCCCGCTGGCGAAGCCTGCCGCGGCCATGATTGGCGCGAGCCGCAGGGCGTAGCCCAGGCTGTGGCGCGCCCAGTCGCGGAGGCCCTCCCCCAGCACGGCGCCCCACGAGACGGCGAAGGCAACGGGATCCTCGAGCGGCTGCGCCGGTCCCGGCTCGGGACTCTTGATGTCTCTCACGATGAGCGCGACGAGCGGGCCGATGAGCAGCGCGCCCACTAGGCTGACGACAATGCGGCTGCTGCCCAGCATCGGCGAGAAGACCAGCGCGACCATCACGAGCGCCGGCACGTTGAGGGTGGCGCTGCCCTGGACCGTCGCTATGGTGCCGGCGACGCCCGCGCCGCGCCGCCAGAGGGACGCCGCTACCGGCGCGATGCACGCCGAGCAGAGCGTCATCACCGGCCCGACGGCCAGACCCCTCAGCGTGCCCTTCCAGATGCCGCCGGTGAGTCGCTCCCTGGCGGTCTGGGGGAACAGGAACGCCTCGGTGAGTCCGGCCATCAGGAAGGCGAACGTCATGCCCGCGGCCACCAGGCGGAGGTATTCCACCGAGAAGCTCCACCAGCGCTCGACGAACGGTGTGTCCGGCTCGGCCTCGATGCAGAAGCCTTGGAAGCACTCGACGACCGGCGCGTTAACGACTGCCAGGTCTTCGCGGACGGTGTCGAGCTTGGGGAAGCGGTTGAACGCCAGGAACGCGACCAGCAGCGCCAGCCCTATCGCTACACCGGCGGCGCGCTTCTTCCCAAGTGAGCTTCTGAGCACGGTCAGCCTCGGACGAGATGTCTCATACCAAGCTGGTGGGCAGCACTAGGTTCACCCCCATCCCCGTATCGGGTACGGGGCAGGCTCTAACCTTCCCCCGTCGAGGGGGAAGGGACTTTAGGCGTTTGCCCATGATTTTGCGCGTTGGACGGCGCGTTTCCAGTCATGGTAGAGGGCCTGGTTTGTGGCTGAGTCCATGCTCGGGACGAAGCGCGCGCCGGAGGCCCAGTGGTGCGCCAGCTCTTTCGTGTCGCGCCAGAATCCCACCGCGAGGCCGGCCAGATAGGCGGCTCCCACCGCGGTCGTCTCCCGGACCGCCGAAGGCTCGATCGGGATGCCGAGCACGTCCGACTGGAACTGCATCAGGAGGCTGTTCGCCGCGCCGCCGCCGTCCACGCGGAGCATGGGGACCCGCATTCCCGTGTCCGACTCCATAGCGTCCATCACGTCCTTCGTCTGGTAGGCCGTGGACTCCAGCGCGGCGCGTGCGAGATGCCCCCGCTCGGTGCCCCTGGTGATGCCCACGATAGCGCCCCTGGCGTACATGTCCCAGTGGGGGGCGCCGAGGCCGGTGAAGGCGGGCACCAGGTAGACG
Organism: Dehalococcoidia bacterium; assembly: GCA_965217705.1. Classification (GTDB taxonomy): domain Bacteria; phylum Chloroflexota; class Dehalococcoidia; order Lucifugimonadales; family CATOSD01; genus CATOSD01. Next base: position 88,747 of record CBDCJA010000001.1, on the reverse strand, counting down.
CCGCCGTTGTCGTCGACAGACGCTGCGAGGTCCTCCACCTGGGCCGAGCGTTCTATCAGCTTGAGGCCGTCTCTCAGCCATTGCACGGTCGCGCCGGTCGAGAAGATGCTGCCCTCCAGCGCGTAGGTCGTCTTCCCGTCCATGCTCCATGCGACTATCGACATCAGGCCGTGCCTGGACTCCACGCGCTCCGCGCCCGTATTCATCACCAGGAACGAGCCTGTGCCGTAGGTGTTCTTGGCCATGCCCGGTTCGAAGCAGGCCTGGCCGAACAGGGCCGCCTGCTGGTCGCCCACCATGCTGGCGACAGGTATGTCATGGCCGCCCAGCACGCCGCTCGACGCGTGGCCGTACACCTGGCTGGACGGCAGGGGCGCCGGAAGCAGGGCGGCCGGAAGGTCGAGCATCGCCAGTAGCTCGTCGTCCCAACTGAGCGTATTGACGTTGAACAGCATGGTGGTCGACGCGTTGCTGGTGTCCGTCGCGTGGACCTCGCCGCCGGTCAGATTCCACAGCAGCCAGGTGTCCACCGTGCCGAACGCCAGCTCTCCGGCTTCGGCCCTGCGCTGGCCGTCCGGTATCGCGTCCAGAATCCAGCGAATCTTGGTGGCCGAGAAGTAGGCGTCGATGGGCAGGCCCGTTTTGGCGCGCACCGTTTCCTCCAGCCCCCTCGCTATCAGCTCGTCGCACATCGACGCCGTCCTCCGGCACTGCCACACGATGGCGTTGAACACCGGTCGGCCGGTGGCGCGCTCCCAGACTATGGTCGTTTCCCGCTGGTTGGTGATGCCGATGGCGCGCACGTCTGCGGGGCGGATGCTGGCGCCGGCCAGCAGCTCGGCGACCGTCGCCTCGCAGGAGTCGAACAGCTCCAGCGGGTCGTGCTCTACCCAGCCGGGCTGCGGGTAGACCTGCGTTATCTCCCTGTACGACTGGCCGATCACCTTGCCAGAATGGTCCACGGCGAGGGCGGCGGTCCCTGTGGTTCCCTGGTCGATTGCCAGGATGTAACCCGATGTTGACATTGCTTCAGTCTCTCGTAGGCGGCGTTTGCGGCGGGCGGGCCGAGTATATCAGAACGGGCTAGGAGAAGACCCCCATCCTGGCCTTCCCCCGTCGAAGGCTGACAGGTGTAGGCATTCGGCGGCACTCTTGGCTAGATGACATGTGCCATTCCGAGCGGAGCCGAGGAATCTAGAGCGTCTGCTTTGCGGACCTGGGTGGACAATCAGTTTCAGCCCCCTGAAGTTGGCCAGTTGCCGCATCGAGCGTCTGTACAATACGCAGGCTCTAGATTCCTCGATTTCGCTGCGCTCCGCTCGGAATGGCACAGGAGGGAGGTGCTCAACATTATCAGGTAGCGGCTGGTTCTGCCGTAGCCATGGGTGCCTGGACACCGCTAGCTCCTAACCCAATTGCCTTCCCTTGTCAGTCCGTCAAGGGGGAAGGGACATTAGGTCAGTCTTCGGCAAGCCAGGGGAGTAGCTGTGCGGTGAGGGTGCTCCTCAGCGGTGTCTTTCTAGCTTCCTTGCAGTCTTCGGGTGGGCCACATGGACGCGCCCGCTGCCGTCCGGCCAACGCTCAAGGCGTCGGCGGTCAATGCGTCTGGTTGGCGCGCCAGCCTATTGCATGGCGGCGCGCTAGGCCCCGGAGCGTGCGCCTGACGCCTTCGGCTTCCGCAGAGACGTAAAGGCCCGCCGCCTTGTGCTCCGCCGCGATTGTCGTTGCTGCCACGCGAAGCGTTCCGACCGCCGCCCCATCCTCAGCGCGGTCGGCGAGATATAGGGCCACAACTTCGGGCGCGGCGTGCAAGGGCCGCGCGCCGTGATTCTCGCACCATGCCGAGAACACGCGCCATGCGCCGCCGTAGCCCTTGCGGGTATTCCCAGCGTCGGCGTAGGTCGCGAGCTGTGCGGGTAGTTGCGGAGCGGTTTCAGCGAAAGAATGAACATGCGCCATGGATGCCACAATCGCGCATTTAGAAAGGCACTGTCAAGAGAGTACGGGACGCCCACGGAGACGCATTCGAGCGGACCGAGGCTGGTTCAGTGTAGGTCCTGAGCGGCGCGGACTTGACCGCTCTTCGATTCTTTCCGCGCACACCGTCATGTGGTACAACTGCCGAAACCGTATGGCAAGAGTACCTAACCTAATTCCAACCAAAGGAGAGTTACACGTGGACAGCAAACTGATCTCTCAGTTTGGGCCAACTGCATTTACAGTTGTCCCTCTGGCGGCGGTGATGTTATGGGCCGGGTCAACCGAAATGGCTGACGGAGTACAGGCCGCCCTCTACGCGATTGTAGCTGCCACGGGACTGGCCATGACGCTTGTCCCGCGTCCTGAACATGATTGGGACGAAAAGCTCGACTTCGCCATACGAGGTGCGACAGTCTTCGCCGCCTGGTACTCAGCCCACCACTGGATATTGAGTGAGGATGCTGGGAATGCAACAAAGTACGCCGTTGCTGCGTGGGCGACTATAGTTGCAGTTTTTGTATGGTGGCAAGTGCACAAGCAACAAACGGAAGACTCAACCCCCGTGAATACGGTTGACGAGGCTGATTGACAACGGACTAAGCAGTACGGCAGCCGCTCGGAGCCTGTCTCATTTCATGTCGCGTGTAGGTGTCGACTGAAACGCCGCGTTGTGGCAAAAGCAATCAACCGATGTCGAAGGCCAAACCCATAGAACTCACAATGTCGGAACAGTCCATCAGTCCCCCAAGCTGGCAGGAATAGTCGCGCACCAAAAAGGCCCCGGCAAGGGGAAGACTAACGCCGTCAAGGGAGTCGGCGGCGCAGATTGAGGCGGCGTCAAGCAACTGAACGCCCGAATCTGTTCCACCTAAACTAACCTGCTAACTCCTGCCTATGCTGCCCAACAATTCGCACATATCGATTGTGGCATTCAACTCTTGCCTGTTGGTACTGTCGCTGACCTCCCACAGGGCCGCAGCGAGAAATCCGCAAAGTATCTCTGCCAGTTTCCGGGTATCTCGCACGAACTCAAGAACGGCAACCGCGTCGTCTGTGCCTACCTGGTACATCGTGGGGTCTTCATAGTTTGACTTGATTCGCACCCGATAGAGGTAGTCGAATATCGTAGTAGCCGCAGTATTGCCCGCGATTTGGTTCTGCCTATCCCTTCCTAGACGAATACGCTTATTCTGTCGCTTTCGCCGCGCATTCTGCCTTTCTCTATCCAAATTAGCGTCAACGACCCTTCGGCGCGTGGTGTCAAGACACTGGACTATGTGGGCATCCCTCGTCGTTACGTTCGGACGCTTAAGATTATGGCCTGAGCCTATGTTCACACGTTCATCACGAATGTTGACGATTTCGGGCTTCAGATATTTGAAGCCCTTGTATCCACCTCGGACCATCGCGGAGAAAGGTGACGGTAGAAGGCGGCCCACAATGTCCTCGGCGGCTCGACGCTTGAATGCTGTATGGTTACGCGGCAGGTTGTCAGTTCCGGTCTTGGCGGCTAGAAAGGCCGTACAAAATCCTTCGACCGCGTAGAATGCCTGGACGGGTAACCAAAGAGCGGCAATCATAGCAAAGTCTGGATTCTCGTCAGATCGAATTTGTCTAATGAGTTTCAGTGTGAGATCGCCTCTAAGCAGGTGTTGTCTTACCCCGTTCATGTCGTAACGCCGAGACATACGAAGCTGCGAAAAAGCGGGAAGCTGAGATTGCGCATCTCCCGGTGAGCGTTCCATGTCTGTCCACAGACACCATGCTGCGTTGTAACTAGAGTACGTCCTTATTGCCGCCTCGGCGTCCGAGATCCTGAGGTCTTCCAAATTTAAACTCCTCCTAACTATTGCCCAATCTTGCCACAAGGTTCCTTTGAGGGCAAAGCGGAAGCGCGCCGCGCGAGAGCGTGCTGTAATGCCAGCGCATCCAACCGAACTAAGTCCGGTTGTAAAGGTACGCAGACAGTCTAAATGCCGCCGAACGCCCGCGAATTCGTCCTTGGAGTTGAGCAAGTTCGAACATTTCTCGCGAATACCGAAATGCCCGGAGAAACGCCCAAGTCCCGTGTGAGATTGGGCGTCAATGGCATACTGAACACAGCATCCAAGTCCGTAGCTAAACGGAGGTTGTTCGTGGACTTATCCCTATCCCAACAAAACACATCGACTCTCCACAATTACGCGCTTTCGACAAACTGTCAGCGTTCTAAAAGCCCCCACACTCCGAAATAAACGTCACCCTCTCGCGCCGGCCGTTCCCCGGCCCTGCCCCACCCAACCCCACATACGACCCACCTCGTACCCACATCTGCGCCATTTCTCCCCACCAATCCGCCCTCTTCCGGCAAATTCCACACCCCTCCGTGCCACCCCAAAATCACGCTTACCGACCAAACTGGGACAGGCACATGTTGACGCGTAACCTTGCGTCGGGCCATGCATGTCGGTATGATTGTTACGTGTTGGGTAACGAAATGCCTGGATGGAGGCGAAGATGATACGGACCCTCTCATTTGTTGGAGACGGGCGGTGGAAGTCAGCTTTAGAACCAGGAGGCTAATGCGCACGTTCAATTCACATAGTGCGTTGGTCAGACAGTTCGGAGACCGGATGGCCCGCACTATTGGCGTACGACTTGCAGTCTTGAAGAACGCGAGCAACCTATCGTTAGTACCGGTGACACCGCCTGATAGGCTTCACCAACTTTCAGGGAGGCGGCAAGGCCAATTTGCCGTGGACTTGGTCCAGCCTCACAGGCTCATCTTTGTACCAAATCATGATCCAATCCCTCGGAGAGAGGACGGACGCATCGATCGGTCTGCGGTGACATCGGTATGTATAGAGGAGGTGGTAGACTACCACTGATTCCTCAAGTGGGACGGCAATTCTTCCATTGTTTATAGACAGAGGAAAGCAGTAAGGCTATGACTAACGCGACCTATGCATACAGACCAGACTATGCCGTACCGCCAGGGTGGGTGCTCGAGGAACGTCTCGAAGCTCACAACATCTCGCACGCCGAGTTTGCCCGGCGTTGCGGCCGGTCTGCAAAGCTAATCAGCGAGATTATCGCGGGCAAGGCGCCGGTCGGGCCCAAGACTGCTCTCGAGTTCGAGCGGGTACTGGGCGTCGACGCCGGGATCTGGCTCGGCATTGAGGCGGACTATCGGCTCCATCTGGCGCGCCAGGCCGAAACCCGAAGAGCGAATGAGTTGGCTGAGTGGGCAGAGGGGTTCCCGATTTCTGAATTAAAAAAGCGGGGATTCTTGCAGGCGACCAGAGCCAACAGCGAGACGGTATCCGGGCTGCTGTCATTCTTTGGCGTCGGCTCGGTTGAGGCGTGGGAGAGCCTGCAAGAACGCCTGTCGGTCGCCTTCCGGCACTCGTCCAGCTTTGCCAGCGATGATAAAGCGCTCGCGACGTGGCTGCGAATCGGTGAGTTGGAGGCGAACGGGGTAGAGTGTGAGGAATACAATCAACGCGAATTCAAGGGTGCGCTAAGACGCATTCGAGAACTGACGGCGCTCAGTAACGACACAGCAATCGAACGTGCCCAGGATCTGTGCTTAGAGTCGGGGGTCGTGCTGGCGATCATTAGACCTCTGGCCAAGACAGCGTTAAGCGGGGCGAGTCGTTGGCTGACACCTCGCAGGGCGCTGATTCAACTCAGCGCGCGGCACATGACGGACGACCAATTGTGGTTCAATCTCTTTCACGAGGCTGCCCACATCCTGTTGCACAGCAAGAGGGATATCTTCATTCACAACTCCAACGGCGGGCTGACAGAGGCGGAGCATGAGGCGAACGAGTGGGCAAGTGACTTCCTCATTCCTCGCGCGGACTGGGAAACGTTCGTTCAGGCTCCGGAATTTACGCAGGCAAGCGTCTTGGCGTTCGCAAATTCTCAGAACATCGCGCCAGGCATCGTCGTCGGAAGGCTCCAGTACGCGAAGAGACTGCCCTGGCGTAGCACACTCAGCCGTCTCAAGACTCCCCTGCAATGGGACAGCGCCACTGATTGACGGTTTTAACGCGAAGTAGTTTATAAGCCCTACCCCTCTCAGCCTGTTAGCCCCCACACCGCCCCGAAAAAGACGTCACGCTCCCGTCCCACCCGTTCCCGCTCCTGCCCCATCCATCCCCCCCACGCCTCACCTAGTCCCCACATTTGCGCCATTTCTCCCCACGAATTCGCCCTCATTCGGCAATTTCGCCAGCCCTCTTGAACAAGGCGCACATCCGTGCTACCCTCGCCCACGCGAGGGACCGACCCCGCGGCCCGGAAGCCCTTCTCCCTGTACAAGGGGAAGACGCCGGGCGGCAGCGAAGACACGGCTGGTTGGTCCTGCTCCGTCCCCCTGTCCTCCTCTGCCACACGGCGCGACACTTGTGTCCCGACAGCCCGCGCCGGCATTACAGATTCGCGCGGGACCGCCGACACCCCCAGCTAGGAGGCGCACAGAATGTTGCAGAAACGAACAGATTTCGCCGAGAACCTCACCCAGAGGCAGATTGTGGCCCTGCCGCACCTGCTGAGGCCCGGCCCCATAACCGAACAGGCCCGGAACGCAGGCATCTCCCGCAACACCCTGTACCGCTGGTTTGAAGACGAGAACTTCCGCGAGTGCCTCGAGCGACTTCGCGAAGAGACCCTGCGATTCTCGCAGTCCGAGTTTCAGGCCATAACCCTGAAGGCCGTCGAGGCCATCAATGACGCCCTCGACTCCAACGACATCCGCATACGCCTGCAAGCCGCCCGAATCGTTATGCAGGAATCCCGCAATGCACAGTACGACCAGACTATGCAACGCCGCGTCGAAAACCTCTTCGACGCCTTTCAACTACGCGAGGAGCGATAGTGGCGCCATCGCTAGGCAGCATGGTATTCAGCCTGAGGAGAAAGGCAGTCAGGGAGCGCACCGAGCTCGCGGCCGAAGACTTCGCGTTCGCATTCTACCTCCATTGGAAGCGCGTCGCTCGCTCAGAAATCGTAGTCATTGACCTCATGCGCGAACACCTGCCGAAGGACACATTCCTGCCCAATCTCAGCAGAGTGCTCTGTTACCTCGAACGCTGCAAACACACCGGCCAGGCACCCAAGAGTCGCCAAATCACTATAAGAATATGCCCCTGGGCCGCCACCGAGGCTGACGAGTTCTTGTAACCGAATGTGCCTTACCCATTGACCAAAGAAGAGTCCAAATTAGGAACACCCGGGCCGTTAGGGGCGGGAGAGGTAGGTGCTGAGGGGGGCTACGTTGTAGCGCATTTCGCCTTCGACCAGGCTTTCGACGGCGGCGCGGGCGGTGTCGAGGGATGTGAAGCAGGGTATGCGCCGCTCGACGGCGGCGCGCCGGATGTTGAAGCCGTCCTGGAGCACCTCGCGGTCGCCGGTGACGGTGTTCACGACAGCGTCGACCGTGCCGTCCATGATGACGTCCACCACGTTGGGGTGAACGTCTGAGAGCACCTTGGCGATGGCGACGACGGGGATGTTGAGGGCGCGAATCATGGCGGCCGTGCCGTCGGTGGCGTAGATGGTGTAGCCGGCGCGCGCCAGGTCGCGCACCATCGGAACCGCCTCGGCCTTGTCGCGGTCGGCGATGCTCAGCAGGATCGAGCCGGTGCGGGGCAGCATCATGCCGGCGGCCATGAGCGCCTTCGCGACGGCGGCGGGGAAGTCGTAGTCGATCCCCATCACCTCGCCGGTGGACTTCATTTCGGGGCCGAGGTAGCTGTCCACCTGGGGCAGCTTGGACATGGAGAAGACGGGCGCTTTCACGCCCACGAGCTTTTGCCGCTTCCAGAGTCCGCCGGCGTAGCCCTGCTCGCTCAGGCTGACGCCGAGCATGGCCTTGACGGCCAGCCTGACCATCGGGACGCCGGTGACCTTGGAGATGAACGGGATGGTGCGGCTGGAGCGGGGGTTGACCTCGATGACGTATACGCCGGTCTGCTCCGTCACGCCGGCGCTCCGCAGGCTCGCGGGGCTGCGGTACGCGGGGCCGCCTACGACCACGTACTGGACGTTCATCAGGCCGCGCACGCCGAGCGCCTTGGCTATGCGGGTGGTGTATTCGACTATGGTGTCGACCTCGTCCTCGCTCAGAGTCAGGCCTGGGTAGATGGCCATGGAGTCGCCGCTGTGCACGCCGGCTCGCTCGACGTGCTCCATAATGCCGGGGATGAGCACGTCCTCGCCGTCGCACACGGCGTCCACCTCCACCTCGCGGCCCTCGAAATACTTGTCGATGAGCACGCGGCGTCCGCCGCCGGCCTCGAACGCGCCGTCCATGTAGCGCACCAGCTCGGAGGCGTTCTTGACAATCTCCATGGCGCGGCCGCCGAGCACGTAGCTGGGGCGAACCAGGATGGGGTAGCCGACCTCTTCGGCGGCGTTCAGCGCCTGCTCCACGTTGGCGACCGTGGTGCCCGGCGGGTTGGGGATTCCCACGCGGTGAAGGAACTCCTCGAAGAGCTGGCGGTCGGAGGCGACGTCGATGGACCGGGCGGTGGAGCCGAGGATGGGCATGTTCGCCCGGTCGAGCGCCTGCGAGAGGTTGATGGCGGTCTGGCCGCCGAACTGGACTATCGACGCGGGGAACTCGACCTCGTTGTCTTCGGTGAGCGTTGCCTCGTTCTCGAGGATGTCGCGCACGCTCTCCTCGTCCAGCGGCTCGAAGTACAGCCGGCTGCTGGTGTCGAAGTCGGTGGAAACGGTCTCGGGGTTGGAGTTGACCATGATGCTCTCGACACCCTCTTCGTCGAGCGCCCAGGCGGCGTGGACCGAGCAGTAGTCGAATTCGATTCCCTGGCCGATGCGGATGGGGCCGCTGCCGACGACGAGGGACTTGGTGCGAGGCGTCGGCTCGGCCTCGTTCTCCTGCTCGTAGGTGCTGTAGAAGTAGGGTGTGAGCGCCTCGAACTCCGCGGCGCAGGTGTCGACCATCTTGTACACGGGGCGGATGTCCCAGTCGTGGCGGAGGCGGCGAACCTGGTGCGCGGTCATGTCTGTCAGCTCGCCAATTACGTCGTCGGGGAATCCCAGCCGCTTGGACTCCCAGAGCAGCTCGCGGTCCAGGTTGGTGGAGAGCAGCCGCTTCTCCATGTCGGTTATGTTCTGGAAGGCGTGCATGAACCAGCAGTCTATGCCGGTCCGGCGGGACAGGTCCTCCGGGCTGACGCCTTTACGCAGCTCGGCGAGCAGTGCCCACAGGCGTTCGTCGCTGGGCCGGAGCCGGGCTTCGGCGTTATGCGAGCCGCCTTCCCACAGGATGTCGCGGCTGCCGATTTCGAGCGACCGCACCGCCTTCTGGAAGGCGGCCTCGAAGGTGCGGTCGATGGCCATCACCTCGCCGGTCGCCTTCATCTGCGTGCCGATTGAGCGGTCGCCGGTGGGGAACTTGTCGAAGGGCCAGCGGGGAATTTTCACAACGCAATAATCTAGCGCCGGTTCGAACGCCGCGGTCGTCTTCTGGGTTACGGCGTTGGTTATCTCGTCGAGGCGCTGGCCGGCGGCTATCTTGGCGGCGACCCTGGCGATGGGGTAGCCGGTGGCCTTGCTGGCGAGGGCGGAACTGCGGCTGACGCGGGGGTTCACCTCGATGACGTAGTAGGCGCTCCCGGCGCGGCCGCTGTTCGGGAGCGTGTCTCCCACGAGGGTGCTCGGCTCCAGGGCGTACTGCACGTTGCAGCCGCCTTCGATGCCCAGCGCCCTGATTATTCGCAGGCTGGCCGAGCGGAGCATCTGGTACTCCTTGTCGGAAAGCGTCTGGCTGGGGGCAACGACGATGCTGTCGCCGGTGTGGACGCCCATCGGGTCGATGTTTTCCATGTTGCAGATGGTGATGCAGTTGTCGGCGGCGTCGCGCATCACTTCGTACTCGATCTCCTTCCAGCCGACAAGGGAGCGTTCGATCAGCACCTGGCTGATGGGGCTGGCGGCGAGGCCGCCGCTGACGATGGCCTCGAACTCGACTTCGGTGTTCGCGATGCCTCCGCCGGTGCCGCCGAGCGTGTAGGCGGGGCGCACCACGAGGGGCAGGCCGAGGTCGGCGAGCGCGGCGCGGGCCTCGGCCATCGATTCGACGATGGTGCTGGGGGGCACCGGCTCGCCCAGCTCCATGAGCAGGGAGCGGAACAGCTCGCGGTCTTCGGCGTTGCGGATGGTCTCCAGCGGGGTGCCCAGCAGCCGGACGCCGTACTTGTCGAGCACGCCGGCGTCTGCCAGCTCGACGGCGAGGTTGAGGCCGGTCTGGCCACCGAGCGTGGGCAGGATGCCGTCGGGCCTCTCCGCGGCGATGATGCGGGTCACGACTTCCAGGGTGAGCGGCTCGATGTAGACCACGTCGGCAATGCCTTCGTCGGTCATGATGGTGGCGGGGTTGGAGTTGACGAGCACGGTGGTGACGCCCTGCTCGCGGAGGGCGCGGCAGGCCTGGGTGCCGGCGTAGTCGAACTCGGCCGCCTGGCCGATGACGATGGGGCCGGAGCCAATGACGAGGACTTTTTGGGGGGTGGTTTGATTTGGCACTTTGGTTCTCTGATACAGGGCGCTAGAATTTCAGTCTGTGGATGGCTGGTACAGTGTGAGTTCGGGTATTCGCTGGAAGCCTTTGTCGAGCGTGAACAAGGCCACGTCGTGTCGGATGGCGGCGGCGGCTATGGCGACGTCAAAGTCGGAAAGCGTCTGGCCAGAGCGAGAGAGACGGTTACTGATTCTTCCAGCCAATATCCAAGCCTGCTGATCCATCTCAAGATAGTCGATAGTCCTGATTCGGCTTATCAGGAATTCCATCTCCGAGTCTGATCGAGCACCTTGCAAGTATTCCATTATGACGGCTCCGGTGACTGATGCATTCCCGCCCATGAGAAGCTCGGCTAGTTCCTGCGCGTCGGCGGACTCAGGCCGTCTTTGCGCCTGAATGAGCAGTGACGTGTCTACAAGAACATTCACTTGGAGTCGCTCCCTATCGCGTCGAGGAACGCCCTGCGCTCATCATTCGCCTTTCTGACTTCCTCACTGTAATCATCAACGATTATCTTGCCCCAAGAGTCGATGAACTCTTGCACGTGCTTGCGTCGTATGTATTCCTTCAACGCGGCGTTCACGGCCTTGCTTTTCGTCTTCTCTCCGGTGGCCTTTACCACGGAGTCGAGCAACTCGTTGTCTATGTTCAGTGTGGTTCGCATCGCACTTCCTCCTCACAAAGCGGAATCAAGATAACGCATCATGTGTGTGCATCAGCCTAGCACATGTGCAGTCACTATGTCACCTGCTCATCAACCATCTCAAGGAAGCGGTCGAAAACCTGCTCGTTGTCTAGGGGGCCGGGGGAGGCTTCGGAGTGGTACTGGATGCTCATGACTGGGAGGGAGCGGTGTCTGAGTCCCTCCACGGTGCCGTCGTTCAGGTTGACGTGGCTGACCTCGACTTCGGAGGGCAGGGTGTCGGCGTCCACAGCGAAGCCGTGATTCTGGGAGGTGATGTAGACGCGGCCCGTGGCGAGGTCGCGGACGGGGTGGTTCGCGCCGCGGTGGCCGAACTTGAGCTTGAAGTTGCGGCCTCCGAAGGCGCGGCCCAGGACCTGGTTGCCGAGGCAGATTCCCAGGATGGGCACGCGGCCCAGCAGGCCCGTGGCGGTCTCGACGGCGTAGTCGAGTAGCTCGGGGTTGCCAGGACCGGGGGAGAGCAGGACGCCGTCCGGTTGCCGGTCGAGCACGGCCTGGGCGGACGCAGCGGCCGGCATGGCGACGACCTCGCAGCCGCGCGAGCGCAGCATCCGTAGGATGTTGTACTTCAGGCCATAGTCGCTGACGAGGATGCGCCTGGCGCGTGGTGCGTCGTCTGGCGCGGCGCCCGCCGGTGGCGAGGCGAGCGGCTGGTCCCAGACGTAGGGGTGTTCGGTGCTGACGCCCGTGACGAGGTCCAGGTCGGCGTAGGGGGGCATCTCGGCGATGCGCCGCAGAGCCACTTCGGGCGACTCATCGACCGCGATGGCGCCCATCATCACGCCGCGGCTGCGGAGGCGGCGGGTAATGGCGCGGGTATCGACGCCGGCGATACCGGCGATTCCCTGGCCCTGGAGGTACTCGTCCAGCGTCATGTCGCTGAGCGAGTGGCTCGGCCTGGTGTCGTGGCGGCGCACGACGAATCCGGACACCTGCACGCGGCGGGACTCGATGTCGCGGGCGTTGATGCCGTAGTTGCCGATGAGGGGGTAGGTGGGCATGACGATTTGGCCGGCGAAAGAGGGGTCGGTGAGCATCTCCTGGTAGCCGGTCATGGACGTGCTGAAGACGACCTCGCCGTAGGATGAGGTGCGGGCGCCGAAGGCCTCGCCTCGGTAGCGCGAGCCGTCTTCGAGGACGAGGTGGGCGGGGGTGGTCATGGGGCTGGTCACCTCGCTACCAAGCTTCTTTCGGGAGAGATAGCCACTGCATTTGGGCTACCACGGCGTCCAGGTCCGAAGGTTCTTCGGCGTAGACTTTGTCTAGGGCCTCGGTGACGCCTTTCGCCCTGGGTTCTTCAGCGCGCGTCATGTCCTGTAGCGAAGCCGTGCAAATGTGACGGGGAGGCATGTCCTTGGCCTCTTCCCCGTGGCCGTCCGCCGAGTTCATATCTGCACTCCTAACCGCTCCTGTTCAGAGCTTCGTACACTGCCCGCGTCAGCCCTTCGATCTTCTCTCTGTGCGTCTTCCAATCGTACTCTGTCAACCAGAACTGAATCTCGGTGTCGCTTCTCTCCAGGACTTCATTCTCACGATTTTGCGGCGACGTACTGAATTGGATCTCCTCTGTGAGTGGCTTGAATTTGTCCTTACACAGCTCAATCGCGCGAGGAAAGAAGACTATTCCCATCCGTCCTTGCGTCGGGTCAACTCTGGCAAAGTTGACGTGGCCCAGTCGATTGGGTCGCCTCAGCTGGAAGTTCAGCCCCCATGATATGGGGTGTTCTTTGGTGTTAGGCCAGTTTGCACGGAACAACTCCAGCCCTCTATTGAACAAATCATATACGCCGAATTCTTTGGCCTGACTCACCAAAGAACCCAACCGTTCTTCTCGGCTCAGTCTTCGAGTTCCCGTGCGAGTCTCAGTTTCGTCATCCCCTTGCACGCGCACCTGTCGCGCCAGAAGCGTCTTTCCGTCCTGCTTGAACCCGTAGAACGTGAGCAGTGTTATATCCATACCCTTGTCGGCAAGGAAGTTCACCATACGTTCCGTTTTGTCATCGACGCCTAGTCCGACCAGAAACGTGCGTAGAGGCAGCAAAGAGTCCAGGCTCTCCGCCTCGGTGTTTTCGGCGTGCCATTCCCCAAAGTCGTCTATCTTCTCGATGCCATTTGACCCCGATTTGCTGGCGATGTAGTTGGCAAGAGTGCCTGGATTCATGCTTTCAAGATAAGAGGCGTAGTCGATGATTTGCGCTACGGCGTCCCGGGACAGAGTGCCGCGCTTAAGCTCGAACACGACCAGCCGACCGTCGCTGTCCACACCGAGTAGGTCCAGCGGGCCGCCCTCCGTCTGTGTCTGCCGACCGACCAGCGTCAGGCCCGGAATGAGCAACTCCGGCTTGCTGACGAGATTCTCCTCGAGCCACTGCTCGGACTCGGTCTGGTCGGTACGCTGTACCTCGGTCACCTCGGAGCCGTCAATGGCCCATATCCTGATTTCTTCCATGGTCAATCGTCCTTCCGGGCGTTGTAGACCAGTTCTCCGTTGTAGATTGTTGCTGCTACTTTGCCTTTGAGGGTGTGGCCTTCGAGGGGGGTGTTCTTGCCCTTGGAGGCGAACTGGGCGGCGTCGACGACCCAGTCGGCGTTGGGGTCGAGGATGACGACGTCGGCGGGACTGCCCGCACGGAGCGTGCCGAGGTCGGCGCGGCCCAGGAAGCGGGCCGGGGCCAGCGTCAGCTTCTCGATGAGAAGAGGCAACGGGAGACTGCCCTGGTGGACGAGAGACATCAATGAGCCGAATGCGGTCTCGAGGACGCTGATGCCGAATGCGGCGTCCTCGAACGTGCAGATCTTGTCCACGGCGTTGTGAGGCGCGTGGTCCGTGGCCACGAAATCGATTGCGCCGCTCGCCAGGCCCTCGGCCAGGGCCTCCACGTCCTCGCGGCCCCGGAGGGGCGGGTTGACCTTCGCGCGCGTGTCGTAGGAGACGGGCGTCAGTGGGCCGAACGGACCGTCCGTGCCATCGTGTGGGCCGCCGTAGCCCAGGACAGCGTCGTCGCCGAGCGTGAGGTGGTGCGGCGTGACCTCACAGGTGACTTGCAAACCCCTGCTCTTGGCGTCGAGCACCAGGTCAAGCGAGGCCGCGGTGCTGATGTGGGCTACGTGGTAGCGGCCGCGGGTCAGCTCGGCGAGCTTGATGTCGCGGGCCACCATGATCTCTTCGGCGGCGTTCGGGATGCCCGGGAGGCCGAGCCTGTTGGCTATCCAGCCCTCGCTCATGGAGCCGCCATCGAACAGCTCCGGCTGCTCGCAATGGTTGATGATGGGCAGGCCGAATGCGGCGCTGTAGCTGAGCGCCTGCCGCATGAGGTTGGCGTCGGCGAGCGGGTTGCCGTCGTCGGAGAAGCCGACCGCGCCGGCCTCGGCGAGCTCGCCCATCTGCGCCAGCTCACGGCCGCGGCTGCCCTTGGTGATGCAGCCAATCGGGAGCACACGCACCGCGCCTTCCTGGCGGGCCTTGCGCAGCACGAACTCGACGACGGCGGCGCTGTCGACGGCCGGGTTGGTGTTTGGCATGGCGCAGACGGTGGTGAAACCGCCCCGCGCGGCGGCCCGCGTACCGGTAGCTATGGTCTCTTTGTCCTCGTAGCCCGGCTCACGGAGGTGGCAATGGAGGTCGATGAACCCCGGGGCGACGACCAGGCCGCCAGCCTCGATGACGGCGCAGCCCTCCGGCGGGTCGATGTGGGACGCTACCGCCTTTACGTGGCCGCTCTCAAGCAGCACGTCGGCGGTTGAGTCCATGCCCTGGCCGGGATCGATGACCCTGCCGGCTTTTATGAGCGTCGGTTGCATTTTGGTTCTATTCACCCTCACCTCAATCCTCTCCCGCCAAGGGAGAGGAGGCCAACGGAATCACCCTCACCACCATCCCCGTATCGAGTACGGGGCAGGCTCTAACCTTCCCCCATCAAGGGGGAAGGGACTTATTGGAGAGCTCAATTTTCGCGGTTGGGGGTGGCGACCGCGTAGAATACGGCCATCCTGACGGCGACTCCGTTGGTGACCTGTTCTTCGATTACCGACCTTGCGCCGTGGGCCACTTCGGGATCAATCTCGATGCCCTCGTTCATGGGGCCGGGATGCATGACAAGGACGCCGGGTTTGGCGAGCTTCAGCCTGTCCGGCGTTATGGAGTACATTCGGGAGTACTCCCTTAGAGTGGGCAGGTGGCCGCCTTGCTGCCGCTCCAGCTGGAGGCGCAGGGCCATTACCACGTCGGCGCCCTCCAGCGCCCGCTCGACGTTGGTCTCGACGCGGACTGAGGCGAAGGGATGGCCGGGCCGCGACCGGTAGCCGTCCAGGAAGTCCGGCGGCACGAGCGTGGGCGGCGCGCACAGTACCACCTCGGCGCCCATCCTGGTCAGCCCCCACAGGTTGGAGCGGGCCACCCTGGAGTAGAGCAGGTCGCCCACTATCACCACCCTCGCGCCGCGTATGTGTCCCAGCCGGCTTTTGATGGTGTACATGTCCAGAAGCGCCTGGGTCGGGTGGGCGTGGGCGCCGTCACCGCCGTTGATGACGCACGAGTCGAGGAAGCGGGCCATGAAGTGGGGAGCGCCGGCGTGCGGATGGCGCACGACTATGATGTCGGCGTTCATGGCCTGGATGGTGAGGGCGGTGTTGTACAGCGACTCGCCCTTTTCGACGCTGCTGCCGCCGCTCGACACGTTGATCACGTCGGCGCTGAGGATCTTTCCGGCCTGCTCGAACGACACGCGGGTGCGGGTGCTGGCCTCGTAGAACAGGGTGATGATGCTCTTGCCCCTCAGCGTGGGAACCTTCTTGATGTCGCGGCGCAACACCTCGCGCATCACGTCGGTGTTCTGCAGGATGGAGTCGATTTCGGCCTCGGTGAAGTCGTCGAGGTCGAGCAGGTTTCTGCGCGGGGGGGCGTTCCGCTCCGCGCTCGACGCGCCGGATTGACCGGTTGCTCCGCGAGCGGCAATCATGGGCCGGTCCTCCTGACGATTGCGACCTCTTCGGCGTCGTCGATCTCGTTCACCCTTACGTCAACCTCCTCGTCGCGGGAGGTGGGCACGTTCTTGCCAACGTAGTCGGCCCGTATCGGCAACTCGCGATGTCCGCGGTCCACGAGCACCGCAAGCTGGATCTGTTCGGGCCTTCCGAAGTCGTTGATGGCGTCCATGGCGGCGCGGATCGTGCGACCGGTGTAGAGCACGTCGTCGACGATAACCACGCGCCTGCCCCGCAGGTCCACGGGAATGTGCGTGTGGCGGAGCGTCGGACGCGCCCGCCCGGAGAGGTCGTCGCGGTAGAGGCCGATGTCCAGCTCGCCCACGGGCGGGTCGACGCCCTCGAACTCGCTAAGGTATGCCGCCAACCGCCGGGCGAGGGGGACTCCCCGCGTGTGCACGCCTATGAACACGACGTTCGAGCCGCCGCCGTTGCGTTCGAGCACCTCGTGGGCGATGCGGGCCAGCGCGCGCCTCGTTTGCTCGGACGACAGTATGATTCGTTCTTCGATCGCGTTCGTCACTTAACACTCGCCGCTTCGGCCGGCCCAGCAGGGCCGAGCTCGCAAAAAAACCTCTCGCCTGGCGGCAAGAGGTCTCGCGCCGTGCCGGTGCGGCAATTGGCGGCCTTCGCCCTGAAGGCGCCGCACCCGAACGCTATCGCACGTTTGCCCTTGCCAGCCTCTCCGGACTGCCTTAAAGGGACCTGGGGCTCCAAATGGTTTCAGTGCCCTGGTGTCGGCGGTCATTTTAGCGTCAAAGCGGCGGGGTTTCAAGGGTTGGCGCGGAAATGAGCCTGAAAAATTTGGCAGGTACGATGGTTCGGGTGAGGCGTGTGCCCGCGCCGCGCCGCCCCTGGGTTCCCGCGTTCGCGGGAATGACGATGGAGAGGGGGCCGGAATGACGGGATAGGGGCTCCGCACCGGGGGAGATGCAGAGCCTGGCCCGCTACCGCTCGGCCTTCTGTATGACGCGGCCCATCGGCCCGCGAAGGTCCGAGAAGAGCACCTGGTCGGGCCTGATGACCACCGAGCCCTCGCGTGGGCTGCCGTCGGTCTCAACCAGCACCCGGTCGCCGGTTTCCAGCCGTATGTCGCCCGCGTCGAAATAGCGGACGGGTCCGGACGCCTCTAATCGTACTCCTGCCAGGTTTGGCATATCGCTATTCTCCTTGCCGAATCTTCCGGCGCTGTGTCGCCCTAAGACTGCGATTGGTGACGCCGGTTTCTGACGCCCGCAACCGGCAACCGGGACCTCCGCTTCAGCCCACCGGTCGGGGTGACCGGGCGACCGGTCTTGGCAGCTCGAGCATCAGGCCTTCAAGCGCCAACCTCGGGTTGACGTTGCCTTCCAGGCGGTCCAAAGTCTCACCGATCGCGGCGATGGCCCCCGTCACCTGGTGCGGCGCTAGAGAGGCCGCCGCAGTGTCGATCTGCTCCCGGTAGTCTACGTTGGCGACCAGTTCCGGAGCGCCGCGGTTCGCCATCATAACGTCGCGCCACCAGCCTAGCCACAATGCGAGACGACTGACGGCGTCGCCCCGGTTGCGGGTGAAACGGGTTGCGAGGCTGGACGCCAGCTCGAATCTCTGTTCCAGCGTGCCAAAGGTCGCGGCCAGCATTTCTTCCAGTTGCTCGGCACGCGCTTCCAGGAGTGACGGGTCCGCGAGCGCCTCGAGCGCCCAGCCGAGGCTGCCCCGCGATGCGAGAGCGATGCGCTCGGCCAGCTCCGGCGTCGCGCCGTGCTCGTTCCGCAGCACCTCTCCGATGAGCGAGTGGCTCAACGGGCGCAGCCTCAGCACGGTGCACCTGGACACGATGGTCTCTGGCAATTGCTCCGCCGCGGTCGCCAGCAGCACCAGCGTCACTTGATCAGGTGGTTCCTCCAGCGTCTTGAGCAGGGCGTTCGCAGCCTGCTCACTCAGCAGTTCCGCGCTTTCGAAGATGAACACCCGCCCCGCCCCCTCGAACGGCTTGAGGGAGGCCATCTTCTGGGCTTCCCTAACCTGGTCGATGCCGACGGCGATTCGCGTGCGCGTATCGTCTCCCTGCTGTTGTTCGAGTCCGACGACGTACACGTCGGCGTGCAGGCCGAGGGACACGCGCTGGCACTGGCGGCACTCTGCGCAGGGCCGGTACGGACCGGTGCAGTTGACGGCCCGCGCGATGTCCATGGCGAGCGTGTGCTTGCCAACTCGCGGCGGGCCGGCCAGCAGGTAGGCGTGCGAGAGCCGGCCGTTCTCGACAGCCAGCTTCAGAGAGTCGATGGCCTTATTGTGGCCGATGGTTTGCCACATTCTTTGCTTGTTCACCCTCACCCTCTCCATTGAGGGAGAGGGGACTCGCGGGCGGGTTTGAAACCCGCCCCTACGGTGCATTGAAACCCGCCCCTACGGTTTGGCTGTGGACGGTTTGATTGTGCCTTTCACCCTCTCGATCGAGGGAGAGGGGGCTAAGCGTAACGCAGCGCCTCGGCCGGGTAGATGCCGGCCGCCTGGCGCGCCGGCACTATCGTCGTGAGCAGCGAGAAAACGTAGGCGAGCGCTACGATAAGGCCAAGCTCGGCCCACGCGACCGTGAAGGTGAGGCCGGGCACCTCCTCCGCTATCTGGTCCACGACGTTCAGGGACAAGACCGTTCCCAGGCCGATGCCCAGGCCGATGCCCAGAAGCGAAATGAACGACGATTCGATCAGGTAGCTGGCAAGAATCATGCTTCGCCTGTAGCCGATGGCTTTCAGGACGCCGATTTGTTGCCGGCGTTCGACCACAGCACGCAAGCTGACCACGCCCAGCGCGGCGATTCCCACCAGGAGGCCGGTGGCCATGAAGCCCTGCAAGAGCCTGTTGATGGCGACATTGGCCTCTCTTTCCTCGGCGATGTCGTCGGCAAGAACGGTGGTCTCCATACCGTTTTCGAGGTAGGCCGCTTCCACCTCGCGGGCAATCTCGGCGGCGTCCGCATCCTCGGCGACCTTGATGCGATACACGGTGAATGGCACGGGTTCGCCCGCGAGCCGATCGATCACGGATTTCGAAGTAATCACGCGGCGGAAGCGGTCCGACAGCGAGTCCAGCACGCCGATCACGGTTATGGTCGCCACGTTGCCGGTGCGGGCGTCGCGCAGCTCGATTCGCGTAGCCGGCATCTCGTCGTCTTCGGCGTAGAACCCTTCCATCGTGAAGTTGTCAGTGACAATCTGGCCGAAGTTGCCGTCTCCGGCGCGAGAGGGCACGGCGAGCCGGTCGATGACGGCGAGGCTGGGGTCGGCCTGAAGCGCGGCCCAGATCTCCTCGCTGGTCTCCCCGTAGTCCTTGCTCATAAGCTGTATGCCATACTCGGAGTGCTCGAGGTATGCCGCGTCCGAGCCCTGAACGCGGTACTCTCGCCACTCCTGCTCGTCCGCGCCGGGCTGCCTGGCCTCGATTGGCAGGGTGCTGTACGCGCCGACGGCTTCGATGTCCCCGGCACGCTCGCCGAGCGACGTGGACAGGCTACTATTGAAATCCTGGACCGGGTTGCTGTAGCTGGTGCTCCCCGAGATGTCCCAACCGCCGGTCACCAGGTCCACGTCTTCGAACGCCGCGTCGAATGAGCTCGTCAGCGAGGACATGACGATCAGCGTGAAGATGACCAGCGACAGCATGGCCAGAGTGAGGCCGGTGCGAATCTTGGAATAGAGCGCGTAGGCTACCGCGGTGTTGACGGCGGGTCTTATCCTGGGAAAGATCCCCAGGGCCCAGGAGAGCGCGCCGGTTATGAGATCCGAGTTGTAAATGACGGTCCAGACCGCGGCCGCCACCATGCACACGCCGGAAATCAGGAACATCTCGATACTGGAGTTCAACTCGGGCACGATGAAGTCGAGCGAGTCGAACGGGGTTGCCCAGAAGAGTGTGAGCGATATGCCCACGAAGGTGAAGGCGTGCTTGTCCTCCAGCTCGACGTTTACGGCTTTCCTGCGAAGCGCGATCTGGCGCACCGCCTCGAAACCGAGGGCCACCAGGCTTATCACGACGGTGTAAGGCTGTGACTGTGCGCTACCTATGGCCAGCCAGAACAGACACGTCGCGGCGATGGCGCCGCCGGTGAGGTTGTGCTGCGTCCGCTCGCTCCACTGCCGCCGCGTGAACAGGCCTCTCATCATCAGGCCGATGCCGATGACCGCGGTGGTGGCGCCGAGGGTGAAGGGAGCGGCCTGCTTCGTCCACACTCCCAGGGCGATAAGCAGTACGCCCACGACAAAGGTGAGCCAGCCGTGCCTCAGGGCGGCGGCGCATATCTTCGCTAGCGTCCAGGCTATGTCGGCTATCCACACGGGGAACGCCACGACCCAGCCAAGCGCCAGGGCAAGCCTCAAGGCCGCGGCGCCGAGTCTGCCCTCGCGCAGGTTGGCGTAGGCCTGTAGGGCGAAGATCGCGGGGCGGCCGACGGAGCGCAGGACCAGCCGCAGGGAGGACTCGCGCTCGGACGCCTGGAACACCTCCGGAAGGTCGCGGATGGCCGCGACTATGTTCAGCCTGCTGGCCCGGTACGACGAAAACAGCACGGTGATGAACGTGAGCACCACGCCGAGGCTGTAGGAGATTATGAAGCTGCGCATGGTGTAGCTCGGCTCTATCTCGAAGCCGCCGCCGTCCCGCGAGAAGATGGCCGCCATGCCGGCCACCATGATCATGCCCACCGCGATGCCCATGAGCGTCCCGACCAGCGCCGAGAGCAGGTCGTAGGCCATGCCCTCGTAGGCGAACGACTGCACCAGGTGGCGGCGCTTCATGCCCACGGCGCGGGCTATGCCCATCTCCGGCTTTCTCTCCGCGGCGAGCATGGTGAATATGAGGAAGATGAGCATAATTCCGGCTACGACCGAGAAGCTGCCGAATATCACGAAAATCGAGCTGACGGCACCGGATGCCTGGTCCGCGATCTCGAGCAGATCCTTCTTGATGGGACGGACGGTCAGGGAGTTGAGGCTGGAGAACAGCCGGAAAGTCTCGAAGGCCGCCGCCTGGCCCCCGGCCTGCTCGGTCGCGGCCAAGAGGTGGGCCGCCACGCGCTCGTCGGCCAGGAGGCCGACAAGCTCGGGGGTCGTCTCGCCAGCGCGCAGCAGGTCGGCCGTGCGGAGGAGGTCGTCCCTGAACGACTCGGGCTGGACGCCGGCCGCCGCGGCGGCCAGGGCGTCGATAACGGCCGCGTCGGCCAGGCGTGCAACGAGACTCTCAGCTACCGCATGGTTGGTCAGCAGGCCGCGCAGACGCTCGGTCACCTCGTCGGTCAGATCAACACCTTCCTCGGGGTCGCCCTTGTTGGACACTATCCCCACGTTGATCTGGCCGGGCTTGTCGAATATGCGCTGAGCCTCGGCGAGGGTGAGGAGGGCGGTCGGGTCGTCGCCGGCCAGGCCGCCGTCACGCGCCACACCGCGCACCTTCAGCGTGGCCTCGCCGGCCTGCGTGTAGATAACGACGGAGTCGCCCGCGGAGGCCTCCAGCTCTTCGGAAGCCTTCTTGTTCAGGTAGGCCTCACCGGCGCGGAGGTCCTCCAACGGCAGGGGACTGCCCTCGGGGTCGTAGATCGGGCCGAACACGCCGACCGAGGCCGGGTCGACAGCGACGATCCGCATGTTGCCTTCGCTCTGGCGACTCACCGGGTTCACTGCCGGCACGTTTTCGCCGATCGAAGGGGCAAGGCCATCGATGCCGGGGTCGCCATCGAGCTCCGCCGCCAGGGCCTCGTAGCGCTCGATGGGGAAGTACGGGTTGCCGCGGACGTCTCCTTGCGTCGCCTCGCTCGAGAAGAGCATTTCGTCTATCTCGCCGAGCGACTCGACCACCGTGTTGCGTATGCTGTGGTAGATGGTGTCGCCGGTGCCCATGGCCGCGGAGATGATGAGCGTGCTGAGCATCAGGCCCACGACTATGAGGGCGGTCTGCGCGGGGCGCCTGGGCAGGTTTCTGACGCCGATCTTGAACATAACGCGGTTGATCGCAGCGGTAACGGCAAGCGCCGCGAGAATGCCGACGAGCGCGCCGAGAACTACGAGCATCAGCACGTCGGTATCGATGCCGAAAAGGGTCTGCAAGTCAGGGCCCTCCTGGCCGCGGACCGTAAGCCGCGGCTGGTGTATCAAAGTGAGCGGACATGGTATCAGAGAAGCGGCGCGCGTGACACCGGCGCTCCCGCTCCGTTGTAGTCTGAATACTGGTGTATGATTCTGTATAATGCGCGGGGGCGCATCAACAAATTGAGACTATCTTGAGAAGTCAAGCGCGTGAGGCGCGCATGAGGGGGATGCCGGATGAGGCAACACGGCTACGGAAGGGACACCGAGCTGACCTTCCGCATGACGTTCACCGTGTTTCTGCTCGGTTGCCTGTATATAGCTTTCGTGGGACTGCTGCTGATCGCGGGCGTGCCCTTGTTCTTCGTGCTGGCGATAGCGATCGTTATGGCGGTGGTCCAGTACTACTCTTCGGACAAGCTGGTGCTCATGGCAACGGGCGCCAGGATCGTCAAGCGGGTCGAGGAGCCGCGCCTCCACGCCATGGTGGAGCGGCTCGCCGCCATCGCGGACATGCCCAAGCCGAAGCACATCGCGGTGATGGACACGTCCGTGCCCAACGCATTCGCAACCGGCCGCAACCCGAGCAACGCCGTTGTCGCCGTGACCACAGGACTGATGCGCCGGCTCACCGACCGCGAGTTGGAGGCTGTGCTGGCACACGAGATGGCCCACGTGAAGAACCGCGACGTGGCCGTGCTCACCTGGCTCAGCATCATCGTCGTCGCGGCGGGCTTCCTGATGCAGATGCTGTTCTGGATCAGCCTGTTCGGCGGTTTCGGGGGGAACGACGACGACCACGACGCCGGACAGTTCATGATAGTTATGCTGGCGGTGTACGTCGGCACGATACTGGTGTACTTCTTGAGCCAGCTGCTCATCCTCTCGCTGTCGAGGTGCAGGGAGTACGCGGCAGACAGAGGCGGCGCCGTGATGACCGGAGCGCCGCTTCAGCTTGCGTCGGCGCTGGCCAAGATAAGCAACGACATGTACCGTATCCCCGAGAAGGACCTGCGGCGGGTGGAACACGCCAACGCCTTCTTCATCATACCCAAACTCAAACTGAGCGGCGGAGCCTCGCTCTTTGCCAGCCATCCGCCAGTCGAGGCGCGAATCGAGCGGCTGAGGGATATGCAGCGCCAGATGGAGCGGGGACTGCGAGGATAATATATGGGATTTCTAGACGCGCTTCTGGGTCGCAACAAGCTGCGCAAGCCCACGCGGGACCAGTACTTCGCGGTCGTGACCGCCGGCGTGTCGCTGCAGGGACGCAGCGACATCAGGTTGACCGACCGGGCGGGCCTCGTCTTCAACCCGGTCGAGACCAGCTTCTTCGATAAACTCGAGCAAGAGATTCACGACATATTGGAGCTGAGCGAGAGGGTGACCGGCACTCAGTTCGAAGTCGTGGACGACACCTACGGCACAAAGTGGGTCACGCTGCAGGACGAGGACTTCGAGGACCTGGCGGCGACGCTCCACCTGGTGGGAGAGACCATAACCGAGCACGGCTTCGGCGATCGCATCCTGGCGGCTGTGTTCGGGCTGGAGTACGACGATAAGCAAGCCTACTGGATTTACAACGTGAAGAGGGGAAGCTTCTATCCGCTGGTGCTGTCGGCGCCGGAGAGCCGCGACAACGCGGCTGAGATGCGTCTGGGGGCGGTGATGGAGCAGGAGAATCTGCCGGTGGAGCGGAGCCTTGAGTCCTGGTACTCGTTGTGGGGGATTCCGTTCTGATGTCCGCCCGGCGAGCGGGCCTGGGGACGCCGTGAAGGGTTCCCAGCCGCCGGCGGACCCCGGCACCGGGCGGCTGATGCCGTTCGCCGTGCGGCCGCTGGTCGCGGAGGACGCGGCTCAGGCGGCCGAGATAGAGCGCGACGCCTTTCCTGAGATGTTTCCACCCACGTCCTTCACCCGCGAGCTTGGCAACAGGGTGGCGCGCTATCTGGTTGCCTGGCGCAGGGAAGAGGTCGAGAGCGACGACGCGCCCAATCCGTACGCCGAACCTGACCCGGGCGGCGATGGCGCGGGGGTCGGCGTGCGCCGGTTCATCCGCAACGCCAGAGGGCTGTTGCCCTGGCGGACCACCGCGTGGGAGCCCGGACAGCAGTTCCTGGCGGGCTTTCTGGGCACCTGGCAGGTGATAGACGAAGCTCACATCGTGTCCGTCGGGGTTCGATCCGGCTACCGCGGATTCGGGGTGGGCGAGCTGCTGCTCATTTCGGCCATCGAGCAGTCCCTGGAGCACGGCGCGGACCGCCTGACGCTGGAGGTGCGGGTGTCCAACTACGTCGCCCAGAATCTGTACACCAAGTACGGCTTCAGTAAGCGGGGCTTGCGCAAGGCGTACTACGCCGACAACCGCGAGGATGCGTACATCATGACGACCGGCTCGATACGCTCGCTCTCGTACGCCGAGGAGCTACGGCAACTCGTTGCCGAGCATGAGCAACGGTGGGGTCGCGCCTGCCGGGACTGTTAGTGCGCCTGCGGGTCGGGGTTGGGCAGAGGCCGCGAGACTAGAGCGGCATGGGGAGCGGGGTCGGCGAGGGCGGGCTGAGCTGCCATTGCCACTCGATGCCCTCGTTGCGCAGGGGCCTTATGACGGGCTTGCGCTCAAGCACGTGAAGGACGTACTGCAACAGGTCTTCGGCACAGCGGTCGCAGTAGTCGTACTGGTTGACCAGACGGTTGAAGATCGCGCGCCTCTTTCGTGCCCACTCGACCTTTTCGCGCTCGCGGCGCGGCTCGGTGAGCGTATCCTGAAGCTTCTTGTCGTTGGGGAACAGCCGCTTTTCGATGGCCAGGGATATGCGCGGCTCGCTGGTGTAGTGGTAGGCCAATTCCCGCTCGTCCCACGACCTGAAGAGCCGGAAAATCTCGTGGCGGAAGTTGTTCTTGGCCCGTTCCTGCACGTCGGTGTGGCGCTCCATCTCGCGCATAAGCTGTTCGTTCACTTCGCGGTTTTCGCCCGTGTTCTCGTCAAACACGCGTCCGCCGGTGCAGTAGGCGGTCACATTCGCCAAGTAGTCCAGCAGCAGACCGGCGGCGGTGTTCTCGAAGTCCTCTTCGAACGCCTTCTGCACGTCCTTCTTGGCCCGCTCGCTGTAGTCGTTCACCGTGTCGGTGAGAATCTGGACGTAGCGGTCACGCTCTTCCTGGTCGATGCTGATGTTTTCAAACCTGCCCTGCCATAGGCTGTCCAGCGCCGCGAGGGGAGTGATGCAGGTAACGTCCTGCGGGTTGGTCGCCGAGCTCAGGCGGTTCATCACGAATCGGGGCGATATGCCAGTCATGCCCTCGTTGGGTTGCTGGCGCTTGAGCTGCTTCACGTACTCCTCGCTGCTGCGGTCGTTGTACAGCTTCATCTTGTCCGGCAGCGAAAGGCCCGATGCGAAAGGCGCCGACTCGAGGCGGGAGAGCACGGCGAACACGCTCATGGTGGGCAGGGTGAGCGGCGGCACGTGCGTGCCCGTCAGGCCGCTTCTCTCGAGCATCTTCTCGTACACCCGCACCTCGTCGTCCACCCTAAGGTTGTAGGGAATCTGGATAGCGATGATCCTGTCCCTGAGGGCCTCGGAGGACTCGTTTTTCAGGAAGCTGTTGTAGTCGCCCTCGTTGGAGTGGGCGATTATGGCCTCGTCGGCGTAGACTGACCCGAAGCGCTCCAGCTTGATGAGCTGCTCCTGGGCCAGGCTCAGCAGCGTGGTGAGGAGGTGGAAGTTGCCCTTGAAAATCTCGACGAACTCCATGAGGCCCCGGTTTGCCACGTTCAGCTCACCGTCCATACGGTAGGTCTTGCCGGCCACTTCGTGGCGCTCGCCCTGCAACTGGTTGGGGTCCATGCTGCCGACCAGGAGCGAGGCGTCGGTGGGGTTGGGGTCGGTGGCCAGGAAGTAGCCGATGCCGACGGCCTCCTGCTCGGAGAACACCACGCGCGTCACGGGCACGTCGGAGATCTTTCCCTGGTAGAGCGTGCGCACCCTGTATCGGCACCTGGGACAGAGGTCGCCCTCGACGTAGATGCCGTGCTCCCGCAGGAGCTTGGGCCTGATCTGGTGAGGTATCAGGTGGAGCGGCTCCTCCTGCATGGGGCAGCCCTTGATGGCGAACACCGCGCCATCGTCGGTGCGGGTGTGGCTCTCGAGCGCCTGCTTGATGAGCGCCACGACAGACGACTTGCCGCCAGCCGGCGGGCCGACGAACAGCAGGATGCGTTTGCGGATTTCGAGGCGGCGGGACGACGACTCGAAGTGCTGGACGATTCTCGCCAGCGTATCGTCGAGTCCGAATATCTCGTTCGAGAACAACCGGTAGATGGGGTCGCCGCTCGGGGACTCTTCGACGCCTTTGGCAACAATGGCGTCGTACACCAGTTTGTGGGACAGGCGGGAGACGGACAGGTCATCCATGACCATATCGAGGTAGTCCGCAAAAGTCCCGTCCCAATCGAACCTGCCGAACTCGCGTTCAGCGTCGTTGAGCAGCCCCAGCGCGGTATCGCTGATGTCTTTGCCAGTTGTCATGTCAGTTCCCCGATTTCGGATTCGGGCGCGCCGCAAGGGCGCCCTTCCGCTGGGCGGGTCTCGACACGCGTCTGCAGTGGGCGCGCAACGGGACGCCGGGCCCAGTGTGTCAGCCTATGCCGGTGGTCAGTATCGCGACGCCGATGGCGGTAAGCACGACGGAGAAGACCAGCATGGTCCACGCCGCCAGCGCGTTCAGCGCGCGCAGCGTCAACGCCAGGTTGAAGAACAGCACTATGCCGACCAGGCCAAGCAACAGCCCGGAGATGGCGATGGACAGCCAGATGGTCCAGTCGTAGTTGTTCAGCATCTGCGTGGAGGCGAATACCGCGACGGTGATGCTGACCGCCGCAAGCGGGACCCCGAAGAATCCAATCGCCCTCTCATCGAAGTCGTAGACGCCGTGTGCCGCTATCGCGCCGGCGTAGACCGCCCAGAACACGAGCAGCGTCTTGAAGACGTTGATCTCCGCGTCCTGCAGCGCTCCGCTGGTCTCCACACCCATGAGCACAGGGTCGACGGTCAGGGCGATAAGAGCGCCCGCGCCCAGAGCGCCGACGACTATGCCGGTGGTGCGCCCGTCATTGTACATGCCCATCGCGTACCATGCGTGGGCGAACAGGGCGGCTCCAATGCAGATTAGAAAGATGGGTTCCATTGTTCGTGTCCCCCTGCGAAGTGTGCGACCGGAGAGTGGAGCTACTGCTGCTACGCACCATGCTTTCATCGTGCGGAGCAGGCCCCTCAGCCTTATCAGAACTGAAGCATATTTTGAGCCGCATTTCAAGGTATAACGGGTCTAAGATTGCGCGATTTCTGGAGCGCGCAAGCGCGTAAGGGGCGTTGAAGTGCGCCAGCCAGCTTGAAGTGGTCGATGGCACACCTTCCGGGGAGAGGGGAGGCGTGTACGCCTACAAGAGGTTGACGCCGCCCTCGAAGTCGAGCCTGCCGGTGATCGCCTCGGCGGCGCGCAGGCTCGCGGAATCGATGAACTGCTCAAGCTCCTCGACCCGATGGCGGTCTTCGCCTCCGCGGCCCTTGAGGGTTCTCAGCTCCACCTTGGCCTGCTCGATCTTGTTGGTAAGCTCGAGCGCGGCTAACTCTTCCTGCCCGCGCTTCTTGATGGAGTCGAGGTGATGCCGCCGCGTCTCAACGTTGTCGAGGCGTTCCTGCACTTCGTCCATTATGCCGAGGGAGGCGTCCAGGGAGTTCGCGCCGTAGATGGCGTGGGTGCGCGTGCGCGCCAGTTGTCGCTGAAACTGACGGCGCAGGGCGTCCAGCTCCCGCTCCTTGGCTTCGATGGAGGCGAGGGCCAGTCGCAGTTTGGACATGGCCTTCATCATCTCTGGCATGGTCATAGGCGAACCTGGGGGGTGGCGTCTCAGCGCGCCGCGGCGGACTCGAGCCTGGCCCGTGGCAAGGCGGACTCTATGGCGTGTAGTGCTTCCTCGATCTCTTCGGGGGTGCAGTAGCCCATGTGGCCGATGCGTACGATCTGGCCGCTCAGCCGCTGCTGGCCGCCCGCCAGCACCACACCGTGCTCGCTCTGGGCCAGCCCAATCAGCTTGCCGGCGTCCACGCCGTCCGGCACACGCACGGCGGTCACCGTATCCGAGGCGGACTCTTCTCTGGCGAAGAGGTCCAGCCCAAGGCGTTTCACGCCGGAGCGGGTCATGCGGCCTATCATGGCGTGGCGCTCGAACACGGCGCCCATGCCCTCGTCGAGCAACCGGCCGAGAGCCAGGTCCAGGGCGAACATGAGCGACACTGCCGGCGTATAGGGAGGCTGGCCTATCTCGAGGTAGCGCTTGTACTGCGCCAGGTCGAAATAGAATTTGGGCATCGTGGAATCCTGGTAGGCGCGCCACGCGCTCTCGCTGAAGGTGATGAATGCCAGGCCGGGCGGGAGCATCCAGCCCTTCTGGGAC
This sequence comes from Dehalococcoidia bacterium, assembly GCA_965217705.1. Lineage (GTDB taxonomy): Bacteria > Chloroflexota > Dehalococcoidia > Lucifugimonadales > CATOSD01 > CATOSD01. The sequence continues at coordinate 60,035 of CBDCJA010000001.1, read as the reverse complement.
GCGGCGGCGACCACGTCGCAGCCCCAGGCGTCGGTGGACAGCGGCAGCGAACACGCGCTGCTGATGCCGTCTACCAGCAGCAGCTTGTCGAACTCACCCTTTACGACCGAGGCCACCGCCCGCAGGTCGTTGGCAACGGCGGTAGACGTTTCGTTGTGGGTGACAAGCACAGCCTTGAATGAGGGGTCTTCGTCGAGCGCCGCGCGTACCGCGTCGGGGTCTATGGCCTCGCCCCAGGGGAATTCGAGGCGGATCACTTCAGCGCCGTATACTTCGGCAATCTGGGCGAAGCGGTCGCCGAACACGCCAACGGACGCGGACAGCACCTTGTCGCCGGGCGAGAGCGTGTTGGCGATGGCGGCCTCCATCGCGCCGCTGCCGGAGGAGGTGAGGATGTAGGTGTCGTTGGCCGTCTCGAAAACCTGCTTAAGACGATCGGTCGTGCGGTGGAGAATCTCGGCGAACTCCGGTCCGCGATGGTTGATCATCGGCTCGCCCATCGCCTCCAGGATGTCGTCGGGCACGGGAATCGGGCCGGGTGTTCGCAGGTTCAATTGGTTACCTCCGATAAACTGCGCAGAATCTGGCTTGTGGTCTGGACGTCGTCTCGCATCTGCGCGACGAGCGCTTCAACTGTGTCGAATTTGAGCTCATCACGCAGGTGGGCGACGAACTCGAGGCGCATCGTCTTGCCGTACAGGTTACCCTGATATTCTAGCAGATAGGCCTCGATTGCTCTCGGATGCTCGCCGAAAGTGGGCCTGACTCCTATGCTGACCGCGGCCATGTGCCGCTCGCCGTCAACCTCGGCCCACGCGGCGTAAATACCGTTAGCGGGGACGGCCAGACCGGGTGTCGTCTCCAGGTTGGCTGTGGGAAAGCCCAGCTCACGGCCCCGCTTGTCGCCCTCGGCCACGACGCCCTGGGAGCTGAAGTTGCGTCCGAGCATGATGGCGACCGACTCCACGTCGCCCTCTGCCAGAGCGCGGCGAATGGAGGTGCTCTTCACGGTCAGGGGTCCGTCGGCGAGCAGGTCTACGGCCCGCACCGTAAAGCCCAGCTCCTCTCCGAGCCGGGTGAGCGCCGCGGGGTCGCCGCCGCGCCCGCGGCCCATCGCGAAGTCTGCGCCTACGACCAGTCCTCTCATGCGCAGAGTGGACACCAGCCGGGCGGCGAACTCCCTTGCGTCGAGCCGGGACAGTTCCGCGTCGAACGTGACGGGCGCGACGAAATCGACGCCCGTCTCCCGCAGCAGTTCGAGGCGCTGCTCGAGGGTGGTCAGGTACTGGGGCTGGAAATCGGCGCGAAGCACGGCGGCGGGGTGATTGCGAAAAGTCACGACGCCGGCCGCTCGACCGGTCCGGCGCGCCTGTTCCACAAGCTGGGCAATCAGGAGGCGGTGGCCGCGATGCACGCCGTCGAATACGCCCACGGTCAGCATCGAGTCGCGCTCGACGCGGAGTGCGGCCAGCTCCTGGTCGATCCTCATCGCTCGCGCGCCTCGCTGTTCGCCGCGCTCGCTCCGGCCGCCGCAGTGACGCTCATCTATTCCCCGTCCACGCCCCTGGCCCTGAGGTTCACGGCCTGCCTGAGGTACACGTTGTCGAGCTCGGCGGCGCGCTTGTCGGTGTTGATAAGCACCATGACCCTGATGCACATGGGCTGCGCGTCGGGGACGGCCATCTCGTGGCCGCACATGAGCGCTATCTGAGTCCAGCCCAGCAGGCGCGCAGCGACGGCGGGGAACTCCGCATTGAGGTCCTGGGTAGTGGTGAAGAAGGCGGCCGCGACGTCGTCGAGATCGAGGTCGTTGCGGGACACCAACTCGGCGAGCAGCTCGCTCGTGGCGGAGACTATGGCCGACCTGGTGTTTGCGTCCGCGGTCGTTGCGCCGCGAAGTCCTCTTAGCTTGGTCATCGAGCCTAATCTACCCCGCTAACAGCCCACGCACGAAATTCCCTGCCACCTCCAGGCGCCGCTCCGGAGCGGCGGAGCCGATGGCGTCCAGCAGGGCGCTCGCCACGATCGCGCCGTCCGCGAACCGGCCGATGGCCTCGACGTGCTCGCGCCGCGAAACACCAAAGCCGACGAGCAAGGGCAGGTCGGTGTGGCGGCGGACGCGCTCGACCAGGGTCTCAACCGTCGCGGAAAGCTCGCTGCGCGCGCCGGTTACGCCCGTAAGGCTAACGCAGTATATAAACCCGCCCGCGGCCTTGCAAGCGCCGGCAATGCGCTCGTCCGTACTGGTGGGAGCGAGCAGCGGTATCAGGTGAATGCCGCGCGCCACGCAGAGCGCGCCCAGCTCGCCCGACTCCTCCGCCGGCAGGTCGGGCACAATCAGTCCGTCCACACCCGCCGACGCCGCGTCTTCGACGAATCGTTCCAGGCCGTAGCTCAGGTAGGGGTTGTAGTACCCCATGAAGACGAGCGGCGCTTCAACGCCCTTCGCCCGGAGGCGGCGGACGGTGCTGAGGGCGCCGGCAACGGTAACGCCGTTGCGAAGCGCCGCGAAGCTGGTCGCCTGCACCGTCGGCCCATCGGCGAGGGGATCGCTGAAGGGGATGCCAAGCTCCAGCATGTCCGCGCCGCTGTGAAGCACTGACTCGACAAGCGCTTCGGAAGTGTTAACGTCCGGATAGCCAATGGTCAAGAACGGCGCGAGCGCCTTCCTGCCCTCCGCGCGGAGCGAGCGCATTACACGGTCGATTCTGTTTAGCCGGTCCTCGGTCATAAGTTTCTCACAACGACGGCTGTGGTCCGCATCAGCCCGCGCTGAGCATCGCCAGGGCGTTCTGGGTGGAGTGCGCGGCTATCGGGGGCCAGATGGAGCGCGTCCGCAGGTACAGCCACGCAAGCAACATGCCCGCCGCGAACAGCGGCACGAGCGTGCCGACCGAGGCGTGCATCACGGCGAACAGCGCCGAGCTCACCACTGCCGCGCGCAGATCGCCGAGCGCGGCGACGAGGCCGCCCAGCACGAATCCGCGGAAGAAGACCTCCTCGGCAACGGGTGTGACCACCACGATGGCCAGGCCGTTCAGCACCCGCTCGAAGCCGTGGCCGAACAACTCCGGCGATATTTCGGGGGGCCGCAGCCAGCTTACGGGCAGCTGGTCGGTGGTGAGCTTGTACGCGGCGAACACGGTCAGGCTGGCGAGGAGCACGAGGGCGGCCAGGGCGAAGCTCCACCTGCCTTCCGGCGCGTGAAACCCCAGGCTGCGCCAGCCCACGCGGTACTTGCGCACGCTGAAGTACCAGACCGTCGCCACGAGAACGACGTAGAAGGCCGCCAGCGTCCAGGTAGGAATCGAGCTAGTGCCGCGCTCGTCCGCGAGGTTCGCGGCGACCACCACGAGCAGACCGAACACGATTGCGGACGCGAGCGTGGCGAATACGACGTCGCGCGGCCTCCACCGAGGCCGGTCGTCGGAGTTCTCCGGAGAGTCTAGGTGCTGAGCCAAAGAACGTCTCCGGCCAGATCGGCCGGGTGCTCCTTAGACGCGAATACCGCATACTCCTCTTTGCTGTTGTTCAGGTCGCCGTCGGCACCGTGGCCGGGGTATAGGGCGACATCGTCCCCCAGGGCGAACAGCTTGGTGGTTATGCTGTCGATGAGCTGACGCAGCCTTTCGGGCGAGCCGGACTTTCCGGGGCCGCCGGGAAAGAGGGTGTCGCCCGAAAAGAGCGCGTTGCCGACGGTGTAGCACGTGGAGCCAGGCGTGTGGCCCGGCGTGCCGATGGCCCGCAGCGTTACTGTGCCGGCCACGATCTCGTCGCCGTCGCGCAGCAGCCGCGCAGGTGGGCGGGGAAGCGCGTCGGCGTCGGCTTCGCCTATGCCGACCGGCGCGTCTATGGCGCTCGTTACGTCGTCGAAGCCGACGAGGTGGTCCCAGTGATTGTGGGTGATCAGGATGGCCTTGACGTCGGTTGACTTTGCGGCCTCGATGACCTTGCCGGGCTCGCCGGGCGTGTCGATGATGATGCTCTCGTTGGTCTTGGGGCAGACGATCAGGTAGGCGTTGTTGCCGTAAGACCCGCATTCGTACTTGTGGATGATGATGGAGTCGTCCTGGTAGTGAGGGGCCATCGCGCGGTCTCCTGTTGGCGGCGGGGGTACGCCGCGGGTGTTGTCGCCGTTGGGCGTGCGGGCACGATTATAGCATAGGGGGGCGGTGGTGCGGCGGGGCTCCATGGAGACGGGCGCCTGAGAAGGCGTTGGTTCAGATTCGTCCGTCCGGGCTGAGGCGCATCCGGGTACGGACTCGGCGAGTGACTGTGGCAAGAGAGGCCTGCGTGCTCGGCGCTACCCGCCGCCGCCTAACCGGGATCGACTATTTCGGCAGTTGCGTGGGGGTATATCTCCTCGATGTCCTGGACAAGCCCCATACCACCGACCAACAGCACCCTGCTATCGGGCATCAGTGTCGCGGTGGCGCCGGCTCGCAGCACGGACAGATCAGGGCCCGGCGACCACGAGTTGGTCTGCGGATCGAAAATCTCGGTTGTGGAGTAGGGCAGCGAATCTTTGGACCAGTAGTTCTCTCCGCCGGCGGCCAAAACCCTTCCGTCGGACAGCAGGGTCAGCGAGGCATTGTTCCGTGCATGAGTCATACCCTCGGCGGCAGACCATTCGTCGTCGGCCGGGTCGTAAATCTTCGAGGCGGGGTACTGCTCGGCTACCTGAGCGGCGGTCAGCCGCCTTCCGTCTGGCAGGATGACGTCCCCGGGGCTTCCACCTGGACTTTCATTGATGGACCACCTGGGGAGCGAGCCGAGCACAAGAACTCTGCCATCGGCCAGACTGATGGCGTTCCCGGGCGCATAATGGGTTTCAGCACCGCTGATGGGCGTCCAGGAGTCGGCGATGGGATCATAAAGTTCGGCGAAAGCTGTCCTTTCAGCAAAGATGTCGCCGCCGATTCCCATCGCCAGCACCCGCCCGTCGTTTAATAAAATGCAGTGGGGCGGTTCCTGGAAATCCTGGCTCAACGGGGCCGCCTGCCGCCACTCGCCGGTTTGGGGATCATAGACCTCAACCTCCTTCACTAACTCTCGCGAGAATGCGTTGTCCGAAGGTGCGAAGTCCCAACCGCCTACGAGAAGAACGCGTCCGTCATCAAGCAGAAGAGTCTCCGGAAAACCACGAGGCGTGGAAGGTGCAGGGGCCTCTTCCCATGAGTTTGCGATAGGATCAAACAGGCTCGCGAATGCTTCGACCGAGTCTTCGAAGCCTGCCAGGCCAACCAAAAGGACTCTGCCGTCAGCCAGCTTCAGGGCCGAGTACAAGAGCCCCGCGTTTTCCATCTGATCCTGGAACGACCACAGGTCCGTCGAAGGATCATACGTCTGAATCAACGCTAACGGAAAGGGAACGACGACATTGTTGTTTGAGATTCCAGTGAATCCGCCGCCCACTAGGACTCGCCCGTCATCCAGCAGCAACGCCTCATGTTGAAAACGCTGAAGGCCCAGGGTGGGAGAAACGACGTCTACCTGCTTTCCGTGGTCGAACACCGTTGCCGTTAGCTCGACCGACGCCGACTCCGCGACCGTATCGCCAATCAGCATCGTGTCGGCATCGACGTCCAGGGCGCCTGAGGCGGACACCTTGAGCGGCAGACCATCGTCCACACCTATCCAGTAGACGACGTCTAAATCGCCCCGCGAGCCGGCGACCGCGAAGTTTCGTAACTTTGCGGTGAAGACATGGACGTCTATGCCGTTCAACTCTTCCATGCCTGTTAGCTCTAAGTCAGTAAAGTCGTAAGTACGCGGCACAAAGAGCTTATCGAGCGCAATCGAATTGGACGAGTGACCGTAATTCGCTTCCCAATTGCCCGACGATTCGTCGAGGACATGAACCGTCGTGAGGAAGGGGGCCGAAAGCGTCATAACCCGAGACTCTATCCCCAGAGCGGGCGCAGTGACGACAAGGTCCGACCAGTTAAGGCCGCCGATGGCAAAGACGCCGGTGTACGAAATGGGTATCTGGACGGTGTGTCCGTCAGACAGCGCCTCAAGGTTGGCGCGGATCTCGATTGCGGCGCCGCCGGCTTCCGACATCTTCACTATGGCGGACCCCAAGGCGTCCATAGCGGGGTTGGGTGTCGGAGAAGAAGTGGGGGTAGGAAATGGTATGTTGGAGGCAGGCACAGGAGCCATCGTGGGTGCGGGGACCGGCGTTCGTGTTGGCGCGGTCGCGGCGAGGGAAGTAGTAGGCGTGCTAGCGGCCGTGGGCGCCATCGTGGGTGTGGTGGGTTGCGTCTCGCCACCGCATGTCCACGTCAGGGCAGTTGTCGCGAACAACAGCCCAACAAGGGCTATCCGGCAATTGACCCTCAGCGTGGCGACCGTCATTGCGGCGGCTCCTTGTTGAGTGCGCCATGGGCGACCCACCCCGGGTTGAGATAGGCTGACTGTGACCGGTAACGTCTTCGAGATATGGAAGAGGCTCCGAAACCAGGCCAGCGAGCCTGCCAAGTGGCGATAGGATGCGGCAGTCACGCCTGCCACCGCAAAAGGTGTGCGGGAAGAATTGTAGCATATTAGCCCAACCGGCCGGGGGCCTGCGTAGGGGGCTGCGGGTGGTGCTACACTAGACATCGTGCGCGGCGCGCAACCGACACCGCAACGCGAGGGGAGACATGGCAGAGTACGGGATTACGGTAAAGCACGACACGGGCGGCAAGCGCATAGAGATGCAGTGCGAACACCAGAACGGGCTGGTGTACGTGGTGCCGGCAGAGGCTAGCTGGGTATGCTCCGAGGACTTGCTTCACGCGCACGCGCTGGCGGGGTTCTTTCGCCAGTTGTCGGAGCTCAATTCGCCGGAGGTCGACGCGGCGATGCAGCGGTGGGGCATCTACTATCGCGAGCGTACCCTTTCCGCCTCTTCCGCCTCCAACTCGTAGACCGCGGGCGGAACGGGCCGCTAGTATTCGTCGTCGCCGTCCAGCTCGCTGCCGGGGCTGTTGATGATCCGATGGATCACGGGCGTAAACGCCGCGTCGTCGCCCGGTTCAGTGTCGTCGTTCGACCAGTCCTTGACCGCCAGCTGCTCTTCGTCATCCAGGGCGTCGGACAGTCCGTACTCGACGGGGGCGTTGGGCATGTACATTGGGTACGGCCCGGTGACGCGCGCAGGGAACGACGGCACGTGCGCCTGGGAGTGGTGCCTGAACGTTTCCCGGATGATGATGATCACCTCCCGCTCGGAGACGCTGCGAACGGTGGCGTCGTAACGGTTGCCGCCCTGCATCAGCCTGGCGAGCCTGGAGGCCAGCCGCGACTCGACCTGCCCCAGGTATTCGCCGGACGCCCGGAACACCTTGAGCCCGCCGCCCTCGCACTGCAGGTTGATGGGGTGGCCCGGGGAGAGCTTGAGCAGCGCGTCGGGCGGAGCGAGGTTGACCAGCGACGTCACTCCGGTGTTGCCGCTCTCCTCGATGAACGCCTGGGCCGTGGCGCCGCTCGTAACGAAGGCCGGCTGATCGTACTCGCCCAGTCTCTTCAGCCTTTCGAGGTTCTTTCGGGCGATGCTGTTGTGCGGCGACACCTCGAGAGCATTGCCGAATGCCTCGCGGGCGTCGGCGAGGCATCCGAGCTCGCTCAGCGCCTTGCCCAGCCTGTTCCAGGCTTCAAGGTCGCGTGGGAAGTCCTTGAGAATGGCGCGGTTGACGGCGGCCGCTTCCTTCCAGCGGCTCTTCATGGCGAAGGCTATGGCCTTCTTGGACCGGTCTTTGCGCAGCTTTACCCTGTCTTCGACGTGGGACTGGCTCATTTGGTGGCATCCTCGGAGAAAGTTTGCGAATTGTAGCGCACGCCATATTGGCCCGCAAGGACCTATACCGACAACTTTTCGGGCAAGTGGCGGCGGGTTGCGTTCCGTGGATTTACATTGGCAGACCGGAGGGCCAATTGTAAAGAACGGTACTCAGGAGTATAATGGCGCGAAATATCATTATGCCGCCGCGGGAAGGCGTATAGTGGCGCGAAACTTCGCTTGATAGCGCAAGCGGCTCTAGGAGGCCAAAGATGGCAGTTGACGTAAGGTCGGAGACCGGTACCTGGAGAGTGAAGGTTGGGCTTGCCCAGATGCTCAAGGGCGGCGTGATCATGGACGTGGTTACGGCCGATCAGGCGAAGATCGCCGAGGACGCCGGCGCCGTCGCCGTCATGGCTCTGGAGCGTGTGCCATCTGACATTCGCGCGGCTGGGGGCGTGGCCCGCATGTCCGACCCGGAATTGATCATGGACATCATCAACTCGGTCACCATACCCGTCATGGCAAAGTCGCGAATCGGTCACTTTGTCGAGGCACAGATACTGGAGGAGCTGGGCGCGGACTACGTGGACGAGTCCGAGGTGCTCACTCCGGCCGACGAAAACAACCACGTCAACAAGCACGACTTCAAGATCCCCTTCGTGTGCGGCTGCCGCGACCTGGGCGAGGCGCTGCGGCGCATTGGCGAGGGCGCGGCCATGATCCGCACCAAGGGCGAGGCCGGCACCGGCAACATCGTCGAGGCCGTGCGGCACGCGAGGAAGGTGCTGGGCGAAGTCCGGCGCATAGTGGGGATGTCCGACGATGAGCTGATGGCGACGGCCAGGGACCTGCGCGCGCCCTACGGGCTGGTCAAGGAGATCCACGACACCGGCCGGCTGCCTGTGGTCAATTTCGCCGCCGGCGGTATCGCCAGCCCGGCGGACGCCGCGCTGATGATGCAGCTCGGCGTAGACGGCGTGTTCGTAGGCTCCGGCATATTCAAGTCGGAGACGCCGCAGATCATGGCCGAGGCCATCGTCAAGGCGACCACGCACTACAACGATCCCAAGATACTGGTAGAGGTCTCTACCGGACTTGGCAAGGCCATGCCCGGACTGGACGTCCGCACTATGCCCGTGGAGCAGCAGCTGGCGACGAGAGGCTGGTAGCTTGCCAACGCTGGGCGTCCTCGCAATTCAGGGGGACTTCGCAGAGCACCGCGAAGTGCTGGACAAGCTGGGTGTGGAGTCGGCAGAGATCCGGCTCCCGCACCAGCTGGACGAAGTCGACGGCCTGATCATCCCCGGTGGCGAGAGCACCACGATCGTCCAGTTGATAGACATCTACGATTTCAGGGACACGCTTACACGGAAGGCGGCGGAGGGATTGCCCATCTGGGGCACCTGCGCCGGCATGATCGTCATTTCGAAGCGGCTTACCGACCACCGGCCCTCGCCGCTGGGTTTGATGGACATCGAGGTGAGCCGAAACGCCTTTGGCAGTCAGGTACACAGCTTCGAGGCCGACCTGGAGATGGGCGACATTTCCGGGCCAGCGTTTCGGGCCGTGTTCATACGGGCGCCGGTTGTCAACAAGGTCGGCGAGGGCGTCCGGGTGCTGGCCCAGGTCAGCGACGGCCGTCCCGTTGCGGTGCGCCAGGACAGGCTGCTCGCCACGTCCTTTCATCCCGAGTTGACCGACGACACCAGGGTGCACGAGCTGTTCGTCCGGATGGTCGAAGGAAGCGCGTAGCAACCCCTGGTCGCGGGTCGTCTCGATTAGTCCCAACTCCGGCATGTCAGCCCCTATAGGTCTCCTCCGGCTCGCGGCGCTCACCATTTCCAGGCGGCGATTCGCCGTCAACCACGCCCGCACGTTCACGGGAATCGTGACCGGGCAGGGCGCAAAGCCGTCGATAGCGGCGATAGCCAGGTCGACCGCCGCGGGCAGGGCGAGGGCGGGCGCCTGGGCGACGCCTTGCAGTGGCGAGATGGAGGCGGTCGCCTCAGCGGACCGGCTGCACGGCCGGAGGAGTTGGCACGTGACGCAACTGCTCGCGGGCGAATGCGCCGAGGGAGCGGTCACGCGGGTGCTGGAGCGGGTCTCGGCCGAGGCGGTTCGTGCCGGAGCGGAGCGCGTGTTCCTGAGGCTGCCCGCGGACTGTATCTTGTTGGACGCGGCACGGCGTTCCGGATACTTTCCCGCCTACTACGAGACGCTGATGCGCTCCCAGCCGTCCGTACTCGCGCCCGACGCAGCCGGGCCGCGAACCACCTCTCCTCGCGACGCCTCGGGCCCGGATGAGTACGGCGTATTCCGTCTCTACAACGCCGCCGTGCCGCCCGTCGTCCGGCGGCTTGCGGGCGTCACGTTCGGCCAGTGGCGGGACTCGCGCGAGCGTGGTCCCGGCCGCGCGCGCGAGTACGTGCTGGAGGGCGACCGCGCACTGGAGGGGTGGTTGAGGGTCGGGCGCAAGGGTGCGAACGGCTGGATGCAGGCGATGTTGGCTCCCGCATCGATGGACGCGGCCGCGACACTGGCCGTGTTCGGACTGGAGCGGCTCGCGGGCGCACGGAGCATTGTTGCGCTCGTGGCGGAGTACCAGGCCGACTTGCGCCGTGCGTTGGGCGAGTTAGGGCTGGCGCCGGGGGCGGAATACGTGGTGTGCATACGCACGATGGCGTCTAGCGTGCGGCTCGCCGCGGGGGCGGAGGCGTGGGCGTAGCTGGGCGGGTGGCGCTAGCCGGGATTGTCGACGGAGATCTCGAAGGTGCAGGCGCCGGCCTCTTCTTCGTTGAAGGTAGTGGCCTCGATGGCGTAGGTTCCGGCGGCAAGACTACGCCTGATGCGCGAGTCGGTGTCTTCGCCGCCATCATCGTCCTCGGCCAAGACGTTGCCGTCGTGAGCGTCACCGCTGACCAGGTAGAGGTATGCATCCACTTCGAATTTCAGGTCTATGGTTACACCCGCGGCCTGGGGCAGGGTGAAGGTGTAGTACCTGGCGTAGCTGCCTTCCCGCCGTTCTGACACGCATTCGGCGCCCCAGGTTCCAATCTGGGTTGTGGACGAGCTCGTCAGGACGCCCAGGTCCAGGATTACCGCTTGCTGTCGATTCACATGGTCGGCGACAGCCATGCCGAAAGTCTCCAGGTAATCCGAAACATCCGGATTGTCCAAAAGGCGCTGAATTCCCTCATTACGGATCGAGCTGTCCAGGCCAGGAACGCCTACGCGCCATGCCTCCTCAACCGCTTCGATTTCTTCCTGTCCATAGGCGGCGTCCTGAGCTTTTTCCAAACACCGAACGGCTCCGTCCGAGCTGTGAAGAATCTCCATCCACCCTTTCGCAACTTGCACCCATTCTTCAGTATCGTCGGCAATGTCTTCGGCTGTTTCGATGCACCGAGTGGCCGCGGCGGTGTCTTGAAAAACGTTGATCCACCCCTTTGCGACCTGCAGCCAATCATCATAATCTTGCGCAGCTTCTTCGGCTTCGCCCAAGGATCGGGTAGCATCGTCCTGCTCTTGAAGGCTCTCCCTCCAGATTCCAGCGATCCAAACCCAATCATCGGCATCTTCGACATCGTCTTCTGCCTGGGCCATGCACTGAGCGGCAATTTCATGGTCATCGAAGTCTTGTGCCCAGGCTGTTGCGACGCAGACCCAATCGGACGCATCCTGGGCCGCCATTCCGGCTCTGGTCATGCATCGCAGCGCCAGAGGCTGGCCGTCGGGCAGACCGGCCACGCTTCTGGCAACGAAGACCCACTCTTCGGCGGTGTTCGCCGTATCGTCACTCATCGTCATCCCTCCTGGGTGTTCGGTTAGACTGTACATCAACACGAAATGACTTTCAAGGCACTGTCCAGGGGCTGCGGGCAACGGGGCTTGGAATGGAGCTACTTGATTGGCCCTTTGCAATTGCCGCCCCCGCGCATCTGCTGTTATGCTGTATCTGGATAGTACTGCCTGGCGGCGACAGTGCCGCCGGGATGGGGACCTGGGCAGGCCGGAGGTGCGATTGCCTTGGTGGAAAGGCGGATAGTCGACGACATGGAGGCGCTCCTCGACAAGCTGCCTCCTCGCATAGAGGAGTCGGTGAGGAGCCGAGAGAACGTGGACGAGCTGCTCGAGGTCGTGCTTGACCTGGGGCGAGAGGCGGAGGCCCGCGTGCCCAACGAGAGTTTGTCGCTGGGCACGGACGAGGTGACATACGAAGACCTGCGTCACGTTATCGACCGGGTGGGCAATTTCGGCGAGGACAACCGGGCCGGCGTGGAGCGCACACTGCACCGCATTTCGGCGATACGCAATCGGAGGGGCGACGTCGTCGGCCTGACGCTGAGGTTCGGCCGTGCGGTCTATGGCACTATACGCATCATCGAGGACCTCATCTTCAGCGGCAGGAGCGTGCTGCTGCTGGGCAAGCCGGGTGTAGGCAAGACGACCATGCTGCGCGAGGTCGCGCGGGTGCTGGCGGACGACGCGGGCAAGCGGGTCATCGTGGTGGACACTTCCAACGAGATAGCCGGGGATGGCGACATCCCCCACCCCGGCATCGGGCGGGCCAGGCGAATGCAGGTGCCCAAGCCGGCGCTGCAACACGACGTGATGATCGAGGCGGTGGAGAACCACATGCCGGAGGTCATCATCATCGATGAGATCGGCACGGAGCTGGAGGCCAACGCCGCGCGCACCATCGCCGAGCGCGGCGTGCAGCTTGTGGCGACCGCGCACGGCAACACGCTCGAAAACCTTGTAATGAACCCGACACTGTCGGACCTCGTCGGGGGTGTGCAGTCGGTCACACTCGGCGACATCGAGGCGCGGAGGCGGCGTACGCAGAAGACCGTTCTGGAGCGCAGGGCGCCTCCCACATTCGATGTCCTCGTCGAGATACAGGGCTGGAACGTGGTCACGGTCCACCCGGACGTGACCGACGTTGTGGACCGGATGCTGCGGGGATTCGCGGTATCGCCGGAGACGCGGGAGAGCGATGGCGAGGGCGGCTTCAGGGTGAAGCGGAGCGAGCAGCAGACTGCGCGCACCGACCTGCGTGGCGTCGAAACGCCCCGGCGGAGGGAGCCGCCCTTCCCGGCGGCCAGGGACCTTGAGCCCGCCGAAATCGAGCCGCCCAAGACCACCCACATACTGCCATACGGCGTGAACCGGGGACGCCTGCAGCACGTGGTGAGGAGCGCCAACGCGCCCATAGAGTTGGTCATGGAAATCAGCCAAGCGGACCTGCTCGTGACGACCAAGAACTACTACCGCCGCAAGACCAAGGCACTTCGGGATGCGGAAGAGGTGGGCAAGCCGGTGTACGTGCTTCGCAAGAACACCACGGCGCAGCTCGAGCAGTTCATACAGGCGATTACCCGCAGGCAGGGCCTCACGCCGGTATCGGTTGAGCACATGGACGGGGCAGTCCAGGAGGCCGAGGAGGCGGCAATCCGCGTCCGCAAGGGCGAGGGCCACGTGGAGCTGAACCCGCAGGGCGCGTACGTGCGTCGCCTGCAACACGAGATCGCGGAAAAGTTCGGGCTTGCCTCGTCGAGCATGGGGAAGGACCCGGGCCGCCACGTGGTCATCTTCAGACGATAGGCCGGGCACCCCCATCCCCGTATCCAGTACGGGGCAGGCTCTAACCTTCCCCCATCAAGGGGGAAGGGACCAGTACGAACGGTACGACGGCGGCGACAGGACCTTTCTCCGCCGAGGGGGAAGGGACCAGTATGTACGGCAAGACGGGAGCGACAAGTGGCGCTATTCGTATCGTTCGAGGGCGGCGAGGGCAGCGGAAAGACCACCCAGTTCCAGGTGCTGTGCGAACGCCTCGAGCAATCGGGAAGGCGCGTTCTGCCTATCAAGGAACCTGGCACGACTCCGCTGGGCCGGCACGTCAGGGAGCTTGTGAAGGGCCGCCCCTGGGGAGGCCAGAAGGGCGGGCAGGTCATATCGAAGGGGGCCGAGCTGTTTCTGTTCCTGGCGGCCAGGGCCGAGCTGGTGGCCAAGGTACTCCGGCAGACGTCCGAAGAAGACAACCTGGTGATAGTCGCAGACCGATACGCCGACTCGACCGTTGCGTACCAGGGCTATGGCCGGCGGCTTTCAATCGCGGCGGTGGAGGAAATGAACCGTCTCGCGACCGGCGGAGTCATGCCCCATCTGACGATTCTTCTGGACTGTGCTCCGGAGGTTGGGCTGGGGCGTGTGGGTGCGGTGCAGATTGCCCTGCCGCTGGACGTGGAAGAGGTATTGACGCCAGGCCGCTTGGACGAAGAGGACTCGCGCCGCTTCGAGGACGAGCCGTTGGAGTTTCACCGCCGGCTGCGCGCGGGATACCGGGCGATGGCGGCCAACGAACCCGATAGGTGGAGCGTAATCGACGCGACAATGGCTATCGAGGGCGTTCACGAACAGGTTTGGCGGGACGTTGAGCCACTGCTGCCTTCCGTCGCCGGAGCGCCGGCGGCCCAACTGGAGTTGCACAGCCCCACGTCAGCTTAGGGGCCGGTGTGGCGCCGCCATCCCAACCTTGCGCCGCTTGCCCCGTAAGGGGCTGAGACGGGTAGGTTTTGGGGACTTCAGCGGTTGTGCCTGAGCCGTCACCCCCATCCTAACCTTCCCCGTCAAGGGGGAAGGGACAGTTCGGAAGGTTAAATCGCGATGCCTTCCCCTGTCAGCCCGCAAGAAGGGAAGGCACCGGTCAGGGCTTGCCTAGTCGCGGAAGCGCAGCCCCTGCGCCGCCTGGTCGAGCAACACCCCGTCGCGGATCTCCTTTACGTCGTCCGCCATTTCCAACAGCGTGGAGTCGTGGGTGGCGGCGAGCACGCTTATGCCGCGCTCCTGGACCATCTGCTTGAAGAGTCCGAAAATGGCCCTGGCGTTCACCGAGTCGAGCTCGCCCGTCGGCTCGTCGGCGAGCAGCAGCGGCGGGTTGTTAACGATGGCGCGCGCTATGGCGACGCGCTGCTGTTCGCCGCCCGAAAGCTCGTAGGGCCGGTGCCGCGCCCTCGTCCAAAGGCCCACAATCTCAAGCGCCTCACGCGCTCGCTCGCCGCGTTCGCGGGCCTTTACACCCGCTATCCGCAGGGGAAGCTCCACGTTTTCGAGCGCGGAGAGCAACGGCAACAGGCCAAACGACTGGAACACGAACCCGAGCTTGTGGCGGCGGATCTCCAGAAGCTCGCGTTCGCTCATCTCCATGACGCTGCGCTCCTCGAACAGCACGTCGCCGGAGGTGGGCCTGTCGAGGCCGGCCAGGATGTTCAGAAGGGTAGTCTTGCCCGAGCCCGACCTGCCCACGATAGCCACGAACTGGCCGGGCAGCACCGTCAGGTTCACGCCGCGGAGGGCCGTGATCTCCTCGGAGCCGAGGCGGTAGGTCCGGGTCACGTCAATCGCGGCCGTCAGCCGCTGGTACCTGTTCACTCTAAAGCTCCTCCGGTCTGAGCGTCACGGCGCCGTCTTCGATCTCAACCCTGGCCCGGTCGCGAATTCGCAGGTCCTCAAGGTACTCGCGGGGTATCTGGACGCGCCCGCTTGCGTCCACCAGGATGAACTCCTCCAGCGGTTGGTCCGTGTTGGCGGAACCGGACACTCTCTGGAATGTCACCCGGCGCCGGATTTCGGTTGACATCTTGCCGTCCCGAATCATTACGACCCTGCCGACCTTGTGGGCGATGTCGGGATCGTGGGTGACTATGAGGATAGTGGTGTCGAACTCCTGGTTGACCACGCCGAACAGGTCCAGTATCTCGGCGGCGGTGGCGTTGTCCAGCTCGCCCGTCGGCTCGTCGGCCAGCAGCAGCGGCGGGTGGTTGGCGAGGGCCACCGCGATGGCAACGCGTTGTTGCTCGCCGCCGGAAAGCCGCTCGGGAGTGTGCTCAAGCCTGTGTCCCAGGCCGACCAGATCCAGCAGGTGTTCGGCGCGCTCCTTGCGTTCTCTGCCGGGCATCTCGGTCAGCATCATGGGCAGCGCTACGTTCTCCACCGCGGAAAGATAGGGGAACATGTTGCGGCTGGTCTGTTGCCAGACGAAACCCACCACCTCACGGCGGTACTCCTCTATGTCCCTCATGTTCATGCGAAGCAGGTCGTTTCCGCCCACGGACACGCCGCCCGCGGAGGGCGCGTCGTATCCGGCGAGTATGTTCAGCAGAGTGCTCTTGCCGCTGCCGCTCGCGCCGACAATGGCCACCACCTCGCCGGGCATTACGCTCAGGTCGAGCCCCCGCAGCGCCACCACCTCGAGGTCGGCAACTTTGTATATCTTGAAAAGGTCCTCGCACAGCACGTACGGGGAAGCTTGGGCGCTTGTCATGCTCACCCCCATCCCCGTATCGAGTACGGGGCAGGCTCTAAACTTCCCCCCGCAAAGGGAGGAGGGACGTGACGGGTTACTACAACTCTCCGAGGCGCAGGATGCGCTGCAAGGAGATTCGGCGTACGAACCATATCATACCGGTTATGATCAGGGTGAACGCGACGGCCATTATAGCGTAGGTAATGGACAGCGTCGTCCAGTTGACCTCGAGGACGAAAGGCGGCAACACCTGGCTGCCCTGGTCGTCGTTGCTCAGGAAGGGCATGATGATTGCGCCAATGCGTCCGCCCATCCAGGTGCCCAGGGCGAGGCCGGCGACGATGATGAGCGCCTGCTCCAGCCATATCAGGGTCACAAGCTGGCGCGTGGAGAATCCGATGGTGCGCATCAGCGCGAACTCCATCTCGCGGCTTCTGAACGACACGTAAGCGTGCACCAGGAAGCCCAGCCCGCTCAGTATGAGGACGGCGGCGAAGGCCATGAACAGCAGCGCGCGCCAGCCAGCCTGGACGAGAGGGTCTACCTGGGATTCCGCCAGGTTCTGCTGGGTGTCGTGCAGCCTGCGAGCCGGGAACGGGGGGTCGTCGGAAAGGATTCCCACCAGCTCCGCGCGTTCCGAGCCGTTTACGCTCGTCTCTATCCACATCTCGTTCGGACGCAACTCGCCGGCCGTGACGTCGAGGTTCGCATACGCCGTGACCGCCTTCAGGTCGGACACCAGGAACGTCCTGTTGAAGGTGTCCAGGGTGGGGAAGAAGTCCACGGCGTCGACTATGTGCACCTGCAGGCGGTGGCCCTGGACCGAGACCTCGAAGGAATCGCCCACGTCGTGTCCGGTCTCTTTGAGGAACAGCCCGCTCGCCAGCACAGGCACCGGGGTTATCGGCGGGCCGTGGAAGATGCCGCGGCTCACGAGCGGGTTGCCCTCGGTCCAGACGAACTGCAAGGCGCCGGAGTCTCCGTCGAATGAGGAGCCGGCGGGCTGAATGGCGTCGGATATGGACTCCGGCGCGGCCCTGACGATGCTCCAGCCGGACACGTCGTCGAAGGCCTCCACGACTTGTTCGCCGTCAGACGTCCAAACGCTGATTTCGCTTATGGAGATGGTGCCGGCCCGAAGCCTGCCGCGGCCGTCGAACTTGTTCACGGTCACCGAGACCAGCTCCAGCGGCCGCGCGGGCGTCAGAAGCTGACGCCTGCCGCTGAACACACGCCCGGTGCGGCTGTAGAGGGGCGCGGTCATGCGCTCCCACCGCGTCGAATTCAGGGGTCCCATAATGTACGTGAAGTATCGCCCGTTGGAGTCCCTCACGCGGGCGATCACGCCCACGTCGGGCTGAGGCCGGTCGGTCTTGATCAGCAGCGTAATCTCGGAGGAATTGGGGGGCAGAAGGAGACCCACGGGAAGGCTGGGATGCTCCAACTCGGCCAGCAGGTCGGGCAGCGGCTCGTCGGCGAAGTCGTCGCGGAACCAGCCCACGTCGCTTACCACCCGGCTGTCGACCGCGACCATGGTGTAGCTCTCGCCGAGCAGCTCGGACAGGTCGCTGCCCGCGCCCCGGAATGCGGGTCCGACCTTCGACACGTTGGGGAGAGCCTTGTACTCGTCCACCACCGAGACGCTCTGGCCGCGCGTGTTGACGATAACGCCTTCCAGGCGTATGTCGGCGCCGGCGGAGTAGCGTGCCCGCTCTTCGAAACTGCGCTCCAACGTGCCGCCGAAGCTTGCGGCTACGATGCCCAGCCCGGCCATCAGCACCAGCAGCAGCGACAGGCGGGCGTAGTGCGTGGGGCGTCGGGCCATCTGCCACATTCCCATGGAGAACCCCACGGGAGCGTTCAGCCCGTACACGTGCAGCAGCCGGAACGCCACCTGGGCGATGGGGACCGCAATCAGAATCGGGGCGAAGACCTGCGGCATGGGCAGCGTCGGCCCGACGAACAGCAGAACGGCCACGAGCGCGGCCTGCGCCGCCAGCCCGGCCCAGCGCCGCAGCGGCGAATCCGTCCTTGTCGTGAACCAGTACGCCGCCACGAGCGCCGCCAGCGCGGCTAACTGCACGAGCCAGATGAGCGGCTCGCCGTTGCCGATGGCCCGCACCACAATCGCGGGCGCCAGGATGGCAGCGGTCGCGCCGGCCACCAGGTGCAGCAGGGAGGGCGAGTCACCACTCAGGAAGCGGATCGCCAAAGGGAAGAGCCGCAGCAGGACCATTGCGACGGCGACGAGAACGAGCGCCGGCACCGCCAGCAGCGCCTGGTTAACCACCAATTCACCGAAGACGCTGCTCGCGACCACCGACCCCTGATCGGATAGCTGCCGGAACAGCACGACGCTGATGACCAGCAGCAGCACGTCGAAGTAGTAGCGCAGGAAGAAGGGCTGCGAGGTGGGGCGGGCCGACTCCTGCCGGTGCCGGGTTACGCCGACCCTGGACGCCTGGACGGCCGGGATGAGCAGCGCGGCAAAGCTGAGAAGGCCGCCAAGCGCGCCCATGGCGAACGCGGCTCCGGATATCGCTACGTCGAGCCTGTCGCCGCCGCTGAGGCCGGAGAACGCCGGAGAGTAGCCGAGCACGCTTATCACGAGGGCCGCGATCGGCGGCGCGGCCGCCGCGGCGAGCAGGGAGATTGTCAGGCCCTCGAGCACGAACACCGCCAGGATCTGAGGGGAGCTTGCCCCCCTGCTCCGCAGCAGCGCGATCTCGCCACGCTGCTGCTCGACCACCAGGGACGAGATGGTGACCACGTAGTAGAGGATGACCACCGAGATGAGCACGAGGACGACGAACATGGGAAGCTTGCTGAAGAAGAGCCGCTTGTCGTATTCGGCCAGCGCGTCCTCGAGCTCCGTTATCTGGCGGTAGCTGAAGAGGTTGCGCGCGAGGCGGCTCCTCATCGTCTCGAGGTTGCTACGGGCTATCCAGGCGTTGCGAGCGTCCAGCTTGGACTGGTCTACCTGCAGCAGCCAGGCGTAGGTGCTGTCCATGTCGGTGAAAGACGCGCCCAGTGAGCCGAAGTAGGACTCCCGTGTCAGGAAGAACGGGACTGTGCGGAAGTTGCCGGAGGTCGAGGCTGAGAGAACGGCGTCGTTGAGGTGCCAGAACTCGTCGGGGCCGGTGCGCTCGAAGATGCCTGCGATGGTGACCGTGGCGTAGGGAATGGCGTCATTCCAGTACGGAACGGTGGACAGGCTGTCTCCCACGCCGACACCGAACAGCTCGGCGGACTCGGCCGGGACTATGGCCTGAAGCCGCAGGGGCTGGCCGGGAGCGCTCGGGGCCGCGTCGGAGCCCCAGCCGCCGCTCACCATGCGGATGTGCTCGTCCAGCGTGGGAACGTAGGCGAAGTAGCTGCGGGCGTTGTCCTGGCCCGCGCCGGCCTCGTGCCCCACACGGGAGAGGAAGAAAGTGGCCGTCTTCGCGCCCATCACCCGCGACTCAAGGAACCAGGCGACTCTCGCGTCAACCTCTCCGTTCACTGTGCGGTCGACCTTGGCGAACTCCTCGACCGTGGTGGGGCCGCGGTCCGCCTTCACGAGAATGTTGGCCTCGTCCTCGGTGAGACTCGCGAGAGTGCTCTTGAGGGCGAGCTCCCTCAGCGCGTCATAATAGATCACGGTGCCGGCCATCACCGCCGAGGAGAGCACCACGCCGACTACAACCGTCGAAAGCAGCCGCCAGTGCGCCAGGCTGCGGCGCACGACCAGGGGCCACGCGGAAACTGCTCTGGAGACCAGGTAGATCAACTGAAGCAACTCAGGCCTCCAGCCTGGATATCGAGTGCAGCTCGAGGCTTCGCATCGACCTCGCCAGGGCGAGCGTCGATAGCAGGAATATCGACGCCGTTACCGCGTAAATCACCGCCAGCATGGGCCAGTCGGTTACCATGACGTAGGGAGGGATCACCGGGTCGCCCACCTCGGTCACGGCGACCGATGACACCATAATCGAGCTCATCTGAAAACCGGCCCAGGTGCCCATGCCCAGACCCACCAGCACTATGGCGAGGTGCTCGATGCTGAGCAGTCCCAGCACCTGCCGGCCGGTCATGCCCAGCGACTGAAGGAAGCCCATCTCGTTGCGTCCCCGGTTGGTGAACGCCAGGAGGTATATCAGGTATCCCAGGCTGGCGGTGAACACGATGAGTACCAGCGAGAGCGCCATCATGGCGCGCCAGCCGGCGGTTATGAGCGGGTCGAGCCGCACCGCTTCCAGGCGCGCCTCGCGGTCGAACACCCGGTCGGTGGTGCCGGTCAGCCTGAGAATCGTCTCGCTCACCGAGTCGCCGGCGCCGGGCGCCTCCGAGACGAACAGCTCGTTGGGGAAGAAGCTCGTGGTAGGGCTGAGAATGTTCAGATGCCGCAGCAAGTCGTCCAGGTCCGCCAGGATGAAGCCGCCGCCCCGCGACAACATTGTGGGGAAGTAGTCGACCCGGTTGGTGAACAGCACCGGAACCAGGCGGCTCATGATGTCCAGGATCATGACGTCTCCCACGCGGGCGCCGGTCACGTCGAGGAATCTGGAGCTGGCCACGACGGGGAGCGGCCCGCCGCTGGGGCTCTGGTAGAACCCCCTGATTCCGCGGTCGGTGTCCTTGCCGAAGATGAAAAGGCCCGCGGCCTGGCCGCTGCGAACGTCCTGGGACGTTGGGGCGATGCTGTCGGTCGAGAGCGGCGAGGTCGCAAGAGGAGTCCACGTCGAGCGGTCCTCGAACCCGTCGACCAGCACTACTTCCTCACCATTGCCGAGAGTGACGTACATGTCGTCCATCAGCAGCGATCCCGCGGTGCCAGAGGGGCCGAAGACGGGTTCGTAGGTCTGGATCGCGGCGAGCACCACAGGCGGCACCAGGCCCGACGGCATCTCGCCGGTCATCAGCGTCCATTCGGGCGGGCCCACCTCTCCCAGGGAGAGCGTCTTAACGATGCCGGTCGAGTCCTGCATCGCGGCCCAGAGGAACATGTTGGAATACTCGCCACCCGGCTTGACCCACATTCCGAACGTTTCTGCTTCCGGCGGCAGCACTAGCGGCTCCTGGCGGGAGATGGGTTGTAGCGACCTCATAATGCCGCTCAGCGGAACGTCGGAAAAATCGTCGCGGTACCACGACATGTAGTGGAAGTCGTCGGACTCCACCGCCAGCAGGTCGAAGTGGACACCGGAGACCGCCGTGCCCACCAGCCCCTGTCCTCTGAGTCCCAGCGACACCTGCGTCACACCTGGAATCTGGAGGTACGTCTCCTTCAGCGACCTGGTGCCCCGGGCGATGTATCCGGGCACGTCCGCCACGCGAATGTCGGTCGCAACGTCGTAGAGTATGCGCTCTTCGTAGCTGCGGTTCAGCGTGCCGCCAACCGTCGTCGCGAGCACGCCAAGTCCTGTGACCAGAACCAGCAGCAGGACCAGCCAGGTGTACTGCAGAGGGTTGCGCGCCATTCTCAGGAGCGCCATGGACACCCAGACGGGCGCGGCTCCGGCGAAGTGGCGCAGCGCCAGGGACAGCAGGTGCAGGGGCACAAGCGCCGCCAGCGCGATGGTGGGGACGAACGCGATCTCGCCGGGAGATGGAGGGTCGCGGACAATGAACAGGGCCGTGGCCACCGCCTGCGCCGCCATTGCGGCCCCACGGGAGACGGCGCCGCCCGCTCGGTGGGAGGACCAGTACGCCGCGGCGGCGACTACGAGAAGGGCGAGCGGCGCCGCGAAATCCGCCGCGTCCGAGCGCAGCGCATCCACCGCAACACCCACGCCGAGCGCGGCCAGCGCCGCACCGGCGATCAAGTGCAGCAGCGTTGGCGCGTCGCCGTTGATGAACCGCACGAACATTGGGAACAGGCGCATGAAGAGCAGCGCGACCGCGACGAGGAAGAACACAGGGGCCAGCAGCATCGCCTCGTTGACCTGCACGTCCTCGAACAGCCCGCCCGAAACGAACTGGCCTCTCTGTCGCAGCTCCCAGAAGACCAAGCCCCCGATTATGAGCAGGCCCACGTCGACATAGTACCGCTGGAACAGCGGCACGGACGGGGGGCGAGACGATCGCAGCTTGTGCGCGATCAGCCCAGTTCTGGAGCCTATCAGGGCCGGCACCACGAACATGGCGAGGCAGACGAATCCGACCGCGGCAGACAGCGCGAACGGATACCAGTGGAGCTCGACCGGGAGCAGCACGGTCTCCTTGATGTCGCGAAAGTAGGGCAGGGCGCCGGAGAGCGAGACGACCGCCATCGCGAGAAACGGCGCCACCACAGCCGCGGTCACCGCCAGCGTGGCTCCTTCCAGGGCGTAGAGGCGCAGCATCTGGACCGCGCTTATGCCGCGGCTTCGCAGAAGGGCGACGTCGTCTTCGCGGCTCTGCACCAGGTAGGACACCATCATGGCAATGGAGTAGAGCACCGTCAAAAGCATGACGGTCATGAGGAGCAGCAATGGGATGCCGCTGAAGAAACTGCGCCGCTGGAAGTTGTCCAGCAGGCGGGTGATGCCGGTAAACACTGCCGCGCCGGGCAGCGACTCGGTGAACTCGTTTTCCATCTGCCCGATCCGCTCCTTGGTGAGCGGAATCGACCACGTCTTCAGCGGTTCCTTGTCGATAAACAGGTTCCAGTGCATACTCGCAATGGAGCCGGGATAGGCCTCGCCCACGCCGGCTATGAGTGATTCCAGCGTGACGAACAGGGACAGCGGCGGCTCAGCCGGGTCCACGTTGACCTCGACGTCGACCTCTTCCTCCAGCGGCGCGGGATTCAGGTAGGCCTCCGAGTTTCGGCTCCAATACTCTTCCGAGGGGTCGGTGGCGTCGATCACGCCCACAATCGTCGCGGTGACGCGCACAGGGTCGCCAAGCGACGGGGTTAGCACCAGCTCGTCGCCGACTTCCAGGTCGAAGACGCGCGCCTGCCTGGAGCCGAGCATAGCCTCGAACTTCGCGCCACGCGGCTCCTGCGACAGGGCGTCCGTAGGGAGCCGCCCGGAAATCACGTCGACGTGCTCGCCCATGTTTGAGAGGTACTGCACGTAGCCGCGAGACACCTGGTCGGCCGCACTGGGCTCGGTAGGCAACGGCGAGCTGGGCTTGCCGACGAGGAAGGTGGGCGATTGGATGTACCGCTCGTGGCCCCTGTAAATCTCCGAGATGTAGCGGTCCACGGCGTCGACGAGGTAGGCCTCGCTCTTGAGCACGTTCTCCCTGTCGAACTGCACGTGGGGGGCGTAGGCGAAGAAGTTGAGGAAGAAGACGGACGACCTGTCAATGGCCGCGTTGACGCCTACCCTCTGTAGCGAGCGGAAGTAGATGGGCGCGCCAGCGACCAGGGTGGTCGTAACAACGAAGCCCAAGAAGATGCTGATTAGCAGCTTCCAATCGTCAAGCAGACGCTTGACGATCAGCCTGCGTGTGGTGAGGGGTCCCATCGGCCTCCCGGCGCCGGCTGAGCGCCTGTGGCAATTTTAGCACAACCGGCGGGCGGCAACCTGCATGGGCCTCTTCAAAGTCCCCTCTTGCGCCAATGGAGAGGGTCAGGGCGTGGGAAAATTGGGCGGCGGCAAGCCCGTCACCCGCATCCCCGTATCGAGTACGGGGCAGGCTCTAACCTTCTCCCATCTAAAGGGGGAAGGGACTCGGAAAGGGCGCTACTCCAGCGTTCCCTGGCTGTGCCGCCGCACCCAGTGCCAATCGACTTCGTAGCCGAGGCCCGGCGAGGTAGGCGCGCTGATGGTGCAGCGTTCGTTAAGGGCAATTTCCTCGACGAGGCCGAACTGGTGGGCGGACTGGGGCATCCAGTACTCATAGAAGTCGCAGTTGTCCACGGAGAATATCACTTGGAGGTTCGCGGCTTGCAGAAGAGCGTTTCCGGCGGTGCCTATCTCGCAGTTCAGCCCGAAGCCCTCCGCCAGCGAGCAGAGCTTCTTGAGGCCGGTTATGCCCAGCTTGGCGGAGGTGCCGCGCACGAGGCGGGCCGCGCCCATGCGGGCGAGGCGCGCGCCGTTCGCGAACTGCAGCTCCGGTTGGTCGCTCATGCACAGCGGCACGTCCAGCCGACGGCTCAGCTCCGCGATAGCGTCGTACTCGTGCCAGGGAATAGGGTCTTCGTACCAGTAGAAGTCGAAGTCGTCCAGTGCGCGGCCTATCTCAAGCGCCTTGCGGAATCCGTAGCCGCCGTTGGGGTCCAGCATCAGGCGCACGTCGAATCCCACGGAGTCGCGGACGTGGCCCACCATCTCCGTGACGTCGCGAGTGGGCATCACGCCGGGGTGGATCTTGTAGGCGCGGAATCCCCGCGAGACCACCTCTTCCGCCTCCTCGACGTAGCCGTCCGGGGTATCGTGGCGCGGTGGGTAGGTGGCGTACACCTCGGTCTCACGCCTGCGGGCGCCCAGCAGGTGGTAGATTGGGACGCCCGCCGCCTTTCCGGCGATGTCCCATAGCGCCACGTCCACGGGCGCCCACGCCTCCATCGAAAGGCCGCGGCGTCCCCGCAGCAGGGGCAGCCTGCTCCACAGCCATTCGCGGTCAGCGGGGTCGCGCCCGATAAGCTCCGGCTTGAGGACGGACAGAATGGGATCGAACAGCCGGCCGCCGCCCTGCCTGAAGTTGCCGACAAAGGCGTTGCCTTCCACGCCCTCGTCGGTCAGCATGCGAAGCACGCCCTGAACCACGCCGCCTCCAAAGCGCCCCATGTCGGAGTCGAGGCCGGTGGGGTCCAGACGGCGCTCGACGACTTCTATCTGGATGTCGGTTATTTTCATGTGGGGCTGCTTCCGGCGCGTGGTTGGGCGCGAATTGGCGCATTCTATGTTTGCCCGATTATAGACGCACGCCATCCTCATGGAAAAGGGGGGCGGGCGGGGGCCGAACTGGCGGAGCCGGAGGTGGCGGAGCCGGAAACCTCCCGACGTTCCAGGCCGACGTTCCAGGCCGCGTCCAGGTTTGACAAGGCCGGTGTGGTTTGCTACTTTGAGCGTGGTGGCAACCGCGACGGGCTTGTGCCGCGCGCAGCGAAAGCGACAGTCGTGGCAGGGTCTTCGAGGGCGTAGGCGCCAGAACGAGGCGGCGCAAATGATGAAGGAGGAGAATCCGATGGCCAATAGAGAAGACATCGCCCTTATGTCTCACCTGATGCGGCGAGCCGGCTTCGGCGCGACCCGTGAGGAGGTAGAGGCCAGGGCGGAACGAGGCTACGAAGCCACCGTCGAGGAGCTGCTGGACGCGGACGCGCAGCCCTCTACGGACGAGTACACGCTGTTCAGGCATCATCCCATCACGGAAATGCCAGGTGGGGCGGTGGGCCCGGGCCAGGCGTACTGGCTGTATCACCTGCTCAACACCCAGCGCCCGCTGGAAGAGAAGATGGCGGTGTTCTGGCACCAGGTGTTCGCCACCGGCAACGGCAAGGTCGACAACTGCAACCATCTCATCGAGCAGATACGGATGTTCCGTGAGCACGGGATGGGCAACTATCGCGACCTGCTATTTAAGCTGGCGAGCAACCCGGCCATGATCTTCTGGCTGGACAACAACGAGAACCACAAGTACGCGCCCAACGAGAACTGGGGACGCGAGCTTCTCGAACTGTTCTCCCTTGGCGTCGGCAACTACACCGAGACCGACGTGTTCGAGTGCTCCCGCGCCTTCACCGGCTGGACCATTGCCGCCAAGATGCCCCGGTATCCCTACGGGAGGCACCCCTGGTCGTTCGAGTTCCGGCCCGAAGACCACGACTTCAGCGAGAAGACGTTCCTAGGCCAGACCGGCAACTTCGACGGCGGGGACATCATCGACATCATTCTCCAGCAGGAGGCGTGCCCGCGCTTCATCGCCCGACACCTGTACAACTTCTTCGTCGCCGACGAGCCGCAGGTGCCCGCCTGGGACATCGAGGAGCCGCGCGACCCCGAGGCTATCAGGACGCTGTCCAAGGTGTTCGTAGACTCCGGCTACGAGATCGAGCCTGTGCTCAGGACGCTGTTCAACTCCGACTTCTTCAAGGAGTCGATGTACCAGAAGGTCAAGAGCCCCGTCGAGGTAGTAGTGGGCACTCTGAGGATGACGCGGGACGGCCTGGGCGTGGACCCGAGGCTGGAGGCGCTTTCGAAGGAGCCCGGCTACATGGGCCAGGAGATACTGGACCCGCCGAGCGTCGAGGGCTGGCACACGGGCAAGGAGTGGATCAACAGCGGCTCTCTGGTCAAGCGGGTGAACTTCGTCGCGGACCGGCTGAACAATGTCGAGCTTCCCGGCGTGCAGAACATGATCAATCGGATCGCAGGTTCCAACGGGCAGTCGATGAGCGCTGGTGCGCTGGTGGACCACTGCCTGGACCTGATGGGGCCGATGGAGGTCGCGGAGTCGACTCGGGCGGAGCTGGTGGAGAACGTAGAGTCCGAGGGGGCCATCTCCTGGGCGACAGACGAGGACTACGCGAACTCTTCGAGGCGCGCTGGCGAGACGATGGCGCTCATCGCGGCCACCAGAGAGTACCAGTTCGGCTAGGGCCGCCAGAGACAGAGACTAACTTCAGGACGCGCGTCGGCCTTCTTGGCGCGAGTCAGTAGTAGGTTCCCGCTTGCGCGGGAATGACGGATAGTAGGCAGGCCCGGGACGGCCGCGCGCGCCGCACGGCGCGGCGATGGCCCCCGCGGCCTGCAGCCATATCGGGAGGACTTCATATGCTTACGACAACTGTTGCCGGCAGGACCTGGAGCTTCAGCCACGCCCTGGGCCGAAACGCCGCCGCGGGCAACGGCTTCACGCAGCCAATAGCGGTAGCCACCGCGCCCGAGGGCGTTCTCTACGTGCTCAGCCGCGGCCAGGAGGGCGCCGGCGGGGTGGTGGCGCCCAACAAGCGCATCGGCAAGCTGACCATCGACCAGCAGTTCATCGGCGACTTCGGACGGGACCAGTTCGTCTGGCCGGTAGGCCTCGCCGTGGACGGGCAGGGCAACCTGTACTGCTCTGACGAGTATTCCAACAGCATCGCGGTGTTCGACGAGGACGGCCAGATGGTGGGCCAGTGGGGCGAGGAGGGCAGCGGCGAGGGCCAACTGAGCGGACCGGCCGGCCTTGCGTTCGACGCCGACGACAACCTCTACGTGATAGACGCGGGCAATGGCAGGGTTCAGAAGTTCACGAAGGACGGTGATTTCCTCGTGGCCTTCGGCTCTTCAGGCAGCGGAGACGGGCAACTGTCCAAGCCGTGGGGTATCGATCTCGACGGCGACGGCAACGTGTACGTCTCTGACTGGGGCAACAACCGGGTGCAGAAGTTCAGCGCGGACGGTGAGTTTCTGCTGAGCTACGGCGGCGGCAACCGGCAGGACGGCAGCGACCTGGACCACCCGTCGGACGTGGCGGTGGACTCCGAGGGCGACGTGTACGTCGTCGACTGGGGCAACCTTCGCGTGCAGATATACGACCCTGAGGGCGACGTGATCACGGCCTTGTACGGCGACGCCACCGAGTTCTCGAACTGGGCGAAGGAGGTCGTGGAGGCCAACCCGGACGTGACAAAGGCCTACAGGCGCGTAAAGGACATCACGCCTATGGGCCGCTTCAACCGGCCGGTCGGCATCGCCGTCGACGAACAGGACCGCATCATCGTCACGGACAGCACGCGGGGCCGGCTGCAGGTGTACGTCAAGGAGAAGGACTACATGGACCCGCAGTTCAACCTGTAGACTGTAACTTGACGCAAGGGAATGGGGATCGGAATAAGCTCTCGGTCCCCATTTGTGCGTCTGGCGCGGTAACAAAAGTCACTCCATCGATAGGGTATCGACCGGTTATGGTATAATTGTTCTAGTCAAGTTACGGGAGGAGACCACAAAAGTGGTAGGTGGAAACGAACATGCTATTCTCATCAAGGATCTGTACAGTGGCCTCATCTGTAAAATCGTCGAAGAGCAAGACGTTCGTGTATTTCGACCTACATTTGAAATTGAACCAGACACTGGCCTAGAGGATGTGATCCGTTACATCGCTTGGTACGTCGCTGGAATTAACAATGACAGGAGCAGACCTCACTACAGGTACTGGCGATACAGAGAGATTCTGAGTTTCTTGACGCATTTCGGTGGACGCAGGGTTGTTCATGTTGACATCGGTTGTGGCGCTGGCCTGTTTTCTTGGGCATTCTTGGACTGGGCTAGTGCGAAAGGAATAGAGTTAAGGCGCGTCCGTCTTTTCGGCCTTGACCACAATAGACCAAGCATTCGTTTGGCTAAACGGATTAGGAAGAGCCTAACGAAGACCGTAGCCGCTTACCCGAAGCTGCATTACTTTGACAAAGTTGAAGACTTGCTCAGCGAGTTAAGGGATCGGCGCCGCAAGAATTCAGACTACGTCATAACTTTTGGGCATGTTCTGGTGCAAGCCCAATCGCCAGATGAGATACGTCGATTCGCCTCCGTCATCAAGAGAGTCCTTGGTATAATTGAAACAGGGAGCAGCTGTACTCTCATTGCGGTTGATGCCCGCACACGGTATGAGGAGTTTCGCCTCGGTTGGCTTGGATTGCGGGATAGACTGATTCAGGTTGGCATTGGCCTAGCAGCCCGTCTGAGGATTACCTGGCGTGTCTTGGATACAGGCGAGGTCAGACGGCGACAACTATTGTTGCCGGGTGCAGCCACTGACGGACCAATAGCTTCGTACGCCTCACTGTGCCGACCACCCTGACGATGTTCGGGACACTTGTGGCAAACCTGTTGGTCGGCGCTTCGCGAAGCTGAGCCGCCCCAAAGCGGAACAGTTTGAGCAGGTTGTGACCGGTGCAGATCAGCGACCACTCGCCGCTGACCTTCTCCAGTCCCCGCAGCAGGAACTGGCGGAAGCCCCGGCCCTGCTTGATCTGGCCGAACACCGGCTCCACCGTCTGCATCCGCAGAGCATAGCGTTGCCGGCCCCGTTTGGTCTGCAGCTTCCGGCGCATCCGGTCCCTGGGAGGCAGATGACTGGGTATGCGACCCCGGGGCGCGGGCGGCGCCACTCTGCCGTGGCGGGTCCGCTCCGGCGCGACGAACGGGTCCACGCACAGCTCGTACAGACCTTCGACCGCCTGTGCAGAGTAGTAACCGGCGTCAGCGGATACTTCCCTGGGCACTGCGCCGACGTTGTCGATGGCCTTCTCCACCATCGTCACCGCCTGCTGCTTGTCCGAAGTCTGGTTGGTGGCCTGAGCCGCCACGATCACCTGGTGGGCGCTGTCCACCACCGCTTGACAGTTGTAAGCCTGCAGGAAGTCCCGTCCGCCCGGCGCCGGCATGATACGCGACTCAGCATTGGTGAAGTTGCGCTGGGCTTTATCCTCAGGCACCCCCGAATGGCCCTTGCCCGCGGCCTCAGCCTGCTCAGCAGCAGCCTGAGCTTCGGCCTCTAACGCCGCCATCGCCTCCCGTATCTTCTCCAACCGCCCCTCCCGAAAAGCCAACTCCTGCGGCAACTCGTCCCCACGCTTGCTCTGTCCGTACCGTCGGTCCTCTTCGTCATCAACCTCATGGGCACGCCGCAGCAACTCCTCGACCTCCGCCGCCAACTGCGCTTCCTTCTCTTTCATCCGACCGTAACTCATCGCCTTGTGCCTGGATGCGTTGGCCCTCACCTTGGTGCCGTCCAACGCCACGTGACCCACCTTCACCAGACCCGCCTGCCGGCACAACGCCAATACCTGCAGGAACAGGCCCGACAACGCATCCAGATTGTCCTTGCGGAAGTCCGAGATGGTGCGGAAATCCGGCGTGTTGTTCGCCGCCAGTACCCGGAAGGCTACGTCCTCGTGGAGCCGCTGGGCGATTCGTCGGGAGGACGCCACCCCGACGCAGTAGCCGTAGAGCAACACCTTGACCATCATCCGCGGATGATATGGTGGCCCGCCTCTGCTCTCCCTCTCGTAGCGGGCGGTGATCTCCGACAGCTCCAACTCGTCCACGACATCGGAGATGAAGTAAGCCGGATGGTCGTCAGGCAACCACTCCCGCAATGCCGCTGGCAAAAGCAACTGCTGGTCTGGATCATAGGGACGGTAGGTCTTGCTCATCGCCGACTCCACGCTACTGAACTGCGCCTATTATACCCCCGACCACTCGCCTACCGTGTTTCTCGGACGGGCTGCTAGAGGAGCATAATTTGCACCCTCTAAGGTACAATCTCAATCGTGACACCAAGCTTGCAGAGCTTGTTCCACCGCACTAATGAGGAGGTCTAGACATGACGTCCCAACTTTATCTTCCCGACATGGGGCTAGAACCGCAGCAGCCCGACATCACGACACATCGGCACATCAATCACGTCATTAGCGACGGCGCGGGAATGCAGCCAATCGATGCGGTTCCCGGCCTTCAGTTTCTGCCGGGGTTTCTGACGCCGGAACAGGAAGCAGACTGCGTGAGTCGCATTGACGCTGCTGAAGGCCAGTGGCTCAACGATCTCCGCCGCCGGGTACAACACTACGGCTGGCGCTACGATTACAAGGCGCGAGCCATCACGCCGGACATGCACATTGGCGCCCTACCGGACTGGCTGGCTGACTTGGCTAAGAGGCTTTACGACGAGACCGAGCTATTTGACCGTGTGCCTGAACAGGCCATAGTAAACGAGTACGAGCCGGGCCAGGGAATCGCGACTCACATCGACCATCCCGGTTTCGGCCCGACCGTGTGCACCATCTCGTTGCTGGACGATTGGGAGATGGACTTCTCGGAGAACTGGAAGGACAAGTCTCCCGCGCTCTTGTATCGCCGCTCATGCGTCCTGCTGACCGGTGACTCGCGCTCCGTCTGGCAGCACGGCATCGCTACGCGCAAGCGCGAGTACTCACTATCGGGGAAGCTGGAGCGCCAGCGGGGTCGCCGGCTTTCGCTGACCTTCCGCACTGTGCTCAACCGGGACACCGTAAACGACAGCTAGCGGCTCATTTGAAGGCTGGCAGCACCTCTTCGGCGAAGGCCTGCAGCGCCTCGAAGTTGAACGGCGCGCGCAGGGCGATGTTGAGCCCTTGCGCGCCGGAGTCCGCGTACTCGCCTATGCGGTCCACCACCTCGCTCGCCGTGCCGAATACCTGGCCGCCCGCCTGCTCGTCCGCCCGCTCGCCGTACTGCGCGCGGAAGCGTTCGCGCTCGCGTTCGGCGTCTGCGACTGACGTACCCATCCAGAAGCCGACGTTGATCGAGCGGGAGATCTCCGCCGGGTCCCGTTCCTCGACGTCGCACCAGCGGTCGAGCACTCCTATCTTGTGGGCGTACTCCTCCGGCGAGATGTACGGCACGTTCCAGCCGTCGGCGTAGCGCGCCGCGATGCGCAACGTCCGCCGTTCGCCCCGGCCGCCGACCCACACCCGCGGGGGGCGCTGCACCGGCATAGGGTAGCAGTTGGCGTTTTCGAGCTGGAAGTGCTTGCCCTCGAAGGTTACCGATCCTTCCGTGAGCAGCGCCTTGATTATCTGCACACCCTCTTCCATCACGTCCATGCGGTCGCGCACGGACAGGAACGGGATGCCGAACGTGGTGTGCTCCAGCTCGTACCAGCCTGCGCCCAGCCCCAGTTCGAGCCGGCCGCCGCTGACGTGGTCCACCGTCGCGGCAGCCTTCGCCAGCACTGCGGGGTAGCGGTAGGCCATGCCGAACACCAGCGAGCCTACGCGCACGTTGGTCGTCTCGGCGGCCAGGGCGCTCATGATCGCCACGCCCTCGAAGCAGTCGCCCTTGGAGTCCCTCATCGGCTGCTCGTAGAAGTGGTCCCAGATGGACACCCAGTAGAAGCCCGTCGAGTCGGCGAGCCGCCACACGCGGCGCAGATCGTCGTAGGTGCACTCCTGCTGTCCTGTGTGGATTCCCAGTTTCAGTGTCATTGCGCACCTCCGTTTGTATCGTGTGCCAGGTGGGGCAGCCAGCCCTCGGCGGGCAAGACTATCTCGACCGGAATGAACTCGAACCCCGCCAGCCCGGCGTAGTGGCGGTCCATGTCGGTGTCGCCTACGTGGTAATACTCGTCAGCGGCGAATTTTGACTTTACACCGTCCAGCCTGTGCTTCAGCGCGGTGAAGTCTACACCGATGCCATGTTCCTCCCACATACGCTGCTGCGCGCTGATGGGACGGTCGGAGCAGCTTCCGATGATGTACCCGTGCGCCTTCACGCCGCGCACCATGCCCATGGTTATCACGCCGGGCGGGTTGCCCGTTTCGAGCGTGCCGTCTATGTCGAAGCTTATCAGCTTGGCCAAGTGGCTGTCCTCTTATTATCGCGTTATCGCGCGGCCCCTCCGTCTCTTCGGGCCTCGCCAACAGAGCACAACCTACAACACGGCGTGGGCATATGGCAACCCGTCCAATGCAGGCAGGAAGGGAAGGACCAACGTCCGATGTGCTGGGCGCGCGAGCGGGCAAATCCCATTTGACACATATTTCACAAACTGCTATGTTTTGCGCAGGGACGGTCGCCCACGTCTTTGAGGCGGCAGGGTCCTTTTGAGTGGGCGCACTAGGTGCGCCCGCCGTTGGTTGGCCTTGGTGCGCCAGGGCCGGATTAGCGTCGCCAAGGAGGCCAGGGCGGTCATCTTTTGTAATGCCCGTGGGACGCGTGCGCAGCTTCAGCGAACGCGCCTACCCCTGTGTTTGGCGGGTGGATTCCACCAGGTCGATTTCCCCGTTTACCAAGCAAAACGAGAAGCACGTGTTATGAACAGTCCCTACGTCCCCAACCTCACCAAGCAGGGACTCTACGACCCTCAGTTCGAGCGCGACGCTTGCGGCGTCGGGCTGGTTGCGAGCGTCAAAGGAGCAAGGTCCCACGAAATCGTAACCATGGGCCTTGAGGTCTTGAGAAACCTGGGCCACCGAGGCGCGTGCGGGGCCGATCCTGAAACGGGCGACGGCGCGGGCGTTCTCATGCAGATGCCGCATGAGTTTTTTGCCCGAGAAGCCGAGTCCCTGGGCTTCGATCTACCCCCTGCGGGCCACTACGGGGTGGGCATGGTGTTTCTGCCGCCGGACGCCGGCCAGCGCGAGCAGTGCGAGCGCGAAATCGAGCGCGTGGCCGCCGACGAGGGCCTTCGGCTGCTGGGATGGCGGGACGTTCCGGTCTCGCCCGACGCAATCGGACGGATGGCCAGGGCGGTCATGCCCGCTATCAGGCAGTTCTTCGTCGCGCGCCCGGACGGCATAGCCGCCGGCGACGCCTTCGCCCTCGAGCTTTACCTGGCCAGGCGGCGCATCGAAAACTCCGTCGCGCGCGCGGGACTGTCTGATTCAGGCCACTTTTACATCAGCAGCATGTCGGACAGGCAGATAGTTTACAAGGGCCTGGTGATGGCCCACCAACTGGAGAGCTTCTTCCACGATCTCGACGACGACCTGATAACGACGGCCTACGTGCTGGTGCATTCCCGTTTCAGCACGAACACGCTCGGCTCGTGGAGGCTCGCCCATCCCTTCCGCTACATCATTCACAACGGCGAGATCAACACCATCCGCGGCAACGTGAACTGGATGATGGCCCGCGAGGGAATGTTCTCGTCCCCGGAGATGGGCGACCGGATAGACGAGCTGTTCCCGATCGTGTCGTCCGACCAGAGCGACACGGCCAGCTTCGACAACGCTCTGGAGCTGCTGTTGGCCACGGGCCGGTCGCTGCCTCACGCGCTGATG
This sequence comes from Dehalococcoidia bacterium, assembly GCA_965217705.1. Taxonomy (GTDB): domain Bacteria; phylum Chloroflexota; class Dehalococcoidia; order Lucifugimonadales; family CATOSD01; genus CATOSD01. The sequence continues at coordinate 26,300 of CBDCJA010000001.1, read as the reverse complement.
ATGATGATCCCGGAGGCCTGGGGCGACCACATTGCGATGGAGCAGGCCAAGAAGGACTTTTACGACTACCACTCCAGGATCATGGAACCGTGGGACGGCCCCGCGCTGATCATCGGCGCGGACGGGGCCCGCGTGTGCGGAGTTCTGGACCGCAACGGGCTGAGGCCGTGCCGCTACCTGGTTACGACAGACGACATACTCGTTATGGCATCTGAGACCGGCGTGCTCGACGTTCCGATGGAGAAGGTGCGGTTCAAGGACCGCATCTATCCGGGGCGCATGTTCGAGCTGGACACGGAACAGGGCCGGATAATCGAAGACCAGGAGGTGAAGGCGGAGCTGTCGGCCCGCCGTCCCTACGGCGAGTGGATGAGCGATAACAGCGTTGATCTGGCCTCGCTGCCAGAGCCCGGACCTACGCCGGGACCGGAGTTCGAGACGCTCGGCGCGAGGCAAAAGGCCTTCGGCTACACGCTGGAAGACCTGTCCGTGGTAATGCTGCCCATGGCCGAGAACGGCGCGGAGCCTGTCGGCTCGATGGGAAACGATGCTCCTCTCGCGGTGCTGTCCGAGAAGCTGCCGCTGCTGTTCGACTACTTCAAGCAGATGTTCGCCCAGGTCAGCAACCCGCCGCTGGACGCCATCCGCGAAGAGCTTGTCACCTCGCTGGAAACCACGCTGGGGTCGGAGCAGAACCTGTTCGAGGAGACCGCGGAGCATTGCAGGCAGCTGCGGCTGAAGGGTCTGTTGCTCACCAACCGGGAGATGGCCCAGCTCAAGGAGCTGGATCTGCCCGGACTGCGGTCGAGAACGCTGGAGGCGCTTTTCGACGTCGAGGGCGGCAGCGGCGCGCTCCAACGGGCGATGGACGGACTGTGCGCCGAGGCGGCGAGGGCTATCGAGGAGGGCTGCTCCATCCTGGTGATTTCCGACCGAGGCGCCGATTCCCGCCGGGCGCCCATTCCGAGCCTGCTCGCGACTGCCGGCGTTCATCACCACCTGATGCGCGCCGGCACGCGCGCCAGGGTGGGCATCGCCGTCGAGTCCGGAGAGCCGCGGGAGATATCCCACTTCGCGCTGCTGTCGGGCTACGGCGCGGGCGCGATCAACCCATACCTGGCGCTGGAAACGCTGGCGGACCTGTCGCGCGGCGACGGCTTCACCGAGCCGCTCGACTATGAGTCCGCAGAGTACAACTACTTCAAGGCCGCCCACAAAGGACTGCTGAAGGTCATATCCAAGATGGGCGTGTCTACGTTGCAGGGCTATCGCGGCGCCCAGATATTCGAGGCGGTCGGGCTGAACGAGGAGCTGATAGACAGGTACTTCACCTGGACGCCCTCTCGAATTGGAGGCGTGGGACTCGCGCAGATAGAGGAGGAGTGCCGCCAGCGTCATCGCGACGCCTACCGCGGGTACGCGAACGGGCTGCCGGGCGGCGGCCGCTACCAGTGGCGGCGCGAGGGCGAGTACCACATGTGGAACCCCGATACCATTGCCAAGCTCCAGTACGCCGCACAGTCGAACCAATACTCGAGCTACCGGGAGTTCGCGGAGTTCGCCGACGGCCTGAACCAAAGACTGTGCACCATTCGCGGACTTCTGGAGTTCAAGACCCTGGACGAGCCAATCGACCTGGACGAGGTTGAGCCCGCGAGCGAAATAGTCAAGCGCTTCGCCACGGGGGCTGTCTCCCTGGGCTCCATAAGTCGTGAGGCGCACGAGACGATGGCGATCGCGATGAACCGCATCGGCGCCCGCAGCAACACAGGCGAGGGCGGGGAAGACTTCCACCGTTACACGCCGGACGCCAACGGAGATTCCCGCAGCAGCACAATGAAACAGGTCGCGTCCGGCAGGTTCGGCGTGACGATAAACTACCTGAGCAACGCCACCGACCTGCAGATCAAGATGGCGCAGGGATCCAAGCCCGGCGAGGGCGGGCAACTTCCCGGCCACAAAGTGGACGAGTACATCGGCTGGGTGCGCAACTCAACGCCGGGCGTCGAGCTGATTTCGCCGCCGCCGCACCACGACATCTACTCGATCGAGGACCTGGCCCAGCTAATCTACGACCTGAAGAACGCCAACCCGTCGTCTCGCGTGCACGTGAAGCTGGTGTCCGAGGCGGGCGTGGGCACCATCGCGGCGGGCGTGTCCAAGGGCCACGGGGACGTCGTGCTCATCAGCGGCGACAGCGGCGGGACGGGAGCCTCGCCGGAGTCGTCCATCAAGTTCGCGGGCCTGCCCTGGGAGGTCGGCCTGGCGGAGACCCAGCAGGTGCTGGTGCTCAACGACCTGCGGGGTCGAATCGTCGTGCAGACCGACGGCCAGTTGAAGACGGGGCGGGACGTAGCCATCGCCTGCCTGCTCGGGGCCGAGGAGTTCGGGTTCGCGACAGCGCCGCTCATCACACTGGGTTGCATCATGCTGCGCAAGTGCCACCTCAACACGTGCTCGGTGGGCATCGCGACGCAGGACCCGGAGCTCCGCCGCTTGTTCAGGGGCAAGCCGGAGGACCTCATCAACTACCTGTTCTTCGTGGCTGAGCACATGCGGGAGATAATGGCCCAACTCGGCTTCCGCACGGTGAACGAGATGGTGGGGCGTGTGGACAAGCTGGACGCGCGGAGGGCCGCCGATCACTGGAAGGCGAGCGGCGTTGACCTATCGGCGCTGTTGCACCGTCCCGACGTGCCCGATGAGGTCGCCACATACTGCTGCCAGGAGCAGGACCACTCGCTGTGGAAGGCGTTGGACAACGACCTGATCGAGCGATTCTCGGACGCAATCGAAAACAGGCGGCCGCAAGAGCTTTCCATGCCGATTCGCAACTACAACCGCACCGTAGGCGCGATGCTCAGCCACGAGATCGCCAAGAGGTACGGGGAAGAGGGGTTGCCGGACGACATGATTCGCGTTTCGTTCACCGGGTCGGCGGGCCAGAGCTTCTCCGCGTTTCTCGCCAAGGGCGTGACGATGACCGTCGATGGCGACGCCAACGACTACTTCTGCAAGGGACTGTCAGGCGGCAAGGTGGTTATCAAGCCGCCGGCCGGGGCAAACTTCGTGCCGGAAACCACGATTGTCATAGGCAACGTGGCGTTGTATGGGGCTACGGGCGGCAAGGCCTTCATCCGCGGGGTGGCCGGCGAGCGGTTCGCGGTTCGCAACAGCGGTGCGGAGACGGTAGTCGAGGGCGTGGGCGACCACGGCTGCGAATACATGACGCGGGGCAAGGTGGTGGTGCTCGGTCCGACTGGGCGCAATTTCGCGGCTGGCATGAGCGGCGGCGAGGCATACGTGCTCGACGAGGACGGCGACTTCGCCAGCCGCTGCAACCCCGAGATGGTTGGCCTGGAGAGCGTGGTGGAGGAGGAGGACGCACGAGCATTGCGGCGACTGGTCGAAGAGCACCTGGAGCTGACCGGCAGCGCCAACGCCAGGCGCGTGCTCGACGACTGGGACGGGTTGCTTCCAAAGTTCGTCAAGGTGATGCCCTACGACTACAAGCGCGTGCTGGCGGAGCGCGCCCAGAAGGTGAGCGCCTGATGGGCAAGGTGACCGGATTCAAGGAGAGCGGGCGGCTGACGATTCCGAGCGCCCCCGCAACCGAGCGCATTGGCCACTTTGGCGAGATCTACGGCAAGTGGAGCGAGGTGCAGGCGCGCGAGCAGGGGTCGCGCTGCATGAACTGCTCGGTGCCGTTTTGCCACATGGGGTGCCCACTGGGCAACCTGATTCCCGACTGGAACGACCACGTTTACAGGGGGCGGTGGAAGGAAGCGCTCGACGCGCTTCACCAGACCAACGCCTTCCCGGAGTTTACCGGCCGCATCTGCCCCGCACCGTGCGAGGTCTCGTGCGTGCTCTCCATCAACCAGGACCCCGTGACGATCGAGCACATCGAAAAGTCGATCGCTGACAGGGGTTGGGCCGAAGGATGGATCACGCCGAATCCTCCCAGCAGCCGCACCGGAAAGACCGTTGCTGTGGTAGGCTCGGGCCCGGCCGGGCTGGCCGCGGCCCAGCAGCTCAACGCCAGCGGCCACAAGGTGACGGTGTTCGAGCGCGACGAGCACGTCGGCGGCCTGCTGAGGCTTGGCATCCCGGACTTCAAGCTTGAGAAGTACGTTGTGCAGCGCCGGGTCGACCAGTTGGCCGAGGAGGGGGTGGAGTTCAGGACCGGCGTTTACGTCGGCCGCGACTGTCCCGTCTCCGACCTGCGGGACGGCTACGACGCGCTGCTGCTCGCCGGCGGTTCGACGATTCCGCGCGACCTGCCGGTGCCCGGGCGCGAGCTTGACGGCGTTCACTTCGCGATGGACTACCTTACGCAACAGAACAGGATCAACGCGGGTCTGTCTGTCGACCCCGGCGCGCGCATCACCGCCGAGGGCAAGCGGGTGGTCGTAATGGGCGGAGGCGACACCGGGTCCGACTGCCTGGGTACGGCGCACCGACAGGGCGCCGAGCTGGTGTACCAGCTCGAACTGCTGCCCGAGCCGCCGTTAGAGCGCCGCCCGGACAACCCGTGGCCGCAGTGGTCGGGCATTCTTCGCACCTCGTCCTCCCACGAGGAGGGGGGCATGCGCGACTACAACATCCTGACCAAGGGTTTCACAGGCTCCGGCCGAGTCCAGAAGCTGCACGCCGTGCGCCTGGAGTGGGGCCCTCCCGACGAGACGGGCAGGCCGGCCATGCGGGAGATTCCGGGCAGCGAGTTCACGCTGGACGTGGACCTGGTGCTGCTGGCGATGGGCTTTCTGCACCCGGAGCACGGCGACATGCTGAGCGACCTGGAGTTGCAGACGGACGCCCGCGGCAACGTCGGCAGGGACGCCGACATGATGACGAACGTCGATGGCGTGTTCGCCGCGGGCGACATGTCGCGCGGCCAGTCGCTGGTGGTCTGGGCGCTCGCCGAGGGCAGGGAGGCCGCCCGCGGCATCGACCGCTACCTGATGGGTAGCACGCAGCTGCCCCGCGTGCTCGCCTGACGCCGAGAGAATGCCTTGCCTGACGCCACGCTCAAGATAGAGAACGCGCGGTTCGTGCTGACGCTCGACGCGGAGCGGCGGATCGTAGCCGACGGCGCCATCGTGGTCGAGGGGAGCCGCATTTCGCGCGTGGGCAAGAGCGCCGACCTGCTGGACGTTGCGGCGGACAGGACCATCGACGCGAGCGAGATGGTCGTTACGCCTGGCTTTGGCAACGGCCACATGCACATCAGCTATGCGCACGCGACGCGGGGTATCTTCCCCGACGACCTGGGGCCGGACTATCTCCCGAACGTCTTCCGTCTGCAGTCGGCGATGACTCCAGAGGAGGAGTACTGCACGTCGCTGCTCGCCATCACCGAACTGCTGAAGTACGGCACGACCAGTTTCCTCGATCCCGGCAGCACCAAGCACGTCGACGCCTGCATGAGGGCCTACGAGGAATCCGGCTGCCGCATCGTCGTCGGAGCCCAGGTCGCCGACGCGCCCAACCCGCTGAACCTGCCAGTCTACTCCACGCCACAGGCCGTGGAAGTGATGCGTTCGACCGTAGAGAGTTTCGACGGTGCCCTCGATGGTCGCGTGCGGGCGTGGGCCATGCCATTTTCGGCCGAGTACGCCTCTGACGAGCTGCTGACAGCCGCGAAACGGCTGGCCGATGATCGCGGGACAGGCCTTACGCTGCACCACAGCACAGGGCCGAACGCGATAGCGGCGTCTATGTCCGAACACGGCGTCACGCCAACCGAACGGCTGGAACGCCTGGGGGTGCTGGGGGACAACGTGACCCTGGCGCACGGGCTTGGCCTCAACGAGGTGGAGCTCGACAGCATCGCGCGATGCGGGGCGAGCATCGTGATGTGCCCAACCGCGGCCATCAAGGGCGGGTCCGGCATGACGCGAACGGCGAAGCTGCCGGAGATGCTGGAGAGGGGCATTCCCGTCGGCCTGGGCACCGACGCGGGCAACAACTCCAACCTGCTGGAGACCATGCGCTCGATGTACCTGGCCGCCGTACTGTACAAGGACGGCAGGCAGGATGTGTCGATGGTGCCGGCCGAGACCGCCCTGGAGCTGGCCACGCTGGGCTCGGCGGGCGCAATGGGCCTGGGCGCCGACACCGGGTCCATTGAGGTTGGCAAGAAGGCCGACCTGGTGCTTTTCGACACGCGCCGCCCGGAATGGCGGACGCTATTCAACCCCGTCAACAACCTGGTGTACAGCGCGGACGGGCGCAGCGTTCACACCGTCATCGTGGACGGCCGCATCGTGGTGGAGGACCAAAAGGCGCTGTTCGTGGACGAATGGGAGCTGATACAGCGCGTGCAACGGATCGGGGAGAGGCTGATGGAGCGGACCGGGGTGTCGTTCGCGCCGAGATGGCCGGTGGTGTAGACTGCCCCGGCACTAGTTCCCAGGCGTATCGTGGGTGTGCGTCTGAGAGGCCAAGACACTGTTGACGCCGTTAAGCCGCGCCTGCTCCAGTTCCGAGTTCGACACCCTCTCGCTCATCGCCCGAATTTCATCTCTGAGTTCACTGCCCTGGGCATCGACCTTAGCTTCGAGTCTGGTGTTCTGCGAGTGCATTTGCCACATCAGCGCGAAGATTGCAACCAGGACGGTTACGATACCGAACATAGTGGCTACAAGTGTGGTTACCTGTGCCGTGTCCATGCCGGACACCTCCCTCAGGCCGTGTCAGTGGCAGGCCGCTGCCCGCACATGCCAATTATAGCACAGCACATCAACTCACCAACGTCCATCGGCGGTGTTCAGCCTTGGTGACACGAATGCTCCCAACCCTCACCCCTGTATCGAGTACGGGGCAAGCTCTAACCCTCTCCCAGACTTGGGAGAGGGGACTGGGAGGCCACTCCTACTCGTAGTCCATGCCTATGTGGCCTTCCCGCTCCAGCTCGGCGTATCGTTCGTCCGATATGCTGAGCAACTCTCTGTAGACGTACTCGTTGTCCTCTCCCAGGCGCACCGGCCCGCGCCGGATGCTTGGCGGAGTCCGGGACATATTGAACGGGGCGCCCGGATACAGGTGTGTTCCCACGTCCTCCTGGTAGGCTTCTTCGAACGAGCCGCGCTCCTTCAGGTGTGGGTCAGAGTAAGCGTCCGCCTGGTCTATCACGGCGCCCGCCGCCACACCGGCCTGCTGCAGCGTGTGCATGACTTCGTAGTGGCCACGCTCGCGGGTCCACTCGCTTATGCGGGCGTCCAACTCGTCGTGAGCCTGGTAGCGCCCGTGCTGGGTGTCAAACCGCGTGTCTTCCGCCCATGCCGGCGAGCCGATTGCGGTGCGGAAGGCCGCCCAGTCGGCGTCATCGAATATGGTGACGTTCACCCAGCGGTCTTCGCCTTTGCAGGGGTAGCAACCTTGAATGGCGTAATGGTGGCGATTTCCGATGGTGGCCCCATTTCTGCCGTTCATCGAGTAGTCCATGAAGAACTGGCCCATGAAGGGAGCCACGTTTTCGGCCTGTGCCAGCTCTATGAGCTGTCCCTCGCCCGTGCGCCGGCGGTGGTGCAGCCCGGCGAGCACGGCGAATGCGCCCTGCGCGCCTGCGGCCGCGTCCGCCACGTACACCTGCGTGTTCGCGGAGGGGTCCATGTCGGCATACCCCCTAAGCAGCGAATGTCCGACCGCGCCCTCCATGTGAATGCCGAGCGACCGAAAGTTTTTGTAGGGCCCGGTGCTTCCGTAGGCCGGCATTCGGAGCATCAAGATGTCGCTGCGTTGCGCTCGAAGCGACTGGTACGAAATGCCCAGCTTGTCCATGGTCTCGGTGACGTTGTTCTCGACGAAAACGTCGCTGACCTGGACCAGGCTGTTGAAGATGTCCCTGCCGCCAGGTTGCAACAGGTCCACGGTCATGCTCAGCTTGTTGCGCCCGTGGGCGTTGAAGACGGGGAAGCGGTTCCAGGGACGGCGGCCGGGCACCCGGCCGGGCATACCGCCGAATATAGGGGGTGCGCTCTTGATCAGCTCCTCCGTCGGGTGCGCCATCACGCCCCTCGTGAGCGGCGCGGGGTTCTTGGTCGATTCGACGCGGATGACCTCGGCGCCGAGGTCGGCGAGCAGGGTCGCACAGTAGGTGCCGGCCCACACGACCGTCATGTCCAGTACTCGAACACCCGCGAGGGGCAGTGTTGGCATCGGCCTCACTTCCTAGATCGCGCCCGTTTCCCGCAGCCGGACAAGCGCGGCGCGGTCGTAGCCCAGCCGGCCCAGCACCTCTTCGTTGTGCTGCCCCAGCATCGGCGCGGCCATGCGCGCGGCCCAGGGCGACCGGCCCATGACGAAGGGCCGGCCCGGGTAGGTGAGCCGGCCCGCGCTGGGGTGGTCGAACTCGGCGAATGCGCCCCTTTCTTCGAAGCTGGGGTCGCCGACGAGGTCTTCCATCGTGTTGATCGGGCCGCTGAGCACCCTGGCCTCCTGCGCGGCGTACCAGATCTCGTACTTGGTGCGCTCGAGGCACCAGGGAATGAAAAACTCCTCGAACTGCTCTCTCAGGTCGGGGTCGGTCTGCGCTTGTGGCGTGTACCACTTGGGGTCGTCGAATATGGCAGGCTCGTCCAGCATCTTGACCACCCTGCGGAAGTAGACGATGCCGCCGGTCACCTCCACGTAACCGTCGGCGCAGGGGTAGACGCCTATGGGATAGCCCATGACGCCGAAGGGGGTCCTCTGACTCACCTCGCCGGTGTACTGGTAGGCGATGAGGGAACTCATGCGTCGGTCGATCGAGCCGACCTGGGTTTCCATGATCGAAACGTCTACGTGCTGCCCCTCGCCCTGCGCGCGCGCTGCGAAGAGCGCCCCCATCGTGGCCGCGGCGGCAGCGGCTCCCGCTTGGTACTGCACCATGTTGCCGGCCAGCTTGATAGGCTCCCTGTCCTCCAGACCCGCTGAGTACATCTCGCCGCCCATGCCGTACAGGACGATCTCGGAGCCTCTGAAGTCGCGGTAAGGCCCGGTCTGCCCGAAGTTCGAAATGGAAGTCATAACCATGGCCGGGTTTTCCGCGCTGAGAGTGGCGTAGTCCAGGCCCAGGCGCGACATCACGCCGGGGCGGAAACTCTCCACCACTACGTCGGCCTCCGCTGCCAGGCGCCGGGCGATTCGGTTTCCAGCCGAGGTCTTGAGATCGAGGGTCACGCCGCGCTTGTTGGTGTTGAGATGGAGGAAGAGTCCGCTGCGCTCGTTGTGGGGGTTGTCGCCTGGGAACGGGCCAAGCCTTCTCGCACCGTCGCCGCCGTCCGGGCGTTCGACCTTGGTGACGTCCGCGCCGTAGTCTGCCATCAGCTTGGTGCAATAGGGGCCGGCGATCATGTGGGTGAAGTCCAGCACCTTCACGTCCGAGAGGGCACCCTCGGCCATCAGCGCCTCCTGCTTTCGAAACTGCCGCGGCGGCCTAAGGCAGGCCGGGCGCGGAGTGGAGTTCGTCTTCGAGGTCGACGCCGAGCGAACCGAGCGCCCTTGCCAGCATGACGTAGTAGCTGACCGCGACTACCAGATCTACGGTGAGCGCCGCGCCAAGCAGGTGGTGTATCGCCTGGAACGTGCGGTCGGTCAGCGTGCCGTTGCGAACGATCTCGCGGGCGGCCTGCGCGAACACGCCCTCTTTGGCGGGCAGGCCCATCGGCGCTCTGCCGGACCGGATGGCCTCTATGGTTGTATCGCGGACGCCCGCACGGCGGGCGACCGGCTCGTGGTGTTTCCAGACGTAATCGCTTCCCATCTCCATCGCGGCGGCAAGGATCGCTATCTCGCGCGCCGCGGGATCCAGCGGGCTTCTGAAGCGCACGTACTCGCCAAGCGCGCCCACGGCCTCTGCGGCGTCGGGGCTGTTGAGGAGCAGAGCGAACGAGTGGGGCAGCGCCCCGCCTGATTCGGGGCCGCCCCTGCGCTCCGCGATGCGGTCGAACACCGGGTGCTTGTCCTCGGGAAGGTCGTCCCTGGCTATGTACGGAAGTCGCGCCATCACGCTCTCTCCGACAGGGTTTCTCCGACGACCGAGCCGCTTCGCCGGCGGAGCGCTTCGGCTGTGCTCGAGTGCAGACTGGACAAGTTGTCGCTGACCGTCACCTCGTAGGCGTCGGGGTTACGCAGCCTCTTGTAGCGCCTGTCGAGCTGCGCGAATTCCGCGCCAAACCTGCTCCTCAACTCTCCCAGATCGGGAAGGTCGACGGTGATCTCGCCGTTTTTCATCACTTCCTTCAGCATAGGCCGCGCGCCGGGTGACGGACGCGGCTCGCTGGCTGTCGCCATAATGTCGCGCAGGGGCTGGCCGGACCTGCCGTAGTATCGGTAGACTTGCTTTGAGCCGGGCATTGTTTCCTTGTCGTCGCTGAGCTTCATCGCGGGTCTGCCATCGTAGGCCACAAGCTTGTAAACGGAGTCCGCCCAGGGCGCGTCTTCCGACACACCCGCCTTTGTGCCTACGCCAAAGCCGTCGATAGGCGCGCGGACTCGAAGCAGCTCGTCTATGGAATACTCATCGAGCGCCCCGCTCGCCAGAATCCGGACCCCTCCGAATCCATCCCGATTCAGCAATGCCCGGCACTCAAAGGAGAGCTCGACGAGGTCGCCGCTGTCCAGCCGGATGGCCTTCAGTTCCTGGCCGGCTGTGCGCATTTCGCGGGCAACCTGTATGGCCCTCAGAGTCCCGTTTAGGGTATCATAGGTGTCAACTAGTAGAGTGCTCGCAGAAGGGAAAGAGCGGGAATAGCTGCGAAAGGCGTCGGTCTCGTCACCGAACGCGGAGACGAAAGAGTGTGCCATAGTGCCTACTACGGGGATTCCGTGGCGTGCGCCGGCCGTTAAGTTGCTGGTGCCGTCGAACCCGATCATATAGCTAACACGAGCAAAGTTGTCGGCGGCGTCCAGCCCGTGCGTACGGCGTGCCGCAAAGTCATACACGTTCCGTCCGCGGGCGGCGTGGAAAATCCGGGCGGCCTTGGAGGCGAACAGGGTGTTGGCGTTTATGCTGTTGACGAGGAAAGTCTCGGGAATCTGCGCCTCTATGATGGGCGCAGAGACCTCGATCACCGGCTCCCCTGCGAACGCGATCGCGCCCTCGGGCATGGCCCTGACTCTTCCGGCGAATCTGAGATTGCCGAGATAGTTCAGGAAGTCTTCGTCAAACAGGCCGGTAGAACGCAAGTACGCAATATCGCGAATTTCGAATGAAAGCCGCTGGAGGTGCTCCAGGGACTGGTGGAGGCCGGCGAAGACGTAGAAGGCCCTTCCGGGCAAATGTTCGCGGAAATATAGGATAAATGTAGCTTCAGCCGTCGTTCCGCTTTGCCAAAGGGCCTGCGCCATGGTGAGCTGGTACAGGTCGGCGAACAGCGACGGCGAGGGATTGGCTCGCTGCATGGCGTAATCACGTCCTGTGAAGCGAATGATTTCAGTTTAAGTATACGAGGCCGCGCGGGTCAAGCGCTTTAGCGCGCCTCATATGCTATTCCGCTCGCGGGTTTCGAGCGCGGTGGGTCAGGAGATGGGCAGTTTGCGACTGCGAAAGCTTACTTCGACGCTGGTGATCGCGGCCTTTTCTTTGGCGGTATTGGCCCTGACCGGATGTGAAGACTCTTCCGCTGTAAGCGAGCCGGGGACGACGCCAGCCTCCGGCTCGGCAGGGCCGGAGGCCCCGGAAACGCCTCGACCGACAGTGGCCCCACAGCCAACGTCCACGGCCACCGCGGAGCCGACCGCGACGCCGCCTCCGACGGCCACGGCGGCCGCACAGCCGACCGCCACGGCAGCGCCGACCACGCCGCCGACCACGACGCCGCAGCCGACGGCCACGGCGGCCGCACAGCCGACCGCCACGGCAGCGCCGACCGCGGCTACCGTGCCGCCACCGACGTCCGTCCCGCAGCCGACCGTCCCACCGCCAACGGCCGTCGCCGCGGTGCAGCCAACCGCAACAGCGGTGCCGCCTACCGCCACGGCAGTTCCGCCAACGGCTACCGCCACGGTGCAGCCGACCGCCACGGCAGTTCCGCCAACGGCCACTGCGGTGCCGCCGACTGCCGCTCCTCAGCCGGAGACGGGCACCGAGGTCGGGCAGCTAGCGCCCTCCTTTACGCTGCCGAGATTCGACGGCGGGACTTTCTCGACAGAGGAGCGTCTGGGGCAGGGCAACCTGGTGATCGTCTTCTACCGCGCATACTGGTGAACGTTCTGCCGCGCTCAACTCGTTGAGTTGACAAAGAACTACAGCGCGATAATGGGCCAGAACGCCGAGGTGGTGGCGATCAGCATCGACGACCTTTCCGGCGCGCAGGCGATGGCCAGCAACTCCGGCGTGGACTTTCCGATACTGTACAATCCGGACAAGGACGTCGTGCAGGCTTACGGCGTGTTCAACTTGACGGGCGATGGGCTCGCCACACCGTCCACCTTCATAGTCGACGCCTCTGGCGTGATCCGCTACAAGTTCGTGGGCAGTACCACCCACAGGACGCCGATAGAGGAGCTGCTGCGCCAGCTCGCGGCTCTTTCCGGCTAGCCGGCCGGCCCGCCCTGTGCGCTCGCGGTCGCGTGTTACAATTGGATAGAGCGCGCCGCGCGAGGTTGAGCTATCGCGCAAGATACACGGAGGTCGACGAGTATGGCAGAGGCTGAGCGAGACACTGCGGCTCCTGGCGGGAGCGGGGACTCTTTCCAACTAGACGGCCTTCTTTCGCTGTCCGCGAAGACGATAGGCGCCGGCAGCTCGTCGGACTCAGGCCGGATGTGGCGGCTGCCTACCGAACATCCCGATCCGATCATCCTGGCCGCCGGCATCCCCGACCCTCCTACGCTGCCGGTTGAGTACATCAGGGAGGCGCTGAGCAGCGCGCTCGACGCCAACCCGTCTGCCACGCTCACCTACGGCGGATGGTACGGCTACGAGGGCCTGCGCGAGGCGATCGCCGAGCGGCAGAGCCGTATCGAGAGGGCCGCCATCGGCCAGGACAACATCATCGTCCACAACGGCAGCTCGGGCGCCATTGACAACGTTTCCAAGACTTTTCTCCAGCCGGGCGACGTCGTGATCGCGGAGGCTCCGAGCTTTTCGGGCAGCGTGAGATCGATGCGCGGGTACATGACAGAGATTACGGAAGTCCCCATGGAAGACGAGGGAGTGTCCGTCGAAGCTCTGGCAGAGACCATCGAGCGCGTGAAGGCCGCCGGCAAGCGGCCCAAGCTGTTCTACACGGTCGCCGACTACCACAACCCCACGGGCGTGACCCTGTCCAAGCGGAAGCGCGAGGAGCTGCTGGAGGTTTGCGCGCGGCACGGCGTGCTGGTGCTCGAGGACGCGGCGTACACCGAGCTGGGCTTCGACGACGTGCCGCCTGCCTCGCTGTACAGCCTGGCCCAGGGTGAGGGCGTGCTGCGGCTGGGCAGCCTCAGCAAGACCATCGCTACAGGGCTGCGCGTGGGCTGGGTGCAGGCGCGGCCGGACTTCATTGACGCCATGGCGCGGGTGCGGTTCGACATGGGAGGCTCGCCGCTCATTCAGTGGGCGCTGACAGACTACTTGACCTCGGGCGACCTGGATGAGCACGTGCGACAGATGAGGTCGATCTATGCCGAAAAGTGCGAGATACTCGCCGAGTCGCTGCTCGCCTATTGCGAGCCCTACGTCAGGTTCCGCAGGCCCGATGGCGGCTTCTTCCTGTGGGTCGAGTGCGTGGGAGCGTCGGCGCTTGAATTGGCTCAGGCCGCGTCGGAAGAGGGGCTGGTGTTCCCGCTGGGCTCGAACTTCTTCAGCGACCGGGAGAACTCCGGCGACAACCACGTGAGGATGGCGTTCAGCGCGGCTCAGCCCGAGCAGTTGGCCGAGGTGGGACCGCGGCTGCGGGCGGCATTCCATCGTGTGGCAGACTGACGCACCGGACAGCGAACGTCGCCGCGTTGTCGAATACTTCCGCTCACTGGGAGGATAGTGGATGAACCTGATAATCACAAACGCCAACGTGATAACGCTCGATGAGCAGAGCTCGCGGGCCGAGGCCGTGGCGATACTGGGCGGGCGAATCGTCCGCGTCGGCACCAACGAAGAGGCTATGAGCATGGCCGTGGACCCCGTGACGGTCCTGGACCTGCAGGGCAAGACGGTCGTGCCGGGCTTCGTGGAGTCCCACGTCCACCCCGTGATGGCGGCGCACTACAACCTGGAGATGGTGAACTGCGGCACACCGCCCAACCGCACGATCGCGGACATCGTGGAGAAGCTTGGCGAGGCTGCCAAGCAGGCGGGCAGAGGCGAGTGGATTTCGGGGCGCGGCTTCGACGACTCGCTAGTCGAGGACATGCGACACATTACCCGACAGGACATCGACGCGGCCGTGCCCAACAACCCCGTATACATTTCATACGTCGCGGGCCATCTGAGCTACGCCAACAGCCGCGCGCTGGAGCTGGCCGGCGTCACCAGGTCCACGCCGGACCCGGTGGGAGGGCGCATCGACCGGGACGCCAGCGGCAACGCCACCGGCCTGTTGTACGAGCGGGCCGGGAACCTGGTGCGGCACCTCGTGCCGCAGCCGGAGGTCTCGCAGATGGTGGACGGCCTGGAGTGGGCTGCAAAGCAGATGCTGAAGACGGGCGTGACTTCGCTGCATGACACGGGCAACCCAATTGGCGGCTTCAGCGCCTACCAGATCGCGGCGAGGCAGGGCAAGTTTCCCATTCGCGCCTACGTGGCGCGCAGCTTCATGTCGATGCTGGAGCGCGAGTCACCGCTGGACGTGGTGCCCAAGTACGCGGAGGCGGAGCTAAGGAGCGGCTTCGGAGGCGACGACATCAAGGTGGGAATTCTGAAGATCGGCGCCGACGGGTCCATTCAGGGCCACTCCGGCGCGCTGACCAGCCCCTACTACGACCGGCCGGATGAGAGCGGGATACTCATCATGCCGCAGGAGCAGTTGAACGTGCTGGTGGACCAGGGCAACCGAGCCGACTTCCAGGTGGGCATACACGGCAACGGCGACGCCGCCATCGACGCCATCCTGGACGCGTTCGAGTACACGTTGGACCGCTATCCCAAGCGCGACCACCGGTTCCGCATAGAGCACTGCCAGGCGGTACGCGAGGACCAGCTCGACCGCATGGCGGAGATGGGTGTGCTGGCGTCTTTCTTCAACCTTCACGTGTACCACTGGGGAGACCGGCACCGCGATCTGTTCCTTGGGCCGGAGCGCGGGCCGCGCATCAGCCCGCTCAAGAGCGCGCTGGACCGGGGCATCAAGTTCGGGGGCCACTCCGACTGGTTCGTGACGCCCGTAGACCCGATGCTGAACGTCCACACGGCGGCCAACCGCCTGACGCGCAACGGGAAAGAGCTCGGGCCGGAGTTCTGCCTGACGCCGGAGCAGTCGCTGCGCTCCATGACCATCGACGCCGCATACCTGGCGTTCGAGGAAAACGACAAGGGAACAATCGAGCCGGGCAAGCTGGGTGACGTGGTGGTGCTGTCGGATGACCCGCTGGCGGTCGGCGCGCGCAGGATCGACGACATCGAGGTCGATGCGACGATCATCGGAGGGCGCGTGCTGTACGATAGGGCCGTCGACGGCGGCTCGCGCAAGGACGAGCGCAACGCCCGCGACCCCCGCAACCCCGATGCCTACTTCTAGGAGCGACGCAATGGCAAGGACCTACTGGAAGGAGAGCGACGCCGAGGGCGTGTACCCTTACGAGGCCATGCACGGCGGCGACGGAACGATCCGAATGAGGCGGTTCTTCAAGGACGTTAGCAAGGTCGGCGTCACGTTCGACGTGTGGGAGCTGGACCCCGGCGTGAGCGAGGGCAACCACGTTCACGCGGGCGAACGCAGCCTGGAGGAGACCTACTACTTCCTGGAGGGCGAGGGCGTGATGTGGATCGAGGGCGAAGACGTGCCTGTCGCCGCGGGAGACGCGGTGCTGGTGCCGCCCGGCGTCGACCACGGTTTCCGCAACACCGGCAGCGGGCCGCTGCGCCTGGTGGTGCTGTTCGGCAAGCCGTCCGAGTAGCTGGAGTACGCCGCTTGCGGTAAGTGGTACAATGTCGGCGGCAACCTTGGGCGTGGCATCGCAGCGGAAAGAGGATGGGAAGCTTTGGCCGAAGAAAACGTAGCCGTCCTGGTGGACTATGAGAACGTAGGGCTGGAATCTATGGAGTCCCTACTGGACCAGTTGTCCGACGTGGGGCGGGTCATAATCAAGCGCGCATACGCCGATTGGTCCGTACACCGCAACAAGCGCGACCAGCTTCTGGAGTACGGCATCGAGGCGGCACATCACTTCCGCTCGACGAAGCAGAGCAAGAACTCCAGCGACATTTCGCTCACCATCGACGCGATAGACCTGCTCTACAGCGCGCCGGTGGACGTGTTCGTCATAGTGTCTTCCGACAGCGACTTCGTGCCGCTTGTGAACAAGCTGCGCTCGGCGGGCAAGTCGGCCATAGGCGCCGGGCGTCGGGGAGGCTCCTCGCCCACGCTCGTAAAGTCTTGCGACCGCTACATATACCTGGACGAGCCCAAACCCGCCGCGCAGGCCCAGCGACGCCGGCGCAGGTCGAGCGAGCCGCAGGCCGAGGGGCTGTTGCGCCGCGCGATAGACGCATCCATGGACTCGGAAGGCCAGGTTGGCGGCTCGAAGCTCTACCAGACGATGCAGCGTATTGACCCCAGCTTCAACTACAAGGAGCTTGGTCACAGTACCTTCACCCGCTTCCTCGAGTCTTGCAAAACCGTCATCGTAGAGAGACCGGCCGATGGTGGCGACACCATAGTCAGTTTCAGCAACGCGCGTTCGCAGGGCGTGAACGGTGGCAGGCCCCAAAGGCCCCAGGTTTCTGATGGCGGCGGCGCTGCCCGCGCCCAGGCGTCTGACGGCGGCGGCGCTGCCCGCGCCCAGGCGGCGGGTGGCGACAGGGCACAGCGGCCGCGGAGCACGGGGGGCGGCGGCAAGCCGCGCGCGCAGGCCGAGGACGGCGACAAGTCGCAGAGGCCGCAGGCTAAGGAAATCGTCTTGGAGATCCGGGCAAAGTCCGAGAACGACGACAAGTCGCAGCGGCCGCAGACCGAGGACGACGGCGAGACGCCGCGACAGAGCGACCCCAAGTGGGACATCAACATCGACGAGGCGTGGACCAACCGGGAGCGCGATCGCATCTCGGGGCAGGCCGCGGCGTCGGATGCGGCGAAGGTGCTCGGGGCGTCCAAGCTCAGCGCGTCCGAGTACCCCTCGCTGGCCAGTCTGCTTGCCGCCAGCGACTACCTGAGCGTGCGCTGGCGCAGAGAGGGCAACGCCATCTACAGGAAGTAGCCGCGATGCCGGCACAGGCCGGCTTCCGGGCGCCTTTCTGCCAGACATGGTGAACCAAGAATGCTTCTCGCTATCGACGTGGGCAACACCAACATCACGCTCGGCGTGTTCGATGGCGACACACTGAGAGCCAGGGGACGCCTCGCGACCGACGTCGAGCGCATGTCCGACGAGTATGGCCTGCTCATCCGGCAACTGCTTCCCATCCGCGGCGTCGACCCGACCGAGGTCGATTCCGTGTCAATGTGCAGCGTGGTGCCGCCGCTCACCGCTTCGCTGGTGGACGTGTGCGAGGACTTCTTCGGCGTGGAGCCCCTCGTAGTCGGCGCCGACACCACCACGGGGATACGCATCTTGTACGACAGCCCACGCGACGTTGGCGCGGACCGCGTCGTGGACGCCGCCGCCGCGCTGCATATCTACGGCGGACCGGCCATCGTTGTCGACGTGGGCACGGCGACCGTGCTGGACGCCGTTACCGCGGATGGCGATTACCTGGGCGGGGCTATCGCCCCCGGCATCTCACTTGCGGCGGACACTCTCTTCAGGCGAACTTCCATGCTGCGCCGCGTCGAGCTGACCGCGCCGCCGGCCGCCATAGGCGGCAACACCATACACGCCATCCAGTCGGGCCTGCTGTTTGGCTACGCGGAGCTGATCAAGGGCATGGTCCGGAGGTTCGACGCCGAACTAGGCGGCGGCTCGAAGGTGATAGCGACCGGAGGGCTAACGGGTGTGGTCGAGAAGGAGGTCGGGCTGTTCGATGCGGTCAATCCAGACCTTACTCTCGTCGGGCTGCGAATCATCTACGAGATGAACGCCGTGTCCGCCGCCAGCCTGGGAACGGGCGGCGATGCCTAGTCCGCTCGTCGGCCGGCGCATAGTTCTTGGCGTGACGGGCAGCATCGCCTGCTTCAAGGCCGTCGACCTGGCGAGCAAGCTGACGCAAGCCGGTGCGGCGGTGGACGTCGTGCTGACCAGGGGCGCGACCAACTTCCTCACGCCGCTGACGTTCGGCAGCATTACTCACGGACCGGTTGTGACGGACGTCTACGACCCGCAGTCCGAGCTGAGCATGGACCACATCGCGATGGCGGAGCGGGCGGACGTGATCGTCATCGCGCCCGCCGCCGCCAACACCATCGCCAAGCTGGCGTGGGGCTTCGCCGACGACGCGCTGACGACCACGGTTCTGGCGTCGCGGGCGCCGGTTATCGTGGCGCCCGCGATGGACGCCAACATGTACGAGCACGCCGCCACGCGGGAGAACGTGGAGAAGCTGCGCGCTAGGGGCGTCGTGATCGCCGGACCGGGACGGGGCCGGATGGCGTCCGGGCTGGTGGGAAGAGGGCGTATGGTCGAGCCCGCGGAGATCATAGAGCTCACCAAGATCGCCCTCGCCAGGAACGGAAGCCTCGCCAACCGCAAGATCGTGGTGAGCGCGGGCGGCACCGAGGAACCGATCGACCCCGTTCGGGTGATCGCCAACCGGTCCTCCGGAAAGATGGGATTCGCCATCGCCGAGGCGGCCCGCGACCGCGGTGCGAAAGCGGTTATCGTGTCGGCCCCGACGGCGCTGGCGGATCCTGTCGGCGTGCGGGTCGTCAAGGTGGGCACGGCGCTCCAGATGCGAGACGCGGTGTTCGCGGAGTGCCGCGACGCCGACGCGCTGATAATGGCCGCCGCCGTGGCCGACTGGCGCCCGGCCGCCGCCGCCGTCCAGAAGGTGAAGAAGGGCGAGTCGGACACCTGGACGATCGAGCTTACCAAGAACCCCGACATTCTCGCGGGGGCGCGGGGCGAGAACCTTGTCAAGGTCGGCTTCGCCGCGGAGAGCGAAGACCTGCTGGAGAACGCCCAGGCAAAGCTCATCGGCAAGGGGCTGCACCTTATTGCCGCGAACGACATCACGTCGCCCGGCAGCGGATTCGGCGTCGACACGAACAAGGTGGTGCTGCTGGACCGCGAGGGCGGAGTCGAGGAGCTCCCCCTGATGAGCAAGTACGACGTGGGCTGCCGGCTGCTGGACCGTGTGGAGCGGCTGCTGGGACCGGCGGACTCCTCTTCCACGGTGGAGGACGATTGAGGAGAGAGAGAAGGTACTACATGGATCGTGGACTGCCCACCGGTCCCGCATTGTGGAGGTGGGGTCTCGCGGTCGTGTGCGCCGTACTTTTGGTCTCGTGCGGTGGGCAGAGCGCCACTCCATCGCCCACAGTTGCGCCGGACGATCCGTCGTCAGTGGTGGTCGTGACGAGCGACTCGAGGCCAACCGTCGTACCGGTCCCAACCGCTGAGCCTTCCCCCACCTCGACCGCGACGCCGGTGCCGTCCGCTACGCCCGTGCCCACGGAGACGCCCACGGAAACTCCTACGCCCGTGCCCACGGAGACACCCACGACCGCGACGCCGGCGCCGTCCGCTACGCTTGTGCCCACGGAAACACCTACGCCCGTGCCCACTGTTACGCCCACTCCGGTGCCAACGGAAACTCCAACACCCGTGCCCACCGCCACGCCCACGCCGACCGCGCGAGACATCGCCGCCGGTCAGCTCTCGGAGTTGCTCCCCTGGTTCGACGACCCGCCGGACGACAACTATTCGGCTGCCGCCGAGCAGTTCGAATCCATCTGGCTTGTTGACGTTGAACTGGCAAAAGCGGTCGTGGGGCTGGACTGGGTCGCGAGCATGGTCGGCGCGACGGAGGTGCGGTTTCTCAGTTGGCTGAGTGGCATTGCCGACACTGACCTCGAACTGAGCCACCAGGTGATTGGCTATCCGTGGCTTGCTGATGACGTGATCGGAGACGAGCTGGCCTCCCTGAGGGCCTTGGCAAAGGTCGCTTCCAGAGAGCCCGAGTTAGGGCGGCATCTGGCGGACCTCCCCTGGTTTACCGACGAGCTCACTGACAGCGAGCGGCGATTGCTGGGTGAGATCGACCCTCTCAATAGCAATACGCTTGAAATGGTGGGGGTATACGCAGCGCTGCCTTGGTACACGGACGGCTTGACGTCCCAGGAGGAAGGTGGACTGTTCCACACACTTATTCTGATCGCATCCAGGGACGCCGACCTGGCGAGATTGTTGGCGAGCTACAATTGGCTTGCTGACGAGGTGCTTTACAACGAGTGGGGAGTCGTCCACACCCTGAAGGAACTAGCATCAAGCGACCTAGAGCTGGCGAGAACGCTCGCTGGGTTGCCCTGGTTCGCCGATGGGGTGGCCGTAGAAGAGTGGTGGATCCTTTCCCATCTGCATCGGATCGCGGCCGAGGACATCGAGCTTGCGAGAGCCCTAACGGACTTCTCGCGCTCGAGAGACGACGCTTATCTCCTGCTCACGCTGGCCCGGATTGCGGAGCTAGGGGACGACAGCTTTGCTCAACTGACTGCTCAGCCGTGGTTCACCGACGGCATCGACGGCGAGGAGGCCGCGCTGCTGATTGCGATGGAGGATGCGGCAAAGGATGCCAGAAACCTGTTTGTGAGCCTGGCTACCAAGCACCACACACAGTCCAAGAGCGTTACTCTTCCCCTGTCAGGTAAAGTCAACTTCTGGGCCTTCCAGGCGATTCCATTTCCGCGAAACAAAGACGTGGTGGGAATGATGGAGGAGGCGGTGCGCGCGGGCGAGAATCTGTTCGGGACGGCGTTCCCCATGAAGGACGTAGTCCTGGTGCTTCAGCCCGTAGGAGGTGCCACAAGAAACTACGGCGGGCAGTTTCGGGGAGACCACATCAGGGTGGTAATGTACGACTTCAGCGAGGTAAACAGGGGAGTGATATACCATGAGGTAGCGCACTACTACCTTGGAGGAGGAATCGGCCCCACGTGGCTCGTGGAGGGCGGAGCAGAATTCGCGGTAGCGTACGTCAGGGACCAGATCGGGCAGGAAAGTCTGGAAGTCCGCACCCAAACGGCACGGACCCTCCTTAGAGCCAACTGCCACAACCAGGGTGTAAGCAAGATAAGCAAGTTGATCGAAAGACTTGAGGAGCGACCTGATTCGCTCTTCGTGTGTAACTACAGCCTGGGAGCATACTTTCTGCACAATCTGTTCGACCTGATGGGTGAGGACGCGATGTCAGCGGCCCTAAGGGACCTGTTGCTGCTGCACGAGTCCACGGGTAAACAGCTCACCGAAGAGGAAATATACCAGACGTTCAGAGAGAACGTTCCGCGCGGCAGGGTGGATGAGTTCAATGACGCGTACAGGCAGTGGCACGGCGGCGAGTTCATTGAGCCGTAGCAGAGGTTCTCAATCTCATGCCCGTGAACGACATCGAGTCGCCGGACAGGGCGTTCGCGGTGGACACCAACAAGGTGGTGCTTCTGGACCGCGAGGGGAGCGCGAATGGGCTGCCGCTGATGGCCAAGTACGACGTGAGCTGCCGGCTGCTGGACAGGGTAGGGCAGCTGCTGGGACCGGCAGACTCCTTTTCCGCGGTTGAGGTGGATTGATCTCCTCTCTTGGGTGGATTATGTCGGTGGGTGTTAGTGCTACCATTTAATGAATGGGTAGCGGAGCAGGAGTTGACCAGTAGAGGGCCACGACGGGGATGATGGAGACGGCGGAGACGGAGCATGGCAGGCAGAATCACAGACGCGGAGCGCAGAGACCGGCTGATGGTGGCGGTCGAATCGCGTGTCCTTCAGGGCTACAGGGTCGAGTCCCAGACCGACTTTCAGGCGGTGCTCGTCAGGGGCAGGCGCGTCAACCACATTCTCCATCTGCTTCTTTCGATATTCACCTGCGGCTTGTGGATAATCGTCTGGCTTGCTCTCGGCCTGTTCGGCGGCGAGAAGCGCGACGTCGTGCGGGTTGACGAGCAGGGTGGCATTTACATGAGGCAGCAGTCTTGGACCTGACCCCATGACCGCGCCAAGTCCAACACCCTCACACTGTCGGGGGCTGTGTCGCCTCAACCAGAAGAACGGCTGGATGGCAAAGGCTTAACTCTTGGAGAAAAAGCATGGCAAAGACTACCGATGATGAGATGTTGCATGCTCGTGTACTAGCGCTCAAGAAAGGTCAGGTGGCGCTGGAGCTTCAAGGCGAGATCATCAGTATGGAGATTATAAATCGGCTCTGTAACCAGGACGAAGGCCGAAATCTCTCACCAAGTCAACGGTGCGCGATTGAAGATATCTTGGGAGCACTTGAAGCTGTTCTTCAGGGGAACCAGTATCCCCCACACCCTGGAGATTGTCGATCCCTACATGAGGGAACAACATGAACGGCTCGCTCAAACAACGCAGCGCCGGGCCCTAAGCTAGACTTTGTACATTCACGCGGCATAGGTTAGCAACTCCATGAATCTGTTGAGCATGGGAGTCGGGATTTCTCGCATATCTGGTTTCTGCGACGACATGCGGAAAGTCCCGGAGGCAAGCCAGAGATGACGGCGCACCAAAGCGATCGCGTCGATGAAAGTGGGCGCCGACTTGACATACCAAGCCGCCGATCGTGGAGTCGCTAGCCGGCGACCTCCCAACAAGTGTGCTGCGAGAGTTACCCAGGAGAACAGTCCCAACAGCACAGGAGTGGTCCGAGATATGGCGCGATCCGACCACTGGCGTTGAGTCTCTACTCCCAGATGGGCGCGTGTCTCCTGAAACGTCACCTCGATCTGCCAGCGCAACACGAACCACTCGATGATCTGAGCCGGACTGATCGCAGGATCGGTACACAGCAGCGCCTGGGAGTCGAACCGGTGTAGGGGGTCTCGAATGAGGACCCAGCGAATGGGCACGGGTGGCTTGCCCGTGTGATACCAGACCGCTGTTCGAGAGACGGTCTCCACCGTGCAAATGGCGCTGTCGTACCAGGCCACAGATATCGTGGCCCAGCCTACATCGGGGCACTGGAGGAGTTCCCTCAATGTGGGCAATCGTTCTCCTTTGAGGCGTGGACGCCCCATCTGTCCGGGCAGTCGAGGTGGGGCGGGTTCGTAGAGTGCAGCGTCCAGACGCAATCGGGTAATGAGGGTGACCGGACGAGTCATGGACTGACAGAAGTGGAGCAGATGGAGGGCAGCGTAGCTGCTGTCGGCCACCAGTACCAGAGGACGGTTGGGCAGCCAGCGCCGGAGCTGGAGGATCATCTGACGCGCCCAGTCGGTGAGCCTTTTGTGCGTCCGACCCAGCTTCTGACAGTAGCGCTCAGAGGGAGCCAGGGCGGTCAGTACAGGTAATGCCCATGTCCGATGTGCCCAGGGTATGGTGGTCAACAACATCAGGCTTATCCAACGCAGGCCGGAGGCCTTGACGAAATGACTCCCGCTGGAGCGCACTGCGTCACGATATATCCCCTTGGCTTTGATCTGCTTGCCACGCCGCCGCTCCAAGGTCTCGTCGATCCCGAACACCAGTGGACTATCACCCTGATCGAGGTGCTGTACCAGGAGCAACAGCAGTACACGGCTCAGCTGGAGCGGTGACCACACAGCGCGGTTGAGAACGTGGTGATACCGAGCAAAGCCGGTGTCGTCGCTGAGTCCCATGGCGCGCAGCGCGGAAGTGACGGTCCTCTTGTGCGTGGCCAGGACTGCACCGACCAGCAGCACCTGCACTTTCGCCCATGTCCTGGCCTGAAACATCGGCGCGAACGGACTGAGAAGGGATACAATGGCATCGGGCAGAGCCTGCCCCGTACCTGATACGGGGGTGAGCATGACTTGACCTTTCGTGATGGTTCGGTCTCGTCAGCTTACCCTGTTTCCTCTGTCTAAGTTTTGTACAAAGTCTAGCTAAGAGGGTGTGTGAGAAGTCTTGTATATATATTAGAATGGAGGCATGAAACGCAAACCATACCCCAGCGACCTGACCGACGAACAGTGGGATGTTCTGGCTTCCCTACTCCCATCAGCCAAGACCGGGGGAAGGCCACGTACTGTAGACCTACGGGAGGTCGTCAACGGCATTGTGTACGTTCTGCGCAACGGCTGCACGTGGCGAGCCATGCCGCATGACCTCCCACCTTGGGGCACCGTGTGGTGGTATTTTCGGGAATGGAGACAGGATGGTACATGGGAACGAGTCCATGAGGCCCTGCGGCCCAAAGTTCGGATGGCCGAAGGCAGCAACCCGACACCTAGCGCGGCCATCATAGACAGCCAGTCTGTTAAGACGACGGAAAAAGGGGGCCTCGTGGCTATGATGCTGGCAAGAAGGTCAACGGTCGAAAGCGACACATCATTGTAGATACCATGGGGTTGCTGCTGGCGGTGGTGGTGCATCCTGCCAATATCCAGGATAGAGATGGAGCGAAGCTGGTCATCGATAAATTGACAGGGCGGTTTCCCCGCATGAGGTTGGTCTGGGCCGATGCTGGCTATGCTGGAAAGCTGATCGAGTGGGTCTGGGCCCTGACAGGCTGGGCGCTCGAGATTGTCAAGCGCCCCAGGGACAGCCACCACTTTCAGGTGCTGCCGCGAAGATGGGTGGTTGAACGGACATTCGCGTGGCTCAGCAGGTGCCGTCGGCTGAGCAAGAGCCTGCCCCGTACTCGATACGGGGACTACGAAGCTCTGTCCGAGACAACGGAGGCCTGGATCCACATAGCTATGATTCATCTAATGCTCCGACGCTTAGCACCAACCTAATTTGAACTTCTCACACACCCTCTTAGCTAGACTTTGTACAAAACTTAGACAGAGGAAACAGGGTAAGCTGACGAGACCGAACCATCACGAAAGGTCAAGTCATGCTCACCCCCGTATCAGGTACGGGGCAGGCTCTGCCCGATGCCATCGTATCCCTTCTCAGTCCGTTCGCGCCGATGTTTCAGGCCAGGACATGGGCGAAAGTGCAGGTGCTGCTGGTCGGTGCAGTCCTGGCCACGCACAAGAGGACCGTCACTTCCGCGCTGCGCGCCATGGGACTCAGCGACGACACCGGCTTTGCTCGGTATCACCACGTTCTCAACCGCGCTGTGTGGTCACCGCTCCAGCTGAGCCGTGTACTGCTGTTGCTCCTGGTACAGCACCTCGATCAGGGTGATAGTCCACTGGTGTTTGGGATCGACGAGACCTTGGAGCGGCGGCGTGGCAAGCAGATCAAAGCCAAGGGGATATATCGTGACGCAGTGCGCTCCAGCGGGAGTCATTTCGTCAAGGCCTCCGGCCTGCGTTGGATAAGCCTGATGTTGTTGACCACCATACCCTGGGCACATCGGACATGGGCATTACCTGTACTGACCGCCCTGGCTCCCTCTGAGCGCTACTGTCAGAAGCTGGGTCGGACGCACAAAAGGCTCACCACCCTGGGCACATCGGACATGGGCATTACCTGTACTGACCGCCCTGGCTCCCTCTGAGCGCTACTGTCAGAAGCTGGGTCGGACGCACAAAAGGCTCACCGACTGGGCGCGTCAGATGATCCTCCAGCTCCGGCGCTGGCTGCCCAACCGTCCTCTGGTACTGGTGGCCGACAGCAGCTACGCTGCCCTCCATCTGCTCCACTTCTGTCAGTCCATGACTCGTCCGGTCACCCTCATTACCCGATTGCGTCTGGACGCTGCACTCTACGAACCCGCCCCACCTCGACTGCCCGGACAGATGGGGCGTCCACGCCTCAAAGGAGAACGATTGCCCACATTGAGGGAACTCCTCCAGTGCCCCGATGTAGGCTGGGCCACGATATCTGTGGCCTGGTACGACAGCGCCATTTGCACGGTGGAGACCGTCTCTCGAACAGCGGTCTGGTATCACACGGGCAAGCCACCCGTGCCCATTCGCTGGGTCCTCATTCGAGACCCCCTACACCGGTTCGACTCCCAGGCGCTGCTGTGTACCGATCCTGCGATCAGTCCGGCTCAGATCATCGAGTGGTTCGTGTTGCGCTGGCAGATCGAGGTGACGTTTCAGGAGACACGCGCCCATCTGGGAGTAGAGACTCAACGCCAGTGGTCGGATCGCGCCATATCTCGGACCACTCCTGTGCTGTTGGGACTGTTCTCCTGGGTAACTCTCGCAGCAC